>JANNLH010000145.1:0-84397 GCA_031396725.1 Gemmatimonadaceae bacterium | reverse complement strand
GACGCCGCGGCTGCCGCAGGCGGCGATCGGCATGCGTTCGAGCGCCTGTACCGCAGTCATGTCAATCGCGTCTTCTCGCTTTGCGCACGCATGGTCCCTGACCGGACGCGCGCCGAAGACCTGACGCAGGATGTTTTCGTTCGGGCGTGGGAAAAGGTGCGGTTGTTCCGCGGCGAGTCGTCGTTCGCCACATGGCTTCACCGATTGGCGGTGAACGTCGTGTTGAATGAACGGAAGACCGACTCACGCCGCCGCACACGGTTCGAGGAAGAGCCGGAAGAAGCCGGGATGGATGCCTTCGCGGCCGTGGTCGGAACGATGATCGCGCCGGGTGAAATGCTTGACATCGAACACGCGATTACGAAGCTGCCCCCGGGCGCCCGGCGCGTGTTCACGCTGCACGATGTGGAAGGCTACAAACACGCGGAGATCGGGAAGATGCTGGACATCCCCGAAGGGACGGCCCGGTCCGATCTCCATTACGCCAGGTCCCACCTGCGCCGAGTGCTCGGCGAGGTGAGGAGCGGACTATGACTGATGAGATGCGCGGCCCGGCCTTGGTCCGGGATGATGAAGTGACGAACCACCTGCGCGCGATCGTGGCGCCGCCGGCCGACCCCTCGTACTGGGAGTCGCTCGAGCAGCGCATCATGGCGCGCGTCGAGAAGGGCGTGGAGGCGGGACGCTGGTGGGCCCTCTCCGAGCGCGCCTACCAGCTCGGACTGCTCGCGGCCGGCCTCACGTTGATCGTGGCGGGCTCGGTGTACCTGCAGTCGCGCGCGGTCGAGGCGCGGATGGCCTACGAGAACGTCATCGAGACCCCGGTCACGGACAAGCCGGTCTTCGCGCGGCGCGGACCGCTCGACTATTGACCGGCAACCTTCGGCCCCCCTCCGCGTTTCCAATGGAGTGCGGGCGATGACGCGAACGAAGCGGTTGGCCCTGGCGTTCTATGTCGGTGCAGTGGCGGCAGGTGCCGCCGGCGGCATCACGGTGGACCGCTGGATCCTCCGGGAGCGGCTCGTGAACCGGTGGGAGGATCCCCGGGCGGCGCGCGACGATTTCGCGCGCCGGCTCGGGATGGACGCGACGCAGCGCGCCGCGCTGGACACGATCCTCGACGACCGGAATCGGCAGTTCGACGCCTTGATGGCGCCGGTCGAACCTCAGGCCGACTCGATCCACGCCGCGACCCGCCAGAAGATCAGGTCCCTGCTCACCCCGGAGCAGCAGGCCACCTACGACGAGATGCAGCGCGAGCGCGAAACGGCGCGGCAAAAGCAAAAGGAGAAGAAGCAATGAAGGCGCTCGTGCTGTCCCTGCTGGCGGTCCCGACGTTCCTGCTCGCGCAGGACGCCGCCCCGCGGGCGATCTCGCTGGATGAGGCTGTCCGGCTCGCGCGGCGCAATGCGCCGGCCGCGGTGCAGGCGCGCAACGCCGTGCGGTCGAGCAACGCGTCGGTCCGCACCAACTGGGCGTCGTACCTGCCGACCCTGAGCGCCAACGCGAGATCGGGCCGCTCGGACGGCGTGCAGTTCGACGCGCTGCGCCGCGAGTTCATCCCGCGCTCGCAGCCCTGGTCGGGCAGCCACAGCTTCAACGCGGGCTGGGAGATCTTCGACGGCGGCCGCCGGTACTTCAACCTCCAGGCCGCGAAGGCGAGCCTCGATGCCGCCGAGGCGACCGAGATCAACCAGTCGTTCGCGGTCGCATTGCAGGTGAAGCAACAGTACTACGCCGTGCTCGCGGCGCGTGAATCCGAGGGCGCGGCCCGCAAGCAGCTCGAGCAGGCGGAACAGCAGCTGCGCGCCGCGACCGCGCGCGTCGCCGCCGGTGCCGCGACGCGCTCCGATTCGCTGCGCTCCTCGATCGCGGTCGGCAACGCGCGGCTCGCGATCCTGACCGCGCAGAACAGCCTGCAGACGGCGAACGCCGCCCTCTCCCGCCTGATCGGCGCCGAGACGATCGTCACCGCGGTCGTCGGCGACACCTCCGAGACCGAGACGATCTCGAGCTCGGATCTGGAGCTCTACTCGCTCGCCGACCAGGGCCCGACCGTGCGGCAGGCGCAGGCGAACGTCTCCGCCGCGAAGCAGCAGTCGCGCGCCGCCAAGACGCCCTACCTGCCGACCGTGAGCCTCTCGTACGGCCAGTCGTACTCGACCGCCGTCTCGGACAGCGCGCTCCGCCTGCTCGGCCGCTCGGAGAACTTCAACAAGTCGCGCGGCATCAACGTGAACATCCCGATCTTCAACGGCCTTGGCCGCGAGGAGACGGTGGTGGCGCGCAAGGTGGCCGAGGACAACGCCGAAGCGACGCTGCGCGACTCGCGGCTGAACCAGCGCCAGCTGATGGTGCAGCAACTCGGCGCCTTCCGCACCGCCGAAGCGCGGATCCAGATCCAACTCGCGTCGGTCCAGGCCGGCGAGGAGGATCTCCGGGTGCAGCAGGAGCGTTACAACTTGGGCGCGTCCACGCTGCTCGACCTGCTCACGTCGCAGACGACGCTCGACCAGGCGCGGCAGGCGCTCATCCAGGCCCGGCTCGACGCGCGCACCGCCAAGGCGCAGATCGAAGCGCTGATCGGCCGCGACCTCTAACCTCCGGCCCCCGCCGGCGTCCAACGACAGCTCGACCGCCCCCACGCACCCCACCGGAGTTCAAGCCGTGACCCGCAAGTACCTGATGCTCCTTCCGCTGCTCGGCGTCCTTGCCGCCTGCGGCGGCAAGAAGGAGCAGACCTTCGTCATCCGCACCTCGCCCGTCGAGCGCCGCACCATCGTGGTGCAGGCCGAGGCGACCGGTGTGATCGAGCCGATCAACGTCGTCGAGGTGAAGTCCCGCTCGTCCGGCCAGGTGATCGAGATGCCCGTCGAGACGGGCACCCTCGTCCGCCCCGGCGCGCTGATCGTGCAGCTCGACACGCGCGATGTGCAGAACAGCTTCAACCAGGCGAAGGCCGATCTCGACGCCGCCGAGAAGAAGCTCGAGGTCTCGACCATCCAGAAGAAGCGCTCCGACGAGCTGCTCGCGGCGAAGATCATCACGCCGCAGGAGAACGAGGCCGCGCAGCTCGACTACACGAACTCGATGACCGCGATCGTGCGGTCGCGCGCGAATCTCGACCTCGCGCAGCAGCGGCTCGACGATGCCCGCGTCACCGCGCCGGTCGCCGGCACCATCATCGGCAAGCCGGTCGCACTCGGCCAGGTCATCCAGTCGGGCACCAGCACCGCGGGCGGCGGCACGACCATCGTGACGATGGCCGACCTCACCAAGGTGCGCGCCCGCGCCCTCGTGAACGAGACCGACATCGGCGGCGTGCAGGCCGGGCAGGAGGCCACGGTGATCGTGGACGCCTTCCCCGACCGCCAGTTCCGTGGCACGGTCGAGAAGATCGAGCCGCAGGCCGTGGTGCAGCAGAACGTCACGATGTTCCCGGTGCTCGTCACGCTCGAGAACCGCGACGGGCTCCTGATGCCCGGCATGAACGGCGAGGTGTCGATCGTGGCCGAGCGCCGTGAGAACGTGCTGACGGTGCCGAACGAGTCGATCCGCACGGTGCGCGAGGCCGCGCAGGCCGCCGCGATCCTCGGGCTCGACCCGGATACGGTGCAGGCGCAGATCCGCGCGGCGATGGGGAACATGGGCGGCGGCTTCGGTGGCCCGATGGGTGCCGGGCGTCCGGGCGGCAACGGCGCGCCGGGCGGGCGTCCGCAGCAGGTGCAGCTCCGCTCGTCGCCGGGCTACGTGGACCTGCAGCAGCAGGGTGGTCAGCAGGGTGGTCGCCAGGGCGGCATGCAGCTTCCCGAGGTGACCGATGCGCAGTGCAAGGCGATCGACGCCGCGCGCAAGGCGAAGCCGGAGGCCGCGAAGAAGGTGGACGACCTGCAGGCGAAGATGCGCGACCCGAATGCCGATCGTCAGACGCTGATGGGCGACCTGCGGACCGCGTACACCGAACTCGGCGTGGACATGAACGTCGTGCGCGCCTGCCGGATGCGTGAAGGGAACGCGGGCGCGCCCGGTGGCACGTCCGGTGGCACGTCCGGTGGCACGTCCGGCGGCGCCGCGCCGACCGCGACGCGCACGCCCGCCGGTGCCGCGGCGCCGACCGCGCGCGCGCAGGGAACTCAGCAGGGCGCCAATGCCCGCTCCTCGCGGGCCAGCACCCGCACCGGACTCGTCTTCGTCCAGACGGCGGATTCGTCGTGGGTGGCCAAGGTCGTCCGTCTCGGCGTGGCCGACTACGACTACACGGAAGTCATCAGCGGCCTCGAGGAGGGCGATAAGGTCGCGCTCCTCTCGGCCGCCGCGTTGCAGATGCAGCGGCAGGAGAACCAGGACCGCATGCGCGCGATGACGGGCGGCGCGAGTCCGCTCGGCGGCGCGACGGGCGGCGCAGGCGGCGGTCGGCCGCCGGGCCGGTAGCGCCATGCTGATCGGTGAAACCATCCGCGTCGCCCTCGGGGCGCTCCGCGCGAACAAGCTGCGGTCGCTGCTCACGATGCTCGGCATCGTGATCGGCGTCTCCGCCGTGATCGCGGTGGTCGCCCTCGGGCGCGGCGCCCAGAAGGCGGTCAACGACCGCATCTCCTCGCTCGGCACGACGCTCCTCACGGTCTCGCCGGGGCAGGCGCGCACGGGCGGCGTCTTCTCGTTCGACGTCCGCACGCGGCTCATCCTCGAGGACGCGCTGGCCCTCGAGGAGCGCGGCACGGTCATCACCGCCGTGCAGCCCGAGATGTCGGCCAACCTGCAGGTCCAGTACCTGAACAAGAACGCCGGGACGCAGGTCGTCGGTACGACGGCCAACTTCCCCGAGGTGCGCAAGTACGAGATGGAGACGGGACGCTTCTTCACGAGCGGTGAGGACGCCGGGCGTCAGCGGCTCGCCGTCGTCGGGCCGACGGTCGTGCAGAATCTCGGCCTGCAGAGCGGCGACGCACTCGTCGGCGAGAACATCCGCATCCGCGGCATCCAGTTCACGGTCGTCGGCGTGTACAAGACCAAGGGACAGGCCAGCCCCTTCAACAATCCCGACGACCAGGTCCTGATCCCGATCCAGACCGCGCGCTACCGCGTGATGGGTTCGAACCGCCTGCGCTCGATCTCGGTGCTGGCGCCGGATGAGCAGCAGATCCCGGACGCGATGGCGGACGTGCAAAAGGTCTTGCGCCGCGAGCACAAGCTCCGCGCGGACCGTCCGGACGACTTCCAGATCCGGAACCAGGCCGACTTCCTCAACACGCTCGGCGAGACGACACAGGTCTTCTCGATGCTGCTCGCCGGCATCGCGGCCGTCTCGCTGCTGGTCGGCGGGATCGGCATCATGAACATCATGCTCGTCTCGGTCACCGAGCGGACGCGCGAGATCGGCATCCGGAAGGCGCTCGGCGCGACCAAGCTGAATATCCTCTTCCAGTTCCTCATCGAGGCCGTGGTGCTCTGCCTCCTCGGTGGCGCGATCGGCATTGCCGTGGGTGCGGGGGGCGCGATGGCGTTCACCAAGGTCCTGGGCTGGTCGACCGAAGTCGGCGCATCGTCGGTCGGCCTCGCCTTCGGCTTCTCGGCGATCGTCGGCGTGGTCTTCGGCGTCTATCCGGCGCGGCGCGCGGCGGGTATGGATCCGATCGTAGCACTGCGGTACGAGTAACGAACGTATCGCGTTGCAGGACAGTGGGTTACGAAGGGGCGGACCGCGGCGCGGTCCGCCCCTTCGCCACGACACCCCGTGCGGAACTGGACCGGCGGGAGGCTCGCGCTACATTCCCTGCAGCGGGGCCGGGGGATCGGCCCCGTTCGCGCGCCGACCGGCGGTGCGCGCACTCTGATGCACGATCCGGGGCGCAGGACGGCCCCTCCTGAGATGCCGGACCCAAACGACCCAGCACCGCGGCCGGCAAGCTTCACGCCGATCAGCGGGATGACGACGGAGTACCGCCCGCCCGAGCGGCAGCACGTCGAGGCCAACCCCAAGGGCAAGCGCCTCGCGGTCCTCACGCTGACGGCGCTCGGCGTCGTCTACGGCGACATCGGCACGAGCCCGCTCTACGCGCTGCGCGAGTGCTTCAGCCCGGAGTACGGCCTCAGCGCGAGTCCCGAGAACGTCTACGGGATCCTCTCGCTGATCCTCTGGGCGCTGATCCTCATCGTCAGCGTGAAGTACATCGTCTTCATCCTGCGCGCGGACAACCGGGGCGAGGGCGGCATCCTGGCGATGCTTGCGCTGCTGCTGCAGCAGCAGACGACGCGCGTGAAGCGGCGCGCCATCCTGATCGCGATGGGGCTCTTCGGGACGGCGCTGCTCTACGGCGACGGCATGATCACGCCGGCGATCTCCGTGCTCTCGGCGGTCGAGGGCATCACGGTCGGCCGCGAGTCGCTGCAGTTCCTCGTGATCCCGATGACGGTCGTGATCCTGATCGGGCTCTTCCTCACGCAGCGCGTGGGGACGGCCTGGGTGGGCGCGATCTTCGGCCCGGTGACGCTGCTCTGGTTCGTCACCATCGCCATCCTCGGCGTGATGGAGATGGTCAACCATCCCGAGATCGTCTCGGCCGTGAATCCCTCGTACGCCGTGCGCTTCCTGTTCACGCACGGCAAGGCGGGATTCTTCGTGCTCGGCGCGGTCGTGCTCGCCGTCACCGGGGCCGAGGCGCTGTACGCGGACATGGGCCACTTCGGCAGGAAGCCGATCCGGCTGGCGTGGTTCTTCCTCGTCTTTCCGGCGCTGGTGCTCAACTACTTCGGCCAGGGGGCGCTGATCCTGCGCGACCCGCTCGCCGCCGAGAATCCATTCTATCTGCTGGCGCCCCCGGCCCTGCTCTACCCGCTGGTGGCGCTCGCGACGCTGGCGACGATCATCGCGTCGCAGGCGATGATCTCGGGCGCCTTCTCGCTGACGCAGCAGCTGATCCAGCTCGGCTTCAGCCCGCGGATGTCGATCAAGCACACGTCGGCGAAGGAGTTCGGGCAGATCTACATCCCCGAGATCAACAATGCGCTGATGGTCGGCTGCCTCGTGATCGTCGTCGGATTCGGGTCGTCGAAGGCGCTGGGCGCGGCGTACGGGATCGCGGTGACCGGCACGTTCATGATCACGACCGTCATCTTCACGGTGATCACGATCACGCGCTGGGGCTGGCCGCTCTGGAAGGGCCTCCTGTTCGGCACCGTCTTCCTCGTGATCGACGCGGGGTTCTTCGGCGCGAGCCTGCTCAAGGTGCTCCACGGCGGGTGGGTCCCGCTCGCGATCGCGATGGTGCTCTTCCTGCTGATGACCACCTGGAAGCGCGGGCGCGACATCCTGCGCGAACGCCTGACCGACATCGCGCTCCCGATGGACACCTTCCTCGCGGACATCGGCCAGCGCGCACGCGCGCGGGTGCCGGGCACGGCGGTCTTCATGACGTCGGAGGCCTCCGGCGTGCCGGTCGTGCTGCTGCACCACCTCAAGCACAACAAGGTGCTCCACGAGACGGTGATCCTGCTCTCGATCACGACCGACGACGTCCCGGAGGTGCCACGCGCCGAACGGGTGCGGATCGAGGCGCTCGGCCAGGGGTTCTTCCGTGTGCTGGCGCACTACGGGTTCATGGAGTCGGCGGACGTGAAGGAGGTCCTGCAGAAGTGCCGCGACTTCGGCATCGCGGCGCGCCCGCTCGATACGAGCTATTATCTCGGCCGCGAACAGCTCATCCCGCGCCGCGGCCCGTGGAAGAAGGGCGGGCTGTCGATGAACATCATCCGCAAGAAGATCTTCTCGATCATGAGCCGCAACGCTCGCTCGGCGACGGAGTATTTCCAGCTGCCGCCGAATCGCGTGGTGGAGCTGGGCACCCAGATCGAGTTCTGAGGGCCGACGCGATGACGGGGACCGCCCCCACGGCCTCCGCCGGTCGACTGGCCTCGCTCGACGTCTTGCGTTTCGGCGCGGCGATGGCGGTGGTCCTCTATCACTACCTCTACGACTTCGACGATACCGCCACCGGCGCGCTCGCGACGCTCGGCCGCGCCATCGTCCGCCACGGCTACCTCGGCGTCCCGCTCTTCTTCGTGATCAGCGGCTTCGTGGTCGCCTGGAGCGCGCAGGGACGCACGGCGGCCGGATTCGCCCGGGCGCGGATCCTGAGGCTCTATCCCGAGTTCTGGATCTCCGTCCTCGTCTCGGCGCTGGTCTTCACGCTCGCCAAGCCGGGGTTCCCGGAGCGACTCGGGCTGTCCGGGATCCTGCTGAACCTCACGATGATCCCGCAGTTCCTTGGCGCCGAGTACGTCGATGGCGTGTACTGGACGCTGTTCCTGGAGATCAAGTTCTACCTGATCCTGTTCCTCCTGATCATCGTCGGGCAATACCGGAACCTGGAGCGATGGCTCTTCGTCTGGCTGGCGGCGCTGACGATCGGGGCGTTCGTCGAGATCGGCCCGGTGGCGCGGTCGGTGACGATCTTCAGCTACGGCTCGCTGTTCGTGGCCGGGGCCCTCTTCTCGATCATCTTCGCGCGCGGCTGGTCGTCACCGCGCGCGGCCGCCCTCATCGTGGCGCTCGGCCTCTCGGTCCAGCAGGCGCTGGGCCAGATCGACGGCTTCGTGGCCGCCATCCACATCACGCCGGTCACCCGCGTCTCGACAGTGGTCGCGATCTGCGCCATCTTCGGGGCCTTCGCGCTGGTGGCGAGTGGGCGCCTGTCGATCGCGGACTCACGGCTCACGGCGACAGCCGGCGCGCTGACCTACCCGCTCTACCTGCTCCACAACACCGGCGAGGTGCTGTTCCTCGCCCCCGGCTCGCCCCTGCCGCGTGCGCTCGGCGTGGGCATCGCGCTCGTGTTCGCGCTGGCGCTCTCCTACGCCGTCATGCGGCTCGCGGCGTCGTTCGTCCGCCCGCCGGTGCAGCGCGCGCTCGACGCCGGGCTCCGTCTGATCGGCACCCCGCAGCAGAAGGCGACCACACCGTCATCCTGACGGCATCGACACCCGCTCCCCGCACGTCCACTCATTCCTTCCCATCCGCACCGACATGCGATCCATCCTCCGCGTCGTGATCCTGCTCCTGGCCGTGGCCGGGGACCTTGTCGCCCAGCGCATCAGCGTCGACTCGCTCCGCGACGACCGCAACTTCTCGTTCTACTCCCACGGTCCCTACCGCAGCACGGTCCCGCGCCCCGAGACGATGCTCGGCTACAACGTCGGCAGCTGGCACACGCAGTACGCGAGCCAGGAGCGGGTGCTGCTCGGGATCGCGCAGGCGGCCAGCGACCGGGTGCGCGTCGAGGAGATCGGCGTGACCAACGAGCGGCGCACGATGCGCATCTATCTCGTCTCGTCGCCCGAGAACCTCGCGCGGCTCGACGCCATCCGCGCCGACCTCGACCGCATCGCCGACCCGCGCGGCGCCACCCAGGCCCAGCTCGACCAGGCGATCGCGCGGGCGCCGGCCGTCGTCTGGTTCTCCGGCTCGGTGCACGGCGACGAGGTCCCGGGCTTCGAGGCCTCGATGCAGCTGCTCTACCACTTCGCGGCCACCGAGGACCCGGCGCAGCTCGCGCTCCTCCGCGACGCGATCGTCATCATCAACCCGAGCTCCAACCCGGACGGCCACGAGCGCTTCTCGGTCTGGAGCAACTCGATCGCCGTCGGCAGCAGCGCCGGCCAGGCGATGGAGCAGCAGCGCGGCCAGCCTTGGGCCATCTCGGGCCGGTTCAATCATTACCGGTTCGACATGAACCGCGACCTGATGGCGATGACGCAGCGCGAGGTGCAGGCGATCGTCGGCGGGATGCTGCGCTGGCACCCGATGGTCACGGCCGACCTCCACGGCTACACCTCGACCTACTATATGGCGCCCGCCGCGCGACCGATCAACGCGAACATCTCGGCCTGGCCGTACAAGTGGAGCGAGGCGATCGGACGGGGCAATGCGGCGGCCTTCGACCGCTACGGCTGGCTCTACTTCGTGCGTGACGCGTTCGACCTCTACTATCCCGGCTACTACGACTCGTGGCCGGCGCTCACCGGCGCGATGGGCACGACCTACGAGACCGACGGTGGCCCGGCCCTGCTGAAGCAGCGCGAGGACGGTACGCTCCTCTCCCTGCGCGACGGCATCGCCAAGCATTACGTCGCGTCGCTCGCGACCTTCGAGACCTCGGCGCGCGGCGCACGTGAGATGGTGCGCGACTACGCGGCCTTCCGCGCCAAGGCGGTCACCGACGGCCGCACCGGCACGATGAAGCGCGTGGTGTTCGTGCCCGGGAGCGATCCCGCCCGCGCGGCCGAGCTCGCGGCGGCGCTCCTTCGCGCGGGCGTCGAAGTCACGCGCACCACGGCGGCGGTCTCCAGCGCGCGCGCCCACAGCTACTGGGCCGACGGCGCCGCGGCGCGCAGCTTCCCTGCGGGCTCCTACGTCGTGGACCTCGCCCAGCCGCAGGGGAAGGTCGCCAAGGCCGTCCTCGAGGCGGATCCGGAGCTCGATCCCGTGTTCGCGAAGGCGCAGCTCGAGAAGTTCGCGCGCAACCAGTCCCGCTCGCGCAACGCCAATGACGCCGAGGGCTACGAGTTCTACGACGTCTCGGCGTGGGCGCTCCCGGTGGCGTTCGGCGTGGAGGCGTGGTGGACGGAGGACGCACCGGCCGTCGCGGGCGCCGCGCTCTCGCTCGCCAACGGCGTGACGATGAACGGCGAGGTCCTCCCGCACGCGATCACCGGCGGCATCGTCGAGGGCGCGACGGCCTCTTCGGCCTACCTCTGGCGCAACGACCGGAATGGCGCGCCGAAGCTCGCCGCGCAGCTGCTGCAGCAGGGGTACCGCATCGCGATCGCCGCCGAGCCGATCCAGACGGGCGCGACGACCTGGCCGCGCGGCACCTGGGTGGCCCGCGTGTCGCGGAACGACGCCACGCTCGCCGGGCGCATCGACGCGCTCGCGAAGGCGGCCGGCGTCGAGGTCCGCGGCGTCAACACCGCGTTCCCGGAGACGGCGCAGTACGGCAGCGGGTCGGGCGTGGTCGTCTCGCTCAAGGAGCCGCGGATCGCCGTCGCGGGTGACGCCGGCGTCTCGCAGACGAGCTATGGCGCGCTCTGGTGGAATCTCGAGCAGCGCTACGGCATCAAGTTCACGCCGGTCTCCCTCGGCGCGCTCAACGGCGACATGTCCGCGTTCAACGTAATCATCATCCCGAGCGGCGGGGCGGGCAGCCTCGGCACGGGCGCCGGACTCAAGCGGTGGATCGAGAACGGCGGCGTGCTGATCACCTTCGGCGGCGCGACGCAGTGGGCCACGCGCGAGGACGTCGGGCTGACGTCGGTGCGGCGCATCCAATGCGAGGAGAAGAAGGACCTGAAGCCCGCGCCGGCTGCGGCCGCACCGCTCGATTCGGTGCGCGCGACCGCGAGCCCGAACGCCTGCGCGGACGACATCGCCGACCTGCCGGGGAGCCACTTCGACGTGGTGTTCGACCTCGGGCACTGGCTGACGCTCGGCCTCGAGCGCCAGCGTGCACCGGTGCTCGTCGGCGGGAGCAGCTTCTACACGCTCTCGAAGGACGGCGGGAACGTCGCGGTCTTCCCGACCACCGGCACGATCCGGCGCGGCGGGTTCGTCTTCCCGAACAACTCCGAGCGCCTGCTCAAGGGCAGCACCTTCATCGCGCAGGAGCGCGTCGGCCGCGGCAATCTCGTGATGTTCACGAACGAGCCGATGTTCCGCGGGTGGTGGCGAGCGCTGGATCGGCTCGTGATGAATGCGGTGGTGCTCGGAACTTCGTTCTGAGCCAGTAAGAAGTAGGAAGTAGAAAGTAGGAAGGGCGGCGGTCGTCCTTTCTACTTTTTACTTTCTACTTTTTACTTTCTACTTTTTACTTTCTACTTTCTACTTTCTCCTTCCGCCTTCACCGTCCGCCGCCGCGCCACCGATTCCGTCTCCAGCCTCCGCCGCAGCTCGTTCATTTGCGGCATCAGCTCTTTCATCCGTCCCTCGAGCTCCGGCAGGCGCATCTCGAACGTGCCGCCGGAGTCGCGGGGGATCCGGATGGTGCGCACGTCGCCGCCGGGGGACCGGAAGAACGTCATCTCACCGCCGGGAAGCTCCTCGGCCTTCACGGTCGTCAGGCGGACCGTGCGTGCGCGGCCGGCCGTCACCACCGTCAGCTCCGCGGCGTCGCCGGCCTGGAGCTTCCCGAGTTCGCGCGTCAGGCGCTCGGCGCGCGCCGCGCCTACGGCAGGGTCGTCGGCGTCCTCGCGTGCCACGCGCAGGCTCACGCCGTTGATCGCCGCGATCCGGTCGCCCTCGATGATCCCCGCCTTCTCCGCGGGCCCGCCGGTGGTCACCGACTGCACGAAGACGCCGAGCGTGTCGCGCGCACTGCCGGTCGAGGTGACCGAGACGCCGATGACTGCGCGATCGGACGACATCCGTCCCCGGACTCCGCCCGGGGCGCGCTCCGTCTCGAGTTCCGAGGCCTTCACCGGCGTCACGCGCACGGTGCGCGCCTGCGAGCCCGCGACCACGCGAAGCTCCACGGACTCGCCCGCCTTGGTCTTCTGCACCTCACGCTGTAGCCGGCGGGTGAGCACACCGTCGTAGTCGTCCTCACCGGCATCGGCGCGGTCAGCGCGCAGGCTCACGCCGTTCACGGACTGCAGCCGGTCACCCGCCTTGAGGCCGGCCTTCTCCGCGGGCGATCCCGCCTGGACAGATTCGATCCGCAGGCCAAGCGTATCCCCCCGCTCGCTCGTGCCGGTGGTGGTGAGGCCGATCATCGGGCGATCGGAGTTCATCCAGACGACACGCTCCACGTCGGGGCGGGTCATCACGCGGACCCCCTGCGCCGTGAGGCGGGCGTCCGGTACGGCGACTGCCGCGAGGGTGGCAAGAGTCAGGATTCGACGCATCTTTGGGTCCTCGATGGGTTGGGTGGTTCCGCCCTATCCGTCACGGCCTCCCAGCGAAGGGTTTCCGGGGGGCGTAATCGCAGGGCTTCATCCCATCCTCTCCCCTCCCCATGCGCCTCCGGTCCCTCCGACACCTCGCCCTCGCTCTCGGCGTTTCGACCGTCGCCACGCTCCCACTCGACGCGCAGGGTCGTCCCGCGGGTCGGCCCGCCGAGGGCGACTCCATCGCCCAGGGCGGCCTGCCGAACAGCGCCCTCTCGGCCTTCCGCTTCCGCGCCATCGGCCCGGCCTTCACCTCCGGCCGCATCGGCGACATCGCCGTGCACCCGAACAAGCGGACCTGGTATGTCGGCGTAGCCTCCGGCGGCGTCTGGAAGACGGAGAACGCCGGGACCACCTGGAGCCCGATCTTCGACGGGCAGGCGAGTTACTCGATCGGGACCGTCACGCTCGATCCGAACGACCCGAACGTCGTCTGGGTGGGCACCGGCGAGAACAACGCCCAGCGCTCGGTGAGCTACGGCGATGGCGTGTACAAGTCGGAGGACGCCGGCCGTACCTGGCGCAACGTCGGCCTCAAGCAGTCCGAGCACATCGGCAAGGTCGTCGTCGATCCGCGTGACTCGAAGGTCGTGTACGTCGCCGCGCAGGGCCCGCTCTGGAGCGAAGGCGGCGAGCGTGGCCTCTACAAGACCACCGACGGCGGCGAGACCTGGGCGCGGATCCTCGCCGGCACCAAGTGGGCGGGTGTGAACGAGGTCGACCTCGACCCGCGGAACCCGGACATCCTGCTCGCGTCGACCTGGCAGCGCCATCGCCATGTGTGGGGCTACCTCGCCGGCGGCCCGGAGTCGGGGCTGCACCGCTCGACCGACGGCGGCAAGACCTGGAAGAAGATCACCGCGGTCCCAGAGGGCGAGGGGCGCATCGGGCTCGCGCGCTCGCCGTCGAACCCCGACGTGCTCTACGCGATCGTCGAGGCCGCGAACAACCGGGGCGGCGTCTTCCGCTCCGACGACAATGGCGTATCGTGGAACCGCCAGGGTCCCTACTCGACCATCGGTCTCTACTACCAGGAGATCTGGGTCGACCCGAAGGACGAGGACCGTGTCTACGCCGTGAACGTGCAGACGATGGTCTCCGACGACGCCGGCCGCACCTTCACGCAGCTCGGTGAGTCGGGCAAGCACGTCGACAACCACGTGGTCTGGGTCGATCCCGACGACACCCGGCACCTCCTGATCGGCTCCGACGGCGGGCTCTACGAGAGCTTCGACGCGGGCCGGACCTACAACTTCTTCGAGAACCTCCCGGTCACGCAGTTCTACAAGATCGACGTGGACCGGAACGCGCCCTTCTACAACGTCTACGGCGGCACGCAGGACAACTTCTCGTTCGGCGGTCCCGCGCGCACGAACCACGTCAACGGCATCCAGAACTCCGATTGGTTCGTCACCAATGGCGGCGACGGATTCCAGAGCCGCGTCGACCCGCGCGACCACACGACCATCTACGCCGAGTCGCAGAACGGCGGACTGGTGCGCTTCGACCGCACCACCGGCATCGGCGTGCGCATCGTGCCCGAGGAGGAGCCGGGCGAGGATCCCGCGCGCTGGTACTGGGATTCGCCCCTGCTGATCAGCCCCTTCTCCAGCACGCGGATCTATTTCGCGAGCCAGCGCGTCTATCGCTCCGACGACCGCGGTGACGCGTGGCGGCCGATCTCGCCCGACCTCTCGCGCAACATCCCGCGCACGTCGATGAAGATGCAGGGCCGGCTCTGGTCGGTCGACGCCGTCGCGCGGAACACCTCCACCTCGTACGCGGGCTCGGTGATCGCGCTCACGGAGTCGCCGAAGCAGGAGGGGCTCATCTACGCGGGCACCGACGACGGCCTCATCCACGTGACCGAGGACGGCGGCGCCAACTGGCGCCGGGTCGAGTCGATCGCCGGTGTCCCGGACACGAGCTACATCGCCTACCTCACGGCCTCGCCGCACGACGCGAATGTCGTCTACGCCGGCATCAACGACTACAAGCGCGGGGACTTCAAGCCGTACGTTCTCCGCTCGGGCGACAAGGGGCGCACCTGGCGCCTCATCTCCAACAACCTCCCCGCGCGCGGCTCGGTGCACGTCGTGCGCGAGGATCACCTGAAGCCGGGGCTCCTTTTCGTGGGCACCGAGTTCGGACTCTTCGTCTCGTTCGACGACGGCGCGCGCTGGCAGCAGATGCGCGGCGGACTTCCGCCGATCGCGGTGCGCGACATCGCCATCCAGCCCGAGGCCAACGACCTCGTGGTCGCGACCTTCGGGCGCGGCCTCTTCGTGCTCGACGACTACTCCGCGCTGCGCGAGCTCGCCCCGGAGCGCCTGCGCGCCGAGGCGACGCTCTTCCCCGTGAAGCCCGCGCTGCTCTACACGCAGGGTTCCCCGCTTGGCGGCGGTGGCGTGAGCTTCCAGGGCGCGTCGCACTACATCGCGCCCAACCCGCCGGTCGGCGCGACCTTCACGTATCACCTGCGAACGGCGCTCCGCACCCAGCGCGCCGCGCGTCAGGCGCGCGAGACGGCGCTCAATCGCAGCGGTGCGGACGTCCCCTTCCCCGGCTGGGAGGCACTCAAGGCCGAGCAGGATGAGGAGGCGCCCAGTGTCGAGGTCGAGATCTCCGACGCGGCCGGGAACATCATCTCGAGGTTCGACGGTCCGGGCGCCGCAGGCACTAATCGCGTGACGTGGAACATGCGCTGGCCGAGCGTGACGCCGGTGGCCGGCGCTGCCGCGGCGGGTGGCGGTGGTGGCGCTGGCGGTGGTGGCGCTGGCGGTGGTGGGCCCGGCGGCGGCACGCAGGGCGGGAACGGACCCTACGTCGTCCCCGGCAGCTATCGCGTGCAGCTCTTCAAGCGTGTGCTCGGCGTGCGGAGCGCCATCACACAGCCCGCGCCGTTCGAGGTCACGCTCCTCCCGAACTCGCGGATCACCGCAGCCGACCGTGAGCGCGCGGTCGCGTTCCAGCGCGAGGCGCAGCAGCTCCAGCGGGTCGTGCTCGGTGCGAATGCGCTGATGGCCGAGACGAGCACGCGTCTCGACGCGCTGCAGCGCGCCGTCGAGCAGATCACGCGGGCGACCACGCTCGACGCCGAGGTCCGGGCGGCGATCCTGAAGCTGCGCGCCATCCGCGACCGGCTCTCGGGCGACAACACGCCGGGTCGCTACTCCGAACCGACCTATACCTCACTCGTCGGCCGGATGGGCACGGCCGCGAGCTTCGGCAACTTCCTCGGCGCGCCGACCGGTACGCAGCGGCGGCAGCTGGAGATCGTGACCGCCGAGTTCCCCGCGATCCACGCGGCGCTCAAGGCGTTCGTCGAGACCGATCTTCCGACGCTTGAGCGGAAGGCCGAGCAGGAGGGCGCGCCGTGGACGGCGGGCCGGATGCCAGGACTTCCGAGGTGAGGGGGACGGGAGAAGGGACCGCGCGGACGCGTTGAGCCAAGCTCTTATCCGACATCACAATAGCTACCTCGGGTGACGGAAGAAGACGCAGCATGAGAACGATTCTCATTCAGAATGGTCCTACGATAAGTGAGTGCCGATCGAATCGTTGCATTCGCCTCCGCGATCCGACTCGACCATTCGGGTCGTACTCGAATTGCACACTCCCGAGGCCCATTTTGCTTCTCGTCCGTTCTTCAGCAACATTCCCGAATAACTGGCCCTCTCGCCTGCGCGGTCCGCTGACCCTGCCGATGACGACGCACGCAGCAGACACACGCGCCGACACCGCGCTCCTCGCACGCATCGGCCTCGGCGACGAGCGAGCGCTCGGCGAGCTCTATGATCGCTTCGCCACACTGGCGTACTCGGTCGCGTTCGCGATGCTCCGGGAGACCGCCGACGCCGAAGAGGCCGTCGGCGATGCGTTCGCGCAGATCTGGCGCAGCGCCAGCGGATTCGACGCCTCGCGGGGATCGACTCAGGCTTGGGTCGCGACCATCGTCCGCAGTCGCGCGCTCGACCTGCTCCGCTCCCGTCGACGCGCTGCGGTCGTCATGACCGACTACATCAACACCATCGGGATCGACCTCGAGGCGGCCCCCGCGGACCCGGCGCAGTCGCCCGCGGCGCAGGCGGAGTCCCTGGAGCTGCGTGCGCAGTTGGGCGCCGCACTCGCCTCGCTTTCGGGGCCGCAGCGACGCGTGCTGGAACTCGCCTACTTCGTGGGCCTCTCGCAGAGCGAGATCGCCGAACGGCTTGGCGAGCCTCTCGGCACGGTGAAGACGCGCGTCCGCACCGCGATGGAGAAACTTCGTCAGGCGCTCGCGCCGATGCGCGAGCGGGGGGATCTATGAGTCCGTCCAAGCATCCGCAAGCGGCCGCTGGGCGCGACGCCGACTCGAGCTCGCATCCCTTCGACGACGCGCTGGCCGCCTACGCGCTCGACGCGCTCGATCGTGATGAGGCCGGGTTCCTGAAGCGGCACCTCGCCGAGTGCCCGCGGTGCCGTGCCGAAGTCGCGACCCTGCGCGAGTCCACGGTCGCGCTGGCGACGTCGGTACCTCAGCGGGACGCACCTGCCGGCCTGCGCGAGCGCATCCTCGCCGCCGCTCGGCAGGAAGCGCCGCCCCGGCGCGCCTCCCGGGGGCGCTCACTGGGCTGGATCGCCGCCGCGGCGTCGCTGGTCGTGGCGGCGGGACTTGGCGCCACGCTCTTCCAGTCACGCGCCGACCAACGGGGACTGCGCGAACGCATCGCCCGTGCCGACTCACTGCTCAACGCGCGCGCGCGCGATGTCGCGGTGCGCGACTCGCTGTTGGCTCGCGTGCTCGGCCCGGAGGTGGAGACCATCACCCTCGCGTCCACCGGCGCGGCGCCGTCGATGCGGCTCTTCTGGGACCGCGCGCGCGGCGTGATGGTCGTCTCGGCGCGGCGATTGCCTCCGCCGTCGGCCGGCCGCACCTACCAGCTCTGGGGAATCGGTGCGGACGGCAAGCCGGTCGGGCTCGGCACGTTCGCGACCGATGCGCAAGGTGCCGCAGTCGTCACGATGGCCGTGTCCGGCGATGCGCGTTTCGGAGTGAGCGCCGTGACGGATGAGCCGGCGGGCGGGTCGCCGCAGCCGACCACGACGCCGTTCCTCGTCGGGACCTGGCCCACCGCCGCGCGATAACCGCGGTCCGAACCCTGTCGAGGTGATGCGCGAGCACGGCGCAATCCGATCGGCGGACCGCGTCGTACTCCACTCGAACGATCGGTCGCGCTCCGCGACCACCATCAACTCGAGCGCAGGAGTACGGATGACGAACGATGCAGGGACTCCACCACGCGAGCTGTCCTTTCTCAGTCAGCTCGCCACCGCGACCAGTCGACGCCGCTTCCTGCAATGGGCGGGCGTGACGGTCGGTGTGACGATGCTCGGGTGTGACGACGACGGACCGACCGGGCTCGGCGACGCGGTCGACCTCGGCAGCGGCGACACCGGCGTGCTCAACTACGCCTATGCGCTCGAGCAACTCGAGGCCGAGTTCTACACGCGCGCGGTGGCCACGCCATTCACCGGGATGAACGCGGCCGAGTTGGCGATCCTCACCGACATCCGCGACCACGAGATCGTGCACCGCGAGTTCCTCCGGACGGCGCTGGGAATGGCGGCGATCGGGACCCTGTCGTTCGACTTCGCGACCGTGAACTTCACGAGCCGCGCGAGTGTGCTGGGCACCGCGAAGGTCTTCGAGGACCTCGGCGTCTCGGCGTACAACGGCGCCGGCCAGCTGCTCACCGACGGCGGGCTCCTGTTGATCGCCGGCAAGATCGTCTCGGTCGAGGCGCGCCACGCCTCCGCGATCCGCGACCTGCTGAATCCCAACAGCGCCGACTTCGCCGGCAATGACGTGGTGACGGTCGCGACCGGCCTGGACGGCGCGCTCCCGCCCGCGACCGTGCTCGGCTCCGCCTCGGCGTTCGTGACGACCGAGATCGACTTCGACTCGCTCCCCACCTCCTGAGGCCACGCCGATGACCATTGACACACACTCCCAGCCGCTGCTCGACACGCTCGACCCGGAACTGCTCTCGCGTACACTCGATCGGCGCTCCGCCGTCGGGAACATCGGCTCCACCGTTGCGGCCGTCGCGATGGCGTCGGTGCCGCTGGCGCTCGGCGTCTTCGCCAAGCGCGCGTTCGCGCAGGGCACGTTGCCGCAGGCGATCCGCGACGTGCTCAACTTCGCGCTCACGCTCGAGTATCTCGAGGCGGCGTTCTACACCCAGGGACTCGCCGCGGGAGGCCTCATCCCGGCCGGCGACCGCACGGTGTTCACCCAGATCAAGCAGCACGAGGACGCCCACGTCGCGCTGCTGCGATCCGTGCTCGGCACCAACGCCGTGGCGAGTCCGACGTTCGACTTCACCGCGGGGGGCACGTTCGCCAACGTCTTCACCAGCTACCCGACCTTCCTGACGTTGGCGCAGGGGTTCGAGGACACGGGCGTTCGCGCGTACAAGGGGCAGGCCGGTGCGTTGATCAGTGACAATGCGACCCTGACCGTGGCACTCCAGATCCACTCCGTCGAGGCGCGCCACGCGTCCAAGGTGCGCCGCATGCGTGGTCAGAAGGGCTGGGTCACCGGAGCAGCGACCGACGCGGCGGCCCTCACGGCCATCTACGCGGGCGAGGAGGTCACCACGCAGGCTGGGGTGAACACCTCCGCGTTCGTGAGCGCGAACGCTGCGAGCGAGGCCTTCGACGAGCCGCTGACGATGGCGGCCGTGCTGGCGATCGCCGACCCCTTCATCGTCTGAGCCGCATCCGGCGGCGGTGTCCGGAGGTGCGTGCGTTAGCTTTCGCGCATGCCCTCCGAACACGACGACGAGCTGGATGAGGAGTTCCCCCTCGGCGACGGCTCGGCCGACACCGAAGCGACCGTGGTCTGTCCCCACTGCGGGGAGAGCGTCGAGATCACGCTCGATCCCGGCAGTGGCGCCGCGCAGGAGTATGTCGAGGACTGCGAGGTCTGCTGTCAGCCCTGGCGTGTCGAGGTCACCTACGACACCGACGGCATCGCCGAGGTGATCGTCTCGGCGCTCGATGAGTGATCGCGGCGGCTGATACTCCCAGTTCAAGCGCTTCCCCTCGGCGAGCCACCCGAGCGTCGTCGCAAGCCGCTTGAGCCGGGTCTCTGCGCGCTTCGCGCCGGTAATCCACTCGACGTACGCGCGCCGCGCGAGCGCGCATGGCCGGGGTCGACGATCAGCGTTCCCTTCCAGAAGCCGAACACGGCGTGGGCCTTGAACGCCGCCATCATGCACATGATGCCGCGGTGGTCGAAGTGGGGAACGCCCCACTTGATCGTCTCCTCCACGTCCGGACACGCGTCGTGCACGAGTGCGCGCAGGTGCGGACGGGTCACGCACGATCTGGCGTGCCCCGGCGGGACCCGGAGCACGCCAGACCCCGACGTCAGCCGTCGATCTCGATCTCCACGCCCGACTCGAACTCCGCCTCGAAGTCGAGCACGGTCTGCGTCGTCGCGTAGTTGTCGAGGCTTAGATTCCGCACCGTGCCGTCCTGGTTGCGGAACCAGAGGTCGGGACGCAGGTCGATCGTGATGCCCGCCGTGCCGGCATCGATCACGAGCGGCGTGGCGAACGTCTGCTCCACCTCGACCTCGGCCGCGAGGTAGACGCGGAAGGGCACCGCGACGCCGCCCGTCGGCGTGAAGGTGCCGGTGACCACGATGCTGGCCGACGCCGGCCAGTCCGCGTAGGTCTGCCGCAGTTGCGCGAGCACTTCGGCGATCCGGGCGGCGCGCGCAGCGTCATCAGGGTCGTTCGGGTCCACGGTCAGGTCCTTCACCTCGAACTCCAGCTGGTCGTACGTCCCCGGCGTGATGCGGTCGTTCGCGATCGTCACCGAGCCGCTGCCGAGCGGGACGTCGACGGGGAAGAGCCTCGCCTCGAACTCCTCGCAGCCGGCCGGCTCAGGCTCGACGTCGTCATCACAGCTCGCGACGTCCACGCGCTCGAGTTCGAGTTCGTCGACCACGAGCCGCATGTCGGTGATCACGAGCGTCCCGTTGGTGCCGGTGATGGAAAGTCCCTGCGCCGTCGCGACGCTCGCCCCCGCGACCGCGGGACTGGCGAAGCGCAGCGATGCGTTGGAGTTGTTGCTGGTCGCACTGTCGCACGCGGTGAGCGTCGCGACGGCGATGCCGAGTATCGCGGCGGTGCGGGCGGTGGTGGAGGTGGCGGGCATCGGATGTAGCTCCTGAATGAGGGCGGTGCAGAGTGTGCTCGGGCTTGCGTTGCATCGTACCCCTGGGTTCCCTCGGTCGTCAGCGTGGACGGGGCCCTGTTACAAAAATCAGCGTATCCCGCAGGAAGAGCCCTGACCACCGTGCAATTCGTTGCACGGCGATCGCGATCCGTCCGCGCCTCCGGCGCCGGAGTGGCATCCGCCGCCGCGGGCACGTTGATTGCACGAGCGTCGCCGTCCCCGCGTCACCTGGACCGTCCATTCGCACCGCTGAGGCATGAGAGTCGCGATCTGGGTGTTGGCGCTGAGCGCCGCCGTGGGCATTTACTCCTATGCGCTGTATCCGCTGCTCCTCGTGGCGCTGGCGCGCGTGCGCCGCAAGCCGCCGGTCCGCACGGCCGCGCCGGGCGAGTGGCCGCGCATCTCGATCACCCTTCCCGCGTACAATGCCGAGGCGACGCTGCGCCCGGTGCTCGAAGGGCTCGTGCGCGTCGACTATCCGCGCGAGCGACGGCAGATCCTCGTCGTGTCCGACGGTTCGACCGACGGCACCGACGCGCTCGTGCGCGAGTTCGCGCCGCACGGGGTGGAGCTCCTGCGGGTCGAAGGCCGCCTCGGCAAGACCGAGATCGAGAATCACGCGATGGAGGTGCTGACGGGGGACATCGTCGTGAACACCGACGCCTCCGTGACGATCCGACCCGACGCGATCAAGCGGCTCGTCGCGGCGCTCGAGGATCCGGCGGTCGGCGTCGCCTCGGGCTGCGACATCTCCGTCGCATCGGTGGGATCGACCGGGCACGGCGGCGAGGCGGCGTACGTCGGATACGAGATGTGGGTGCGCGACCTCGAGACGGCGGTCGATGGCATCGTCGGGTCGTCGGGGTGCCTCTACGCGATCCGCGCGACGCTGCACCGGCGCAAGCTGCCGGCGCACCTGAGCCGCGACTTCAGCTCGGCGCTCTGGGCGCGGCTGAACGGGATGCGCGCGGTCTCGGTGAAGGACGCCGTCTGCTTCGTACCGCGCGCCGCGGGCATGCGGATCGAATTCCGCCGGAAGATCCGCACGATGTCACGCGGGATCCAGACGCTGTTCTACCATGGCCGGCTCCTCGACCCGTTCCGCTTCGGGCTCTTCGCGGTGCTCCTGTGGAGCCACAAGGCGATCCGCTGGCTGGTGCCGTGGGCGATCGTGACTGGCGCGGCGGGACTCGTCGCGCTGGCGCTGCTGACGCCGCCGGAGCGGCCCGCGCTGCGGCTCCTGGCCACCCTCGGCTCGGCGGCGATGCTCGGCGGCCTCCTGCTCGCGGCCGCCGGCTGGTGGTGGCCGCGCGCGCGGACGCCACGCCTCGCCTCGATGGCGGCGTTCTTCGTCTCGGGGACGATCGCGGGGCTGCTCGCCTGGAAGCGCGCGCTCGCCGACCAGCGTGCGCCGGTCTGGGAGCCGACGCCGCGCGCGCTCAGCGAGCGAGCACCACCGCGATGAGCGGGGCCATGAGCAGCGAGACGATCTGAAGCGCCGAGGAGCGGTCCCAGGGCGGTGATCCACTTGGCACGACGAGTGCGTCGCCGTCGGCAAGATCGAGTGACGCCAATGTGCGACCCTGGGCGATCGCTGCCATGACCGCGGGACCATCGAGCAGGACGAGATCGCCCCGCATGAATCGCATCTTGTCCAGGGTCGCCGTCGACGACGGGCTGCCGCCGAGCGAGAGGAGTTGGTCCACCAGCGTCTCGGACGGGATCGCGCGGAAGCCGGGCGTGGTCACCGCGCCGAGCACCGCGACCCGCATCAACGGCCGGACGGTGACGCGCGCATTGCGGATCACCGCACGGACCTCGCTCGTCACGCGTTCCTCGAGCTCGGAGCGCAGCACGCCGGCGACGGAGAATCGCCGGATGTTCGGCACATCGATCACCATCGAATCCCGGACGCTCACCGTATCCGCGAACGGGGCTTCGCCGCCCTCGACACGGATGTGGATCCGTTCTCCGACTTTGAGGTCGCCGACGCTGAGGCGACGACGCACCTGGCCAAGTTCGTTCCGCGCGCGGGCACGAAGGCGCTCACCATACGCCGGTGACTCCGCGGCCCGCTCAAGAGTCTGGGCGAGGGCGACGAGGTCGGCGCGGCTGGCCAGCCGGGCACCTCCCGTCGGCTGTTGCGCGGGAAGCGTGACGACACCGAGGGTCGCCAGTGCCGCGAGCCCTCGGATCAGGTGCGGCAGGATCGTCTTGAAGTGCATGCATCAAGGATACGCGAGAAACGTGCGAGAGCGCCAACCCCATCAGAGCGTTGCACAGAAGCATCGCCGCTGTTGCTGTCGCGCATCGAATTTGTGCTCAGCCGCCGTTTGGTCGCAGTTTGTAACCCGTCCTGCCGTAAGCGTTTGCGGGACTTTCGGTCACACGCACGTAACGTGCATCGTATGCCTCGACGGCGAGGTGTGTCGTCGCCAGGGCCAACTCACGAGACCACGCACTAGATGACCGCCGGCACAACACACGCACGTCCGCCGCTCACGCTGATCGCGAACAGCCAGGAATGGCACTCCCGCTCGTTGGAGAGCATCCTGGCGCCGCACGGCTACGCGGTCCTCCGGGCCTTCACCGGCAAGCAGGCGCTGGAGCGCGCGGCCTCGGCGAGGCCCGACATCATCATCCTCGACACCGACCTCCCCGACCGCGACGGGTTCGAGATCTGCCGTGAACTGCGCGCCGACCCGCGCATCAGTTCCAGTACGCCGATCCTGATGACGAGTCCGGGGCACCCGAGCCGCCAGAAGCGGCTCGACGCGCTCCGCGCCGGCGCGTGGGATTTCATCGGTTCGGCCCTCGACGGCGAGGAGCTTCCGTTGCGCCTCGACGCGTATGTCCGGGCGAAGCAGGAGGTCGACCGCGCGCGCGAGGAGAGCCTGCTGGACGACCTCACCGGACTCTACAATCTCCGAGGACTGGCGCGCCGCGCGCGCGAGCTGGGCTCACAGGCCTTCCGCCACAAGGAGGCGTTCGCCTGCCTCGTGCTGATGCCGGTGATGCGCGAGGGGACCGCCGGCGACGAGGTCGGGACGTCCGCGATCATCGCGCGCCTCGCCTCGGTGCTGCGGGACACCGGCCGAACGTCGGACGCGATCGGGATGCTTGGCCCCGGTGAGTTCGCGATCGTCGCCCAGGGCACGGACCCGCACGGGGCGGTGCGGCTCGCCGAGCGCCTCGCACAGGCGGCCTCCGCGAACTTCTCGGCCGACGACTTCAGCGTCGCGGCCGGCTACGACGCGGTCTCCAACTACCACGACGCGCCGATCGAGCCGAGCGACATGTTGATGCGCGCGAGCATGGCGATGCGCCTGTCGCGCACGGATCAGCTCGACTCCGGGATGCTCAGCATCCGCCGGTTCGAAGGGCAGGTCCACTAGCCGTTCCGCTGGAACGAGAACGCGCCGGACCGTTCGTCGGTCCGGCGCGTTCGTGCGTCAGCCCCGGCCGAGCAGCGACCGCTTGGCCTTCGGTGACTTCGGTGACTCCGCCGCCTCGTCCACCTCGTCCTCGGCGCGGTACCCCGGGAGATACGAGTAGTAGCGGTACGCACCCTGCGGTTTCACGTCATTGAGCACCGCGCCGAGCATGCGGATCGGCAGGCGCTGCAGGTCCTCGAGCTTCGCACCGGCCAGTTCGCGGTCGGTGACGCCGTTCCGGAGCAGCAGCACCAGACTGCCGGTCAGGGCGCCGAGCACGAGCGGATCGACCCCCGCGCCGAGCGGCGGACTGTCGACGAGGATGACGCTGTAGCGGGTGCGCAGGCCGGCCAGGAGCTGCGCCATCGTCGAGGACGCCAGCAGCTCGGGCCCGCCGGCGCGGTGCCCGCCGCAGCCGATGAAGTCCACCCCGCGGCCCGGGATCGTCTGCATCACCTGCTCCAGGCTCGCGGTCCCGGCCAGGAGATCGAGCAGGCCCGGCTTCCGGAATCCACCCAGTGTCCGGTGCAACGTGCCGCGACGCGTGTCGCCGTCGATCACAAGCACCTTGTGCCCCGTGTCGGCGAACGACTTCGCGAGGTGCGTCGTGAAGAACGACTTGCCCTCGCCGGGGCCGGGACTCGTGATCGTGGTGACGAACGGTCCCGCCACGCCGTGCGCATAGACCATGTTCATGCGGACCGAGCGCAGCGACTCCTGCAGGAATGCCAGGTCGTCGGGATCCAGCTGGCCGGCCTTGTTCGTTGCGACGAGCGGGAGCGCGCCCAGGATCCGGAGGCCCAGTTCCCGGGTGACCTGCTCGGGATACCGGATCCGGTGGTCGAACCGGTCGAGTAGCAGCGAGAGCACGATGCCCAGGCCGAGACCGCCGAAGAGGCCGCCGGCGATGATGAAGAGCAGTCGGTCGACGACCGGTGTGGTCGGCGGGACGGCCATGTCGAGCGCACGCACGTCGGGTGACGCACTGAGCTCGGCCAGCTTCGCCTTCTCGTACTCGGCCTGGAGTGACGTGTAGAGACTCGTCGAGATGTCGACCTCGCGCTTCCGCCGCCCCTCCTCGCTCACGCGGGGCGGGATCTGCTGCATCTCGCGCGACGATGCCGAGATGCGGGCGTCGAAATCCCCGATCCGCTGCGAGAGGTTGTCCGCCATCGACTGGGCCTGGGCGCGCACCGTGTTCTGCTCGAGTTCGGCGATCTCGAGCTCGAGCTGGCGCAGGGGCGGGTGTTCGGAGGTGTACTGGAGCGCCATCCGGCGCGCTTCGGCGCGGCGCGCGCCGAGATCGTTGAGCGCGCCGGTGAGTTCTGTCGACGAGCGGATCGCGGGAATGGTCCCGAGGGCGACGACGAGTGCGGCCGTCGAATCGCGGGGCAGGCGGAGGGCGCGCACGATGGCGTCGCGGTCATTGACGAGCGCATCGCGCTCCAGCTTGAGCTGGAAGAACGCGTCGAACACCGGATCACGGGTGGCCACGAGGCCGGCGGCGATCGGCGTGGCCCCCCGATCGTTCGGCAAGGTGATCGTCGTGACCCGGAAGCCCTCAAGCGCTCCCTCGGCCGCGCGGACGTCGGCGGCCGAGCGCGCGAGCTGCGCGTTGAGGATCTCCGTGATGGCCGTGAGGTTCTCGCGCTTCAGCTGCGTCGCGACCTCGACGAAGCGGTCCGAGACCGCGTTCAGCGTGGCGGCGATGTCGCCGGGATCCGTGCCCCGCAACTGGATGCGCAGCAGCGATCCGTCCTGCGGCGGTGGGGTGATCTCGAGCGCATTGCTGAGGGCGACAGCCGCGTCGCGAGGCGGCACCAGCCGGAAGGCCACCGATGTCCCCGCGCTCGGGGCTGCCTCGGGCGCCCAGAGGAAGCCGACCGAGCGTCCGATCGAGTCGCCCACGGCAACGGATTCGATGACGCCACCCGTCGGGCTGGACAACGCCACACGCGTCCCGCCCGCCTCGCTCGAGAGGATGTAGTCCCCGGGTGTGAACTGCTGCGCGAGCGTGAGGCCCCGCAGGAAGATGGTGTCGGCCGGCACTTCGGGGCGGATGAAGAGGCGGCGACGCCGCACGACCTCGTCGAGGACCACGAAGGAGCGCGCGATCTCGGTCCATCCGCGCGCCTCGAAGAGACGCGTGGCCTGGATCGGGCTCGAGGACTCCCGTCGCGAGCCCGCGACCTGGATCGTCGCCTGCGCCTGGTAAACCGGCTTCGCGAACTGGGACACGCCTGCGCCGGCGGCGAGCCCGAGGACGGACAATCCCAGGATGAGCCACTTGTGCCGCAGGATCGCCGAGACGTAACGGCCGAGATTCGACCCACCCCCCTCCTCATCATCATCGGGGGGAAGCTCGTACCCGCCTTGGAACGGCGACACCGCTGTCGTTGACGCGACGAACGGGTTGGGCAGCAGCCTCTCAGGTCCTTCGGGCATGGCTCCGGGGTTCACAAATGGACGGGCGGCATACAGATAGACGAATATACCCGTCCAGCTTCACACCCGGTCTCTTGACGATATGGCAGTGGAGTGATACCTAGTATGGCTCCGTTGACACATTGTGGCGGCGGTGCCACGCAGGTCCCCATTCCAGATGGTATCTTCGAGACGTGTCGGCTCCTACTGCATCCTCCGTTCCAGACGGCTCCCGTGACGAGAACTCACTGGTGCCGGCCGAGTTCCGCGGCAGCCTGAATCTGCTGCTGATCGACGATGAGCGTACGCTGCGCGAGAGCTGCAAGTCGATCCTGACGGGTCTGGGCTACCGGGTGGACGTCGCGTCGAAGGGTGAGGAAGGGCTGCGGATGGCGCAGCGCCGAGCCTACGACATCATCCTCACCGACCTCTATATGCCTGACGTCACGGGCATCGAGTTGGTGACGGCGGTGTTGCAGGACCGACCGGAGACGATCATCGTCGTGATGACCGGCAACCCGAGTGTCGCGTCCAATGTCGAGGCGCTCCGGGCGGGCGCGTGGGACTACCTGCCCAAGCCGTTCTCGGCCACGCATCTCGAGATTGTCATCGGGCGGGCGAGCCACGCCGTCCTGGTCGCTCGGGAGTCCGCCGCGCCGCGGTCGGGAGCGCCGGGGGTGGACGACGATGATGCACCGCTCGGCGTGTCCCCCTCGTTCGTCCGCTGCCTCGAACTGGCCCGGAAGGTGGCCGCGACCGACGCCTCCGTGTTCATCACGGGCGAGACCGGAGCGGGCAAGGAGATGATCGCGCAGTACATCCACCGCCGGAGCCGGCGACGCGCCCGCGCGATGGTCGCGGTGAACTGCGCGGCGCTCCCCGAGGGCCTCCTGGAGTCCGAGATGTTCGGCCACGTGAAGGGGGCCTTCACGGGTGCGGTCCGCGACAAGGCGGGCCTGCTCGAGACCGCGAACGGCGGGACGCTCTTCCTCGACGAGCTGACCGAGATGCCCAAGCCGCTGCAGGCCAAGCTGCTCCGGGTCATCCAGGACGGCGTGGTGCGCCGGGTCGGAAGCTCGACGACCTCGTCGGTCGTGAACGTGCGGTTCATCTCGGCATCCAACCGGGACGCCGACCAAGCGGTCGCGGAGAACGCGCTCCGCGAGGACCTGTACTACCGGCTCCGGGTCGTCCCGATCAAGCTGCCGTCGCTCCGGGACCGGTCGGAGGACATCCCGCTCCTCGCCGCGCACTTCGTCCGGACCTACTGGCGGGCGCATCGCGGCGGGGAGTCAAAGGTGCCCCGGCTCACAGACGAGGCGGTCACGGCGCTGCAAGCTTACCCTTGGCCGGGGAACGTGCGGGAGCTGCAGAACGCCATCGAGCACGCGGTTGTCCTGCTGGAGCCCAACCAGGCGATCGGGCCGGCGGACATCCCGCTGCACGGCGCCCCCTTGAGCGCGGCGGCCGCGCGGGCGGCGGCGACCGAGAACGCGTCGGCGGGCGATCTGTTGCAGGAGAGTTACCATGCGGCGCGCGAACGTGTCATTGCTCAGTTCGAACGCAGGTATCTTTCCGAACTCGTACAGGCCGCTGACGGGAACATGTCGAAGGCTGCCCGGCTGGCTGGCGTGGACCGCACGACGCTGTATCGTTTGATGGAGCGACACGGGATGCAGCGTGACGCGGTGAAGGGCAACCGGAGCTGAGTTGAAGAACATCGCAGCGAGCCTCGATCGTCAGGTCCGACACGGACGCCTCGCGTCCGCGTCGGGGCCGGGCGTCGTCCTGCTCGCGGGCGAGCTGCACCCGCTCGTCACGAAGGCCTGCGGTGAGGTGATGCGGGGCTGGGCGCAGGCGCTCGGCGAGGCGTTCGACGCCGAGGAGACGGGGAACATCCTCGACTGGCTCTCCTGCTCGATCGATCTCGCTTCCCGCGGATACATCCCCGAGCGGGGCGAAGGCGCGAGCGCACTCGGACGCTTCCTGCTTGAGCGCGTGAGTTCGGTGCTGATCGGCCTGCTCGAGGCCGATACGACCGTCGACCGGGGCCAGACGATCCGCCTCATGAAGGGTGTGGATGTCGTGCGCCGCGCGATCGAACCCGACTGGGATCAGTACTTCTCCTCGAGACTCTCCGGCCCCGACGGCCTGAATCTCGTCGTCGAGGTGGCCCACGACATCCGTTCGCCGCTGACCTCCATCAGGTGCCTGGCGGAGACGCTCGAGCGCGGGAACTCCGGTCCGGTCACGGACGTGCAGCGCAAGCAGCTGCGGCTCATCTACAGCGCCTCCCTCGGCCTGAGCTCGATGGCCAGCGACGTGATCGAGATGGCGCGCCGCGGCGACCAGCTCTCGGAGCAGGAGCCGGTCCCCTTCTCCGTGGCGGAGATCCTCGAGTCCGCCGTGGACATGGTCCGGCCGATCGCCGAGGAGAAGGGCCTGACGGTGCGATTCACGGCGCCACCGACCGACCAGCGCCTCGGGCGTCCGATCGCACTCAGCCGCGTGCTGCTGAACCTCACGACCAATGCCCTGAAGTTCACCGACGAGGGCAGCGTCGAGATCCTCACGCGGGCCACGGGGCTCTCGCGGATCGAGTTCTCCGTCAAGGACACCGGCCGGGGGATCAGCGACGAGGCCGTGGCCAGCCTCTACCAGCCGTTCCGGCGGTCGAGCGGGCGCTCCGGGCGCTCGGGGTTCTTCTTCTCCGGCACCGGGCTCGGACTGGCGATGTGCCGGAAGCTGCTGGGCGCGATGGACTCGGAGCTGCGGTTCGAGACCGCCCCGGACGTCGGGACGCGATTCTACTTCGAACTGGACTTGCCCCCGGTCACGCGAATGTGATTTAGAGGCTGTTGCGTCGCCCCTACATTCTGCGTTCGCGCACCATCATATTCGACCTGTTACGTTCACCGTAAGTCGTTCTAAATAAACAAGTTAGTACCGTATCAGCCGGTCGAGTTTGCGCGGCACGAGACCTGCTCCTTGTCGTCCCGCGTATGACAACCTTCGGCCTCAACACCGTAGCTCTCCGGCTCCGTTCCGCTTCGCGGGCGGAGGCCCTCCCCACGGATCATCCCCATCGCCGTGAGCGCGCGCGTCGCGTGCTCAATGTGATCGTCGCTGCGATCGGCCTGGTGCTCGCCGCGCCGATCATGCTCGTCGTCGCGATCGCCATCAAGCTGAGCGACGGCGGTTCCGTCTTCTATCGGCAGTCGCGGGTCGGGCTCTGTGTCCGCTCCTCGCGGGGCGGGAACTTCCGCCGCAAGCAGGACCTCGGCGGACGTCCCTTCACGATCCTCAAGTTCCGCACGATGCGTGCGGCGCGCCCGGGCGAGGAGATCCAGGTCTGGGCGTCCGAGCAGGATCCGCGCATCACCCGGCTCGGCAGCTTCCTCCGCCGGACGCGGCTCGACGAACTCCCGCAGCTGTTCAACGTCCTCACCGGCGACATGAACATCGTGGGACCGCGCCCGGAGCAGCCGGAGATCTTCCAGAATCTCCGCAACGAGGTCGCGACCTACGCGGAGCGGCAGCGGGTTCGCCCGGGTATCACCGGACGCGCGCAGATCACCCTGCCCTACGACACCTGCGTCGACGACGTGCGCAAGAAGGTCGCGGCAGACCTCGAGTACATCAGGACGCAATCGCTGCTCGAGGACCTGCGCATCATGGCGCTGACCGCGCCGGTGATGATCTTCAAGAAGGGTTCGCGGTAGGCGCGCAGCGGCCGCCGGGACGGCATCGGTAGCAACAGCCTCCACCGACGTCGGATCCCGTTGCGATCAGCGGGTTCCGACGCTTTGTTTCCGCCGAGCCCTCGTGTCCGAACCCACCCAAGTCCTCCCGCCCCGCGCGCGTGAACCCCGACAGGCGTCCGGGCGCGTCCGCATCGAGGTCATCGAGGGCGCCGACGAGTTCGAGCGCCTGCGCGAGCATTGGGCGGACCTGCGGCAGCGCGCCGCCGCGACGGTGCCGTTCGACAGCCATCGCTGGCTCCTCGCGTGGTGGCGTGCAGGCGAGCAGGTCGGCGTTGACCGCACCCACCGGGTGATCCTCGCGTGGGACGGCGAGCGCCTAGTCGGAGCCCTTCCGATCCAGGTCGAACGCAATCGTTTCTATCGACTGCCCGTCTCTCGTGCCACGGCGATGGGGGCCGGCTGGGGCGCCAACGAGATCCTCGTCGCGCCGGAGCACGCTGCCGAGGTCGCGGCGGCGCTGGCGGACGCGCTCTGCGGTCAAGGGATCCCCCGCTGGAAGGTGCTGCGGATCGCCGCCTGGCGGGGCGAACCTGCATCGCAACAGGCGTTCCTCCGACGGATGGCAGGACAGGGATGTGCGATCCGCGAGACCCCGATCAGCCAGCCCTACCTGCCGCTCGCGGCCAGCTGGGAGGCTTATCAGGCGGCCTCTTCCCGGAACTTCCGCCGCACCATCAAGCGGAAACTGCAGGCGATGACCGAGGCCGGACTCGTGCCGCGCTTCGCCCGGCAGCCGGCCGCGCGCGTCCTCGGCGAGACCGTCGAGTCGATCACGAAGGCGAGCTGGCAGGGCGACGCCGGCCTCGCGGTCACGGCGACGCCCTTCGGTCGCGCGTTCTATGCGCGCCTCGCGGCCGCATCCGGCGAGTTCGATCTCGACCTCGTCACGCTCGAGCACGACGGCACTCCGGTCGCCTTCCTGGTCGGACTGCTTGCCGACGGCGTCTACCACGCCTTCGAGACCGGATTCGATCCGGCGTGGTCCGAGCAGAGTCCCGGACTCACACTCCATTTCCTGATGCTCGAGCGCCTCCACGCGGAGGGCGCACGCGAGTTCGACTTCGGCCACGCTCACGGATACAAGGACCGCTTCGAGCCCGAGACGCGAGCACTCGTGGACGTGCGCTGCTTTCGCTCGGCCTGGCTCGGCAAATGGGAGGACGGGGCCATCCGCCTCGAGGCATGGTCGCTCGCGCGAAAGGCGGCACGGACCGCACGGATCGTGAAGCGGTCCGCCGGCGCGGCCGAGACGAGCGCATCCTGACCGGCATGCTCCGGATCGAGCAATTCAGCGGCTCCGCGGACGAATGGGATGCCTTCGGCCGCACGCAGGAGGGGTGGACGGCGTTCCACCGACACGCCTGGCGCTCGGTGCTTGAGGACGTCCTCCGGCACGAGGCTCCGTTCCTGTGTGCGCGGGAGGCTGACGGCAGTCTGGCCGGCATCCTCCCGCTCGCGCGTGTGCGGACCCCGCTCTTCGGGCACTACCTCGTGTCGATGCCATTCGTGAGCTACGGTGGGCCGCTGGGGAGCAGGTCGGCCATCGAGGCGCTGGCTTCCCACGCCGACGCCATGGCCACCGCCGGTCGCGTGAAGCTGCTCGAGATCCGCAGCCTGCGGGAGCTGCCGCTCTCCCTCCCGGTCTCGCATCGGAAGATCACTGTCGTCCTTCCGCTCGACGGCGGCGCGGAGGCGGTGTTCGGCCGGCTCAAGTCCAAGCTGCGCAGCCAGGTCCGCCGGCCGCAGAAGGAGGGAGTCGAGTACCGCTTCGGCGCCGGGTGCGTCGACGACTTCTACGCGGTGTTCGCACGGCACATGCGGGATCTCGGCACACCGGCACTCTCCCGCGCCTTCTTCCGACGCATCGCCGAGCGGTTCGGGGACGATGCGTGGTTCGGCTGCGCGTATCTCGCCGGCAAGCCGATCGCGTGCGGCGCGGGCTTCAAGTGGGAGGGCGAGTTCGAGATCACCTGGGCCTCCGCGCTGCGCGAGTTCGGCCACACCTCGGCGAACATGGGCCTCTACTGGGCCTTCATCGAGCGCGCCGCGCAGGAGGGACTCGCGCGCTTCAACTTCGGCCGCTGCACACCGGGCGGCGCGACGCACAAGTTCAAGCTGCAGTGGGGTGGCGCCGACCAGCCGCTCTACTGGTATCACGGCACCAGCAACGGCGCGTCGTCGACCCCGAGTCCGGATTCGCCCAAGTACGCGCTCGCGACGCGCATCTGGAAGCACCTGCCGGTGCCGATCGCGACCGCCCTCGGCCCGCATATCGTCCGCGGCATCCCGTGAACCCGCTGCGTCAGCAACTGCCGGTCCACTCCCCGTTGCCTTGGCGCGCCGTCCGCGCCTCGCTTGGCCACCAGGACGACACCGAAGCGGTCGCCGGCGCGCTGGGCAAGATGTACGACGCCGCTCGGGTGCTGCTGACCGACAGCGGCACCTCGGCGCTCGCCATCGCGCTGAGGCTCGCGGTCGCCCGGAAGGGCGGAGGCCACTGCCTCCTGCCCGCCTTCGGTTGCTATGACCTCGTCACCGCGGCGCTCGCCGCAGATGTGCGCGTGGCGCTCTACGACATCGACCCGGAGACGCTTGCCCCGCGCGCCGAGTCGCTGACCGCGCTCGTCGGCAACGATTGCGCGGCGATCGTGGTCGTGCATCACTACGGCGTGACGACCGCGCTCAATGAGGTCCGGGGGCTCGCCGCGCGCTCCGGCGCGGTGGTGATCGAGGATGCGGCGCAGGCCGCGGGCGCGTTCTGGGCGGGGCGGCGCGCGGGGGCCGGCGCGGACGCGGCCATCCTCAGCTTCGGCAGGGGCAAGGGCGTGACGGGCGGTCAGGGCGGCGCGCTCTTGCTCTCCGGGCCCATGGTCGAGACGCTGGAAGGGTCGTCGTTCGCCCTGCTCCCGCGGGGCGGAGGCGGATCGGTGACGTCGTTCGCGAAGCTCGTGGCGCAATGGATGCTCGCGCGCCCCGCGTGGTACGGCATCCCGGCCCGACTGCCGTTCCTCCAGCTCGGCGAGACGATCTTCCGTCCGCCGCACCCGGCGCTCGCCATGCCGGCGGGCGCCGTCCGCGTGCTGCGGCAGACCCTTCCGACGATGGACCCCGAAGCGGCGGTCCGCGCACGGCACGCCGAGCGACTCCGCGCGACGCAACAGCGGCTGGCGCCGGCCACGCTGATCGGCGTGGCCGGCGCCTCGCAGCCGGGCTGGCTTCGACTCCCGGTGCGGGCGCCGGCGGGCCTGCGCATCGCCGAGTCGGCCGCCGCGCGACTCGGCGTGCGGCGGTCGTATCCGAGACCCCTGGGCGCATTGGACGAGCTCCAGCGGCTGCTGGTCGTGTCGCCGGACACCGCGGGCGCGATCGAGCTCTCCGAGCGGCTCTGGACCCTTCCCACGCACAGCGCGCTGCAGGACCGGGACCTCGGGGCGCTAGACCGCTGGATCGGCGGACTCGCGGTGACAGGATCCGCGTACACGGCGACGGCGCCGTGAGGCCCTTGACCGACGCCGGAGCCGTTGCGTCGATCCTCCCCGCGTCGGGTGCCGAACGGGAGCGAGCCGAGCGCGAACTCGAGGCGAATGGCGTCCGCCTCCCCTTGATGTATCGCGCGGGGGCGGGGGCCGCCTTCGGCGGGTCCGGCATCCCACTGCTCGTGGTCCGCGATCCGCGCACCGGACCCGTCGCGGCGATGGCACTCGTCGTTCGGCGGAAGCTGCCCCCGACCGGATTGCGCACGGTCTACGTCCCATTCTTCGGGCAAGCCATCGCCGATGGCGCCACCGACGCGGCGATCGGTGCCCTGATCGCGCTCGTCGGCCGGCGGCCACAAGTGCTCCGCCTCTCGGTCGCCCTCTTCGAACCCGATCCGACTCGGGCCGCGAGCCTGAAGCACGCACTCGAGCAGCGGGGCTTTCACCGCGCGCCGCTCCAGAACGCCTACGAACGCACGCTGAGACTCGCGCTCACACCGGACGAGACTGCGCTCTTCGCGGGCCTGCACGCATCGGCGCGACGCAACATCCGCGAGGTCGCGAAGCGCCCGGTCCGCGTGGCTCCCGTCACGGACGAGCGGCTCGCCCGCCGCATGGACGAGATGCTCGCAGTCGCGCTGGCGCGCACCGGCGGCATTCATCGGCCCAGCGCGAGGAACTGGCCGGCCGTGATGCGCCTTTCGGCCCGGCATCCGGAGCTCTCGCGGCTCGTGGGCGTCTGGCGCACGGACCGGGAGGGCGCCAACGCGCTCATTGGATTCGCCTGGGGCTGCCGGCACGGCGACCACGCCGTCTACTCGGATTCCGCATCGACGCGGCAGGACGACATCCGGATCGCGGTGACCTATCCGATGCTCTGGGATCTCATCACGTGGGCCAAGGGGACCGGCGCCGCGTGGTTCGACCTGGGCGGCGTCACGACGGGGGACGGGGCCGGGGACGATCCGCTCGCCGGGATCTCCGACTTCAAGCGCTTCTTCACGACGGACCTGATCGAGGTCGGAGAGGAGTGGCAGCTCGCGCCGCTCTCACTCAGTGCCCGCGCCGCCCAATGGGCACACGGGACCTGGCTCCGCCTCAGGGGCGGTTGACCGCCGGCGGCTCGGATTCCTCGCCGCGGTACAATTGCTCGTAGCGTCGCACCATCACGCGCGCGGCGTAGCGCTCGTCGAAGATCCGCCGGGCGGCGGCGCGGTAGCGATCGCGGGTCTCCGGCGACCGAAGGAGCGTCGTGACGGTCGCGGCGATCCGTTCGGGGTCGGCAGGCGGGATCAGCGCAGCCGACTCCCCGTCCCTGAGCACCGCCGGGATCCCGCCCACGGCGCTCGCGACGATCGGGCAGCGTGCCGCCATCGCCTCGAGGATCGCCATCGGCAGACCTTCCCAGACCGAGGGCAGGAGATAGAGATCGAACATCCGCATCAGCGCCGCGCCGTCGTGGCGGAGGCCGAGAAATCGGACGCGGTCGGCGACGCCGAGGGCATCCGCCTGCGCCTCGAGTGCCTCGCGACGCTCGCCTTGCCCGGCGATCACGAGCACCAGGTCGGGGAAGGTGCGCGCCAGCGGCTCCATCGCGGCGATCAGGTGCGTGACGCCCTTCTGGTCGGTGAGGCGCGCGATCATCCCGATCACCGGCGCACTGGGCGGGATGGCCAACGAGGCGCGCAGCGCCGCCAGGTCGTAGTCGCGCTGGAGCGGCTCGTCGTCGACGCCGTTCTCGATCGTGAGGAGCTTGTGCGAGGGGATGCGCACGTAGCGCCGCAGCGCTGCGGTCGTCTCCTCCGACACGCCGACCATCCGGAACGCCGCGTACGACGCGAGGTGTTCGGCAACGTAGTAGCGCAGCTTGTCCGGATGGGCGCGCGCGTGGTCGGTGTGGACGATCCGGCGTCCGCCGGCGAGTGCGCTGCCCATCGCGCCGGCGAGCAGCGCGTTGGTGTTGTGCGTGTGCAGGACGTCGATCCCCTCAGCGCGGATCAGCCGGCGCACGTGGAGGAATGCGGTGTAGTCCGGCTTCTCGAATCCATAGTCGAGGCAGTGGACGCGGATCCCCGCGGCCTCGAGCTCGTCGGCGAACGGGCCGCGGTCCCGCAGCGCGAGCACCTGGGCTTCGAAACGGCCGCGGTCGCCGTGCTTCGCGATCGTGGTGACGACGCGCTCCAATCCGCCCACCCCCAGGTCCTCCGTGATCTGGAGGACCCGTAGCCGGTGCGGAGCCGCGGCGCCGGCGGTGCCGGCGATCACCGCGCCGCGGGGAACGCGCGTGTCGCCCACCCGTCCACCGCGGCGAGCACGCGCTCCTGGTCGGCCATCTCCGTGAATGTGTGCGCCGCGTGCGGCACGTACTCGACCTGCAACAGCCCGGCGAAGTCGAGGCCCGGGAAGGCGCGCGCGTACTGCGCGCCGTGGTTGATGTGGTCGCTCTGCCCGTCGGAGAAGATGTTGAGCATCCGCACGCCGCGCTTCACGAGGCCGTCCAGCGCCTCCTCGACGCGCTCGCGCGGCGGGAAGATCCGCCGATACTCCGGCGCCACGTATTCGAGCCGCTCTTCCGCCGCGTCGCCGCTTGCCGCGACCGTCTGGCGCGCCGGACGCAGCCGGCCCAGTCGCCGGCGCACGAATCCCGTCCACACCGCGGGCTGCAGCAGTTTCGGACCGTAATGCCGCAGGTAGTACCCGGTCGTCCGGTACGCGAACGGGTCGAGCTGCACGAGCCCGCTCACGCGCGGATCGACCTGCGCGACCTTGAACCCCATGTCCGCACCCGAGCAGAGGCCGATCAGGATGAACTTGTCCGCCCCGCCTTTCCGCGCGCCGATCAGGTCCATCGCCTCGCGCACCTCGACCACCGCGCTCTCGGCGGCCGAGAGCGTGTCCCGCCGCGCCTCGCTGTCGCCGATGCCGGAGAAGTCGAACCGGAGCGCGGGATGCCCCAGCGCCGCGAGCCGGCGCGCCATCCGCACGTACAGGCGCGAGGCGCCGACGTGATGCAGGATCCCCGAGTTCAGGAACACCACCGGGGGTTTTCCCGTCGGCGCGTCCGGCGGCGGCTCGGTCAGGATCCCGACGAGCCCACGCGTGGGCCCGAACTTCAGCACCTTCTCCCTCATGCCGCGTGCACCCCGCTCTCGAGGACGCATCCCAGGATACCCTGGATGATACTCTGCGGGATCAGCGCCGATCCGAACGCGTCGGACTCCGCCCAGTTCCCGTTGCTCGGACAGACCAGCCCCCGCACCGGCGCCCCGCGCGCCGCGAGACCTGCCACGAGCGCCGCCGCATCGGCGCGCTCAGACGAGGTCACCACATCGAGCCGCCGAACGGCTGCGCCGGTCCAGGCCCGGAGATCGATCGACTCGAGTTCGCTGCGCATTACCGCCGTGAGCGGGAAGCCGTGCACCCCGGCAGTGGGCTGCTCTCCGCGCCGCCCGCGGGCCTCCTGCTCCCCGACATGTGTCGCGAGCATCTCCCGAACGTACACCGCGCCGTCGAGGATCGGATCCCAGAGCACCAGCTGATCGACGTCGTCGCGTGCCGCGCACGCCAGCGCCGCGAGCGAGCCTCCGAGCCGCAGTCCGATGACGGTCACCTTCGGGACCTGCGCCGTCTCCTTCAGCTCGTCGATCGCGGTCCCGATGTCCTCGACCCAGCGGGCCAGGGTCGCATCGGTGCCATCGCCCGCGGAGTCGCCGGTGCCGAAGTAGTCAAAGCGCAACACGTGCGCGCCACCCTTCACCAGGAGCGTCGTGAGCTGCCGGAAGGCGCGGTGCGCCCGCATGTACTCGGCGCCCATCGGGTAGCAGAGCAGCACCGCCTTCGCCGGTCCCGCACCGGAGCGCGGCGGATGGTAGACCCCGTAGAGCGGTGACTTCGACGAACCGAAGAAGAACGGGTTCAACGGCCCGCCCCCGCCGCCGACTTCTCGGCGCACTCGGCCGCGATCTGTTCGAGCGTGTGCAGTGTCATCACCGAGGGATTGAGCCGGACGCCCGTCTGCTTCGCGATCCGGGAGACGGCGCGCATCGCCAGCAGCGAATGGCCGCCGACATCGAGGAAATTATCGTACACGCTGACGCGCGGCACTCCGAGCAACTCGATCCAGATCCTCGCGATCGTGCCCTCCATCTCGGTGCGCGGCCCGACGAAGTCGTCCTGGCCCGCGAACGGGTCGGGGAGCGCCGCGCGGTCGACCTTGCCGTCCTTGCCGATCGGAAGGTGCTCGAGCTCGATCAGGTGCTGCGGGATCATGTCGTCCGGCAGCTTGCCGCGCAGGAACCGGCGGACCTCGGAGATCGTCGCCTGCTCCCCGAGCTCGAACACCACGAAGGCGCTGATCCGGATGCCTCCGGTGCGCTCGCGGTGCGCCGTCACCACCACCTGGTGGATCGCCTCCTGCGTCGAGAGCACCGCCTCGATCTGGTCGACGTCCACCGGCGGCGCGTCGGGCTCGGCGCGCATCGCCAGACCCGCCGGCGCCTCGGCCGGCGCGCTGAGCGACGCCAGGTAGGCGGTCAGGTCCTGCGGTGAGACGATCACCTGTCCCGAGACGCCCCCCGATACGAGGCGACGGAACGCGTCGAGTCCTTCCTCGGGCTTGATCGCTCCGCGGAACTGGAGCGGCACCGCGGCGGCCTCGCCCCCCTCGTGCCCGACCTTCACGCGGTCCTTCACCTTCATCATCGTGAAGTCCGAGATCTCCACGAGCACGGTGCCGTCGGGCGTCATCAGTGTGATGTCGTAGACGGCGGTGTCCTGCCCTTCCTCGACGCGCGGCTGCAGCCGGATGTGGCTGTGGCACTCGGCGGCGAGCGTGCCCCAGATGCGAACCCGGCCGTACGAGACCGGGATGTAGAAGTCCTTCTTCGCATCGAATCCAGGGATCAGCGCCTGCGCGCACGCCGTCGCGACATCGAGCAGCGCCGGATGCAGCCGGAAGGTCGACGTCTCGCCCGCGAACTCCTCCGGGAGCTTGAGCGTGGCGATCGCTTCCGCCGTCCCATAGTCGAGCGCGGAGATGTTGCTCCAGCGCTTGCCGAGCACCAAGTGCTCACGCACCTCGGCGCCGGTGAAGATCACGTGCTGCGCGGAGCACCGGGCACGGATCGCGGCGGGGTCCTGCCGCGCCGGCGCCGCGCCGGCGAGCGGAGCGGCCACCGCGCGCGCGTGCTCCTCCCACTCCCCGCCGCCATTGGCGGGACGGCCCTCGATCACGATGTCACGCTCGCCCGAGCCCTCGACCGTCACGCGCATCTCGCGGCGGTCCTCGCCGTGCACCACGAACGGCGCGATGAAGTAGACGTCGCGCAACTCGAGCTTGCCCATCGCCGCGCGCTCCTCGGCGGCCGCGCGCACGATCTCGAGGTAGCCGGTGCCGGGGATCAGCGACTCGCCGCCGCGGATGCGGTGGCCGTCGAGCAGCCAGTGCGACGCGGTCCCGAGCACGCTCTGGTACACGACCTCTCCCGCCTCCTCCTTCACGCAGCGCTCGAGGAACGGATGCGAGCCGGCGCGTCCGGCGGTGGACGCGGAGCCGCCGGCGAGCGCGGCCGCGAGGCCGACGCCCTGCCACGCACTCCAGTCGATCGAGAGCGTCTCGACGCCGCCGACCGACGACTGCCGCTCGGCCCACGCATCGAGGAACGCGCTCGCCGCGGTGTAGTCCACCTGGCCCGCGACGCCGGCCACGGCACCGCGCGAGCTGAAGAGCACGATCCGCTCGAGCGGGTCGCCCTTGAGCGCCTCCTCGAGCGCCAGCGTCCCGCGCACCTTCGGTGCGAGCACGCGCGCCGCGGACGCGACCTCCTTCATCGGGATCAGCGCATCCTCGACCACGCCGGCGGCGTGGAGCAGGTGCGTGATCGGGCCGAAGCGCGCGCGGACCTCCGTCAGCGCGCGCGCGACCTGCGACGCATCGCTCACGTCGGCGGCGACCGTCATCACCTGGGCACCGAGCGCCTCGAGCTCCTCGAGCGCGGCGGCGCGATCGCCGACGGCGCCGCGCGCCATCAGCGCGAGCTTGACCTTCGCCGAGCGCGCGAGCTCCGCCGCGACCAGCAATCCGAGTCCGCCGAGTCCGCCGGTGATCACGCAAACGGCGCCGTCGCGCACCCAGCGCGACGCGTCCGTGGCTGCCGGCAGCGGCAGCGGCGAGAAGCCCTGTACGAAGCGCTGGCCTCCGCGCCACGCGACGATCTTGCCGGCGCCATCTGCCAGCAGTTCGTCCAGCAGGCGATCGACCACGCGCGCCTCGGACCAACCGGGCGTCTCGGGCATCGCCACGTCAACGCTGCGCGCGGTCACATTCGGCAACTCCTTGCCCGCCACCCGCACCGGACCGAGCACGAGCGCGCGCCGCGGCTCGAGCGCCGCTTCCCCGCCGATGCGCTGCATGCCCGCGGTGAGCACGTCGAGCCGGAGGGCGTCCTCGACGCCCTCACCGGCGAGCCCCTGCAGCAGGCCCAGCAGGCTGTAGAACGCGCGACCCTCGACCTCCGCGGTCGACTGCCCCGCGCCGCCGAGATTCCAGGCGTGCACGATGCGCGTGGGGACGCCGCCGGCCTTCGCGAGCGCGGCGACGAGTGCGCCGAGCTGCGCCGGGTCCGAGGGATCGAGCGAGTAGGCGGCGTCACCCTGCGACGCGAACGACGTCCCCGGGACGACCGTGATCACCTGGCCGTGCGCGGCGAGTCTCGTGGCCAGCGCGCGGCCGGGGCCGCGGTCGTCCGAGAGTACGAGCCAGCGTGCATCCGCGCCCGGAGCCGCAGGAGCTGCGAGCGCCGAGCGCGTCCAGGTCGGCGCGTGGAACCACTCGCCGATGTCCGCCTTGCGGGCGAGGCTCGCCGCGGGAGCGACCGCCTTGCCGGGCTTGATGTAGTAGGACTGATGCTCGAACGGATAGGTCGGAAGCGGCACGCGGCGGCGGTTCTCTCCTCCCCAGACCATCGACCAGTCGACCGACACGCCGTGCATCCAGAGCCGGCCCAGCATGCCGAGCGCGTGCGCGACGTCCGAGACCTCCTCGTCCGGATGCCGCATCGAGCTCACGGTCACCTGGTCCGCCTTGCGGGCGGAGTGCAGGCCCGCGAGCGTCGTCAGCACGCGCCCGGGGCCGACCTCGACCATGAGGCGCCCCTCGTCCTCGAGGAGCACGCCGACGCCGTCAGCGAAGCGCACCGTGTTGCGGAGGTGGCGCACCCAGTAGTCCGCGGAAGTCGCCTCCTCGGGCTTGATCCAGGTGCCGGTCACGTTCGAGATGAAAGGCCGCGTCGGCGGCGCGAGGGTGATGCGCCGGAAGAACTCGCCGAATTCCTTGAGGATCGGCTCCAGCATCGACGAATGCGCCGCGATGTTGATGCGCACGCGGCGGCCGTCGATCTCGTCGGCCGCGAGCTCCTGCTCGAGCCGGTCGAGCGCGTCCACCGGACCGGATGCCACGCAGAGCTCCGGCGCATTGATGGCCGCGATCGAGAGCTCCTTCGGCAGGCGCTTGGCCAGGTCCTCGGCGCTCATCGGCACGCTCAGCATCCCGCCCGGCGGCACCTTCTCGAAGAGCTGGCCGCGCAACGTGACGAGCGCGAGTCCGTCGGCGAGCGAGAAGACCCCGGAGAGATGCGCGGCGGTGTACTCGCCCATGCTGTGACCGATCATCGCGCTCGGCTCGAGCCCCCACGACTGGAGGAGCTTCGCCATCGCATACTGCGTGATGAAGAGACAGGGCAGCGAGCGCGAGGGGCGCTCGAGCTCGGCCATCAATCCCTCGCGCTCCGCCGGTGCGGCGAGCAGGAGGCGCTTCAGGTCCCAGTCGAGCTTGGGCTGCAGGATCGCGATGCATTCGTCGACCGCAGCGCGGTACACCGCCTCGGTCCCGTAGAGGTCGGCGCCCATGCCCGGGTGCTGCGCACCGCCACCGGCGAACATGAACGCGAGCGCGCGCTTGCGGTCGGGCGCCTTGGCGGACGGCACCTGCTTGGGATCGTTCGCGCCGAGCATTGCGGCCGCCTGCGCCGCGTTGCGGGCCACGGCGAAGCGACGGTGCGCGAACGCCTGGCGTCCGTCGGCCAGCGTGAACGCGACATCGGCCGCCGGCACAGCGGTGCCGCCGAGGAACGCGGAGAGATTCGCCGACTGCGCGTCGAGCGCGGCCGGCGTCTTGGCCGAGAGCACGAAGAGCTGCCAGTCGCGCGACGGCCCCGAGGGCGGCAGCATCGGCGCCTCCTCGAGGATGACGTGCGCATTGGTACCGCCGGCGCCGAGCGCGCTGACGCCCGCGCGGCGGGGACCGCCGTCGGTCGTCCACTTCCGCAGTTCGGCGTTCACGTAGAACGGGCTGTTCGCGAAGTCGATCGCCGGGTTCGGCTCCGTGTAGTGGAGCGACGGTGGGATCTCGTGATGCTTGAGCGCCTCGACGGTCTTGATCACTCCCGCGACACCGGCAGCGGTGTCGAGGTGGCCCACGTTGGACTTGAGCGTGCCGATGGCGCAGAAGCCGGTGCGCTCGGCGCCGGCCGCCTGATACGCCTGCGTCAGCCCCGCGATCTCGATCGGATCGCCGACCGGTGTCGCGGTGCCATGACATTCGATGTACTGCACCGACTCGGGCTCGACGCCGGCGATACCCAGCGCCTCGGCCACTGCCTGCGCCTGGCCGTCGACACTCGGCGCAAGGAAGCCGACCTTCTGCGCGCCGTCGTTGTTGATCGCCGAGCCCTTGATCACCGCGTGGATCGTGTCGCCGTCGCGGATCGCGTCGACGAGGCGCCGCAACACCACCACGCCCGTCCCGCTGCCGAACACCGTGCCCTCCGCCTTCGCGTCGAACGCGCGGCAGTGACCGTCCGGCGCCATGATCTCGCCTTCCTTGTACAGATAGCCCACGTCATGCGGCTGCTTGACGGTGCTGCCACCCGCGAGCGCGAGGTCGCACTCGTGGTTCAGCAGGCTCTGCGCCGCCATGTGGATCGCGACCAGTGAGGTCGAGCAGGCCGTCTGCACGTTCACGCTCGGGCCGCGCAGGTTCATCAGGTACGACGCGCGCGTGGCGAGGAAGTCCTTGTCGTTCCCGGTGTGCCGCAGCAGGAAGAATCCGACGTTCTCGACCAGCTCGGGGTTGGTGAGCAGGTTGAACATCAGGTACAGGCTCGCGCCACAGCCGGCAAAGACGCCGACCGAACCCTCGAACCGCTCCGGGGCGTGCCCGGAGTGCTCCATCGCGGTCCAGGCGAGCTCAAGGAAATGGCGCTGCTGCGGGTCCATCACCGCGGCCTCGCTCGGCGCGAACCCGAAGAACTTCGCGTCGAACGCGTCCATCTCCGGCAGCGGATAGGCCGCCCGCACGTAGTTCGGGTCGGTGAGCAGCTCCTCGGACACGCCGGCCGCGCGCAGCTGCTCGTCGGTGAGCCAGGTCGCGCTCTCGACACCGTTGCGGATGTTCGTCCAGAACTCCTCGACGTTCCGCGCGCCGGGGAATCGGCCCGCGAGGCCGACGATGGCGATATCGGTCTCGGCGGAGCCGGACGGCAGCGACACCTGCTCACTCATGTTGGGACATCCCGGTCATTCGTTGTTGGCGCCAGGCCGGCGCGGACGCCGGCGCTGCATCGCCTCGCGGCGCGCACCCGCGCGCGCCTGCGCCTGTTCGGAGACCGCAGCCGTCGCCGCCGCCGCGCCGCCGCCGCCGAGATGCTCGGCGAGCGTGCGGATGGTCGGGAAACGGAAGAGGTCGGTGATCGACACCGGCCGGTCGATCGCACCGCGCAAGCGCGAGTGGACCTTCACGGTCAGCAGCGAGTGGCCGCCGATGTCGAAGAAGTTGTCATTCACGCCCACCTGCGCCACACGCAGCACGTCCTGCCAGATCTCGGCGATCTTCGCCTCGAGCTCGCTGCCCGGCTGCACGTAGACGCTCGCCGCGGACGCGGCCAGCTGGTCCGGCGCCGGCAGCGCGTTGCGGTCCACCTTGAGATTCGGCGTGCGCGGCAAGCGCTCCAGCACGACGACGTGCGCCGGCACCATGTAATCCGGCAGGCGCTCGCCGACCGCGAGGCGCAGGATCGTCGGATCGGGCGGCGCGCCGCTCCCCTTGGCGACGACGTACGCGACGATGCGCTTGTCCCCCGGCACGTCCTCGCGCGCGACCACCACCGCCTCGCGCACCGACGGATGCTGGTCGAGGATCGCCTCGATCTCGCCCAGCTCGATGCGATGCCCGCGGATCTTCACCTGATGGTCGAGGCGGCCGAGGAACTCGAGTCGACCGTCGGCACGCCAGCGCACGAGGTCGCCGGTGCGGTAGACGCGCTCGCCGGTGACGAACGGATCGGCGATGAAGCGCTCCGCCGTCAGCTCCGGCCGGTTCAGGTAGCCGCGCACCACACCCTTGCCGCCGATCAGCAGCTCGCCCGAGATGCCGACCGGCACCGGCTCGAGGTTGCGGTCCACGACGTAGACGCGCGTATTGGCGATCGGCGTGCCGAGCGGGACGCTCCCGGCCGCACCGTCGACCTGGTGCGTCGCCGACCAGATCGTCGTCTCGGTCGGCCCGTACATGTTCTCCACCCGGCCCGCGACGAGCCTGGAGAGATCCTGCGCCAGCGCCGGCGGGAAGGCCTCGCCGCCGACCATCAGGCAACGGAGTCCGGCGATCGCCGGCCGCACCTCGGGCTGCGCCATCAGCATCCCCGCCATCGACGGGGTGCACTGGAAGTGCGTGACCTGCCAACGGTCCAGCTGCGCCGGGATGTCGTAGTCCGCGGCCGCCGACGCCGAGCTCTCGTCGGAGCGCCGGCGCAGCTCGGCCAGGTGGTCGAGACTCTTCATCACCATCGGGGTCGGCACGCCGAAGTCGATCAGGCAGCAGACCTCGTCGATATCCATCCCCTTGAGCCGCTCGACCATCTCGAACGTGCTCTGGGGCGTGCCCATCAGCGCGCTCGTGTCGAAGTAGCGATGGAAAGCGTGGTCGAGCAGCGCCTCCATGTCGTCCTTCGTGAACTCGGCCGAGCGCATGTCCTGACCGCGCCCCTCCGCGAGCCCCTTGATGAGATCGACCGCGGTGCGCAGGTACTCGCGGAACGGGTGCCAGACCGCGCGCTTCACCTCCTCCATGTCCTCGTGGAGGTAGGTGTGCATCATGAGGGAGACGTGCCCCGGACCGGAGTGGCCGGCCTTCTTTCGAGCGGAACGGTAGATCGCGATCTTCTCGCGCAGCGTCTCCGGCGACTGGCCGAGGAGGTGCGTGAGGACGTTCGCGCCCATCTTGCCGGCGTTCTCATAGGTCTCCGGCGTGCCGGCGGCGGTCACCCAGACCTGCAGCTCGGGCTGGATCGGGCGCGGGAGCGTCGTGATCTCGACCTCCTTGCCCGAGCCACCCGGCATCTTCACCGACTCGCCGCGCCAGAGGCGCCGCACGATGTCGATGTAGTCCGCCATCACCTTGCGGCGGTCGGCGTAATTCTGCGGGGCGAAGACGAAGTCGCGGTCGTGCCAGCCGGACGCGAACCCGAGCGCCACGCGCCCGTTGGAGAGGTTGTCCACCACCGCCCAGTCCTCGGCGACGCGCACCGGGCTGTGCAGCGGAAGCACGACGCTGCCAGTGCGGATCTTCAGGTTGGTCGTGATCGACGAGATCGCCGCGGCCACGACGGCCGGGCTCGGATAGAGCCCGCCGAAGGCGTGGAAGTGGCGCTCCGGGACCCAGATCGCCTCGAAGCCGTTGGTATCGGCGAAGCGCGCGCCGTCGAGCAGCACCTTGTACTTGTTCTCCGGATTCTCACCGGCGTCGTTGGCGAAGTAGAAGAGGCTGAACCCGACCTTCCGGTCCGAGCGCGGCGTCCCCTGCTGCTCGCGCACGCGCTCGGGATCGCCCTGCACGACCACGTGGAATCCGCGCGTGAGGGTCCAGAAGAGCTCGAGCACCGAGATGTCGAACGAGATGCTCGTGACCGCGAGCCAGGTGCCCGGTGTACCCGCCGCGTCGGCGCCGATGCGATCGTCCATCCCGGCGAAGAAGTTGACGACGTTGCGGTGTTCGATCATCACGCCCTTGGGGCGCCCGGTCGAGCCCGAGGTGTAGATCACGTAGGCGAGGTCCTGCGGCCGCGCCCCGCCGTCGAGGTCCTCGGCGTCGAGCGCGGCGAGACGGGCCTCTTCGGCGTCCACGCGCACGACCGTCCGGGCCGAGGTCGGGAGACGCAGCGCGAGCCGCGACTGGGCCAGCACCACCGGCGCGCCGCTGTCCTCGAGCATGAACGCGATGCGGTCGGCGGGATACGCCGGGTCGAGCGGCAGGTACGCGCCGCCGGCCTTCAGCGTCGCGAGCATCGCCACCAGCATCTCGAGCGAGCGCTCCATGTAGATGCCGACGAGGACGTCGGGGCCCACGCCGAGCTGCCGCAGGTGCCGCGCCAGCCGGTTGGCCCGCGCGTTGAGCTCGGCGTAGGTGAGCGTGTCCGCCTCGAAGCTCGCGGCGCGCGCGTCGGGGGTCGCGCGCACCTGCGCCTCGAACTGGTCCGCGATCGTGTCGTCGGACGGCACCGCGGTCACGGTATCGTTCCAGGTCTCGAGCAGTTCCGTGCGCTCGGCCGCGGGGAGCAGCGTGAGGCGTCCGACCGGACGCTCGGGGGCCGCGACCGCGGATTCGAGCACGCGCAGGTAGTGCCCGCCCAGCCGCTCGATGGTCGCGGCGTCGAAGAGGTCGGTGTTGTACTCGAGGTGTCCGGTGTAACCGCCGTCCCCCGCAACGAGCGAGAGCGTCAGGTCGAACTTCGCGGCGCCGGCATCCACGTCCACCTGCTCGAGCGTGAGCCCGGAGAGCGTGAGCGGATGCACCGGCGTGTTCTGCAGGATGAACAGCACCTGGAAGAGCGGCGAGCGACTGAGGTCGCGCGGCAGGTGCAGGCCCTCCACCAACCGCTCGAACGGGAGGTCCTGGTATTGGAAGGCGTCGAGCGCCATCGAGCGCGTGCGCTGCAGCAGCGTGCGGAAGCTCGGATTCCCCGAGAGGTCGCCGCGCAGCGCGAGCGTGTTGACGAAGAAGCCGATCAGCCCCTCGGTCTCGATGCGCGTGCGGCCCGCGCTCGGCGACCCGACGACGATGTCCTGCTGGCCGGAGTACCGGCTGAGCAAGGTATGGAACGCGGCGAGCAGCACCATGAACGGCGTCGCGTCCTCGGCGGAGCCGAGGTCGCGCAGCCGCTCGGCGAGCCGCGGCGGGATCCGGAAGCTGTGCGTCGCGCCCTTGAAGGTCTGCAACGGCGGACGCGGACGGTCGGTCGGCAGGTCCAGCGTCGGCAGCGGGGCCGCGAGTTGCCGCATCCAGTACGCCATCTGCTGCTCGAGCACCGACTCCTGCAGTGACGCGCGCTGCCAGGCGGCGTAGTCGCCGTACTGGATCGGGAGTTCGTCGAGCGGAGAGTGCTGGCCGCCCGCGAACGCCTCGTAGAGAAGTCCGAGCTCGCGATAGAGCACGCCACGCGACCACCCGTCGGAGACGATGTGGTGCATCACGAGCACCAGCAGGTGGTCGCTCTCGTCCGCGCGCAGCAGCGTGCCGCGGAAGAGCGGGCCCTCGGCCAGGTCGAACGGCACCGCCGCCAGCTCCGCGGCGCGATGCCGCAGCGCCTCGTCGCGGGGTCCCGGCGCCGTCACGTCCTCCACGGCCAGCGGGAACGCGTGCGCGTCACGCACGACAGCCTGCGCCACGCCGTCCGCGTTGGTGAACACGGTGCGCAGCGCCCCGTGGCGCCGCGAGATCTCGGTCAACGCCGCCTCGAGCGCGATCCGCTCGAGCTTGCCGCGCAGCCGGAAGGTCGCGATGAGGTTGTACGCGGCGCTGTCGGGCTCGATCTGGTTGAGCACCCAGAGCCGCTCCTGCGCGAACGAGAGCGGCGCCACCGCGCCCTTGGGCAGCGGGGCGAGCACGCTGTCAGTGGTCGGGCCGGTGCGTCCGGCGCCCAGCAGCTCGGCGAGCGCGCCCACCGTCGGGCGCTCGAAGAGCGTCTTGAGCGGCAGGTCCGTACCGAAGCGCGCACGGACGCGCGCCAGTACGCGGATGGCCATCAGCGAGTGGCCGCCGACCTCGAAGAAATGGTCCGCGATGCCGACCCGCGGCAGGTCGAGCACCTCGCTGAAGATCGAGGCGAGCGTCGCCTCGACCTCGTTGCGTGGCGCCTGATACGCGGTCTCGAGCGCGCCGAAGTGCACGGGGATGCGCTCGAGCGCGGTGCGGTCGAGCTTGCCGTTCGGCGTGCGCGGAAGGGTGTCGAGCGCCTGGAACGCCGCCGGCACCATGTAGTCCGGCAACGCGTGCGCGAGGTGGTCCCGCAGCTCGCGCGGCTGCACCGGCTCACCCTTCGTCACGACGAATGCGACCAGCCGCGCATCGCCGGCCCCGTCGGGGCGTGCCTGCACCGCTGCGGCGGAGACGCCGGCGTGCCGCGCGAGGATCGCCTCGACCTCCTCGACCTCCACGCGATGCCCGCGCACCTTCACCTGATTGTCGCGTCGGCCGGCGAATCGCAGGACGCCATCGGCGCGGAGGCTCCCGAGGTCGCCGGTCGCATACATCCGGCCGGCACCGCCGAATCGGTCCGCGACGAAGCGCTCGGCGGTGAGCGCGGGGTTCCCGCGATAGCCGGCGCCGACGCCGGCGCCCGCCACCCAGATCTCGCCGGTGAGGCCCGCGGGGAGCGGGTGTCCGAGCGGGTCGAGCACGTGGAGCCGCGTGCCGGCGATCGGCCGGCCGATCGGCATCACCGCGTCCTCGACCGGAAGGTCGCGCGGCACCTCGAACGTGGCGACGATGCCGGTGGTCTCGGTCTGGCCGTACATGTTGACCGACCGGCACGTCGCCGGGAGCAGGCCGCGGAGCCGCGTCACCGTCGCCACCGGCAGCGGTTCGCTGGCGGAGAGCGCGAGTCGCAGCGTTGGCGGCACGAGCGCCGGCTCCGCCTCAAGCGCATCGGCGACGCGGGCCCAGTAGGTGGGGACGAGGTCCATGACCGTGATCCGCTGCCCGAGCGCAAGCCGGAGGAGCTCGCGCGGATCGGCGATCTCGGCGCGGCGCGCGAACACCACCGCCGCGCCCGCCGCCAGCGGCGCGACGAGCTGGCGCACAGAGGACGAGAAGGCCATCGACGCCGTGTGCAGCACGCGGTCGTGCGCGGTGAGCCCGACCGCATCGGCGATCGCGCCCGCGTAATGCACCAGGTTGCCGTGCGTGATCACCACGCCCTTGGGCTTGCCGGTCGAGCCTGATGTGTAGATCAGGTAGGCGGCGTCGGTCGGCTCCATCGCGAGCGCCTCGGCCGGCGTGGCCGCCGCGCTGTCCTCGAGGAGCAGCTCGCGCACCCCCGCCTCGGCGAGGTCGCCGGCGTGATGGCGCTCGGTGAGCAGCAGCTTCGCGCCAGCGTCGCGCAGGACGTCCACCATGCGGGCGCGCGGGTAGGCCGGATCGAGCGGCAGCCAGGCCGCGCCCGCGCGGAGGATGCCGAGCACCGCGACCGCGACGGCGGGGCCGCGCTCGAGATAGAGCCCGACGATGTCGCCGCGCCCGACGCCGGCGGCGCGCAGCGCGCCGCTCACGAGGCCGGCGCGCGCCTCGAGCTCCCCGCGCGAGAGCGACTCCTCCCCGGCGACTACCGCGACCTCGTGCGCATCCTCCTCAGCACGCGCGGCGAGGAGCGCCGCAACGCCGCCGGTCCACGCCGGCACCGCGCTCGCGCCGGAAGGCGCGAGCGGAGCGGGCGCGGCCAGGCCGATCTCACGGAGCCGGCGCGCGGGATCCGCGACCATGGCGGCCACCACGTGCCGGAGCGCGCTCAGCAACCCGGTCGCGAGCTCCGGCGTGAGGCGCTCGCGGTCGAAGTCGAGGCGGCAGCTGATGCCGGCGGCGCGCCGCGCGACGAGCGCCAGCGGCACGCCGCTCGGCTCGCTGGCGCTCTCGAGACGCAGCCCGCACTCCTCGACGAGCCGCTGACGCCGACGTCCTTCGGTCACGTCGAGGTCGAGCTCGATCAGGATGTCGAACGGGCGCCCCTGCCGGCGCACACCTCCCCACTGCGCGACCTGCGCCACCTGCACGTCGCTGTGCACCCACGCTTCGCCGGCCGCGCGGCCGATCGAGGCGAGCCACTCGCGCGCCGTGGCGTCGGCCGGCACGGTGGTCACCGACGCTGTCACGCGGTCGAACACGCCGAGGGCGTCCTCATCGGCGGGCGTCCAGGCCTCGCCATCGGGCCGGCGGACGCCGAAGCAGGTCGAATCGCTGCCGGCGGCCCGGCTCAGCACGAGCGCCCACGCGCCCTCGATCACGACGTCGGCCGGGACGCCCGCGAGGGCCGCGAGACGGTCCACGCCGGCGGCCTCATCGGGCGTGAGCAGCAGATGCCGCGACTCGCGATCCCCGCCGCCGAGTCGGGCCTCGTCGCGCGCGGGCCAGACCCGCGTCGGCGCGGCGTCGCTCAGCCGGCGGCGCCAGAACGACTCCGCTGCGGCCGGATCGGCGACCTCGGCACGCGGCGCGAACGCGCGCCCTGGGGCGATCGCGTTCGTCTCCCGCCCTTCCCGCACGGCGGCATACTCGGCGGCGAATCGCTCGATCACCCGGAGGCGCGAGCGCTCGTCGAGCAGGGCGCCGTGGATCGTGAGGAGCACCGGCGTTCCGGCGGGCGCTCCACGGAACGCCACGACGCGCCAGAGCGGCGCCCGGTCGGCGCGGAATGCGATCCCCGCCTCCTCGGCACGCGCCGCCGCGATCGCCGCGTCGAGTGCCGCCTCCGTGGACTCCTGCAGCGCGCGCACGGCGACGACAGGCTCGGCCTCATCCACCACGTCGCTCTCGTGGGCCGACTCCCCGTTCGCGCGGAAGACCACGCGCAGCGCCGGCTCCGCCGCGGCCAGTCGCTTCCAGGCCTCGTGGAAGGCCGACTCGGAGAGCGCATCGCGCAGCGTGAAGACCACCTGTTGGCACGCATCACCCGGACGCCCACCGAGGAGCGACAGGAGCAGCAGGTCCATCTGCATCGGGGAGAGGCTGCCGCTGGGAACGGAGATGGTCATCGCTGACGCGGGGTGGGGCTTGGGGGGTGTTGGCACGTCGGGTGGAACCGGACTGAGAAGGAGCAAGACCCATACCTGCCCGGCGCCCCGATTTTCCGTCCGAACAACGATGCGACCGCCTAAGCGAGCGCGTCGCGTGGGCGGAATTTAATCGCGGGGATCCTGTGCCCGGCGTCACACTCACAGGGCGTCGCGCGCGCTCCGACCGTCCCTCGGCAGAAGGACGAGCCGGGAGGGGTTCCCGCAATCGCGGGGGCGCAGCTCTCCAACGCCGCTCCGACGCCCGGAACGGCGATCGGGGGGCCCGGCCGAAGCCGGACCCCCCGATCGCTCAGTACGGGGCTCTGCCGCTCAGTTCAGCGGGCAGCCGCGCTCATTGAGGAGGGCGAGTTCGTTCTTCGTCCGCTCGTAATCGCCCGAGGCGACGGCGGTGTTGAACATCGAGATCACCTGGGCCGGCGTGAGCCCGTAATCGACCGAGCCGTTCTGCGCGTTGAGGAGCGCCGCGACCGTGTGACGGCCGAGGGCGATGATGCCACCACCACCGGTCGACATCACCTGCACGAAGGTCTTGCTGCCGAAGACGTTGGCGAAGACGGTGCCGAAGCGCGTGGTCGGAAGGTACGGCGACGGGTACGAGTCCCAGTGCTGCTTGACCTTCCAGTAGCCGGGGGTGCAGCCGTCGCCGCCGATGTCTGGCGCTTCCGTGTTCTTGAAGAAGAAGATCGCGCCGTTGGCATAGTTCACGGGCACGGAGGCCGAGTTGGTCGGCGGGAAGTACTCGGCCTCGCCGCCCAGCATGCTGATGGTCACGATCTTCTCGAGCACGGTGCCGGAGGACGGCGCGGTCTCGGTCACGGTGACCGTGTGCACCACATCCGGACTCGGCTGCGGCTCGACCGAGCGCCAGACCTCGACGCAGCCGGACGGGTCGTCGAGCGCGGTCGCCGCGAGGGTGAACGAGCTGCCCATGAGCAGCGTACCGCCGGTGGCGGAGACGGAGAAGTTGCCGCTCGAGCCGGCCGGCCCGATCTTGCAGAGCGTCACGACGGACGGGGGCTGCTCGCCGTTGTTCGCGGTCTGATCCGCGGTGCGGAGGCCGGAGACGCTCGCCTCGTCGGCACAGGCGGCGATCGAAAAGCCGATCGCGGCGAGCATCGCCAGTCTGGTGGAGTTACGCATCGGGATACCTGAGTTCGAGGGTGTGGAAGGGGAGCCCGCACCGGGAATGGGCGGCATGTTCAGCGTATCACAATGTAAGATGCGTACCAGTCGATGGATGATGTTAAGCCATTATCGCAGAAGTACTTATGACTGCCGGCGCGTGCGTTATATGAAGTATCGGCACCACAACCTGTCGCGTGCGGGACACACTTTTCGCCGTTCCCCCGTGTCCTAGGCGGTCCGGCCGGTCAGCCCACCGCGCACTCTGAGCGCGCACCGCGCCGCGCGCGAAGGTCCGACAGACCTGAGGTCCAAGCTTCAAACGCCGAGTGCCCCAGCGAGGCCGGGATGTTGATCCGCGGGATCCCGAATGGGTCGCTGTCGGCGTGCACGTCGAACTCGCCGAGCGTCACCGCAGCGGAGTAGCCGGCGCGCTCTGTGGCCGCACGAACGCGCGAGTCCCACCGACCATAGGGATAGGCGAACTCGGTCGGTCGCGTGCCAAGCTCGCGCTCGATTGTGGCGGCCGAATCGGTGAGCTCCCGGGCGAGCGCGGCATCGTCGAGGCGGGTCATGTTCCGGTGGGTGACCGAGTGCGCGCCGATGGACACCCCGGTCCCAAGTCGCCGCAGGTCCGCCCAAGACATCGGCAAGAAGTCTGAGGGCAAGGCCGCGTCCCGGAGCCCGCGCGCGGCCAGGATCGCGTCGCGGTCGCCGCGTTCCGCCTCCAGCAGGCGCGAGCGCTCATCCACATCGGATGCGACCGTCGCGGCGAACGCCGGGTGATCCCACCAGAACGGGCGCCCGGTCGCCGAGCCGTCGACGGTCACGAAGATCGTCGCGGGCAGGCCAAGCTCTTGCAGGATGGGAAGGGCGTGGTCGCGCACGCCACGGTAACCGTCATCGAACGTGACGGTCGCCACCCCCCGCAGACTGTGCGCCCGCCGAGCGCGGTCGATGAGGGTTCTGAGCGGGACCACGTCGAAGCGGCTCGCGAGCCAGCGCATCTGCGAGCGAAAGGCGTCGGATGCGAGATGCAGCCCGGGATCGCCCTGACCGGTCGCGTGGGCGATGACGTTGTGGTAGCAGAGCACTACCGCGCCCGTCCGGCGGTAGCGAAGCAGGCGATTGAACCCCAAGTGTCGCAGGGCGCCGTAGACCGCGTCATTCATGACGGACATGCGGATCCCGGAGGGGTGTTGAGAGCCGACGCGAACGCTGGGACGGGCGGACTGTATCAATCCGTGACACCCAGGGTGACGTAGTGAAGCAGGGCCTCGTCACGGAACGGGAACACCCTGAGCCCGGGGTCGATTCTCCCGTATCGGTCAAGGCAATCTCGGCAGTATAATCTTTGCTCCCCGGCGCGGCGACCAGAAGGTCGTGACGACGGGTTCCCAAGAGGGAGGTAGTTTCCGATGTCCGCATTCTCCACGAGTTTCCACCGGCTGCCGGGGTCGCGCGCGCTTGCGCGCCTGATCCTGCCGGTCCTGCTGGCCACCGCGTTCTCCGGCACCGCCTGCGACGAGATCGAATCGCTCGCACCGCCGGACGATGCCCCGCATACGGACCTCTCCATCACCACGACCGTGAATCCCGCGAACGCGGCCATCGGCGCGCAAGTGGTGGTCACCCTTCGGGTGCGGAACAACGGTCCCATCGCGGCGAGCGGAGTCCTCGTGGGTGACACGGCCCAGAGCGGCATGAACTACGTCGCCCACGCTGTGACGGATGGCGCGTACTCGTCAGGCACGCGGCGCTGGACGATCCCGACGCTCGCGGAGGACACGGAGGCGACGATGACGCTGACGCTCGCCGTCGCGAGCGGGACGGTCGGCTCCGCGCTCCAGTTCCGTGCGGGCGTGCTCAGCACGGAGCAGAACGACTCGCTGCTCACGAACAACGTGGCGTCGGTGAACGTGAACGTCATCGCCGGCACGCCGCCACCGCCGCCGCCGCCGCCCACCGCGGGCGTCACCTTCTCGTCGGACTGGGGTTCGGCGACCGGCACGGCGCTCTCGGCGCTGACGGACGGCGGGAAGTGGGATGACGTCTACTGCGGCAGCGCCTCGCAGACGCTCTCGGTGGTCGCGGGCGGCCCGGTGGGCTGGACCCTGACACCCAACGTGCTCCGGCTACGCCAGATGGGGGAGTCGACCTGCGGTCTGCTTGAGAAGGTCAATGCGGTGCCGGCGTCCACGACGCACTGGGGCCGCTTCTACTTCCGGAACGACGAGACGGGGACGACGCACAATCACGTCGCCACCTACTTCCCGGTGGGCGACATTCAGGTCGCGATCTGGAACCGCGCCGGCAGCGCGAGCGGCCTCCGGCTCTTCCTGCGCACCTACAAGGATCCGAGCCTGCAGTTCGCGGGATGGCCGTACTCGTACTGGGAACTGCCGACCAGCCTCTCGCACGGCGTCTGGTACCGCTACGAGTGGCACATGGAGCACGTGACCGCGTCGACGTACCGACTCTGGCCGCGCGTCTACAACATGGCCGGAACGCTGATCGCCGATGCCGACGACTACCGGGATTCCAACGGCGGCCGCTCGCTCGCCGCGCATTACGCCACCGGCGCGACGTTCGGGGTAGTTCCGACACTCGCGCGGAACTTCGGGCTCGGGAACGAGGGCCCGGCCGGGAGCGGCAACACCGGCGGCTATTGGTACCACGCGCGAGTCGCCCTCAGCACCGCGGGCTGGATCGGTCAGTAGTGTCACCCCGGCCCGGCGCGTCCTGACCACACCAGCTCCCTGCCCGACCCGATGACCGACGACGCGCCGGCCGCCCCGCACCGCCTCCCGCGCTGGAAGGTGGTGTTGTTCTCCCTGGTCCTCCTGACGGTGTTCGCGGCGATCCTCGAGATCGGCGCGAACATCTATCTTCGGGCCGCGCGCGGCTACGCCGGGGGCGAGTTCCTGCAGTACGAGTTCGATCCCTACAAGAACATCGGGCTGCAGCGCAACTGGACCGACACCCGCGGCGTGCACCACAACGCGCAGGGGTTCCGCCGGACGACCGACGTCGCCCGCGAGAAGCCCGACGGCACCATCCGCATCTTCCTGATGGGAGCCTCGACCGCGTACGGCCTCGGCGGGATGTGGCCCCATCTGCAGAAGCAATACGAGGTCCTCGACAACTCGGAGACCATCGACGCCTATCTGGAGCAGCTGCTCAAGCAGGCGTGGGGCACCGACCGCGTCGAGGTGATCAACGCGGCCGTGCCGAGCATCTGGACGCACCACCATCTGATCAACCTGAATCAGACCGTGCTCCGCTACGACCCGGACATGGTGCTCTTCCTGGACGGGTGGAACGATCATTTCTTCTACAGCAGGAATCACGACCAGTTCGCGTCGTACGCCTACGACGAGGCGTCGAACGTCATCATGGGCCCGCCGACGGTCGGCGCGCTCCTGCGCATGAACTCGTGGTGGCTCTTCCGGAAGAGCGCCTTCTTCCACGTGGTGGGACGCGCGGCCCGCGAGGTTGCGCCGCTGCTCCGGGGGCGCACCCCGCCCCGGCCGATCGACGTTCCGAAGGCCGTCCAGGACGTGCAGTGGGTCTTCGAGCGCAACGCGCTGCAGATGATCGAGCGGAACGCGCTGATCCTGCAGGCGGAGCGCATCCCGGCGATCTTCATGCTCCAGCCGATCCTCGCCATCGAGCGCGATCGCATCGGGCGCATGCCGGAGATCGAGCGCAAGCTGTTCGAGTTCAACCTCGAGGCCTGGGCGCCCGGGTACGAGGAGTTCATGCGCGGCGCCGTGCCGCCCATCTCACGCCGGATCGCCGAGACCGTGACGCCGCTCGGCGCGGGCTACGTGGACATGACCGGGATCTTCGCGGCCTCGCGGGGGCAGAGCTTCACCGATTACGCGCACCTGACCCCTGAGGGGAACCGGCTTCTCGCGGAACGGCTCCTGCCCGAGATCATGCGCCGGATCTCACCGCCGCGCTGATCGCGCGCCGATCGCGAGCAGGGCCGACGCCTGGTCCTGTCCGATGATCCCGCTCGCGATCGGCTCGAGGTGGTAATCGCGATGATTGTAGAGCGCGAGCGGGTCGGGGTGCGCCCGCAGTGCGTCGAGATTGTCCACGAAGACCCAGCCGCGGGCCGCCGCCAGCGGGACGAGCGACCGATAGAGCTCCTCCTCCTCGCGCACGCCTCCCTCGAACGTGATCGGAAGTCGGGCGACGGCGCCGGCGAGGAGCGTGTCCTTCGGGGCCCCCAGCACGAGCTGGTACGACGGGATCGGGCTCAGGATCAACGTGAGGTCGGGGTGCCGCTCGCGGATGAGGCGCAGCAGCGCGTCGACGCGCCGTACGCTCTCTTCGCGGCTGCCGGGGAAGCGATGGAAGAAGATCTGCTGGTTGAGCATCTGCGCGGAGAACGCCTGGGGATATCCGACGCCGCGGACCGTCGCCCGGCGCAGGTCGTTCATGTAGCGCACGACGGTGCCGATGCCCTTTCCCTGCTCCGCGGCCACCGCACGCAGGTACTTCACGCGCACCCAGACGCGGCGCACACCCGTGGCGTCGGCGAGCAGCCGGAAAGCGTAGAGCACGCGGCTGCGCCGCTTCATCTCCGGCGGGTCGCTCTGGTACCAGACGGGGGGAGCGATCGCGTAGCCGCTGTCGGCGGGGACGAAGTGCGGCCGGTCGTCGGGCCGCAGCATGTCGTAGAAGTCGTTCCCCGTGTAGAGGTTGAGCACGAGCGCGTCGGGGCGATACGCCTCGATCAGCGGTGCCACGGCGAGATAGGCCTGCAGCGGCGAGTACTTCCCGGAGCCGAACGCGTACGCGTCGGTCGGCACCCCCGAGTCCGTGAGGATCCGTTCGGTCGCGCCGATGTGCGTGTCGGCATTCGTCGCGCAGAGGTCGGTATGCGAATCGCCGCCGACGACGATCTCGAACCGCGTCCCCGGCCCGCGCAGTTCGGCCACCGAGCGCGGGCTGCGCACCCCGTCCTCGTTCCGCATGAAGCCGATCGCCTTGCCGGCGGTCGGGTCGAAGCAGCGCTCCTCCCGCATCGCTCCGGTGGCCGGAGCGGCCAGCCAGCCGACTTGCGGGTGGCCCGGATCGGTCTTGGGCGGGAACATCCCGGTCGCGATCAACAGGACGTCGAGGACCGCGAGCGTGAGCATGGTCACGACGGTCAGCAGCGCGAGGTTGGCCGCGAGGGTCTTCCAGCGACGGGGTTTCACGGACGGTGGCGGGAGCGGGTGTGCAAGGAGGGCCGACGGATGAGCTTGTTACAGGGACGCCTGACGCCCGCGAAGGATAGGGGGAACGTCGCGCGGCCGCGAGGCGATGTCACGATGGCACGGGCCGTGCGTAGGTTTCGAGGGCCGCCGCAGGCGCGTCGGCAGCACGTGCACCCGTCCTCCGACAACGAACCCCGCTCCCCGTGATGCCCGCGTCCGACACGACGACCGCGTTCACGCCCCCGGCCACGCCGCGGGCGCGGCGCCGCCGTGGTACGTCGCGGCTCCCGCGCATCCGCGGCTGGGGCAAGAGTGCCGACGCGGTCCGCATCAGCCTGTTTGCGATCACGCTCGTCAGCATCAGCGCCATCCACATGTACCTCGGACCGTTGCGCGCGATGCGGCCGAGCCTGCTCTTCCTCGGCCTCGCTACCCTCGCCGCCCTGATGAACCCGCGCGCGATGCGGTGGTCGAACCTGAAGGATGCCTGGCCGGCAAAGGCCGTCATCCTGCTGTTCGTGATCGCGGTCGGCTCGGCGTTCTTCGGCCTCTCGCTCGGCGGATCCGCCTTCTACATCCTGGACCGGTACAGCAAGGTCCTGCTCGTCTTCTTCCTGACGGTGGCGGCCATCCGCGATGCCCGGGATCTCTCGCTCCTGATGTGGTCCTACGTGATCGCGATCGGCCTGCTGCTGATCCTCGCCATGACGGTGCTGGAACTCGAGCCCACGAGCAGCGGGCTCGGACGGATGGAGGGCGGCCAGTCGATGTTCGACGCGAACGACCTCGGCATGATCTTCCTGATGGCGATCCCGCTCGGGCTCCTGCTCTTCTTCAACTCGGGTCGCCTGGGACGCATCATCGCCGGCATCGTCGTGATCGGCAGCCCGGCGGCGATCGCGCTCACCGGCTCGCGCGGTGCAATGGTGGGGCTCGTCGCGTTGGCCCCGGTGCTCTTCTTCACGCTCGGACGCGTGAGCGTGGTCAAGCGCCTCTCGCTGGGCGTCGCGATCGTCGGCGCCCTCGTCCTCGCCGCCCCGGCCGGCTACTGGAAGCAGATGCAGACGATCTTCGCCCCCACCGAGGACTACAACCTCTCGTCGGAGTACGGCCGCGTCGGCATCGCGAAGCGCGGCGTGGGCTACATGCTGCGCTATCCCTTGTTCGGCGTCGGCATCAACAACTTCCCGCGGGCCGAGGGGGAGATCTCACCGATCGCGCAGCGGCGGCTCGCGGAGGGCGAGGCGGTGGAGTGGATCGCCGCGCACAACACCTACGTGCAGGTGGGCGCGGAACTCGGCGTGATCGGCCTCACGACCTGGCTGGCGCTCCTCTACGGCGGCACGATCGGCCTCTGGCGCCTGCGGCGGAAGCTGCCGAAGTCGTGGGACACGGACACGGCGGAGCGCCGGTTCCTCCGCGAGGCGTGCCTCTTCCTGCCGGGGTCGTTCATCGCGTTCGCGCTGACCTCATACTTCCTCTCGCATACCTACACGCCGCCCGCGTACATCTTCTTCGCGTTCCTCGCGGGGGTGCTCGTCCTCGTGCGGCGCGAGCTCCGCGCGGATCGCGCGGCGCGGAGACGCGCCATCACCGCCGTTGCCACGATCGCAGCCGACGGACCCTTCGCGCCGCCGCTCCGCTGAACCGTCCGGCACTCGTCAGGCAGTCGTCGCAGTCGTCAGGCGCTGCGCATCCGCCGGAGACGCGCGACGGTGCCGCCGAGAAGGCCGACGAGCTGGGCACGCGACTCCGGCGGCGCGGCCCACGCGAGCAGGGCCAGGAAACCGAGGTAGGATCCGCTCGCCACGGCGAAGTGCGTGACGAGTGAGCCCGGCGCGACGCCGCGGTACGTCAGGTAGGCACCGGCGGCCGCCAGGAGCATGAATCCGTGGGGCCGCCAGTTCAGGCTCACCGGCCAGACGCGCGTCGACCAGGCCCAGTAGATCGCGAGGCGGACGGCGAACGCGATCACGGTGGAGACCGCCGCGCCCATCACGCCCCAGCGCGGCACGAGCACCGCGAAGAGACCCAACGAGATCACCACCGAGATCCAGGTGCCGATCGTGATGTACGTCGGCCGTTCGCCGACGTCGAAGTTGAACATGAACGAGTCCGACCAGGCCTGCAGCACATAGGCGAGCACGACCAGCGGCACCACCAGGGCCGCCCCGCGGAATGCCGGGTCGGACATGATCATCAGCACGGGCTCGACGAAGAGCGCGATGCCCGCGGCCGCGGCGATCGTGACCGCCGAGAGGAAGATCATGCCGTTGTTGTAGAGCACGTCGCGCTCCTCGCGCGGCAGCTTCGCGAACTGGTGCCGTTGCGGCGTCCAGGCGCGCAGGATCGGCGCCGACGTGAGGCTCGCGAGCAGGAACCCGAACTGGAACGCGAGGCCGTAGATCCCGACCTGGTCGATCCCGAAGTACTTCTTGATGAAGAACCGGTTGCCGAACGTCAGGATGAACGCGCCGGCCATCGTCACCTGGTACGGGATCGCGAAGCCCTGCAGGCGCCGGACCGCCTCCCACGAGATGCGGAAGCCCGCGCCGCGGACGAAGAGCACGCTCGTGACGATCGCCATCAGGCTCGAGGCCACCAGGTTGCTCGTGAGGATGCCGAGCGGACCCATCCGGAAGACGACCAGCAGCACGACGTTCAGCGTCAGCTGGACCACCAGCCGGCCGACGTTGAGCATCGTGAACAGCATCGCGCGCTCCTGCATCTGGAGCAGGAGCAGCGGGACGATGGAGATCGCGCCGACCGCGAAGTTCGCGGCCGACAGGTAGACCATCGTCGGCGTCGCCGTGGGACCGAGCAGGTGGGTCATGATTGCCGGCGCGAGCAGCGCCATCAGCAGCCCGCCGATGGTGTTCAGGCCGGTCAGCATCAGGAACGCCGAGCCGAGGATCGACTTCCGCTCCTCGGGCGAGTCGCTCTTGTAATAGAAGCGCATGACGCCGGCGGTCGCCCCCGCGCTGAGCAGGAGCGCGATCACGTCGATCGTCAGGTCGAGCATCTGCAGGATGCCGTAGTCCCCGGGCGTGAGCAGCCGGGTGTAGATCGGCAGCATCACGATCGAGGCGGCGCGGCCCACGGCGGCGCCGAGGCCGTACACCACCGATGCCCGGCCGAGCCGGCGCATCGAGTTGGGACTGGAGGTCATGCCGTGCGGGATGGTGGAAGGGGCCGACGCCGACGCCACCGCCGAAACGCCCGGGGCCGGCCACGCGTCATCAGAACGGCGGCCTCATCGGCTGCCGTTCGGGGACTGCACTGCACTGAGGACTGTCGCGCCCACGGCGCGTCACCCGGCGACGACGCCGGCGACGATGCCGGCCGGCACCGCGGCTGGCGTCACCACTGCAAGTCGTGGTCCGGAGCGGGGTTCCCTCCGGTGCGGGCGCTCCGACGTGTGCCGGCGTGGCGCGGTCCCACGGGCGGCCCTATACTCCCGTTGCGCGTACGCCATGGCGCAGTTCTTGCCCCATCGGTGCAGGGGTTCTCCCACTTTCCGTATCCTGTCCCCAAGGGGATTCCGGTGTCGACAACAGTCTCGATGGACGCTCCCCGCACGGACGCGCCGCAGGTCGATCGCGACCGGCGGGTGATCCTGCTCGAATTCAACGAACTCAGCCCGGCCCTCATCGAGGGCTTCATGGCCGAGGGCGAGCTGCCGAACTTCCGCCGGCTCCGCGACGAGTCGCGCGTCTATATCTCCGACGCGGAGGAGGCGGCGCCGAACCTCGAACCCTGGATCCAGTGGGTCACGGTCCACTCGGGGCTCTCGTACGATCAGCACGGCATCTTCCACCTCGGGGACGGCCACAAGCTCGAGAACAAGTGCCTGTGGGACCTGATCTCCGCGGCCGGGCTCCCGGTCTGGGTCTGCGGCAGCATGAACCAGCGCGTGGACCTGCCGATCAACGGCGCCATCCTGCCGGATCCGTGGGCCGCCGAGGCGCGGCCCATCCCGTCGAGTCTCGAGCCGTTCTACCGGTTCGTGCGCCAGAACGTCCAGGAGTACACCAACGACCGGGTGCCGCTCTCGGCGTCGGACTACGCCGCGTTCCTGCGCTTCATGGTCACGCATGGCCTCCGGCCGAAGACGGCCGTCGAGATCGCGAAGCAGTTGATGATGGAGCGCGTGAATCGCCAGGCCAAGTGGCGCCGCGCCACGATCCTCGACAAGCTCCAGTGGGATGTCTTCCGCTGGTTCTATCGTGACCTGAAGCCGGCCTTCTCGACCTTCTTCATCAACAGCACGGCGCACTTCCAGCACGCGCATTGGCGCGACATGGACCCGACGCCGTTCACCGTCAAGCCGACCGAGGAGCACCGGAAGGAGTTCGGCGGGGCGGTGCTGTTCGGCTATCGCGAGATGGACCGGATCGTCGGCGAGGCACTCGACCTGGCGACCGCGGACGGCGCCGCGCTGATCCTCTCGTCGGCGCTCGGCCAGCAGCCCTGCCTCGTGTATGAGGACATCGGCGGCAAGACCTTCTACCGGGCGCGTGTCTTCGACCGCGTGCTCGAGTTCATCGGGGCTCCGGGGAAGTTCACCGTGGCGCCTGTGATGTCCGAGGAGTTCCACATCCACTTCGACTCCGAGGCCAACGCGCTCGAGGGGGCGCGGTTGCTGCGCGCCCTGCAGGTGAACGGCCGCCCGGCGATGAACGTGATGCACAAGGGCGGACCCTCGGTCTACGCCGGCTGCTCGATCTGGGAGCAGCTCCCACCCGACGCGGTGCTCGAACACACGGCGCTCAACAAGTCGATCCCGTTCTTCCGCCTGTTCTACCAGGTGGAGAGCCTGAAGAGCGGGATGCACCATCCGGATGGGATCCTCTGGATCCGCGAGCCGGGCGTGAAGCCGCGCCCCACCCCGGAACGCGTCTCGCTGTTGCGTCTGGCACCCACCATCCTGCGGATGTTCGGGATGCCGGTGCCACGCGAGATGACCGGGAAGCCGCTCTGACCGTGACCCCGGGCCGGGCGCGCCTCAGCGCGCTCGGCGCGCCGCGTCGACGAGGGCGAGGGTGCGCGCGGTGAAGTACACACCGAAGAGACCGGTGGCGATCGCGAACCCGACGGGACCCACGTGCCGGAAGCGCACCACACTCGATGCGATCAGGATCGCGAGCGCACTGGCGGCGAGCGCGCCCGCCATGACGAACCACCCGAGCAGCAGCGTCACCAGCGCCCCCGCCAGCAGCAGCGTGAAGGCGGCGCCGAGCAGCGCCACGCGTGAGGAGACGAAGGCGCGCACCGAGGAGACATCACCGCGTCCGTGCCAGCGCTCCCGGCGGATGAACGCCCCGAGCGTGCGCGGGAATCCGTGGTGCTCCACGAGGAGCGGGAGCTTGGCGTGGACCCGCCCGCCGGCGGCCCGCAGCCGCGCACAGAGGTCGAAATCCTCGCCGGTGACCAGCTGCTCGTCGAAGCCGCCGATGCGGTCGAACGTCTCGCGACGGCAGATCATGTGGGCCGAGCCGATGTGGGACGAGCTGTCCTGCTGGAAGAACGGACGGAACCAGTGCCGCCAGAGGAACACGCGCTCCTCCGAGGGTGGCACCGGATGCGAGCCTGCGAGCAGCAGCGGGGTGTCGCGCACCTCGCGCAGCACGGCGCCGATGCCGCGTGCCCAGGCCTCCGTCAGCAGGCAGTCGCCGTCCAGCAGGACGAGGATGTCCCCTCGTGAGGCGCGCACGCCCTCATTCCGCACCGCGCCGATCGTGCGCGCGGACGAGGCCAGCACGCGCGCGCCGGCGCGCTCTGCGATCCCCGCCGTCCCGTCGGTCGAGCGGTTGTCGATGACGATGATCTCGAACGGCTCGTCGGCGGGGGTGAAGCGCTTGATCGCGTCCACGCAGCGACCGATGTACGGCGCCTCGTTGTACGCGGGAACGACGAAGCTCAGCATGTGGTGCGGATCCGGGCGGGGGGAAGGACGATGATGCGGCCGCGTGTCTGCCACATCGCCTCGGGCGACGTCTGGGGCGGGCTCGAAGCGGTGGTGCTGAGCCTGCTGCGGGCGCAGCAGGCCGCCGGTGCGTGGGCACCGGCCCTGATCGTGCTCAACGATGGGCGCCTCGCGGGGGAGGCGCGCCAACTCGGCATCGAGGTCTTGGTCGTCGACGAGGCCGCGCGCGGGTTCCGCACGCTGCTCGGCGACGTCGGGAACGCGCTCGCTCGGCTGCGGCCGCAGGTCGTGCACACGCACCGGTACAAGGAGAATCTCCTCTCCTTCCTGCTCGCGCGGCGGTACGGCGCGCGCTGCGTGGTGACGGTCCACGGATTCGAACCGCCGGCCGGGCGGCTCGCGCGGCTGAAGCTCGAGCTGCGTGAGCGGATGCTCCACCGCCTCGGGCGCATCGCGGGTGCGCGGTCCGTCGCCGTCTCCGAGGAGCTGCGGCGACGCCACCGCGCCGACGTGGTCGTGCCGAACGGCATCGCGCTGCGGCCGCCGGCCACGCGCGCCGCCGTGGACGGCGCGCCGGTGACGCTCGGCTGGATCGGTCGACTGGTGCCGGTCAAGGGACTCGACACCCTGCTCGACGCGTTCGCGCTGCTCGCGGCCGGACGCACGTCGCGTGAGACACCGCTCGAGCTCTTGCTCGTCGGCGGGGGACCCGAGCGCGAGGCGCTCGCGTCGCACGCCGAGACGCTCGGCATCGGGGATCGGGTGCGCTTCGCCGGCGAAGTGGCGGACATCGCGCCCTGGCTCGCGCGGATGGACGCGTTCGTGTTCCCCTCGCTGCGCGAGGGGGTGCCGATCGCCCTGTTGGAGGCGATGGGCGCCGGTGTGCCGGTGGTGGTGGCGGCGGTCGGCGGCATCCCCGACGTCATCGGGCCGACCGACACCGGCATCCTCGTGGCGTCGCGCGATCCGCAGGTGTGGGCGGCGGCGATCCGGCGGACCCTCGAGGATCCAGGCGCGGCCGCGGCGCGCGGCGGCCGCGCACGGGAGCGGGTCCGCACGCACTTCTCGCTCGACGCGATGGCCAGCGCCTACGCATCGATCTACAGCGGTCGTTAGCGCCGTCCGCAGGCGTCATCGGGGGATCAGGCCCCCGGCGCCGCGCGCGGCGCCGGACGGGGCGCCGGTGCCGAGCGCCAGTCGAAGCGGTCCTTCAGCCGCAGGAAGTGCTTCTCGAACGCGTTCCAACTGACGAGCGCGACGAGGAACGTGAGTGCCGAGGCGCCGATGAGCACGAGCGCCTGCATCGGGAGCTGCGAGCCGGCGATGCGCGGCAGCTCGCCGCCGGGGAAGATCCGGCTGACGACGAGGTTCCGCAGCGGGATGTGGAGGAGATACAGCGCGTAGCTGTACTTCCCGAGATCCCGCATCACACGATGCTGGAGCACGCGTCCGTACGCGGAGTCGCCGGGCAGCACCGCGTACCCCACCATCGCGACGGAGAGCAGGTCGACCGCCGGGTACGCGAGCAGCTGCACGTGCATCGCCAGCGGGTTGAACGCGTCCTCGCCGGGCGAGAGCATGAGATCCATCGCCATCGACGCGGCGAGCAGCACGATGCCGGCGATGACGAGCCGCGGCAGGACCGGACGCAGCCGCTCCACCCACCCCGCCTCGCGTACGACGAGCGACAGCAGCGCGCCCATCGCCAGCGCATCCATGCGCGCCGGCAGGAGCGCGTACCCCGGGATGCCACTCTCCCACGCGAGGTGCATGCCGGCCCTGGCGAACCAGGACACCACGATCATCGCGATGCAGAGCCGCATCAGGCTGGCCCGGCTGACGAGCCAGACGATCAGCGGCCACACGAGGTAGAACTGCTCCTCGATCGCCAGCGACCAGAGGTGCGTCGTGTGGCCCGGCACCGCTTCCCAGCCCCCGAACGCGAACACGAAGTTGCCGAGATACGCGAGCATCGCCAGCTTCGGCCCGAGCGGCTCGGGCGCGGCACCGCTGATTGCCGGCCAGATCCAGAGCACGAAGAGCAGGAATACGTAGTAGAGCGGGAAGATCCGCAGCGCCCGGCGGGCGTAGAAGCTGCTGAAGTAGCGCCCGCCCGACCGGGAGTCCACGAGGATCCCGGTGATCAGGAACCCCGAGAGGACGAAGAAGAGATCGACCCCCGCCCAACCGAGCCGAGTCGCCTGGAACACCGCGTGCTCGGCCGGGGAGTCCGGCCGCATCACGGTGAAATGCAGGATCATCACCGTGAGCACGGCGATGCCCCGCACCCCGTCCAGCCGCGGGAGATGACCCGCGGCGAGCGGGCGCGAGGCCTCCGCCGCCGCACCGACCCCGGCGGACGCGACGGGCGCCTCGCGCATTGGGACCGGTCGGCCTAGAAGATCGTGTAGATGAACGGCGCGAGCGCCGAACCCTGCGCGAACACCAGCAGCGCGCCCACCAGCACCATCACGATGATGATCGGGGCGAGCCACCACTTCTTCCGGGCCTTCAGGAAGTCCCAGAACTCACCCACCAACCCACGTCGCTTGGCCATTGCTGTCGACTCGTTGAATGATCGTTGTTCAGAACTGACGCGTCAGGTCGCTGCGGCGCGCATCCGGCTCGCGCGTCGTCCAGTACGTCGATACGCCCTGCGGTGTCCGCAGCGGATTCTTGCCGAGCACGCGCATCAAGAGCGCGATCGGGGTGACCACCACGAAGTACACGACGCCCATGAAGATCGGCGTGGTCACCTTGGAGATCAGGTGCGCGAGCCCCATCCAGGCCGCGTTGAGCGGGCCCAGCTTGCCCGGGATCGCCACGCCGAGCACGCCGAGCGTCCCGCCCAGCACGCTGAAGACGCTCGCCAGCGTGAGATGCCCGCGCCACCAGACGAACGCCCCCAGGACGAGGAACGCCGCGCCGACGGTGAAGGCGAACTTCCGGCCTTCGGCCGGGGTCAGTCGAGCTGGAACTCGGTTCTCCAATCTCCCTCCTCCTTCCACTCGGGCTGGTCGGCCTTCAGCAGGACGTAGCGGCCGACCACGAGACAGTCGATGTGAGTGCGCATGAAGCAACGGTAGGCGTCGAGCGGGGTCATCACGATCGGCTCGCCGCGCACGTTGAACGAGGTGTTCACCAGCACCGCACACCCCGTCTGCCGCTCGAACTCCGAGAGCAGCGCGTGATAGTCCGGGTTCACGTCCTTGGTCACCGTCTGCACGCGCGCCGAGTAATCGATGTGCGTGACCGCCGGGATGTCCGACTTCGGGATGTTCAGCAGGTCGAGACCCCAGAGCTGCTTCTGCTCCTCGGTCATCGGCAGCTGCCGCTCCTTCTTCACCGGCGCGACCAGCAGCATGTACGGCGAGTCGGTGTTCAGCTCGAAGTAGTCGCTCACCCGCTCGCGCAGGACGCTCGGCGCGAAGGGACGGAACCCTTCGCGGAACTTGATCTTGATGTTCATGTCGGCCTGCATCTTCGGGCTGCGCGGGTCGCCGAGGATCGAGCGACACCCGAGTGAACGCGGCCCGAACTCCATCCGCCCGTTCATCCAGCCGATGATCTTGCCGTTGGCCAGGTGCGTCGCCACCGTCGTCGTGACCTCGGGGCGCGCCAGCTTCACGTACTTCGCGCCGACCGCGTCGAGCGCCTTCTCGATCTCGGCATCGCTGTACTCGGGGCCGAGGTAGGAGCCGTTCATCTGGTCCTTGCCCGGCACGACCGTGCGCGGCTTGGCGCAGTGGCGGTGCCAGATGAGCTGGGCCACGCCGAGCGCGCCGCCGGCGTCACCCGCGGCCGGCTGGATCCAGACGTTCTTGAACGGACCGTTGCGCAGGATCTTGCCGTTGCCGACGCAGTTGAGCGCCACGCCGCCGGCCATGCAGAGGTTGTCGAGCCCCGTCTCGCGGTGCGCCGTGCGCGCCATCCGCATCATGATCTCCTCGCAGACGTCCTGTACCGAGCGCGCGAGGTCCATCTCGCGCTGCGTCAGGTTCGTCTCCGAGACACGGGCCGGACCGCCGAAGATCTCGTCGAACGCCGGGCTCGTCATCGTGAGCCCGCCGAGGTAGTTGAAGTACTTCTGGTGCAGCGTGAACGACCCGTCTTCCTTGAGGTCGATGAGGTGCTTGTAGATGAGGTCCACGTACGTCGGCCGGCCATAGGGCGCGAGCCCCATCACCTTGTACTCGCCCGAGTTGACCTTGAAGCCGGTGTAGTACGTGAAGGCCGAGTAGAGCAGACCGAGCGAGTCGGGCCAGTGCAGTTCCTTGATGATCTGCAGGTCCGCGCCCTTGCCCACGCCGATGCTCGTCGTCGCCCACTCGCCGACGCCATCCATCGTGAGCACCGCGGCCTCCTCGAACGGCGACGGGAAGAAGGCGCTGGCGGCGTGCGACTCGTGATGTTCCGCGTAGTAGAGCTCGCCCTCGTACTTGCCGAGGGCGTCGCGGAGCATCTTGTCCTGGTAGATCTTCTCCTTGATCCAGAGCGGGCCGGCCTTCAGGAACGACCCGAAGCCCTTCGGCGCGATCCCGAGATAGGTCTCGAGGATGCGCTCGAACTTGAGCAACGGCTTGTCGTAGAATCCCACGAAGGCGAGGTCGTCCACCCCGATCCCGCCCTGCTTCAGGCAGAACTCGACCGCCTTGGCCGGGAACGCGGAATCGCCCTTCTTGCGCGTGAAGCGCTCCTCGGACCCGGCGGCGATGATCTCGCCATCGCGCACGAGACACGCCGCGCTGTCATGGTAGAATGCAGAAACGCCGAGAATCCAGGTCGGGGCCTTGTCGGTCACGTCGCCTCGGGGGGAAAGTCACTCGGGACGGCGTCCACGAGAATCACAGTGTGTATCGCAAGAAGCACGCACGTCGGCCGACCACCCGAACGAGTGGCGTAAGTCGTTCGCGCGAAATATCGTAGGCGCCCAGGATGCATCCAAGTCCCTCTCACTTCTTCACATTGGTGTTGCGCTCACGCAACGGCTCTCGAACGGCTCCTCGCTCGACTGAGCGCCCGCCGCCGAACAGAGGACGACTGGCCCTCCTCGGATGTCTCTTGGTCATCGCGGTCGCGACCCTCTGGCCCGTCGATTGGGCGGCGGCCGGCAGCGAACCGATCCTTTGCGTCCTTTGCGGCGATGGAAGCAGTGCGGACCTCCTGCTGAACATCGGGCTCTTCGTGCCGCTCGGCTGGATCCTCGCGCGCCACGGCGGATCCGTCGGACGCGTGCTGCTCTTCGGCCTGCTGGTCTCGGCCGCGATCGAGTTCCTGCAGCTGGGGATACCCGGCCGGTCCGCGACGCTGCGCGACCTGCTCGGGAACGGCCTCGGCGCCGGCGGGGGAGCCCTGCTCGCCGATCTCGGGCAGCGGATGCTCCGCTCGGGGGTCAGGACGCGCGCGCTCGTCGGGGCGATCTCGTTCGCGGCCGCAGGGGTCCTCGTCACCGGCTGGATGCTCGACCCCGTGGCGAGCGCCGGGCCGTACTTCGGGCATCGGGCACCGCGACTCGGCCACCTCGAGCCGTGGACCGGATCGGTCGGGAGCGCGGCGATCGGCAACGCCTCGCTCCCGCATGGCCTCGTGGCGGACACCACGCCCGTGGCGACGGCACTGATCGCCCGAGCGCCCATCGTCATCACCGGCATCGGCGGTCAGGAGACCGAACGGCTCGCCGCGATCGTCGCCATCACCAACATCGACAACCGGGAGCTGCTGCTCATCGGCCCGCTGGGGCGCGACCTCGTCGTGCGGCGCCGGCGACGCGGGCAACAACTGCGGTTCGACGCGCCCGCAGAACGATTCGAGCGCGTGATGCCGGCCCCCGGCGCGGGGCTGCCGTTCTCGATCACGGTCGACGACCGGTGCGCGTCCGTCGACGGCGTGCGGCGCTGTCTCGCTCCCCCGTCGCTCGGACATGGCTGGACCCTGCTGCACTACCGGCACGTGCCGGTGCGCGTCGGCCGCGGGCTCGACGGCCTGGGGGTGGCGCTCCTCACGCTGCCGCTCGCCTTCCTGCTCGCATTGACCGGCGTGCGGCCCGCGGCCCTCGCGACGGTCGCACTGGCCGCGGCACTGTACGCCGCGGCCGCGCTGTCCGGCCTCGCGCAGCCGGGGTGGCCCGAGCTCGCCGGCCTCGTGACGTCACTCCTCTGCGGGCGCATCCTCGCCCGGTCGTTGCGATCCGCGCGGGGCGACCGTGCAGCGCCGGGTCAGCGCGCGAACATCCGTTCGTAGACGCGTTCGACGCCCTGCACCATCGCGTCGACCGAGAAGCCCGCGACCTGTTCCCGCGCGCGCGCGCCGAGTCGCGCCCGGAGCGAGGGGTCCCGCGCGAGCGTGGTCAGGATCGTGGCCAGCTCATCCGGTACGGCGGGATCGAAGGTACGGCCGCACTCCTCCGTCAACACCTCTCCGGGACCGCCGAACTTCGAGGCGACGACCGGCGTGCCGTGCACCATCGCCTCAGGCACGACGAGTCCGAACGGCTCGACCTTCACCGACGCGTGGAGTGCGAAATCGGCCGCCGCGTAGAGCGTCGGCACGTCGCCGCGCGGACCGATGAGCCCGACGGTCGCCTCGAGACCGAGGTCCCGGATCCGCTGCTCCAGTTCCTGGACGTAATCCTGGTCCATCGTGGTCGGCGCCCCGACGAACCGCACATGCAGCATCGCGCGGACGTCCGCGGGCACCCGTGCGAGGGCCTCGAGGACGACGTACTGGCCCTTCCATCGACGGATGTTGCCCACCATCACCGCGAGCACGCCGTCGTGCGGCACGCCGAGTTCGGTGCGCGTCGCCTCGCGCGACTGCCGTACCGCCGCACGAAGCGCCGGCCCGTCCACCCCGAGGTAGACCAGGGAGAGACGGTCCTCACGGATCCCGAGCCGGCGCATCGCATCGGCCATGAAACGGCTGATCGCGATGACGTGGTCGAATCGCGGCGCCATCTTGCGGGCGATGAAGGCGGTGATGCGGGCGTCGCCCATGGCGAACGCGATGCAGGGGATCCCGGTGAGGCGCGCGGCGGGCAGCCAATCGTCGAAGCCGACCCGGGGGGAGTTGTTCACATGGATGAGCGCGATGCGCTGGTCCTTCAGGAAGCGTCGTCGACGGACGACGGCGGTGAGCAGGTCGAGGTACTTCCCCACCCCGACCCGGCTCCTGATCCTGCGTTCGCGGGCGCGTTCTGTCTCCCAGACGTGGACCTCGACCCCGGCCGCACGCAGGGTCGGCACGTGCACGTTGTCCTGGTAGAACAGGACGACCGGTTCGTACCGCGTGCGATCGAGACCCCTGACCAGATCGACCAGCGCGCGATGGGACCCGCCCACCGTCCCATCCTCGTTCGCTTCGAGATAGAGGATGCGGCGCGTCATCGCTGCGCTGCTCGCGCGGGGCGCGTGCGCGCCGGACGGTCAAGGAAGGTGCGCAGCATGGTCCCTGGATGAACGGTTGGACGCGCTGAAGGTCGGCGAAACATATACGCTTCCGGTGACGGGGGCGGCGGACCTTCGTTAGGTTGGACGCGGTCCCGAGTGCACTCACCCTCAACGCGGTCGCCGATGAGACGTCTGCCCGGATGGACGCCGGCGATCATCACCTGCACGTTCCTTGCCGTCGCCTGCGCCGAACCCCCGGCCCCGGTCGCGGACGACGTTGCCGCGCCTCCCGGTCCCGCGGCGCCGGCGCCCGACATCCCGTGGGCGTTCGCGGTCGACACGATCGCGCGCGATCTGGTGGTGCCCTGGGGTCTGGCGCTCGCTCCCGATGGGCGGCTCTTCGTGACCGAGCGGCCCGGGCGCATCGTCACGGTGGCGCCCGACGGTCGCGTGACACCGTTCGCCGAACTCGATGTCCACGGCGAAGCGGCCGGGATCGGCCCCGAGTCCGGCCTGCTGGGGATCGCGCTCGCCCCTGATTTCACGACGACCGGACACGTCTTCGTGGTGGCGACGACCTGGCGGACGGCCGGCGACCGGGCGTCGTCACGCGCCACCAGGCTGTGGCGCGCCATCGCCGGTCGCGTATCACCGCAGCAGGCGCTCCGACTGAAGGACCAAGTGATCCGGCTCACGGACCGGGACGGCCGGGGGCGCGAGCCCATCGTCATCGTGGACGACCTTCCGACCAACCACTATCACGCGGGGGGCGGCATCGCGTTCGGGCCCGACGGGATGCTCTACGTCTCGGTGGGCGACGCGCTGACACCGGGCCTCGCGGCACGCGCGGCGGTGCCGGTGGGGAAGATCCTGCGATTCGCCCCCGACGGCTCGATACCGGCGGACAATCCGCAGGCGGGTTCCCCCGTCTGGGCGCGGGGACTCCGGAACACGCAGGCATTCACCTGGCTCGCTGACCGCACGCTCCTCGGAGTGGAGCACGGACCGAGTGGGATGTCGCAGGAGCGAGGGCGGGCCGGAGAGGACGAGCTGAACGTGATCCGCGCCGGTGCGGATCTGGGCTGGCCGGGCACGACGGGCGCCACCGCGGTCGAGGGCGTGACGGCGCCGATCTGGGTCTGGCGTGCGCCGATCGCTCCGGGAGGCATCGCGGTGCTGCTGGAGCGAGCGGACCCCGCCGAGAGCGAAGTGATGGTCGCGGGGTTACGCGGTCAGCTTGAGCGCGTCATCCTCGCGCGCGACGGTGCGGACTGGTCGGTCCGTGCGCGGGAGACGGTCGTGGATGGCGACTTGGGCCGCATCCGCTCGCTGTTGCCGGATCAGGCAGGAGGGGTCTATCTCACCACGAGCAATCGCGACGCGCGCGGCACGGCCCGGCCCGGGGACGACCTGGTGCTCCGGTTGCGCCCGCGCGGGACGGGGCCGGCGGCACCACTCTTGCGCTGAAGGCTCGTTCGACGCCCGTTGCCGAGACTCGAATCGGAGCCATCAATTCTCGATCTGATCCGTGAGGACCTCCGACGCGCCTGCCGGGCGAATCAGGGCGGCGAGACCGGCCCCGGCGCGCTCGCGCGCGAGCTCTTCAATCCCGGGACGCAAGCGATCCTCGCCCACCGGTTCGGAGCCTGGACGCGCCGCGTGCGCGTCCCGATCGTGCGCCACGTCCTGGTCGTGGTCCATCTCGTGGTCGAGTACCTGTTCGCGTGGCGGGTCGGGGTGCTGATCCCCGTGCGGGCCTCGATCGGGCCCGGGATGATCATCCACACGTGGGGGGGCGGCGTCGTGTTGCCCGCGTGTCCGATCGGCCGCAACCTCACGATCATCGGCGGCGGCGTGCAGTTCGACTATGAGACGCAGTCGATCGGTGACGACTGCATGATCGGGCCCGGCACGAAATGCGTCGGGAAGATCCGGATCGGTCATCGCGTGCGGACGGCGCCGAACTCCGTGATCCAGGGCGACGTTCCCGACGATTCGCTCGCGTTCGGCAATCCCGCGCGCGTGGTCTCCGCGCGCCGCTGGACCTTCGCCAGGACCGGCGCGGCGCAGGAACGTGCGATCGCCGAGCGTCATGCGCGCGAGGACGCCGCAACACCTTCATCGAACCCATGAACTCCTCCTGGACGCCAGAGCAGCTCGAACTCAGGGACGCCGTGCAGGCCTTCGCGGCCGGCACGCTCAACGACGACCTCGCGGCGCGCACGCGCACGGGGGAGTTCCGGCGCGACCTCTGGCAGGCCTGCGCCGACTTCGGGATCCTCGGGATGCCGGTCGCGGCCGAGCACGGCGGCAGCGCGCAGAGCCTGCCGACCACGGTCCTCGCGATGGAAGCGCTCGGCTATGGTTGTCGTGATCAGGGACTGCTCTTCTCGATCCACGCGCATCTCTGGGCGGTCGTGATGCCGGTGATCGGATTCGCCGACGCGCCGCTCCGTGCCCGGCTGCTGCCGAAGCTGCTCGACGGCTCGCTGATCGGCGCGCACGCGATGAGTGAGCCCGACTCCGGCTCCAACAGCTATGCGCTGCGCACGACGGCCGTACGGGACGGCGACGCGTACGTGCTGAACGGGACGAAGACCTTCGTCTCGAACGGCCCCGTCGCCGACATCTTCGTCATCTTCGCGACGGTCAACCCGGCGCGCGGCATGTGGGGCGTCACCGCGTTCCTCGCCGACCGCGACACGCCGGGACTGCGCGTCACGGCGCCCTTCGCGAAGATGGGACTGACGACCTCGCCGATGTCCGAGGTGATCCTCGAGGACTGCCGCCTCCCGCTCGAGCGGCGGCTCGGCCGCGAGGGACAGGGTCCCGCGATCTTCAATCACTCGATGGGCTGGGAGCGCACCTGCATCCTCGCGAGCCAGCTCGGCGGGATGGCGTATCAGCTCGACGCCTGCGTGCGGTACGCGAAGGAACGCGAGCAGTTCGGCAAGCCGATCGGCGACTTCCAGCTCGTCGCCTCGCGCATCGTCGACATGAAGATCCGCCTCGAGACGAGCCGGTTGCTGCTCTACAACACCGCCTGGAAGCACTCGATCGGCGAGGACATCACGATGGACGCCGCGATGGTGAAGCTCTACCTCAGCGAGGCAGCCGTGCAGTCGGCGCTCGACGCGATCCAGGTGCACGGCGGCTACGGCTACATGACGGAGTTCGGCGTCGAACGCGACCTGCGCGATGCCGTGGGCGGTACGCTCTACTCCGGCACGTCCGAGATCCAGCGGCTGATCATCGCCCGGGCCCTCGGGCTCCGGCCCTGATCACCCTCCGACCGACCCCTTCGACGATGCATCATCTGCTCTGGCAGCGAGTCGGCGATCGGGCGCGCACGACCCCCGACCGCACGGCCGTGCGCGACGGCGCCGCCGCCCTCACGTACGGACAACTCTGGGAGCAGAGCGCTCGCCTGGCCGCACTCCTGACCGCGCGCGGCATCGGGCGCGGCGACCGCGTCGGGATGCTGCTGCCGAAGTCCGTCGAGTGCGTCGTCACGATGCTCGGAGTGCTCCGTGCCGGCGCCGCGTACGTGCCGGTGGATCCGCGCGCGCCGGCCAGCCGCGCGGCCTTCGTGCTCCGGAATGCCGCGGTGCGTGCGGTCGTCTCGCGCGCCGGGCTGTTGGCGCCGCTCGACGGGCACTGCGAGGACTGGATGCCGGACCTCGCACTCGTCGTCGGACCCGGGGAGATCGCCTGGCTTCCGGCCGACACCTGCCGGCGCTGGGAAGCGATGCCGCCGGGCGCGCCCGCCGGCATCCCGCGCAACGTCCACGAGGGTGATCCGGCCTACATCCTCTATACGTCCGGCTCGACCGGCGTCCCGAAGGGCGTCGTGATCAGCCACCGGAACGCGCTCACGTTCGTCGAATGGGGCCTCGAGAGTTTCGGCATCACCGCCGACGACGTGCTCTCGAATCACGCCCCGCATCACTTCGACCTCTCGGTGTTCGACATCTACTGCGCGCTGCACGCCGGGGCGACGGTCTCGATCGTCCCCGACCGGCTGGCGCCGTTCGCGACGGAGCTGGCGAAGTGGATCGAGACGGAGGGCATCACCGTCTGGTATTCGGTCCCGTCCGCCCTCGTGCGATTGCTGAAGCAGGGCAAGCTCGAGCGCTTCACCTATCCGCGGCTGCGCGCGATGCTCTTCGCGGGCGAGCCCTTCCCGGTGAAATACCTGCGCGAGGTGATGGACTGCTTCCGCGTCGCGGCGTTCCATAACCTGTTCGGGCCGACGGAGACGAACGTCTGCACCTGGTACGCGGTGCCGCGCCCGGTGCCCGAGTCGGTGCTGGACCTGCCGATCGGCCATGGCTGCGCGAACATGGATGCGCTGGTGCTGCGCGACGACGGCGCGCGCGCCGGCGTCGGGGACGAGGGCGAACTCCTGATCGGCGGGCCCGGCGTGATGCTCGGCTACTGGGGACTCCCGGAGAAGACCGCCAGCGTGCGCATCCAGCACCCGCTCCACGCCGACTACGCCGACCCGGTGCACCGCACCGGTGACCGCGTGCGCGTGCAGCCCGACGGGAGCTTCATCTTCCTCGGCCGCCGCGACCACATGGTGAAGACGCGCGGCTATCGCGTGGAGCTCGGCGAGATCGAGGCGGCGCTGCACGCGCATCCGAGCGTGCGGAGCGCCGTCGTCGCGGCACTGCCCGACGACGAGATCGGCTCACGGCTCTACGCGGTCGTTTCGTCCGAGGACGGCGCGACCGCCGTGCCGTCGGAGATCACGCCCTTCCTGCTCGAGCGGCTGGCCCGCTACGCGGTCCCCGACCACATTCTGGTGCTGCCGGAGGTCCCGGTCACCTCGACCGGGAAGGTGGACCGCACCGCGGTCCGCGACCTCCTGGCGCTCACCTACCGCACACCCTGACCGGAGCACCGCCGCATGGCCCTGCGTGACGAACTCTCCACCTTCATCGCCGAACGCCTGCTGCAGGACCGCGCGGCGGTGATCGATCCGCATGAGTCGCTGCTCGACCGCGGCGCGATCGACTCCGTCGGCCTCCTCAACCTGATCACCTTCCTCGAGACGCACACGGGCATCCGCGTCTCGGAGCACGAGATGGTGCCGGAGAACTTCGAGTCGGTCGTCGCGATCGAGGAGTTCGTCGCCCGGATGCGGAGCGCGCGGGGCTGACGCGTCGGGTCAGCCCGTCGCCCAACGCCGGTGCCACGCCTGGAAGTTGGCGAGCGCCCAGATCCCCATCCCGCTCACGCGACCGTCCCCGCGCAGGAACATCGCCCACGTCTCGCGCACCGCCGGCACGTGGAGCGCGCCGGATGCCTCGAGCGACGCCGGCGAGAGCAGGTCCTCGACCCACCCGCGCAGCGCGCCGCGCAGCCAGCGGTCGATCGGCACCGAGAACCCCATCTTCGGCCGCTCGACCATCGCGCGGGGCACCCGCTTGTAGAGCATCTGCCGCAGGAGCCACTTCGTCTCGCCGTCCCGCACCTTGAAGCGGCGGGGCAGGCGCCACGCGAACGCCGCCACGCGATGGTCGAGCAGCGGCACGCGCACCTCGAGGCTCACGGCCATGCTCGTGCGGTCGACCTTGGCCAGCAGGTCGTCGGGGAGGTACTCGAGCTGGTCGGCGAGCATCATCCGCTCGATCGCGCCAAGCTCGCCCTCGAGGCCGAAGGCGCGCTCGAGGCCACCGGGCACGTCCCGTCCCTCCCGCACCAGCCGCGACGGCTCCTGGAACGCGGCCGAGAGCAGCGAGCGGTACATCTGCGCCGGCGTGTCGTAGCGGAGGGCGGTGCCCAGCTTGTGGAGCTTCTCGCCCGGGCCCCGATACTGCTGCGCGGCGCTCACGAGCGGTCCGGCCGCCGCGAAGACGCGGTCCCAGCCCTTGGGACTCAGGACATCGATGCCCCCGGCGGCAACGCGACGGCCGAGCGCGCCGATACTCGAGCCGTGACGGATCAGCTGTTCGCCCTGCACATAGCGATTGTACCCGCCGAAGATCTCGTCACCGCCGTCGCCGGAGAGCGCGACCGTCACCTCGCGCCGCGATTCGCGGCAGACGAGGAACGTCGGGAGCTGCGACGGGTCCGCGAGGGGTTCGTCGAACCACTCCGGCAGGTCGGGCACGAGACGCAGCGCGTCGTCCGCGGTGAGCCGGAACTCGCTGTGCGAGGTGCCGAGGTGCTTCGCCACACGGGCCGCGTGCGCGGTCTCGTCGTAGTCGGCCTCCTCGAACCCCACGCTGAAGGTGCGCACCGGCCGCTCGGCGTTCTCCTGCATCAGCGCGACGACCAGCGACGAGTCGATGCCGCCGGAGAGGAACGCGCCCAGCGGGACGTCGGCGATCATGCGAAGCCGCGTCGCGTCCCCGAGCAGCCGCTCGCCCTCGGCGACGGCCGCCGCATCGTCCCCGGTGAAGGGGTCGGCGCGCCCGGCGCGGACGACCTCCTCGAGCGTCCAGTAGGGACGCGACGGCGGCAGCGGCGCGCCCGCATCGCGCACCGTGAGCAGGTGCCCGGGCCGCAGCTTCACCGCGCGCCGGTAGATCGTGTGCGGCGCCGGGACGTAGAGGAACCGCAGGTACGCGGTGAGCGCGTCCGGATCGATCGATCGGTCGAACGCCGGTCCCGCCACCAGCGACTTGAGCTCCGAGCCGAAGCTCACGAGTCCCGGCTCCGAGTAGACGACCAGGGGCTTCTTGCCGAAGCGGTCGCGCGCCAGATGCACGCAGCGTTCTTGCGCGTCCCAGAGCGCGAAGGCGAACATCCCGACGAAGCGCGGCAGCGAGCGCTCCACGCCCCAGTGCTCGAACGCCGCGAGCATCACCTCGGAATCGGAATGGCCGAGGAAGCGCGCCCCCGCCGCCTCGAGCTCCTGGCGCAGCTCGGCGAAGTTGTAGACCTCGCCGTTGAAGACCATCATGAAACGGCCACTGGTCGAGCGCATCGGCTGGTGCCCGCGCTCGGAGAGGTCGATGATGGCGAGACGACGGAACCCCAGGGCCACGCCGCCCGGGGCATCCGCCCAGATCCCCTGGTCGTCCGGTCCTCGATGGGCGATCGGCACGATCATGCGATCGACCGCCGCGCGATGCCCGTCCTCGCTGGAAGGACGGGTGGTCAGATAGCCTGCGAATCCGCACATATGGTGTTCGGGTGTCCCGTCAGGCCGCGCTGGCGAACGCCAGCGGCGCGCCGTCACGGATCGAGGTGAACGCGAACTCGCCGAGGATCCGCTCGATCCGCGCGAGCACGCCGCCCTGACGGCCGTAGTGGCGCACGCGCGTGAGGACGGGCACGTCCAGCCGAGGCTGACCCGGGTCCCATTCCCACGGATGGATGTAGAACGTCCCGGGCACCCCGCGCGCCTCGGCGCTGCGCAGCGCCGCGCGGACGAGCGCGTACGGCAGCAGGCGGAAATACGCGCCCCCGGCGGCCGGCCAGGTCCGACCGAACGCGCGCACGGTCGCCGGCGGGATCTCGGCGATCCGGCCCGACGGCCGCTCGATCCAGTGCGGGTCGCGCGCACCCCCCTGGTAGCCGTAGCCGCTGCGCGTCACGGGGAAGAGCGACGAGTCGTAGCGATGGCCCTCCTCGAGGAGGATGTCGAGTGCCCACTCCGTTCCCCGCACGATCGAGAAGCTCGGCGCGCGGAACCCGGTGACCTCGGTGCCCGTCAGCCCCTCGAGGATGCCCTTCGTGCGCCGCACCGACTCCCGGAATGCGTCCGGCGTCTGGTGCGTGATGCGCACGTGGTCGTAGGTGTGCGACGCGAGCTCGTGACCCGCCGCCGCGATCCGGCGCACCATCGCCGGATGGCGCTCGGCCACCCAGCCCACCGTGAAGAAGGTGCCGAGCGTACCGCGGCGCTCCATCAGACCGAGGAGCCGGTCGACGGACGCCTCGACGCGGCTCTCGAACGACTCCCAGCGGTCCATCGGCGCGAACGGCGCGAGCGCGACGACCTGGAAGTACTCCTCGACGTCGACGGTGAAGAAATGCCTGATCCTTGCGGGGCCTGCGTCGCGGATCACGGCCTCAGCGCAGCGTCAGGTCGAGCGAGTTCCGCGGCCGCAGGCGCCACACACCCGTCCCGGTCGGCACGAGCACACCGAGGAGATCGAAGCGCCGACCGGGCTCGTAGAGCCCCGCCGGCAGCGGCGGCCGGAACCCGACGTCCGCCGCCCGGTCGAGCACCACTATCAGCGCGCCGCTCCCGTCGCTCACGGTCATCGTGCGGCTGCCGGCCACCGTCGCGGTGTCGCTCACGAGCGCGTTCAGCACGCGCACGAGTGCACCATCGCGCACCCCGCCGGCCGCGGTGTTGGCCGCGGCGGACGTGAGCGTCGGCGCCGTGGGGATCAGGGTCGGCCCCACCACGAACACCGACACGTCGTCCAGCACGCGCTGGCCCAGCCGCGTCGCGATGCGCCCGCGGATGCGCACGCTGTCGCCCGCCTGTGCCGATGACCCGGGGCGCACGCGCGTGGCGCGGATCGCGCCGCTGGTGTCGACCACGTGGAGGATCGTGTCCGAGAAGGTCTCCCGCGCGTGGAACGCCACGCCGGTGACGAAGAGCGCCGTCCCGAGCGGCAGCGTCCGCACCTGCCGCGCTGTGCGGATCGGGAAGCTGATGATCCCCTCGACCGAGAGCGAGTCGTCGGGCCGCACCGTCGCGGTCGCACTATCCACGCCGATCACGCGGGCGCTGTCGCCCGCGCTCGCGCTGTCGATCACGATCGCGTAGGTGCCGACCGGGACGCCGGCAAGGCGGAAGCGCCCGTCGATCCCGGTCGTGGCGCGCAACAGTGTGTCGCGGGAGACCGGTGCGAGCAGGCGCACGCGCGCACCCGCGAAGGCCACGTCACCGGCATCGGAGGTGCGCGAGCCGTTGGCGTCGAAGTAGACGTAACCGCGCACCACGCCGGTGGCGGTCACGCCGATCGCGCGATCGGCGCCGCCGTTGTCGCACGAGGCGAGCCCGAGCGCCAGCAGGGCCGCGACGAGCGGCGCCGGACGGATCAGGCGGGTCATGGCGTGACCCTCATGCCGATGCGCCAGAGCACACCGGGTGAGCGGTCGGCGAGCAGCGTGCCGAATCCGGGATTCACGACGTACGGCACGAGCGTCCGGCCGCTGAGCGGGTCGGTCCCGATCGTGCCGCTGCGGTCCACGAGCAGCAGGGCGTTGTCCACCCGGCCGGTCTCGGTCGCGATCACGTCGAGTGCGTCGAGTACGAGGTCCAGCCGGCCGATCGCCAGCGTCGCGATGCGGATCGACGCGCGGAGGTCGAGCCGGTGCGCGAGGTCCGCACGGCAGGTGTTGCGTCCCGCGAACCGGCCGACCTGCGTGGCGAGGCAGTCGTGCTGGCCCAGCAGGGCGGTCATCCCGGCGAGATTCGCATCGATCATGGCCGGGTCATTCATCCCGTCACCGTCGCCGTTGGCGTCGACGCCGTCGCGGAGGCCCGGCGTGAATGCCTGGCCCGAGCTGAGACGGTAGAGTCCGCCGAGCTGGAAGGCGCGGTCGCGACCGGCGCTCCACTCCGCCCCGACGAAGACGCGATGCGGCACGTCGAGATCGCTGGTGCCCTCGACCCAGTCGGTGACCGCGTAGGGGAAAGGTGAGACGGACGTCGTGCCGAAGCTGCCGACGTTGTCGAGCGTTCGGCTGTACGAATAGCTCATCGAGACACTGAGCCCTTCCTCACGCGCGCGCTCGAGACCGATAGTCGCCGCGCGATACTCGGAGAATCCCGTCGACTCGAGCGCGTGCGCCTCGTCGAACCCGGCGAAGCGCTGGTTCGACTGTGGCACCGCGGCGAGCAGGGTGCCCACCTGCTGCAGCGTGCCGAAGAGCGGCCGCCCGTACTGGTCCTCGCCGAGGGCCGTCGCCGGCAGGTTCAGGTTGCGGCGACGCGCCAGGTAGTCGGTGTGCCGGTACACGCCCGACACCGACGCCGTCCAAGTGCCGAGCTGCCGCGAGAGCCCGAGCGCGAGGCGCCGCGTGCGGGGCCCCTCGAAGTCGGGGCCGAGCAGCGTGAGGGTGCGTCCGGCGAGGGGCGCGGCGATCGCGCTCGGGGCACCCGGCCACGCGAGGCCCGTGCCGACGCCGTAGCGCACGTCGGCGCCGCGATCGAGCGAGAGCGCCTCGGCGAGGTCACGACGGTCCGGGAGATCGTGGAAGACGCCGGCCCCGCCCTCGAGCACCCACTCGCGCGAGGACCCGAGCTCCCAGCGCAGACCGAAGCGCGGCGAGAATCGGTTGCCGCCCGTTCGCTGGTCGCGGTTGTCGATCCCCGTCGCGGCCAGCCAGTCGGCGTTGGATTCGATCTCGCCCACCGGCAGCTTCGCGCCGTCGATCCGCGTCCCGAACGTGACGGAGAATCCGTCGGCCACCCGCCACGAGTCCTGCAGCAGGAACGACGTTTCGGTCATCCGGTACTCGCCCGCCGGCACCGCGCCCTCGATCCCGCGCCACGCGCCAGCGCCGGCCGCGAAATCGGCGACGTCGCCGAAGCGGTGCGTCCCGGGGGCGGCATAGGCGTTCTGGGCGTCAAAGCGGTGCGACGCGACGGAAACGCCGGCCTTCACCTGGTGTGCCCCGAGCGCGAAGTGGAGGAGCCCGGAGACCCGCGGCGTGGTGCGCTGGTCGGCGAAGGGCTGGTCGAGCGATCCGCCGATCGAGAATCCCGAGCCGGCGAAGCTCGTGCGCGGCACCGACGGGAACCCACCGCTCGTCTTGCCGACGTCGGCCGAGAACCGGAACTCCTGCGTGATCCGGCGCGTGAGCCTCGAGTAGAGATTCACGGACGCCTGCGCGCTGATCGCCTCGTAGTCGGAGCCGTACGCCGCCAGACTTCCCGTCGGCTCCGCGATCCCCGTCGACGTGAAGCGCGAGCCCGAGGCGCGCACCGACAGCGCGAAGCGGTCGCCCGGCTGCCAGTCGAGCCGACCGAAGGCGCCCATGCGCTCCTCGGTTCGGTCGGCCGGCGCACCGAGCGCCGAGAGGTCGGCGCCATATGTGCCCTGCGCCGCTGCGATCAGCGCGCCCGCGAAGGCCGCGTCCGCGCCGAAGAGACCGGGACGGGAGATCTGCGACCGGTGGTAGTCGACGCCGAAGATGCCGAGCGCCGTGTCACCCTGGAGCGGTCCGGCGGCGATGAAGGAGCCACCGTAACCGGCTGTGCCGCCTTCCACCAAGGAACGCGAGATCGCCCGCCCGCCGGCGCGCCGCGTCGTCGTGACGATGCCCACGCCGGAGCCGCCGACCTCGGCGTCGAATCCCATTCCACCCACGGAGAGTGCCGCGGCGCCGCGGATCGGCATCGCCAGGCCGGCCGCGTCGTCACCCAGCGCACCGGGGGTCCCGACGCCGGCCGATCGTGAACCGTCGATCAGCATCTCGGTGTACCGCCAGGGGAGTCCCTCGACGCCCTGCGCATCGGCGCGCGACGACGCGAACGCCCCGTCGCCGGCCGTTCGGCGCGACCCGAAGAGGTCCGCGTATCCGCGATCCACGAGCCAGGCGCCGGGAGCGGACGTGGCCGCACGTGATACGACCGTGTCGACCGCGGTCACCGGCGGGTCGGCGCGCCGCAGCGTGGCGGCGACGCGCACCGAGTGTCCCGCCGCGATCACGACGTCGGTGTGGACCACAGGCCTGTATCCGAGCGCCTCGGCGGTGACGTCGTACCTGCCGGCGGGAAGCACCGAGAACCGGAAGGTCCCCTCCCGGGTGGTCAGCGTCCACCGCGTCGCGCCGCTGCTGCGGTCGCGCACCCGTACCTCGGCGCCACCGACCGGCTGGCCGCCCGCATCGAGGACCACGCCCTCGAGCTCGCCGAAACTGAGACTCTGTGCTCCGGCCGAGGAGAGGGCGGCGCCGAGAAGGAGCGCAGATCGACCGATCACGCGTCGGATGGAGGGGCGCGAGAGAACGTTCAGCACGTGGATTGGGCTGTCGGGTGAAGGAACACCGTCCCTAGCGCAGGAAGTATACCGGCGCGCGATTCCTCCGAACAAACGATGCAGGGGGCGGGACGAAACGGCATCGGGACGAATTCTGCCGAGCGCGGACACAGGTTGTGGCGGCGACGCAATACCGTAGCAAAGCGTCGCGTCGCAACCCGATGACGAGTTTTCGATATCGATGTGTATCCTGTTCGTAACATTGGAGTTATGGCGCCCTAGGGTGGCGATTGGATCGAGCGACTCCGGCGGCACCGAACCTGCTGAGTAACGAGGTGAACGTGCAGGCCACCCTCAGCCGCGGTATTCGCGAGGTAGTCCGTGTATCAGAAGCCAGCTTTGCAGAAGTTCGGCACGTTCCGGGATCTGACGCTCCTGGGTCTCGCCAGTTCCACCGACGGCGCTTCGTTCCTCGGCATCAGCTCGCCCGGATGCTCGACGGATCTGTGGGGTCGGACGTACGAAATCGGGTGCGATCGGCCCACGACTTCCTGAAGCGTTCCGCCAGCGTCGCCATTGCCTAGGTCAGGTGATGGTCTTCTCGGGCCCTGAGTCACGTACTCAGGGCTCGAGTCGTATATGGTTGCGGGGCGTTCACGCCCCACCCCTGTCCTCTCCCATGATCCTGCCCTCACCGCTCCCCACGGTCATCTTCCAGCGGCTCGCCGACGGTGCCGTCCTCTTCGCGCCCGAGATCGAGATCTACTTCGGCCTCAACGACGTGGGGGCGCGGGTCTGGGAGCTGCTCCCGCCGGCGTCGCGCTCGCTCGACGAGCTCTGCGCGCGCCTCGCGGAACAGTATCCCGACGCGCCGTCGGCCGAGATCCGCCGCGACGTCGCGGAACTGCTCGACCAGCTCGCGAGCGAGGGGCTGGTGGTCTCGTCCAGCACCGGACCGGATGACCTCGAGGATCGCTAAGGTCCTGACGCTCGGACCTCGCGACTGGATCGACCTCATGCGCGCGCAGGCGGCCCTGGTGCGGGCGCGGCGCCGCGTCGCCGACGAGCCGATCGGATCGTTCACGAGCCGCGGCACGGACGCCGCAGGCATCGTGCGCGGCGACCCGGTCCGCGCGCGCGCGATCGCCCTGGCGGTCGAGCGCGCGGCAGCCCACGGACTCTTCCGGCCCTATTGCCTGGTACAGGCGCTCGCGCTCCGGGAGCTACTCACGCGGGACGGGATCGACGGGAGCCAGATCCGCATCGGCGTGCGGCAGAAGGGCGGGACGTTCAGCGCGCACGCCTGGGTCCGCTGGGGGGACGAGGTGCTCGGCGACCGTGCCGACCACGTGGCGGGATTCACGGAAGTGGACGACATCCGCGTCCTGCAGGGTCCGTGAGCGCGATCGCGTTCTCCGAACGCTCGCCGACCGGACCGTCTGCGGCGGCCCTGGTCGATCGCATGCT
>JANNLH010000112.1:0-29097 GCA_031396725.1 Gemmatimonadaceae bacterium | reverse complement strand
CCCACGACCTCGTGGCGCGGATCGCGCTGGCGCAGGGAGACGACGAACGCGCCGAGGTCGCGTGGGAGACCGTCCTCGAACTCGCCCCCGACTTCGGCACCGCACACCGGGGCATCGGCTTCCTGCGCTACCGGCAGGGCCGGCTCGATGACGCGCGTCGGCACCTCGAGGCCGCGCGCGCCGACGACCCGGCCGACCAGGCGGTGCTCGCCGCCCTCGGCGCGGTCCGCCGGGCGATGGGCGACCCCGACGCCGCGACGGATGTCGCGGCGGCGGGCACGCCGGGCCTCGTGGAAGTGCCAAGCGCGTCGCTCGGCGAGGTGCCGGAGGGCGGCCCCGATGCGCCGAGCCCGGCCGAGGTCTTCGACGCGATCCTCGGGGAGTCGGCACAGGTCGCGCTGCTGCTCGACGCCGACGGCTTCGTGACCGCGGGACGCTATGTCACCGCCGACGGCAACGATCTCGGCGCGCTGATCGGCGCGCACCTCTCGGGCGTGAGCGGCGAGGCCGATCGCGCGATGCGCCACTTCGGGCTCGGGCGCTGGACGCGCATCGTGCTCGAGACCGAGGCCGCGTCGGTGGCGATGGCGCCCCACGCCGAATCGGTCGTGCTCGTGGCGGCGCCGCGCGGCACGCCGCTCGGGTTCCTGCGCCGCACGCTCGACCGCTGCGCGCTGCTCGTGCGCGCGTGGCTCGGGGAGGGCGCGTGAGCGCCTTCGCGGCGGTGATCGGCGCGGTGACCAGGCATCGCGGGGTGACGGCCTGTCTCGTGGTGGCCGAGGAGGACGGGATCATCGTGGACGGGACCGCCCGGATCGGCGTCAACACCGCGGCGTTCGCGGCGCTGACCGCCTCGCTCTACCGCAAGGCGGGCAGGGCCGCGGACTCGGCCGGCTTCGGCGACGTGAGCTTCTTCGATCTCGAGGCGGAGCAGGGGCGCGTGATCGCGGCGGGACGCAACGGCCTCGTGGTGGTGGCGGTCGCGGACGCCGGTGTGAACCTCGGACTCCTGCGCGTGGAACTGCTGCGTGCGGCGGCGACCCTCTGATGGCGCTGCCGACGAGCGTGGGTTGGGCGGACCTCCCGCTCCAGCGCTTCGTGGACGATGCGCGGGTGCAACTGGCGGTGCTCATGCAGCCGAGCGGCCAGGTGCTCGCCCAGGTCGGCTTCAAGCGCTCGATCGACGTGCAGACGGTGTGCGCGCTCTCCGCGGCCATCAACGCGTCGGGGGACCTGCTCGGCCGGATGGTGGACGCGACGCCCTTCCGGGTCCTGCACCACGCGGGGCGGGAGAAGCAGTTCTATTTGGGACAGGTCCCCCTGCGGGACGGGCTGCTCGTCCTGCTCGCGGTCTTCGACACGGAGAGTTCCCTGGGTATCGTCCAGCTGTACCTCGGGGAGTTGCAGTCCGCCGTGGCGGCCGCGGCGCCGCCGCCGCCGCCGGCGGACGCCGCACCGGCGCTGGCCGAGGACTTCGAGCGGGAGCTGAACCGCAATCTCGCGCAGTTGTTCGGACGGGCCAGCTGATGCGGTCCCTCCTCCATCGTTCCAGGACCGCGTCGTGAGCCTCGTCAACTACGCCACTCGAGAGATCACCTGCAAGATCGTCTACTACGGCCCCGGGCGGTCGGGGAAGACGACGAACCTCCATTACATTTATGGGCAGGTGCCGGGGGACCGCAAAGGACAGATGGTCTCCCTCGCCACGCAGACCGACCGCACCCTCTTCTTCGATTTCCTGCCGATCGACCTCGGGACGATCTCCGGCTTCACGACGCGGTTCCAGCTCTACACCGTGCCGGGACAGGTCTACTACCAGACGACCCGCAAGCTCGTGCTGCAGGGCGCGGACGGCGTCGTGTTCGTCGCCGACTCGCAGGCGCGCCAGCTCGGGGAGAACATCGAGTCGATGCAGGACCTGCACGCGAACCTGGCCGAGCAGGGAGTGGACGTGCGCACCATGCCGCTCGTGCTGCAGTACAACAAGCAGGACCTCCCGGCGGAGCTGACCACCGCGCTCCCCGAGCTCGAGGAGGCGCTGAACTTCCGCGGCGTGCCCTCCTTCGCCGCCGACGCGCTCCACGGGCCCGGCGTCTTCGAGACGCTGCGCGGCATCTCCGAGATCGTGCTGCGCAAGCTCAGCACGGGCCGGGGCGAGGGCTGAAGTGCGTCTCGATCCGCGCCTGACCTTCGAGCGGCTGGTGGTGGGCGCGGGGAACCGCCTTGCCGCCGCGGCCGCGCGCGCGGTCGCGGAGGCGCCGGGCAGCACCTACAACCCGCTCTTCATCTACGGCGGGTCGGGGCTCGGCAAGACGCACCTGCTGACGGCGACCGGCCACCGCCTGCTGGGACTGAATCCGCGGGGCGAGGTGCTCGCGCTGACGCTCGACGAGTTCTCCGAGCAATGGCACGCCGCGGTGTCGGCCGGCGAGACGCAGGCCTTTGGCGGCCGTCTCGGCCGCGTGGACCTGCTGCTGATCGACGACATCCAGTTCCTCGCCGGTCGCCGCGAGATGCAGGCCGAGTTGTTGCGCCTCTTCACGGCGATGCAGGAGGACGGCCGGCAGATCGTCTGCACGAGCGACCGGCCGCCGGCCGAGATCGTGGATGTGGACGACCGGCTGATCAAGCGGCTCGCGGGGGGCCTGGTGGTGGACGTCGGGGCTCCGGAGTTCGAGGCGCGCGTGGCGATCCTGCGCGCGGCCTGCGCCGAGCGCGGCATCGTCGTGCCGGACGACGCCTTGGAGTCGCTGGCGCGCCGCGGCCTCGGCAACGTGCGAGAGCTCCAGGGCGCACTCAACCAGTGGGTGGCCCGCGAGGCGATGGGCGCGCCGGCGACCCCGCGCACGCCGCTCCCGGGCGATGTCGGCGCGAGCCGCTCGTCCACCGAGTTCCTCAGCTTCCTCTCCGACGTGACCTCGGTCGTGCAGCAGCACGTCGAGTCGTGGAAGGCGCGGCTGCGCGAGGTGATCGCGTACTGGCAGGGCGAGGGCTACCGGACGCAGGTGCTCGAGCGCGCGCTCGACCTGCCACAGGATCCTGACGTCCAGAAGTTCGTCGCCGTCTATGTCGAGGCGGTGGAACACCTGCGCGCACTCGAGGCGCAGGCGAGCGCCGTCGATGCGGCGCTGGGCGGCCACGAGCTCTTCCGCGATCCGGAGCGGCTGGCCGAAGCCGAGTCCTTCGTCGAGCGCGCTCTCGCCGGGGAGATGCCGCCGGGCGGTCCCAATCCGGCGTTCACGCGCGAAGGATTCGACGTCGGCGCATCGAACCAGCTGGCGGTGCACGCCGCCGATGCCGTGATCGCGGCGCCGGGTGCGCGTTACAACCCGCTCCTGGTCACCGGCCCGAGCGGCGTCGGGAAGACGCACCTCGTGCAGGCCATCGGCAACGCCATCGCGGCCGCGTCGGGGGGGCGCATCGCGGTCGCCTGCGTCCACGCGCAGACGCTCGTCGACGAGCTGATCCGTGCGATCCAGGAGGGGACGGTCGAGCGCTGGCGTTCGCGCTACCGGGCCGCCGGTGCGCTGATCGTCGACGACGTGCAGTTCCTCGCCGGCAAGGAGCGCACGCAGGACGAGTTCTTCTTCGTGTTCAACGCGCTCGCCGAGGCGGGAAAGCAGATCGTGCTCTCGAGCGACCGCGTACCGTCGGAGATCCCGGAGCTGGCAGCACGGCTGCGGTCGCGGTTCGAGGGCGGGCTGATCGCGGAGATCCAGCCCCCCGAACGTCCGCTGCGCGAGAAGCTGGCGGCCCGGTTCCTCTCCGCGCTCGGCCGGCCGGCGCCGACGGACCTGCTCGACGTCCTCTGCGACCCGCCGGTGCGCAGCGTCCGCGAGTTGATCGGGCTGGTGAACCGCCTCGCCGCCTCCGCCGACGCGCGGGGCGTGGTGCTCGACGCGGCGCTCGCGCGCGAGGAGCTCGGGCTCGGCGCGGGCGCGGCCACGACGATGGCGCCGGCGGCGGTGGCCGAGGCGGCGGGCGATCCGACCTTCCTCGACCGTGAGCGCGTCGTGTGGGAATGGCCGGACATCGGCGGCCGCCTCGTCGAGGAGCTGCGCTGATGGCGATCCGCGGCTCACTCAAGGAAGCGTCGCTCCCCGACGTGCTGCAGCTGCTCGCGATGGGCAAGAAGAGCGGCTGCCTCTCGGTCACGCACCGCAACAACTTCGGCTCGATCTACTTCGACCGGGGGAAGATCTGCTACGCCTCGATCGTCACCAGGCGCGACCGGCTGGGCGACATCCTCGTGAAGAGCGGGGTGCTGAGCCAGGAGAAGCTCGACGAAGCGATCGACCTGCAGGGCCGGACGCGAGACACGCGACTCGGCGATCTGCTCGTCGGCCAGGGGATGATCACGCGTGACGACCTGCACGCGCAGATCCGCATCCAGATCGAGGAAGCGGTCTACTTCCTCTTCACCTGGGCCGAGGGGACCTTCAACTTCGAGTCGGACATCCGGCCCGAGGAGCAGGACTTCCTCGTCTCGATCAATCCCGAGACGCTGCTGCTCGAGGGCGCGCGGCGCGTCGACGAATGGAGCTTGATCGAGAAGAAGGTGCCGACCTTCGACCTCGTCTTCGAGCTCGACCGCCGCCGGCTGGCCGAGAGCGGCGTCCAGCTGACGACGGAGCAACAGGTGCTCGTGCCGCTGATCGACGGGCGGCGTGACGTCACGGCGCTCGTGGACGCGTCCGGCCTGGTGGAGTTCGAGGTCGGGAAGGCGCTCTACGGGCTCGCCTCGGCGGGATTCCTCCACCGGCTCGGCAAGACGCGGCCGGCCGAGGAAGTGGCGACCGACGTGCGGATCGAGGAGCACCGCAACCTCGGGATCGCGTTCTACAAGACGGGGATGCTCGACGAGGCGGTGCGCGAGTTCCGGCGCGTGGCCGAGCTGCGACCCGAGGACGTGGGCGCGCGGTTCCACCTCGGGCTCGCGAACCTGCGGCTCGGCCGCTGGGCCGAGGCCGAGACGCATCTGCTGGCCGCCTCGCGCGAGCGGGGCGCGAAGCCGGCGGTGTTCCACGATCTCGCGCTCGCGCTCGAGCGGCTCGGCCGTCTCGACGAGGCCCGCGATGCGCTCGAGGAGGCGCTGTTGCGTGGCGGCGAGGAGGAGCCCCGCATCCACCTCTCGCTCGGGATCCTCGCGCTCCGCGCCGGGGTCTTCGACGCCGCCGATGCGCATTTCGCGCAGGCGCGCCCCCTCTTCGGGACGCGCCCGCCCTCGGCCGTCTGGTTCCACTCGGCCGCGCTCGCCGCGGGCCTCTCGGGCCAGCGCGACCGGGCGATCGAGCTGCTGAGCGAGGGCGTGCAGGCGCACCCGCACGCGGCGGCGTTGCACAACAACCTCGCGGTCGCGCTGATGGCCGCCGGTCGTGCCGACGACGCGCGCAGCGCGATCGAGCGCGGCCTGCAGGAGGACCCGGGGCTCGCGCCGCTGCACCGCAACCGGGGCGATCTCGCGATGGGGGAGGGACGCGGCGACCTCGCGCTCGAGTCGTACCAGCGGGCGGTCAAGGCGCACGAGACGCTCGGGCCCGAGGTCTGGGCGCGCATCGGCGCCCTGCGCGCGGCGCAAGGGGACCGCGCCGAGGCGGCGGCCGCGTGGGAGCGCGCGCTCACCCTCGATCCGTCGCATCCCGAGGCGCGCCGGCGGCTCGATGCCGCGCGCAGCAGCGCATGACGAAGGACGCCGACGCCCTCGACGATCCGGGTTTCCGTGCGCTGACGGCGAAGATCGCACGCGACCGCGGCTTCGGGTGCGCCAACTACAAGGACGGCTGCCTCCGCCGGCGCATCGCGGTGCGGATGCGCGCCTGCGGCACGACCGACTTCGCGACCTACGGGGCGCGGCTCGACCGCGACCCGGAGGAGTACGAGCATCTGCTCGACGCGTTGACGATCAACGTCACCAAGCTCTTCCGGGACGTCGACGTGTGGACGTCGCTCGCGCGGACCGTACTCCCCGCGCTCTGGGCGCTCGAGGCGCCGCGGCTGCAGGTCTGGAGCGCGGGGTGCGCCTCGGGAGAGGAGCTCTACACCCTCGCGGCGCTGTTCCACCGGCACGCCGAACGCACCGCCACGCTCGGGCGGCTGGGCCGGCTCCGCATCACCGGCAGCGACATCGACCGGCGCTCGCTCGACGCCGCGCGCGAGGGCGCGTACGCGGAGGAGGCGTTCGCCGAGATGCCGGCGGAGCTCCGCGCGCGCTACTTCTCGGCGACGGCGCCCTTCCGCGCGGCGCCGGAACTGCGCGCCTTGGTCCAGGTCGAGCGGCGCGACCTGCTCGCCGACCCGGCGCCGGCCGCCGGGCTGCACCTGATCACCTGCCGCAACGTGATCATCTACTTCGACCGCCCGAGCCAGGAGCCGCTCCTCCGCAAGTTCCACGACGCGCTCGCGCCGGGCGGCTTCCTCGTGCTCGGCAAGGTCGAGACGGTGCTCGGTCCCGCGCGCACGCTCTTCGAGCCGGTCGACGCGCGGCAACGGATCTTCCGCAAGGCCGGCGCGTGACCGACCAGCACGTGCGCATCGCGCACCACGCCGTCGCGCGCTGGGACGGGCGACTGCTCACGATCGGTCTCGGCTCGTGCGTGGCGATCGCGCTCTACGACCCGAAGCACCGCGTCGCCGGGCTGGCGCACGTGCTGCTCCCCGACCCGTCGGTCGCGCGCGACGGATCGAATCCGGCGCGCTTCGCGACGACGGCGGTGCCGCTGCTCCTCGAGGAGATGCGGTCGCTCGGTGCGCGCGGCCCGTTCGCGGGGAAGCTCGCCGGCGGCGCCGCACTCTTCGGCACGCTGCTCGGGACCGGGGGCGCGCAGATGGGCGCGCGCAATGTCGCGGCGGCGCGCTCGGCGCTCGCGGCCGCGGGGATCCCGATCGTGGCCGAGGAGACGGGCGGCAGCGGCGGGCGCAGCGTCTGTCTCGAGGTCGCCAACGGCTCGCTCACGGTGCGCTCGGTGCGCGGAGGCGAGCGTGTCATCTGAGCGGCTGCGGACCGTGCTGATCGTCGACGACAGCGCGCTGCTGGGCCTCGTGCTGCGCGAGGTGATCGAGGGGATCCCGGGGTTCCGCGTCTGCGCCGTGGCGCGCGAGGGGGAGGAAGCGCTGCGGCTGGTGCACGCGCTGCAGCCCGACGTGGTGACGATGGACGTCGAGATGCCGGGGATCGACGGCCTCGCCGCGCTCGGGTACATCATGAGCGAGTCGCCGCGACCGGTGATCATGGTGAGCGCGGCGACGACGCGCGGGACGGTGGATGTCACCATCCGCGCGCTCGAGCTCGGGGCGCTGGACTTCGTGCGCAAGCCGTCGGGGAACACCGTCGCGGCGTGGGACGGCGTGCGGGCGCGGCTGGCCGAGGCGCTGCAGGCTGCGGCGCAGATGAACGTCGGGAGCGTGCCGGTGCTCGCGCGGCCGCGGCTGCGCACGCCGGCGCCGCTCCCGCGGGGCGGGCGCGCCGCGGAGTCCGTCATCGCGATCGCGGCCTCGACCGGCGGCCCGCGTGCGCTGGCCGAGGTGATCCCCGCGCTCGGCGACGCGCTCGAGGCGGCGGTGCTGGTCGTGCAACACATGCCGCCGGGCTTCACGGCCGGGCTGGCGCGCCGGCTCGATCAACTGGCATCGATGCCCGTGCGCGAGGCCGTCGGCGGGGAGCCGGTGCTGTCGGGATGCGTCTATCTCGCGCCGGGGGGGAGCCACATGACCGTGAGCGGCGGCGCCGCCGCCGGCGCCATTGGCGGCGCCATTGGCGGCGCCATTGGCGGCGCCGCTGGCGGCGTTCTTGGCGCGACGATCGTGCTGACGCAGGACGCGCCGGTGCACGGGGTGCGTCCCGCCGCCGACCCGCTCTTCACGTCGGTCGCGGCCGCCTACGGCCCGCGCTGCGTCGGCGTCGTGCTGACGGGGATGGGACGCGACGGCAGCGCCGGCCTGCGCGCGATCCGGGCTGCCGGCGGCGGCGCCGTGGTGCAGGATCGCGCGACGAGCATCATCTACGGCATGCCGCAGCAGGCGCTGCTCGAGGCCGGCGCGGACCGCGAGGCGGCGCTCCGCGAGGTCGCGCCGGCGGTGCGCGCGCTGCTCGCGCCGCGCCTCCGGGTGGCGCTCCGATGACCGCCGCCGATGCGATCGCGGTCGCGGATGCGGCATCCGCTGCGGGCCGTCGGCAGCGGATGCGGCGCGCCCTCGTGGCGCGCGTGAGCGACGAGGTGTTCGCGCTGCCGCTCTCGGCGGTGACCGAGGCCGTGGACGCGCCGGAGGTGACGCCGGTGCCGCTCGCGCCCGACGGTGTGCTCGGGCAGTGCGTGCACCGCGGCGCGCTCCTGCCGGTGCTTGACCCCCGCGTGCTCCTCGGGACGCCGCGCGGCGACGGGCCCGGCACGCTGCTCGTGATGCCCGGGGCCGTCCCGCACGGGATCCCGTTCGGTATCTGGGTGGACGACCTGAGCGACATGGTGAGCGTCGAGGGCGTCGCGCGGCGCGCGCTGCCGCACGGCTCCGACCGCACGGGGATGCTCACCGGTCTGCTGGTCGTGGACGACCTGCTCGCCGGCGTGGTGAACCTCGACGCCCTGAACGCCGCGGCGCACACGCTGCTCACCTCGGAGGCCGCGTCCCGATGACCGCCCCAGTCGAACGCCGGCAGTTGGTGACCTTCCAGGCCGGCGACGAGCTCTTCGCGGCCGACATCTTCCTTGTCGAGCGCGTGCTGCGCTGGGAGGCGCCGCGCCTGCTGCCGAACGTGGCCGCCTGGCTCCGCGGCGTGATCGACAACGCCGGACGCACGATCCCCGTCGTCGACCTCCGGGGGAGGCTCTCGCTCCCCGATGCGACGGCGACCGAGCGCTGGCGCATCCTGCTGATCACCGCCGGCGGCACGCTGGTGGGGATGGCGGTGGACGCGGTGCATGAAGTGATCACGGTCGGCGCGGACGCGATCGAGGCGCCCCCGGCGATCTACCGGGGGCTCGCGCAGGAATACCTGCAGGGCGTGGTCCGGCACGGCGAGCGACTCTTCGTCGTGCTCGACCTCGAACACCTGCTGACGTCAACGGAGCGGCTGGCGATGGAACGGGCGATGCAGGGGGAGGGGACGCGTGGCTGACGAGTCGGGGATGGACTTCCGCGCACGCTACGACGCGATCGATGCGCGCCTGGACGCCGGGCCGGGCCGGCGGCCGCGGAGCGCGCGCAGGTGAAGGCGGAGATCGTCGGACTGTTCAAGGCGGTCGAAGCACAGATCGCCGAGCTCGGCGTGCTGAAGGACGAGATCCGGACGCTGGTGGACAAGTGGAAGGCACTGCAGGCGACCGAGGGGAGCGCGGCGCCGCAGTTCGCGGAGGAGAAGCCGGTCGTCCATGCCGACCACATCGGCGCGTCGACCTTCATCGAGAAGGGCTGGAGCCGGCTCTCGCTCGGCGACCACGAGGGGGCGGAACAGGCGCTGCTGAAGGCGATCGAGCTCTCGCCCGGGGATGTGCAGAGCCAGGCGCTGCTCGGCTGGGCCCAGATGCTGCAGGCCAAGTACGACGAGGCGCTGATGAGCTTCCAGAAGGTGTTGATGAAGGAGCCGGCGAACTCGCTGGCGCGCATCAACGTCGGCTACATCTGCCTCAAGAAGGGGATCTTCGGCGAGGCGATCGAGCATCTCTCCAAGGCGATCCGGCTCGACAACGACCGCAAGGCGGTGCTTTACGCGCACTTCTATCTCGGGTTGGTGTACCTCGAACGCGAGATGTACGAGGACGCGCAGACGTTCTTCAACAAGACCCTCGCGCTCGGGCCGAACCTCATCGAGGCCTGGTACGAACTCGGCCGCGCGCAGTGGTTCAACGAGGAGCGCGACGCGGCGCGCCAGAGCTGGCAGCAGGGCTTCGCGACCAACAAGTTCAATCCGTGGGGCAAGCGGTGCGCCGAGATGCTGACGCTGGTGGAAAGCGGGGGAGAGCCGCCGCGCGCGGTGTGACTCCGGGGCGTCTCTGCCGCCTCATCCTCGGACTCGCCTTGGCGCTGGCCGCTTGGGACCCCGCCGCGGCGCAGGACGCGCCGGCGGTACCTCCCGGTGCCGCGCGCTACGACTCGTCGCGCTTCACCGTCATCGCGTTCCCGCCGGAGGACCGGCTCGCGCGTTCGCTGCTGGCGGCGGCCGTGGCCCGCGACACCTTCCCGGGACTGCCCGCGCTCTCGGCCCGGGTCGCGATCGCGCTGGCGTCGGGCGACGCGATGTTCCGCACGCTGGTCGGGGATGGTGCGCCCGAGTGGGGCGCCGCGATCGCCTTCCCCGCGTCGCAGCGGATCGTGATGCAGGGACGCGACGCCGGGGCCGATGCCGGGGACCCGCGGCAGACCCTCCGTCATGAGATCGCACACCTCGCGCTGTACGAGGTGCTCGGCCCCGGTGTCCCGCGCTGGTTCGACGAGGGCTATGCCTCGTTCGCGGCAGGGGAGTGGGGCCGGGACGAGGTGCTCGCCACGAGTCTCGGCCTGGTGTGGCGGGGAATTCCGACGCTGGCCGGATTGGACTCCGGATTCTACGGGGGGTCCCAGGCGGCCGGGAGGTCCTATGCCCTGGCGCATCGGGCGGTCGCGGAACTCTCGGCCCTCGGAGGGACGCGGGGCCTTGAGCTCTTCTTCGGCTACTGGCAGCGGCAGGGCTCGTTCGAGCGGGCGCTCCGCAGCGCCTACGGCATGTCCGAGTCGGACTTCGAGCAGCACTGGCGCTCGCGCGTCCGGCGGCAATACGGGGCCCTCGCCCTCGCCGCCGACCTCTCGGTACTCTCGATCTTCCTGCTGCTCCTGCTCGGTCCGCTCTGGTGGCAGCGGCGCAAACGGCAGGCCCTGCGACTCGAGCGGATGCGCGCGGCCGACGCCGTCCAGGAGGCACGCGAGCGGGAGAGCGCCTTGGTCGCCCTGCTCGGTGAGGTGGTCCCGGAACCCGGGGATGACGATCGCATTAAGGGTTCGTGAAGGCGATCCAGTTTCGATTGACACCACTATAGGGGCGGCCTAGACTCCACCGCCTATGAACCGGACTCCGACGGCGGACCGCCCGCTCACCTCGCGCCCCAGTCTCTGGTGGGGGCTCTCGGCAGCGACGCTCATCCTCGGGTACGCCGACTTGTGGCGGGGTGGGGAGACGGTGGCACCGATCCTGCTCGTGATCGCCTACTGCATCCTGATCCCGATCGCGATCCTGAAGTGAGGGGCTGTGCGACCGGTCGCACGGCTCCGTCGGGAACCGAAGCGCCGGGCGAATAGCTCAGCTGGTTAGAGCACCTGCCTTACACGCAGGGTGTCGGGGGTTCGAATCCCTCTTCGCCCATCCGCGGGAACCTGCGGGACCGTAACCCCGGCGTACGGGGTACGACCGATCAACGACTTTGGAGGAGATGACCGTGAAGGCTCGGCAGCATGCCCTTCTGATCACCACCGCCGCGGCTTTGTTGGCCGCGTCCGGGGTCGCGAACCTCGGCGCGCAGGCGCGCCCGGTCCAGCGCACCCCGCCCCGCGAGAACACGCCGCGGCTGATGGTGCAGGTCTTCGGCTCCGCGGACAAGGTCGCCGGTCCGGAAGCCTCCGACGAACTGCGCCAGCGTCTCATCTCGGCCGTGCCCTCGCGGACCCTCTGGGTCTTCGCGAAGGAGGACCTGGTCGGGACGCTGGAGCAGTCCGGCTATCCGGTCAACGAACAGCTCGCGCGCAGCGATGAGGCCGCGCTCGCCAAGATGCTGCGCGCCGACGAGTACATCCGCGGCGTCGTCATCAAGGACGGCGCGACCTACCGGGTCGAGGCACAGCTCGTGCTGACGCGCGACAACGGCCTGACGCAGCCGCTCCCTGCGAGCGAGGGCACGCGTCCCGACCGCGCCGCGGCCGCGCTGGTGCGCGCCGTGACCGAGGCCCGCAAGCAGATCGACAACGAGAAGCGCTGCGTCGAGCTCGCACGCTCGGACAAGCTGGTCGAGGCGATCGCCGCCGCGGACGAGGGCATCGTCGAGTATCCGAACGGCACGCTCGTGCGCTACTGCAAGATGAACGTGATGGTCGCGCAGAAGGCCGCGCCGGCCGCCATCCTGGCGATGGCGAACGAGATCCTCGCGATCGACCCGAACAGCAAGAATGCGCTCGCCGTCGCCGCCGACGCACAGGCCGCGGCCGGCAACACGGAGCAGGCCAACAACCTGCTGGTCCGCCTGCTCGCCAGCGACCCGACCAACACCTCGCTCGCGGCGAAGGTCGTCGATGCGCTCGCCGCGTCGAAGAAGTACGACGTCGCGAAGGAGATCGTGACCAAGGCCGTCGCGGACAACCCCGGCGACATCGGGCTCATCCGCCTCCAGTTCCTGATCCTGACCTCGGCCGGCGACTACAAGCCGGCGATCAAGATCGGTGAGGAGATGGTGACGATGGACACCTCGCTCGCGGACGTGACCTTCTTCACGCGCCTCGCCGCGCTCTACGCCGCCGACAGCCAGCCGCAGAAGTCGGCCGAGGCCGCGGCGCGCGCGACGCAGAAGTTCCCGAACGACGCCTCGCTCTGGCAGCTCTACGCCCAGACGCTGCGCGGCGCGGGACAGACGCAGCAGTCGATCGCGGCCGCCAAGCGCGCGCTCGAGATCGATCCGAAGATCTCCAATGGCTGGACGCAGATCGCGGTCGCCTACAACGAACTCCAGCAGCCCGACTCGGCGCTCGACGCGCTGCGGAAGGCGGCGGCGGCCGGCGACGACAAGGACCAGGTCGGTGGCTACGCGCTGAACATCGGCAACACCTTCTTCAAGGCGGCGCAGGCCGAGGAACCGAAGCAGTCGGCGTCCTACCAGCGCGCGCTCCCCTTCCTGCACTTCGCGGACAGCACCGTGGTCGCGGTGGAGACGAAGACGAACGCCAAGCTGCTGATCGGCGTGTCGTCGTACTTCATCGCCGCGACGATCGCGCAGACGCTGCAGGCCTCGAAGAGCTGCGACGATGCGCGTCTCGTGGAGAAGTCGGCGACGGATGCCGTGATCTACACGCAGCAGGGCGGACGGGCATCGCCGGAGACGGCGACGCAGATCCTCCCGGCCGCGAACCAGCTCCTGCCGTATGCGCAGGCGCAGGTGAAGAACCTCTGTAAGTAAGGTCGGGTTCGCTGGACCCGGACGCCCCCCGTCGCCGCTGGCGACGGGGGGCGTCCTGCGTCCCGCAGTCGCTGAACTGCAACGGCTGGTGACCACAGAGGACACAGAGGGCACAGAGGAACGGCAACGGCAGAACGGCAATGGCCTTTGAAGGGGCTCGGGGGCAGGATCCGTCCGCCACGCACACCCCCAAAGGCAGTTGCCGTTCTCTGTGCCCTCTGTGTCCTCTGTGGTGACAGCAGTTCCCGGGCCGCACCCCGACCTCTGCCCATCGTCTCAACTGCCTATCTTTCACCCTTCATCCCTCATCCGTCCTCTTGTGCCCTCCCCCCGAATCCACGACTCCGCCTATCACAGCCCCGTGCTCCTGCACGAGGTCTGCGACGCGCTCGCGGGGGCGCCGGAGATCCTGGATGGCACGCTCGGCGGCGGCGGTCACGCGGAGGCGTTGCTCGAGCGGGGGCATCGCGTCACCGGGCTCGACAGGGACCCGGTCGCGCTCGCCGAGGCGTCGGCGCGGCTCGATCGGTTCGCGCGCGGGGGCCGGTTCGAGGCGGTCGCCGGCAACCACGATGCCGTCGATGAGATCCCCGCGCTCGCGGGTCACTCCTTCGACGGCATACTGCTCGATCTCGGCGTCTCGTCCCACCAGATCGACGACGACACCCGCGGCTTCTCCTTCCGCGAAGGTGTCGCCCTCGACATGCGGATGGCGGGGCGGGAAGGGGAGACGGCGGCCGACCTTCTCAACACCGCCGAGGAGCGCGCACTCGAGCGGGTCTTCAAGGAGTTCGGCGACGAGCCCAAGGCCCGCCGTCTCGCCAGGGAGGTCGTCCACCGTCGCGAACGCCGTCCCTTCGCGATCAGCGACGACCTCGTCGGTGCCATCCGGGCCGTCCTCGGGTCCCGCTCCGGGCCGGGGGAGTTCGCCCGGCTCTTCCAGGCGGTGCGGATCGCGGTCAACGACGAGCTCGACGGCCTCGCCCGCGGACTCGGCACCCTCCGTGACCGGCTGCGGCCGGGAGGCGTCCTCGCGGTCATCGCCTATCACTCCGGCGAGGACCGCCTCGTGAAGCATGCCTTCCGTGACTGGAGCACCGCCTGCCACTGCCCGCCGCGCCAGCCGATCTGCACCTGCGGCGGCGTCGCGCACGGCGAGACGGTCACGCGGAAGCCGGTGCTTGCCGGCGCCGAGGAGGTCGCGACGAACCCCCGGGCGCGGAGCGCGCACCTCCGGGTCTGGCGGAAGGCCCTTCCGATCCCGGCGAGGGAGTCCTGAGGATGCGCGGCCGCTCGATCGTCTTCCTCGCGCTCCTTGGTTTCGTCCTCATAGCCACGGGCGTCATATGGAGGCGAAGCGCCGGGGTCGCGATGGCACGCGAGCTCCGGGCGCTCGAACAGCGTCGTGCCGCGCTCGAAGCCCAGCAGGCCGCCCTCGAAGGGGCGATCCGTGATGCGTCGAGTCAGGCCCGGTTGGTCGGCATCGCCGAGTCCCGGCTCGGCATGCGCATCCCGAATGAGACCCTCGTGACCTACCTTCAGCGCCCGGCCAAGGCCAGCGTCCCCAAGTCCAAGTGATCCGTGTGAGTCGCGTGGGCGTGGTGCACGGCGCCTTCGTCCTGTTCGCCATCGCGCTCGTCGGTCGTGCCGCGTGGGTCCAGTTGGGCCAGACGGACGCCTGGCGCTCGCGCGCGCGCGCGCAACAGTACGCCTCCACCGAACTGCCGGCGGCCCGCGGCGCGATCCTGGACGCCGCCGGCACGGTGCTGGTCGAGAGCCGCGCGCTCGTACGGCTCGACATCGCGCCCCCGGAACTCAAGGACGTCGCGAAGCTGCGCGCCGCGCTCCAGCGGATCGGGGTCCCGGCCGAGTTCGTGCGCCGCGCGACCGACCGCAAGCGGAAGTGGGTCGAGCTCCCGGGGCGCTTCCTCACGACCGACGTCGCCGACCTCACCGGGATGCGCGGCGTCCATCCGCGTCCGGTGCTCGAGCGGGTGCCGCCTGCGACCGACGGCCTCCGCCGCCTGCTCGGCACGATCGACAACGACGGCCGCGCTGCCGGCGGACTCGAGGCCGCGCTCGATTCGGTGCTGCGCGGCACACCCGGGCGCGCCGGGCTTGTGAAGGATGCGCGCGGCCGCCGGCTGCAGACGCCCGAGGAATCGGTCACGCTCCCGGTCCCCGGCCACACCACCGTCCTCACGCTCCACCAGGGCCTGCAGGGGATCGCCGAGCGCGCGCTGGCCGAGGCGATCGTCGAGATGGGCGCCGAAGGCGGCGACATCGTCGTGCTCGACCCGCACACGGGCGAGGTGCGTGCGCTGGCCAGCCGCCGCGCGCGCGCCGACGCGAGCGGCGCGACCGCGCTCACCGAGCCCTACGAGCCCGGGTCGACGCTCAAGCCCTTCATCGCCGCGGCGCTCATTGAGAAGGACCGCGTGCGGCTCGACGAGCGCGTCGACACCCACGACGGCACCTTCACGCTCCACGGCCGCACGATCTCGGACGTCCATCGCGCCAAGCACCTGAGCTTCGCCGAGGTGATCCAGTACTCGTCGAACATCGGCATCGTGCAGTTCGCCGAGCGGTTGAGCGCGCGCGAGGAGTACGAGACCCTGCGCGACGCGGGCTTCGGCATGACCACCGGCGTGCCCTATCCCTCGGAGTCGTCGGGGCGGCTCCGGCCGGTGAAGGACTGGTCGAAGCTCTCGGCGGCGTCGCTGGCGATGGGCTACGAGATCTCGGTCACGCCGCTCCAGCTCGCGGCCGCGTACGGCGCGATTGCGAATGGCGGCGAGTTGCTCGAGCCGCAGCTGCTGAAGGAGATCCGCGCACCGGACGGCACGGTCACCTGGCGCAGTGAGCGTCGCGTGGTACGGCGCCTGATGTCCGAGGGGACCTCGCGCATCGTGCGCGGCCTGCTGCGCGACGTCGTCTCCTCCGGCACGGCGACCACCGCCGACCTCGCGACCTTCAAGGTGGCGGGCAAGTCCGGGACGGCGCGCCGCGTGAACGCCGAGGGCGGCGGCTACGAGCAGGGGAAGTACACCGCGAGCTTCGTCGGGCTCTTCCCGGCCGAGTCGCCGCAGATCGTGATCCTGGTGAAGCTCGACAATCCGCGCGGCGCCTACTACGGCGGACGCACGGCGGCGCCGGTGACGAAGGCCGTGCTCGAGGCGGCGATCGCGGCGCGTGACGCGGCGCTCGACCGGCGCCGTCTCTCCGAGGTGCCACAGCGCATCGCGTCGGTGCGGGCCACGGTGCCCGACAGCGTGCGCGTGGCCGAAGCCGAGGCGCGCACCGCGGAAGCCGAGCGCGCGCCCTTCGTGGTCGAGCTCGGCGTGAGCGCGCCGAAGCCACGGCGGGTCGTCGCGGCGCGCACGGTGCCCGACGTGCGCGGCCTGTCCACGCGCTCGGCGGTGCGCGAACTGCATCGTGCGGGATTCCGCGTCGCGCTCACCCGCACCGGGGACGACAGCGCGACGCAGCCGGCGGCGGGCACGCGGCTTCCGGCGGGAACGATGGTGCGCCTGGACGCACAGCGATGATCACGCCGCGCGGCCCCGCCTCGACGCCGGGCGGCGGCGTCTCCACCGCCGTCCTGCGCGACGCGCTGCACGACGCCGGGCTGCTGCACGCGATCCGCGGCGCCCTCCCCGACCGCGTGCCGGCGCTGACCGACGACAGTCGGCAGGTGGAGACCGGGAGCTGCTTCGTCGCGGTGCGCGGGAGCGCGCGCGATGGGCACACCTTCCTGAAGGGCGTCGGCGACGCCGGCGCCTCCTGCGTGATCTGTGAGGATCCGGAGGGGACGACGCTGCCGGCGATGGTCGTCACCGACAGCCGCGCCGCCGTCGCGGTCGCGGCCGTCGCGTTCTACGGCGCGCCCGCGCGCGGACTCCGATTCGTCGGCGTCACCGGGACGAACGGCAAGACGACGACCGTCGGGATCCTGCGGCACCTGCTCGACGAGTCCATCGCGCGCGCGGCGAGCATCGGCACACTGGGCGTGCTGGTCGGCAGCGACGGGGAGCCGCTGCCCGGCGGGGCGGGGCTCACCACACCGGGACCGATCGAGCTGCAGCGCCTGCTGCGCGCCCTCGTCGATGCCGGCGTGCGGACCGTCGCGATGGAGACCTCGTCGCACGCGTTGGAGCAGCAGCGCGTGCGGGGGATCGCCTTCGACGTGGCGGTCTTCACGAACCTGACGCGCGACCATCTCGACTACCACGGCACGATGGCGAAGTACCTCGCCGCCAAGGCCCTGCTCGTCGGCGCGCTCGCCCCCGGCGGCACCGCGGTGGTGAATGCCGACGACCCGGCCTGGCAGGCGCTCCCGGCCGCGCCGCGCACGATCCGGTTCGGCATCACCGACGAGTTCGCCAAGGTGCGCGCGACCGCCGTGCGCTACACGCCGCGCGGGAGCGAGTGGACGCTGCACGCGCCGGGCGGGACCGCCGCGGTGCGCCTGCCGCTGATCGGCGATTTCAACGTCGCCAACGCGCTCGGCGCTGCGGGCGCGGCGGTCGCGCTCGGCATGGACCCCGCGACGATCGCCGCGCGGCTCGCGTCGCTGCCGCAGGTGCCCGGCCGCCTCGAGCTGCTGAGCGAGACGCCGACCGTGCTGCGCGATTACGCGCACACGCCCGACGCGCTCGACCGCGCGCTCGCGGCGCTGCGTCCCTTCACGCCGGGGCGGCTGATCGTGCTCTTCGGCTGCGGCGGCGACCGCGACCGCGGCAAGCGGCCGCTGATGGCCGAGGCGGCGCGCGCGCGGGCCGACCATCTCGTGATCACGAGCGACAATCCGCGCACCGAGGACCCGGAGCGGATCCTCGACGACATCGTGCAGCCGCTGCGCGCGGGCACCTACGACCGCATCGAGGATCGCCGCGCGGCGATCGCCCACGCGATCGCGCTCGCCGACCCGGCGCGAGACGTCGTGCTGCTCGCGGGGAAGGGGCATGAGAACTACCAGATCCGCGGCACGACGTCGTACCCGTTCGACGAGAAGGAGATCGTCGGCGAGCTGCTGAGCCCGCGATGAGTTTCTGGACCCTCGACCGGATTGCGCGCGCCCTGGCCGCCCTGGGCGGCGGCCCCGCGGGGCCGCAGGCGATCACGGGGATCACGACCGACACGCGGAGCATCGCGCCGGGCGAGTGCTTCGTGGCCCTCACGGGCGAACGGTTCGACGCCCACGACTTCCTCGCCGACGCGGTGAAGGCCGGCGCGGCGGCCCTGGTCGTGACGGATGCGCGCCGCGCCGCCACGCTCGGCGTACCCGTATATGAGGTGCCCGACACGCTGGTCGCGCTCGGCGCGCTGGCGCGATTCCGCCGCGACGCGTGGGCCCGGCCGGTGATCGCGGTCGGCGGCTCGAACGGCAAGACGAGCACCAAGGAGCTGCTGCGAGCCGCGCTCGGAAGCCGCTTCGCCGTGCACGCGACCACGGGCAACCTCAACAACCGGATCGGCGTGCCGTTGACGCTGTTGGCACTCGACGACGCGGCCGACCTCGCGGTGATCGAGGCCGGCACCAACGAGCCCGGCGAGATCGCCGTGCTGCGCCGCATCATCCGGCCCGACGTCGCGGTGGTGACGACGGTGCAGGAAGAGCACCTCGAGGGCTTGGGCGACCTCGCGGGCGTGATGGCCGAGGAGATGGCGCTGGCCGACGACGTGCCGCTCACGATCGTCCCGGCGGCAGAGCCGGAGGTCGTGGCCGAGGCGCGGCGACGGTCGGCGCGCGTCGTCGCGGCCGGACTCGGCGCCGGGGACCGTCACGCGGGCGCGCACGGGCTGCACCCCGATGGTCGCTCCTGGCTCGAGTGGGGCGGGACGCGCGTCGAGATCCCGCTCCGCGGCGCGCACAACCTGCGCAACGCGGCGCTCGCCTTGGCCGTGGCGTCGGAGTTCGGCGTCGCGCCGGAGGATGCGGCGGCAGGCATCGCCGCGATGCCGGCGCCGCCGATGCGCTCCCACATCGGCCCGCTGGGCGCGGCACTGCTCGTGAACGACGCGTACAACGCCAATCCGGGCTCCGCCCGCGCGGCGCTCGAACTGTTGCGGGACGTCGGGCACGGGCGTCAACGCGTTGCGGTGCTCGGCACCATGCGGGAACTCGGGGCGCACGCGGCGCGCGCCCACCGCGAGGTGGCGGACGCTGCGCTCGCACTCGGGCACGACCTCATCTGCGGCATCGGCGAGTTCGCGGACGCGCTCCGGACGGCGGCGCCCGGCGATCCGCGCGTGCTCACCGCCACCGATGTGGACGACCTCTGGCCGGCGCTGCGGCCGCGACTCACGCACGACGCGGCGATCCTGCTCAAGGCCTCCCGCGGGGTTCGGCTCGAACGCCTCGTGCCGCTCCTCACCACCTGGGCGACGGAACCGAAGGACACGCGCTGATGCTGCACTACTTCCTGCTCCCGCTGACGGAGTTCGTGAGCGGATTCAACATCTTCCGCTACATCTCCTTCCGCGCGGCCGGAGCGGCGGTGACGGCGGCCCTGATCTCGTTCATCGTCGGGCCCTGGATCCTCCGCCACCTGCAGGCGATGCAGATCCACCAGGTGGTGCGCGCCGGCACGCCTGACTCACATGCCGGGAAGGGCACCACGCCGACGATGGGCGGGCTGATCATCCTCTCCGCGGTCGCGGGCTCGACGCTGCTCTGGATGCGGCTCGACAGCCGCTACGTCTGGCTCGCGCTCGCCGTGACCCTGCTGATGGGTGCCATCGGGTTCCTCGACGACTTCCTCAAGCTGAAGCAGAAGCGCGAGGGGAAGGAGAATCGGGGGCTGGTCGAGCGCTACAAGCTGGCGGGCCAGGTCACGATCGGGCTGGCGCTCGGCCTCTACGTCTGGCAGTTCCCGCTCGTCTCCAACCTGCCCGGCGCGTCGACCACCCTGCCGTTCTACAAGTACGTGCTGATCATCCCGACGATCCCGGTGCTCTACCTGCCGTTCGTCACCTTCGTGCTGACCGGGACGAGCAACGCGGTGAACCTGACCGACGGGCTCGACGGCCTCGCCACCGGGCTGATGGCGATCGCGATGCTGACCCTCGCGCTCTTCGCCTACGTGATCGGGCGCGTGGACGCCGCCGACTACCTCGGGCTCTACTACCTGCGCGGCTCCGGTGAGCTGACGATCTTCTGCTCGGCGGTCGTGGGCGCGGCGACCGGCTTCCTCTGGTACAACGCCCATCCGGCGCAGGTCTTCATGGGCGACACCGGGTCGCTGGCACTCGGCGGCGCGCTCGGTGCGGTGGCGATCCTGCTCAAGAGCGAGTTCCTGGTGCTGATCGTCGGCGGGGTGTTCGTCGCCGAGACGCTCTCGGTGATCGTCCAGCGCACGGCGTTCAAGTATCGCAAGCGGAAGTACGGGGTGGAGTACGCGAAGGCGAATCGCGTCTTCCTGCGCGCGCCGCTGCACCATCACTTCGAGCTGAAGGGCTGGCCGGAGACGCAGGTGGTGGTGCGCTTCTGGATCATCGGGATCATCTGCGCGTTCGTCGCGCTCACCACGCTCAAGATCCGCTGATGACGGCGCCGCCGGCCCTCACGGCGCTCGCGGCCGGCCCCGGCGAGGTCGCGGTGATCGGGTTGGGGCGGAGTGGCGAGGCGGCGGCGCGACTGCTCGCGCGTGCGGGCGTGCGCGTCTACGCGAGCGACGCGGGCGATGGGCTCGTGATGCGTGAGGCCGCGGAGCGGCTCGTCGCCGAAGGGATCGCGGCGGAGGCCGGCGTGCATGATCTCCCGAGGATCGCGGCGGCCGCACTCGCGGTGGTGAGTCCCGGGGTGCCGCCCGGAGCGCCGCCGGTGCGTGCGGCCGTCGCGGCGAAGGTGCCGCTGATCAGCGAGATCGAGATCGGCCTTCGCGCGATGCCGGGCGTGCCGTACGTGGGCGTGACCGGCACCAACGGCAAGACCACCGTGACCGCGCTCGTCGCGCACCTGCTGCGCGCCCTCGGCCACGAGACGATCGAGGCCGGCAACATCGGCACCCCGCTCTGCGAGGTCGCCCTGCGCCCGCACCCTCCCGGCTGGATCGCGATGGAGCTCTCGAGCTTCCAGCTCCACGACACGCCCTCGATCGCCCCGACGGTCGCGGTGCTCACCAACCTCGCGCCCGACCACCTCGACCGGTATTCCTCCCTCGAGGAGTACTACGCCGACAAGGACCTGCTCCTCCGGAACGCGACGGCGACCTCGGTGCGCGTGGTGAACGCCGACGACGCCGAGAGTCTCCGCCGGACCGCGGCGGTGGCCGGGGTCGCACGCCGCTTCTCGCTCACGGACCCCCACGCGGACGCCTGGTACGAGCGCAGCCGCGGCGTGCTGATGCTCGCCGGCGCGCCGCTGATCGAGCGATCCCTCGTGCCGCTCCTCGGCGACCACAACGTCGCCAACGCGCTCTGCGCCGCGCTCGCCGTCTGGTACGCCGTCCCGGCCGACCAGACCTCGGCCGGGCGCGCCAAGCTCGCGGTCGGGCTGCAGAGCTTCAAGGGGATTCACCACCGGCTCGAGCCGGTCGGGGAGCGCGACGGCGTGCTCTGGGTGAACGACTCCAAGGCCACCAACATCGGCGCGGCGCGCGTCGCACTCGAGGCGATGACGCGCCCGACGGTCCTCCTGCTCGGCGGCCGGCACAAGGGCGAGCGCTACACGGCGATGCTCGACGCGGTCCGGGCGCACGCCAAGGTGGTGCTCGCGTACGGCGAGTCCGCGCTGCTGATCGAGGCGGACCTCGCGACGCACGTGCCGGTGGAGCGTCTCGGATCGTCCTTCGAGCAGGTGATCGCCCGCGCCCGCGAACTCGCGGTGGCGGGCGACGTGGTCCTGCTCGCTCCTGCCTGCTCCAGCTACGACATGTTCACGAACTACGAGGAACGGGGCGCCATCTTCCGGCAGTTGGCGCTCCCCGCATGACCGCTCCCGGCCTCGCGCTCCCGATGGGGCGCACCGCGCGGGCGACGCCACCGCATGCCGCCGCGCAGGATCGCGACCGCTGGCGGATGGGACTCGAGGCGAAGGGACTGGTGATGCTGACGGCGACCATCCTCGCGTTCGGCCTCGCCACCCTCTATTCGGCGAGCTCTCCCTACGCGATGTCGCGGGAGCTCCCGAGCTGGTTCTTCCTCGTCCGGCAGCTCACCGGTGTCGCGGTCGGGATGGTCGCGTTCGCGGTCGCCGCCAAGCTCGACGCGGAGCGGTATCGCGGCTGGGCCTGGTGGATGCTCGGCATCGCGATCCTCACCCTCCTGCTCACGGTGCTCCCCTTCACGAGGGCGCTCTCGCCGGAGATCAACGGCTCGCGCCGCTTCCTGCTCGGCGGTTCGCTGCAGCCCTCGGAGTTCGGCAAGCTCGCGCTCGTGATCTGGACCGCGATGCTGATCGTGAAGAAGGGCGGTGAGCCCGGACTGCGGCGGCTGTCGAAGGGGATGCTCCCGTTCATCACGGTGCTCGCGGTCCTCTGCGGGCTGGCGGCGCTCGAGCCCGACCTGTCGGTGGTGCTCTTCTACGGCCTCGTGATGATGGTGATGCTCTTCGCGGCGGGGGCCCGCATCGGGCACTTCGTCGTGCTTGGGCTCGCCGCGCTCCCGGTCGTCTGGAACGAGATCCACCGGCTCGAGTATGTGCTCCGCCGGATCCTCGGCTTCGCCGGCGCGGCCGGGTCGGGGGAGAGCGTCAAGCACCAGCTCGAGCAGTCGCTCATCGCGGTCGGCTCGGGCGGACTCTTCGGCGTCGGGTTCGGGCAAGGGCGCCAGCAGTCGGGCTTCCTGCCCCTCTCGTACAACGATTTCATCGGCGGCAGCATCGGCGAGGAGTGGGGATTCCTCGGCCTCGCCGGTCTCATCGTCGCGTATTCGCTCTGGGGCTGGCTCGGCTTCCGCATCGCGCGCCAGGCGCGCACGCCCTTCACCCAGCTCGTCGCGATCGGCCTCACGGTGACGATGATCGTGACCGCCTTCCTGCATCTCGGCGTGGTGATCGGCCTGCTGCCGACGACGGGTCTGACCTTGCCGTTCGTCTCGTACGGGCGGTCGAACATCCTCCTGTCGCTCCTGATCACGGGGATCCTCGTGAACATCGGCAGCGCGCGCGAGCGGGTGATCGGCTCGGCGGCGACCGACCCGCTCGCGGCGCGCCGGTAGCGCCGGTGCACGTCGTCTTCACCGGCGGCGGGACGGGGGGCCATCTCTATCCCGGTCTCGCCATCGCGCGCGCGCTCGTGCGCGCCCGGCGCTCGGTGGAGCCCTTCTTCGTCGGCGCGCGACGCGGCATCGAACGCGAGGTCCTCCCGACGACGGAGTTCCCGCACCTGCTGCTCGACCTGCACCCGCTCTACCGTCCGCAGGTCTGGAAGAACTGGCGCACGGTGAAAGGGGCGATGGGGGGCTGGAGCGCGCTCTCGCGGATGGCGCGCGAACGGCCGCCGGTGCTCGTCGTCGGCACGGGCGGCTACGCGGCCGGCCTCACGATGTTCTGGGCCTCGCGCCGCGGCGTCCCGGTCGTGCAGCACATCGGCGATGCGATCCCCGGCCTCACGGCGCGCTGGAGCGCGCGCTTCTCCCGCGAGGCGTATCTCGGCTACCCCGAGGCGGAGCGACTGCTGCCCGCCAGTGGCTGCACCTACCGCGACACCGGCAACCCGATCGAGCCGCCGCCCGATATCCGTCCCGCCGCCGCCGCGGCGCGGGCGCGCTGGGGGTTCCCGGCGCACGCCACGGTGCTGCTCGTCTTCGGCGGATCGCAGGGCGCCCGCGCGCTCAACCAGGCGGTGGCGGCATGGGTCGAGCGCGGCGTGCCGCGCGGCCTGTGCGTGCTCTGGGCCACCGGGCGCGCGCACTTCGACGCCTTCGGCCATCTCGACCGCGCCGATGTGCGCGTGGTGCCGTACCTCTCGCCGATCGCCGAGGCCTACGCGACCGCCGACCTGGCCCTCGTCCGCGGCGGGATGATGGGGACGAGCGAGCTCAGCGCGTGGGGCGTTCCGATGGTGATCGTCCCGCTGCCCAGCGCGGCCGCCGACCACCAGAGCGCGAACTCCCGGGCGCTCGCGGCGGCCGGCGCCGCGCTGCACCTGCCCCAGGCGGAGCTCTCGGCCGACCGGCTCGACCGGGAGATCGGCGGGCTGCTCGAGGACCGCGCGCGCCTGGCGACGATGGCCACGGCGGCAAAGGCCCGGGGCCGGCCCCACGCGGCGGCGGAGATCGCGGCGCACATCGGGCGGTTGCTCGACGCGCGATAGATTTCCGGGATGCCCCTTCTCGATCCCTCCGACCCGCGCCCGGTCCACTTCCAGGGGATCGGCGGCGCGGGGATGAGCGCCCTCGCGGAGCTCTGCCATCGCCGCGGCGCCGCGGTCACCGGTTGCGACCAGAACGCCGAGGGCGCGGCCGACCTGGTCGCGATGGGCGTGCAGGTCTCCACCGGGCACGATGCGGCGCATCTCGAGGGTCATCGCGCGCTGGTGGTCTCGAGCGCCATCCCCAAGGACCATCCCGAGGTCCGGCGCGCGCACGAGCTGGGGATCCCGGTCGTGCGGCGCGCCGAGGCGCTCGCGGAGGCGACGGCCGGCGGCACGCTGATCGGCGTCGCGGGGACGCACGGCAAGAGCACGACCACCGTGATGACGACCGAGGCGCTCGCGGCCGCAGGGAAGGCGCCGACGGGCGTGGTCGGCGCGCGCGTGACGGCGTGGGGCGGCAATCTCTCGCGCGGCGGACACGACATCTTCGTGGTCGAGGCCGACGAGTACGACCGTTCGTTCCTCGCACTCTGGCCCACGGTCGCGGTGGTGACGAACATCGAGGCCGACCACCTCGACATCTACAAGGACCTGCAGGACATCCACGAGACCTTCGAGGCGTTCGTCTCCCGCGCGCGATACGTCGTGCTCTGCGCCGACGACGCGGGCGCGCATGCGATGCCCTCGCCGGCGACGGCCGAGGTGATCCGCTACGGCCTCACGAGTCCGGATGCGCGGCTCATCGCGAAGGACATCCGCCACGAGGACGGTCGCACGCGATTCGCGGTGCACTACGACGGCAAGCCGGTGGGTGAGGTGACGCTCGGCGTGCCGGGCCTGCACAACGTGCGGAACGCGCTGGCCGCGCTCGCCTGTGGCATCGGCCCCTGGGGCCTGACGGTCGCGCAGATGGCGCCCGGGCTCGCGACCTTCGTGGGTGCCGAGCGGCGCTTCCAGCGGATCGGCGTGGCAGGCGGCATCCAAGTGGTGGACGACTACGCGCACCATCCGACCGAGGTGCGCGCGACGCTCGCCGCGGCGCGCGAGGCGTACCCGGGACGGCGCGTGGTGGCGGCGTTCCAGCCGCATCTGTTCAGCCGGACGAAGGACTTCGCGGCCGAGTTCGGCGAGGCGCTCGCGCTCGCGGACGTGGTGGCGCTGGCGGACATCTACCCGGCGCGCGAGAAGCCGATGCCCGGGGTGACGAGCGCGCTGATCGCCGACGCGGCGACGAGGGCGGGGCGGGCGCCGGCGTGGACCGGCGCACGCGCCGGGATGGCGGCCGGGCTCCAGGCGCTCGTGCGCGAAGGGGACGTCGTGTTCACGATCGGGGCGGGGGACGTGACGAAGACCGGCCCCGAACTCCTGGCCCTGCTCGCGCGCTGATGCGGCACCCCCTCGAGCCGGAGCAGCCCCGCTGGCGCCGGCGGGTGAAGCGCCTGGGCCAACTGGCCGCGCTGCTCGCGCTGATCGCGTCGCCCTGGTGGGGGAAAGCGCTCCTGCGCGAGATGGAGTTCTTCCGCGTCCGCCGCGTGGAGATCGAGGGCGCGCGTTACGCCGCCCCCGACGAAATCGTTTCGCGGTTGAGGGTCGACACGACCGCGTCCGTCTGGGACGACGTGACTCCCCTCGAGGCACGGGTTCGGGAACATCCGCAGGTGCGCGACGCGCGCATCCGGCGGAAGCTTCCGGGGACCCTCGTCGTCGTGGTGACGGAGAATCCGCCGGTGGCGCTCGTGAGCACCGCCAAGGGACTCGAGGTGACCGACGCGTCGGGGCGCGCCCTGCCGGTGGATCCCACGACGATCGACGTGGACCTGCCGGTGCTCGTGCGGCGGGACACGCTGCTGCTCCGGCTCCTCGGTGCGATGCGTGCGGAGGATCCGGCGCTCTTCGCCCGCGTGAGCGAGGCGGGCCGGAACCCCCGCGGGGACGTGGTGCTCGTGCTGCCCGAACACCGGGTGCTCGCGAGTGCGGACGTCACGGTGCATCGCCTGGCCGACCTGTTGCCCGTCGAACTCGATCTCGCGCGCCGCGCCCTCCGGGTCGCGGAACTCGACCTCCGCTTCCGTGATCAAGTAGTGGCCCGCCTGCCCAGTCCCTGAAGGAACGAACCCCCGAATGAACCTCGACCGTCTCGTCGCCGGCCTCGACATCGGATCCGCCAAGACCACCGCGGTCATCGCGGAGGTCGTGGGGGACCTGCCCAAGCATCCGACGGTGAACATCCTCGGGGTGGGGCAGTCGCGCACGACGGGCCTGCGCAAGGGTGTGGTCGCCGACATCGAGGAGACGCAGCGCTCGATCACCAAGGCGATGCAGGACGCCGAGCGGATGGCGGGGGCGCGCGTCGAGACGGTCTATGCGGGCATCGCCGGCGAGCACGTGCAGGCGATGACGTCGAAGGGGATCGCGTCGGTGACCGGCAGCGAGATCACCAAGGCCGACGTGGACCGCGCCAACGCGGTCGCGCGGGCGCAGTCGATCCCGCAGGACCGCGAGCTGATCCACGCGATCCCGCAGGAATACACGGTCGACAAGAATGTCGGTGTGCGCGATCCCATCGGCATGTTCGGCACGCGCCTCGAGACGGAGATGTACCTCGTGACGATCGGCGCGTCGCCGGCGATGAATCTTCGGAAGGCGGTCGAGCGCGCCGGCTACAAGGTCAGCGAACTCGTCCTCGAACCCCTCGCCAGCGCCCTTTCCGTACTGACCGACGACGAGAAGGAACTCGGCGTCGCGCTCGTCGAGATGGGCGCAGGCACCACAGACGTCGCCGTCTTCCACGAAGGGAAGATCCGCCACCTGGGCACCGTCGCGTACGGCGGGCTCAACGTGACGAGCGACATCGTCCACGGCCTCGGCGTGACGCAGGCGGACGCCGAGCGCTTGAAGGAGCAGTTCGGCGCGGCCTACGAGCCGCTGGTGAAGGGCAGCGGCGAGACGATCCGCCTGCCGAGCACCGGCGCGCAGGGCGACCGCGACATCCCGCGCGAGGTGCTGGCGCACATCATCCACCAGCGCACGGCCGAGATCTTCGAGATGGTCCTCCGGGACATCGAGGAGGCGGGCCTGATCAAGAAGCTGGCAGCGGGCGTGGTGGTGACCGGCGGCGCCGCGGCGCAGCCGGGCACGGCCGATCTCGCGAGCGACGTGTTCGGCACCGGCGCGCGGCTCGGCGTCCCGGGCGAGTTCCTGGGGGGGCTCAGCGACAGCGTGCAGAGCCCCAGGTTCAGCACCGTGACGGGCTTGGTCCAGTACGGCGCGCACCGCGTGGCGATCGGCACCAGCGCCGGCAAGGGCAGGCGGCTCTCGATCTCGACGACGCCCTCGATGGACCATCTCGCGGCCCGATTCAAGAACTGGCTGCAGGATTTCTGGTGAGGCCTGGCATTCGTGTCTTCACCACGGAGACACGGAGGGGCGGAGGAAGGACGGAGAAAGCCTTGGGGGGAACGGCAAGCGCCGTTCCCCCCGCTTTCGCAGTCTCCGTCGTGCTCCGTCCCTCCGCGCCTCCGTGGTGAACGCGCGATCCGTCCAAGCCCGGGAGCGCTCGAGGCCGGTCACAAATCTGCGGGCCGCACATGGGGACGGTGGACAACCCCATGCGGGGCCTCGGTTTCGCATCCCCCGGCGAGTCGTCTAGAAAGGGTGGAGGTAGGCCCCGTTTGGGGTATATTCCGCGCGTACCCGCCCTTTCCTTGACCAGACCGACGGAGCACCACGTCCGATGAGCATCTTCGAATTCGAGGAGAACGCCTCGCAGAACGCCCGGATGAAGGTGGTGGGCGTCGGCGGTGGCGGCGGCAACGCCGTCAATCGCATGATCGAGGAGCACCTCGAAGGCGTCGAGTTCATCTCGGTCAACACCGACGCGCAGGCGCTCCTCAACTCCAAGTCCGACGTCAAGATCCAGATCGGCAAGAAGCTGACGCGCGGCCTTGGCGCCGGCGCCCGGCCGGAGATCGGACGTCAGGCCATCGAGGAGAATCGCGACGAGGTGGCGCGCACCCTCTCCGGCTCCGACCTCGTCTTCGTCACCTGCGGCATGGGCGGCGGCACCGGCACCGGCGCCGCCCCGATCATCTGCGAGCTGGCCCGCGAGGCCGGCGCGCTCACCGTCGGCATCGTCACCAAGCCGTTCCTCTTCGAAGGCCGCAAGCGGATGCGCCAGGCCGACGAAGGCATCGCGGAAATGGCCAAGCATGTCGATACTCTGATCGTGGTCCCCAACGAACGGCTCCTCGCCGTCGTCGGCAAGGGGATCCCGTTCCAAGACGCGCTCAAGAAGGCGGACGAAGTGCTCCTGCAGGCCACCGGCGGCATCTCCTCGATCATCACCAAGGCCGGCATCGTGAATGTCGACTTCGCCGACGTGCGCACGGTGATGAAGGACGGCGGCTCGGCGATCATGGGCACCGGCATCGGGCGCGGTGAGAATCGCGCCGTGGACGCGGCCAAGATGGCGATCGAGAGCCCGCTGCTCGACAATGTCTCGATCGCCGGCGCGCGCGGCGTACTGATCAACATCACCGGCGGCAACGAGCTCACGCTGGGCGACATCAACACCATCGCCGAGATCGTGAAGGACGCGGTCGGCGAGGAGAGCGAGATCATCTTCGGCGCGGTCAACGAGCCGGCGATGCAGGGCGAGGTGCGCGTGACGGTGATCGCGACCGGCTTCGAGCGAAAGGGGAATCAGCAGGCGAATG
>JANNLH010000086.1:0-16991 GCA_031396725.1 Gemmatimonadaceae bacterium | reverse complement strand
CGCGGGGTTCATCTACCAGCTCTATGGATTCGGGCTCATTCGAGAGATGGAGCTGCACGCGGAGGCCGGATTCCATCCGCTCAAGATCGTCGAGCACTGCACGGGGAATGGAGCGAAGGTGATGGGGGAGGAGAAGCGGCTGGGGCGCGTTCGGGCCGGCTTTCTCGCTGATCTCATCGTCGTGGATGGGAATCCGCTTGAGGATCTCAAGGTGCTGTATCCGACGGGAACCACCAAGATCGTCAACGGACGCGAGGAGCCGACGGGTGGGGTGACCTGGACGATCAAGGGGGGGATGCCGTACCACGGGCCCACACTCCTGCGCGAGGTCAAGGATCTCGTGACCGCGGCGCGGGCTTCGCGGCGATGACTCAACTGCAGATGTGAGATGGGAGATGTGAGGTGTAAGGCACGACCGCTCGCATGTTCACGTCCTCTCGCATGCCCTCTTCAAACGACAACTCTTGCGGAATCCGTCCAACATGATTCGTCGCGCCCTCCTCCTCTCGTCGTCGCTTGTCTTCGTTGGCTCTCTCGCGGCGCAGGGGCCTTCGCTGCCGCTGCGCCAGTCGGCGCTCGATGCCTCCGCCCGCGACATCAACTTTCGGGTCGAGCTCGACTCGACCATCAGTGCGCGCTGGCTCGGTGGAGGCGTGACTGCCCCGCGGTGGAGTCCGGATGGGCAGTGGGCGTACTTCCAGTATGCGCTCGATCCGAAGCCGATCCTCGTGGGGAATCAGCCGGATGATCCCTGGTGGCGTGTGTCGCGTGATGGGCGGCGCGTGGAGTCCGTCGAGCGGCTCGCGGCGCTCGCGATCCCCGTGCAGATGCGGCATACCAAGGATGCGAGACGCGCCGTGTGGTTCCATCGCGGGGAGTTGCGCTACTGGAAGCGTGGCACGCCGGAGACCAAGCTCCTGCTCGCTCGCGCCGATGCGGTCAATCCGCAGTGGACGGCCGACGAGCGCGAGATCCGGTGGATCGAGTCCAACAACCTCTGGTCGATGGATCCGGAGACCGGCGCCACACGGCAGCTGACGCGCGCGTTCCAACAGAAGGATTCCGTGCGCACGGACAAGGCGAAGTCGGAGCTCGTCAAGCAGCAGCTCGAGATCTTCGAGTTCGCGCGGAAGGCGAACGACGATCGCGACAGTCTCTACCGTCGGAACCTCGCGGACGGTGCGCCGCAGCCGATCACGATCCCCCACAAGGAAGGGGAGACGATCGCCTCGCTCGAGGTCCCGCGCGGCGGGATGTATGCGACCTGGATCGGGACCCCCCGCGTCCAGCCGGTGCAGACGATCTTCAGCAACTACGTGAACGACAGCGGAATCGTGGTGCAACAGACCTCGCGCCCGAAGGTCGGCGCGCCGGTCCCTGTGCGCCGCGCGCTGATCGTGAAGGCCGACCCGATGGCGACGCCCGACTCGGTCAAGGCGACCGTCGTCGAGGCGGACACGGGGAAGTTCGGCGGCAAGCGCGTCACGGCCGTGCGCTCGCTCTGGAACGACCAGGGCACGCGCTTCGTCGTCGAGTTCCAGTCGCTCGACCACAAGGACCGCTGGATCGTCCTCGTCGACGCCGCCAGCGGCAAGCACGAGCGCACAGTGCACCACATCCACGACGACGCCTGGTTCGGCGGCGCGGGGCAGGCGCAGGGGTGGCTCCAGTCCTCCTGGTTCGAGTTCCTCCCCGACGGCGAGACGCTCGCGATCACGAGCGAAGAGACAGGCTGGGCGCATCTCTATCTCGTAGGCACCGATGGCGCCAAGCGCGCGCTCACGAGCGGTGACTGGGAGATCCGCAACATCACGCGCTCCAACGACGGCACGGCGTGGTGGATCATGGCGGGCGTCGAGCATCCGAACGAGATGCATCTCTACGAGCTTCCGCTGACCGGCGGCACGCTCACGAGGATCAATCCACCCGGCGAGGGCGAGGCGACACCGAGTCCGTCGCCCGACGGCACGACGCTGGCGTACCGCTGGACGACGCCGACGCAGATGACGGACCTCTACATCATGCCGCGGCGGGCGGGCGCGCCGGCGACGCGCGTCACCCGATCGGGGACCGACGCGTTCTACAAGATCGCGTGGCCGGAGTCGGAGTTCATCTCGTTCCCGGACGACAAGGGGAAGCCGGTCTTCGCCCGCGTCTACAAGCCGCTCGTCGCGAACGCGAACCGGCCGGCGGTGCTCGAGATCCACGGCGCCGGCTACGCGCAGGGCGTGCACAAGTCGTTCGCCGGCTCGGGCGCGCACGGTGGCTCGCAGACTGCCCAGTACCTCGCGGCCCGCGGCGTCACCTACGTCGTGCTCGACTACCGCGGCAGTTCGGGTTACGGCCGCGACATGCGCACCGACATCTACCGGTCGATGGGCGACCGCGACGTGAAGTCGGCCGTGTCCGCGATCCCCGTGCTCGCGCAGCGCTATGGCGTCAATCCGCAGAAGGTCGGGCTCTTCGGCTGCTCCTACGGCGGCTTCTTCACGCTCATGGCGCTCTTCCAGCATCCCGGCGTCTTCCAGGGCGGCGTGGCACAGTGCTCGGTGACGGACTGGTCGCACTACAACCACGGCTACACGGCCCGAATTCTCAACGGCGCACCGGCCGACGACACCACCGCCTACCGCGTGAGCTCGCCGATCTTCTTCGCCGACGGCCTCAAGGACAAGCTGATCCTGCAGCACGGCCTCGTGGACGGGAACGTGCAGTACCAGGACGCGGTTCGTCTGGTGCAGCGGATGATGGAGCTCGGGAAGGAGTTCGAGTTCGTCACCTATCCGATCGACGCACACGGATGGCAGTCGCGCTGGGCGCGGATCGACTCGCAGCGCCGCCTGATGAAGCTCTGGGACGAGGTGTTGCTCAAGTGACCTTCTCCCCCGACCTGCTCAAGGACCGCGTCGTCCTCATCACCGGGGGCGGCACGGGGCTCGGGCGGGCGATGGGCGAGCGCTTCCTCCAGCTCGGCGCCAAGCTCGTTATCACGTCGCGCAAGATGGATGTGCTGCGCGCCGCGACCGATGAGATGATGGCGGCGCACGGTGGCGAAGTGCTGCCGATCGCCTGCGATGTGCGCGACCCCGAAGCGGTCGAGCAGATGATCGAGACCGCGTGGACGCACTTCGGCGGCATCGACGTGCTCGTGAACAACGCCGCCGGCAACATCGCGGCGCCCACCGAGAAGCTCTCGCACCGCGCCGTGGACTCGGTCCTTGGCATCGTGCTCCACGGGAGCTTCTATTGCACCCTCGCACTCGGCAAGCGCTGGCTCGCCGGCAAGCGCGGCGGGCGCGTGCTGAGCATCGTGACCACGTACGCGGAGGGTGGATCGGCATACGTCGTGCCCTCGGCGGCGGCCAAGGCCGGGGTGTTGGCGATGACACGGTCGCTCGCGGTCGAGTGGGGATCGCGTGGCATCACCTGCAACGCGATCGCGCCGGGGCCGTTCCCGACCAAGGGCGCGTGGGACCGGTTGATGCCGGACCCCGCGATGATCCAGGGGGCGATCGACCGGATCCCGCTCAAGCGCGTCGGCGAACTGATCGAACTCGCGAACCTCGCCGCCTTCCTCGTGTCCGACGCGGCGGCCTATATCAATGGCGAGTGCATCACGATCGACGGCGGGGAGAAGCTGAAGGGCGCGGGGCAGTTCTCGTGGATGGGGACGCTCACCCCGGAGCAGTGGGGCGCACTCGAGGCCTCCGCTCGCAAGGCGGGGAAGTGACGCGCGCCCTCCCGGGATCCGAGAGATGACCAGGGTGCCGCTCGACGAGATCCGCGCATTCCTCGAGGCGCACGCGTTCCCGATGGAGCGCGAGTTCCTCTCGCGCCCTTTCCGCGAACTCGTGCCGGAACTGCGCACCCTGCGCGACGAAGTGAAGCGTCGCGGTCTCTGGGCCCCGCACCTGCCGCGCGAGCACGGCGGACTCGGCCTCACGCTCCCCGAGTTCGCGCACGTGAGCGCGCTGCTCGGCGAGAGCCCGATCGGACACTACCTCTTCAACTGCCAGGCTCCTGACATCGGCAACCAGGAACTGCTGCTCTCGCACGGGAGCGCGGCGCAGCGCGAGCGCTGGTTCGCGCCGCTCGCGCGCGGCGAGATCCGCAGCTGCTTCGCGATGACCGAGCCCGAGTTCGCCGGCTCGAACCCGGTCTGGATGGAAACGCTCGCTCTGCGCGAGGGGGACGAGTACGTCATCACAGGCCACAAGTGGTTCACCTCGTCCGCCGAGGGTGCGGCATTCACGATCGTGATGGCAGTGACGGCGCCGGGCGCGCCGCCGCACAGGCGCGCGAGCCAGATCATCGTGCCGATGGATGCCAAGGGGATCACGTTCGTGCGGAACATCCCGGTGATGGGCGAGGGCGGCTCGGACTACGCGAGCCACGCTGAGTTGCGCTTCGAGGATGTGCGCGTGCCGGTCACCAATCGGCTCGGCGACGAGGGCGCAGGCTTCGCGCTCGCTCAGGAGCGGCTCGGTCCGGGCCGCATCCACCACTGCATGCGCTGGATCGGCATCTGCGAGCGCGCCTTCCGTTTGATGGTCGCCCGCGCCGCGACGCGCGAGCTTGCACCCGGCGAGCCGCTGGGCCGCCAGCAGGCGGTGCAGCACTGGATCGCCGAGTGCCGCGCTGAGATCGACGCTTCGCGCTTGTTGGTGTTGGACGTCGCGCACCGGATCGAGCGCGAGGGCGCACACGCCGCGCGCGATGGCATCTCGCTCATCAAGTTCCACGTCGCCGGCGTGCTGCAACGCGTGCTCGACCGCGCGATCCAGATCCACGGCGCCCTCGGCATGACCGACGACACCCCGCTGGCCTACTGGTACCGCCACGAGCGCGGCGCGCGGATCTACGACGGCCCGGACGAGGTGCACAAGAGCGCCGTCGCGCGGCGAATACTCGAAGCAGCCGGAATGCCCAGAACTGCAAAGCGAGACCACGAAGGCACGACGGGGTGAAGAAGGGCGAAGCAACATTCGCACGCTTTGCCGTTCTTCAGCCCTTCGTGTCTTCGTGGTGAGGCCGCTCCTTCTACTTTCAACTTTCTACTTTCCACTGCGTGAGCGATACCCGTCCCGTTCGTGAAGGCGAGGAACTCCCCCTCGAGCCGCTGAATGCCTGGCTCGCGGAGGCCGTGCCGTCGCTCGGGCGCGTGACGGAGGTCTCGCAGTTCCCGGGCGGGTTCTCGAACCTCACCTACCTGCTGCACGCGACGCACGGTGAGGCGGTGCTCCGGCGGCCGCCGCATGGCGTGGCGAGTGGCCGGGCGCACGACATGCCGCGCGAGGCGCGGATCCTGTCGGTGCTGGAGCTGCGCGGCGTGCCGGCCCCGCGCGCGCTCGCGACCTGCGAGGACGCGACCGTGATCGGCGTGCCCTTCTACGTGATGGAGCGCGTGACAGGACTGATCCTGCGCGGGGCGACGGCGCCGTCGTTCCTCTCCGCGGAGTCGTTCGCGAAGTTGTCGGAGTCGTTCGTCGAGACGCTGGTCGCGATCCACGGGGCGACGCCGGCGGACCCGGTGATCGGCGGACTCGGCAAGCCGATGGGCTACGTCGGCCGGCAGGTCGAGGGGTGGACGACGCGCTGGGAGAAGTCCGCGACCGAGAGCGTGCCGGCAATGACGCAACTCGCGGCTTGGCTGGCCGAGCACCAGCCGGGGGAGTCGGGCGCCTGTCTGGTGCACAATGACTATAAGTACGACAACCTCGTGCTCGACGCGGCGGACCCGACGCGCATCATCGCGGTGCTCGACTGGGAGATGGCGACGCTCGGCGACCCGCTGCTCGATGTGGGGACGTCGCTCGCGTACTGGGTCGAGGCCGGGGACCATCCGGCGTTCAAGGCGCTCGGGCTCGGGATCACGGCGCTGCCGGGGAACTTCACGCGCGCGCGCCTGTGGGAGCGGTATCTCGAGAAGGCGGGTCGATCGGCGCGGCCGGCGACCTTCTATCACGCGTTCGGGCTCTTCAAGGTCGCGGTGATCGCGCAACAGATCTACGCGCGGTACAAGCAGGGGATGACGACCGACGAGCGGTTCGCGCGGCTGGGCGACGCGGTGCGGTTGCTTGGCGAGATGGGCGGCGCGGTCGTCGCGAAGAGCTAGCGACGACTCGACGGGCTAGTCGTGGCGGCGCCTGCCGCTGCGCGGATTCTTCGGTCGCGCGCCCGGGGCTTCGGCGAGGATCGCCACGAGCCGGCCGAGGGCGGGAAGGGCCGACTCGACCGAACGCCGGTCCGCTGGGCTGAGCGCCCCGAGCCCCGACGAGAGCGCGCCCAGCCGACGTGCGCGCCCGCGATGGAGGAGTCGGACGGCCGCGGGCGTGGCCTCGAGCCGTGTGGCGCGCGCGTCGTCGGGATCCGCGCGGCGGCGCAGCAAGCCATCGCTTTCCAGCTCATGGACCAGTCGCGACATCGTCGGGGCGCTGACCTGTTCGGCCGCTGCGAGCGCACCCAGCGAGCAGGGCCCGCCGAAGACGAGCACCGAGAGCGCGGAGAGCCGTGCGGCGCTGACGCCGGTGGCCGCGTCCTCGCGCCTGAGCAGCCGCAGCAGCCGGAGCGCGTGGCGGTGCAGGGGCTCGGCGACGGGATCGGCGACGGGATCAGGCGGGGGGCTTGCGGGGCGGGCCGGCATGATGCACAATATTTAGCATTGCTAACTAACTGGCAAGCCCCGGCGACCGCCGGGACGCGCCGGGTCCCATGGACCGGGAGGGAGTGTGGAGGAGATCAAGCTGGGGAAGCTGCAGCAGATCGCACTCGTGCAGCACGACGTGGCGAAGGCGGTACCGTTCTACCGGGACGGGCTCGGCCTGCCACTGCAGTTCGAGATGAACGGCCTGGCGTTCTTCGACGCCGGCGGTGTGCGGCTGATGCTCTCGCCGCCGAGCGAGGCGGAGTTCGACCACAAGAACTCGATTCTCTACTTCGACGTTCCGGACTGTCCCGCGGCCTACACCGCCCTCAAGGCGCGCGGCGTCCCCTTCGACAACGAGCCGCACCTGGTCGGCAAGACGGCCACGCACGAGTTCTGGATGTGCTTCTGCCGTGACCCGGAGGGGAACGTGATCGGCGTCGCCGAGTCACGGCCGACTTCTGCGTAAGGCCGGTTTACCGCCTCTTCACCACAGAGGCACGGAGGGACGGAGGACGAACGGAGGAAGCAACGGCAACTCGAAAGGGGGCGTGGCGGAGAAATCTGTCCGCCATGCCCCCTTCAAAGCCGTGCGGTTGTCTCCTCCGTTCGTCCTCCGTCCCTCCGCGTCTCCGTGGTGAACGACGCGATCTCAGCCCTCGTACAGATCGCGGCTCAGGAGAAGCTGGATGTGCTCCGACGACTCGCTCTCGATCGCCTGCACCGAGAGCGGCAGCGTGCCGTCGGGGCGGACCATGCCCTTCACCTCGTCGTAGAGCGCGGCGGTGAAGTCGAGCACGTCGTCACGCTTGCCGCTGATGCGCATCTGCGTCTGGTAGACGGTGCGGATGGGCGGGTTGGAGAGCGAGATGTGCAGGCGGGCCGCGGGCCGCGGCGGACGGGCGCGGATCTCGGCCTCGATCGCATCGAGCTTCGCGGCGCGCAGCATCGCGGTGGCGCGGTCGACGTTGTTCGGCGTGCCCATGGTCGGTGTGAGAGAAGACATGTCGGCTCAATGCAAGAAGGACGCCCGCAAGTTCCTTGGTGTCACCATGAAGTGCAAGAATTGCACCACTCTTGACGGGTCCTACTACCCGTTCGGGTGGGGTGGCACTCGCCGGTCCATGCGCACCACCTCCGGATTCCCCGCCGCGTAGGGCTCGAACGGATGGATCCCGAGCCGGACCTGCATGCTGTAGGCGATCCGATGGCCGAGCGACTTCATGAGCTCGGCGTGGGGTCCCGCGACGCGGGCATCGACCGTGTGCTCGAGCGTCTCGACCCAGCGCGCGAAGTGCGCGGCCGTCAGCCCCGGCATCTCGAGATGCGGCTTGAACGCATTCCCCGTGTATCGCCCGCTGTGGAAGATGATCGTTGACCAGAAGTCGGCGATGCGCGGGATGTGACCAGCGATGTCGATCCCCGAGAAATAGGGCGCGAGCAGCTCATCGCGGCCGATCCGGTCATAGAAATCGACCAGCAGCGGTGCGATGAGATCGTCGGTGAGATCGGCAGCCTGGTGCGTCAATGCATCAGCCAACTTGTGCGCGATGGGGGTAGAAGCATAACCCTCCACCCCCGGTCCCATGACAGTAGACACCGAGAAGGAATCCTCACGTCGCGGCTTCATCAAGCGCGCGGGCCTGCTCACGTTGACGATCCCCGGGGCGGGTGCGATGCTCACCGCCTGCGCGAACGATGAGGCGACTCCCCCGGCCGCAGCCGGAGGCCATGAGATGGCGACTCCGGGCGCGACGGCGGCCACGGCGCTCCCGCAGAACGCGCCGCCCTTCGTGCGCTTCGACCCGGCGCTGCCGCCGCTCTCCGCCGAACGCACCCTCCGGCTCGATTGGCACGCGACCGAGACGCCGATCCGCATCTCCGACGACCGCGTGGTCGCGGGGTGGACGTTCGAGAACAACATCCCGGGTCCGGTGGTGCACTGCCGTGTCGGTGACACGGTCGAGTTCAAGCTGACCAACGACGGCGCCGTGCCGCACTCGATGGACTTCCACGCGGCCCAGGTCGATCCCAAGGTCGCGTTCCGGTCCGCGATGAAGGGCGAGTCGGTCTCCTTCCGCTTCCAGCCGAAGCACGCGGGCGCCTTCATGTATCACTGCGGCACCGCTCCCGTGCTGATGCACATCGGCTCCGGGATGTACGGCGCGATCATCGTCTCGCCGCGCGCACCGCTCCCCGCGGCCAAGGAGTTCGTGCTCGTGCAGAGCGAGTACTACTTCGGCGATCCGGTCGGCGGTGTGCTCCAGTTCGACTACCAGAGCATGATGAACCGGATGCCCGACGTCGTCTGCTTCAACGGACGGCCGGGCCAGTACATCACGGAACCCATCCGCGTGAAGGTCGGGGACCGCGTGCGCTTCTGGGTCGTGGCCGCCGGACCGAACCACCCATCGGCCTTCCACATCGTCGGCGAGCAGTTCGAGACGGTCTACCTCGGTTCGCCGCCGGGGAGCGCGATCCACGGCGTGCAGACCTACTCGGTGCCGGCCGGCGGCGGGATGGTGTTCGAGCTCGTCTGCGACGTGCCGGGGGAGTTCCCGTTCGTGAACCACTCGTTCGGGCACGGAGAGAAGGGGGCAGTGGGGATCCTCGCGGTCGAGGCCTAACGCGCGCGCACGATCGCATCCGCCAGGAACGCTGCGTCGCGCGCGACCCAGCCGAGCAGCGACGACCCGCGGGTGTGCTGCCAGGGAAGGCCGAGGAAGCCGAGTCCGGGGATCGACGTCAGCCCCCGGGACTGCCGTGGTCGGCCGCTTGCGTCGAGCACCGGTGCGCGCAGCCAGGGGAAGGACGGCTGGAAGCCCGTCGCCCAGATGACGGTCCGCGGCTGGACCAGCGATCCGTCACTGGCGCGGAGCCCGCGTCCCTCGGCGCGCATGATCCGTGGGACGATCCGGACGCCGTGCCGGCGCGCGATATCCCGTGGGCTCGCGCCGATCAGGTGCTCGACGCGACTCGCGCCACGACCCGCGAACGACGTGTTGGGGATCCGGAACGCGCCCGCGAACTCCAACCAATGGAAGATGCTCTTCCCGAACAGGGTCTGCGGGAGGCGGGTCAGCCGGCGGCCGACGGCGAGCGTGACCTCGTGGGCCGCCGCGAGCTCGGCCGCGATCTGCACGCCGGAGTTCGCGCCGCCGATCACGAGCACGGGGCCCGGCGCCAGTTGCGCCGGCGAGCGGTAGTCCGAGGAGTGCAGCTGCGTGATCCCGGACGCCAGGGTGGTCGCGAACGCGGGGACGCGCGGTGCGCGATGCCCGCCGGTCGCGATCACGACGTGGCGCGCGCGGTAGCGCGCATAGTCGGTCGTCGCCGTGAGCTCGTACGGACCGAGTGCGCGCAGTTCACGCACGGGTTCATCGAGCGCGATCGGCATGCTGTACGCCCTCGCGTATGAGCGAAGGTATGACGCGACCTCGTCCTTCGTCGGCAGGTGGTCCGGCGCGGCTGGGAACGGGATCCCCGGAAGGCCGCTGTAGGCGGCAGGCGTGAAGAGCCGGAGTGAATCCCAGCGCGTGCGCCACGAGTCGCCGATCTCCCGCGCAGCGTCGATGACCAGGAAGTCGCGGCCGGCACGCTCGAGCTCGCGCCCCATCGCGAGACCGGCCTGTCCGGCGCCGATCACGAGCACGTCGAGCTGCTTGGGACGCGCGAGTGCCGCGGTCCTCATCTCGGCGCCCCCAGGAATCCCGCCGGCGCGGCGAGCGGTGAGTTCAATGCCTGGAGGAAGGCGACGAGCTGGCGCTTCTCGAGCGCGCTCAGCCGGAGCGGCTTGAGCTCGGAGTGCCCCGCGGGTGCGGACGGCGCGCGGTCGTAGTGCGCCACGACCGCATCGAGGTCCACCAGCTGGCCCGCGTGCATGTAGGGCGCGCGAAGCGCGACGTTGCGCAGCGAGGGTGTCTTGAACGCGCGCTCGAGTTCGTGACCCTCGGCCACCATGAACTCGAGTTCCTGGCACGCGCCGGCGGGCGCATCGCTCCAGCGGCTGCGGCAGTTGAACTCGTCCTTCTGCACGGCGACGGCACCCGCGGTGCGGCCGGCGTCGCGCGGAAGGCCGTGCGCGGCGCGGACCCCGGTGTTGTGGAAGTGGTCGTCGGTGAGGCGTGGACCATTGTGGCAGTTCGCGCACTGGGCCTTGCCGATGAAGAGCCGCAGACCGGCGGCCTCTTCCGGCGAGAGGATGCCCTCGGGGGCACGTCCGGTCGCGGTGAGCGAGTCCGCGTACCGGTCGAAGCGCGACGGGGTGTGCTGCACCAGGCGCTCGTACGCCGCGATGGCCTTGCCGATGTTCACGTAGACCTGCGTGATCTGGTCCTGCGTGGAGGGGCCGAGCGCACGCCAGGCCGCGCTCGCCACCGCGTCCGCCACCGGCCCGGCGTGCTCCGGGATCCCCTCGAGCGACGGCAAGCGTCCGAAGATCTCCTCGAAGCCGTCCCGATAGTGCCGGATGATCACGCGCGCATACTGTGCGCGGGTGCCGCCGTGCTCGACCGGGCTCTCGAGCGGTCCGAGCGCCTGCGCCCACTGGCTGTCTTTGCGTCCGTCCCAGAACTGCCAAGGGCTCCACGCGGTCGAGGCGATCGGCATCGTGCGCCGGTCGGTGACGCCGACCCCGCGGGCGAGCGCGGTGCCGTCCTGGAAGTCGCGTGCCGGATCGTGGCAGGTGGAGCACGCGACCTTGCCGTTGGACGAGAGTCGCGTGTCGAAGAAGAGCTTGTGCCCGAGCCGTGCCGCGCGCGGGTCGTCGGCCACGCGGTTCGACGGGTCGGCCGGGAGCGGCTCCAGCGCGGCGAGCCGCATCGAGGCGATCGACGCTCGCTCCTCGAGCGTCCAGCCGCCGACCGGGATGGCGCCGCCCACGGTCGCCGCCGAGGCGGCGAGCACGAAGCCTACGGTCAGGAGTTCGAGGATGCGCATGGCGGGCTCAGAGCCGGACGTTGAACGTGACGCTGTCGGCGGCCGACGCCCCGGCCACGACGAACCGGAGTTCCCACCAGCCGCCCATGTTGAAGCGCAGGCCTTCGACGAGGTACTCGCCGTCAACGGAGGTCGCGGAGACCCGCGGCTTGGTCGGGAGCCCGTGTCCGTGCTGTGGCATGCCGCCGTCGATCGTGACCTTCGCGGCGCGGACGGGCTGGCCGGCGCTGTCCACGATCACCAGGTGCACCTTCTGCAGCGCACCCGTGCGCAGGGGCGCATCCGGCCGGACGGTCGCGGTGAAGCTCCCGGCGCGCGAGACGCGGGGACCGAGCCCGAACTCCGACTGCGGCGGGGCGCTGACGAAGCCGTTCTTCAGGGTGTGCATCACCATCGTGCACGAGGCCGTGGCGAGCGTGGCGAGGAGGACCAGGGCGATCTTGCCGGTCCGGTTGACGAACTTCGAGGTGCGCATCGGTATGACTCCCGTCTGAGATTGAGTGGTGCCGCGGTGACGGGTCTACGATGCCGGAGAAGGGGCCTCCGCCGATTGAATGAAGAGGCTGGGGTCGTTGTACGAACTGGCTGACTTCGCAGGGCCGGGATAGCTTCTGCGGCGTGACCGACAAGGGCCCCGGCGGCGCGACGGCGTGGCGCGTGCTCGTCTACTTCTGGGACGGGGGCTGGATCGGCGTGGGTCCCGCCGGCAGCACCGTTGTCCCGCCCCACGCGCATCACGCGGTGCAGATCACGCTCGGCCTCGACCGGCCGGTGGCGTTCCAGGGCGACGGCGGCGACTGGATCGAGTGCGACGGCGCGGCCGTGCTCCCGAATGCGATTCACGCGTTCGACGCGCGCTCGGCCATCGTCGCGATGATCTTCATCGATCCGGAGTGCCGCGAGGGCCGCTGGCTCCGCCACTCGCTCGACGAGCCCATCATGCGGATTCCCGGCAGCCGGTTCGACGAGTTCCGCAGGCCGCTGCTCGACTTCAACGTGCGGCGTCCGAGCGCACAGGAGGCGACGGCTGTGATCACCGGCGTGGCGCACTCCCTCTGTGAAGGTCCACCGCCGTTGCGGGCGATGGATCCGCGGATCGCGCGCGCGCTCGCGTACATCCGCGGCCGCGATCCGCGCGGACTCACGCAGGAGAGCGTGGCCCGGGAGATCTTCCTCTCGGCGAGTCGTTTCGCCCACCTGTTCACGGCCGAGGTCGGGCTCCCGTTCCGGCGCTACCTGCTCTGGCGGAAGCTGAACCGCGCGATCCAGGCCTTCGGGCACGGCGGCACGCTCTCCGAGGCGGCGCACGCCGCGGGGCTCGCCGACTCCGCGCACCTGACGCGGACGTTCTACCAGATGTTCGGGATCCCACCATCGCTGATGATGGGCGCGGCCGAGTTCTACGAGATCCCGTCGCCGTTCGAGTTGCCGACGGAGCTCACGCCGCGCAGCTGATCTCGGGCCGCTGGTAGTCGCAGCGGCACGCGCCCTCGGCGCAGTGCATCCCCGGCCGTCCGGCACGCACGCAGCGCCAGCAGGGCGCGAGCGATCCGTGGGTCTCGGGGACGCCGAGCAGTCGACGGATCATCGGTGCGCTCCCGGCCAGTGTCTCGCGGAAGGCGGCCCGGCGGTCCGCATCGAAGGAGAGCTCGGCCACGGTCGCGAATCCCGCACGCGCGATGCCCGACGCCGAGGCGTGGTTCTCGGGGGCGTACGCGATCCAGAACCAGGAGGCCTCCTGCGCCTCCTGCGCCTCCTGCGTCTCCTCGCGCATGATCGCCTCGAGCAGGCGCGGATAGATCCCGAGCCCCCGGTGCTCGCGCAGCGTCACGAAGTTCCAGAGGTAGCGATGCGCCGGAGGCAGCGTGAGGGTCGCGTCCACCTCCCCGATCCGTGCCGTCCGCGTGGCCACCCAACCCCAGGCGGTCGCAATGCCGTCGCGCGACGCGAGATAGGCGCGGTGCCCCGCGGCGAGCCGCTCCTCGATCTGCGTGACCGGGCGCGCCATGACCTCGGCGACGCGTGCGGCGTCGGGCTCGCGGTGGACATATAGTCCCGCGAACGGCGCGAGCGATGCGATGGGATCGGACTTGTGTCTGAGGGCGAGGGCCACGGGGCGGTCTCCGGTCGAGGCGGCGAACAGTCGCCGCGTGACCTGACGATACCGACCACCCCGCGCCCTTCGATTGAACGAACCGGCTGACCTTCGTGCTGACCTTCGGGCTGACTTCGCCCGCGGCGCCTACGCCGCGTACACCTCGAAGATCCCGGCGGCGCCCATGCCGCCGCCGATGCACATCGTCACCATCCCGAGCCCACCGCCGCGCTCGCCGAGCTCGTGGATCAGCTGCACGGTCAGCTTGGCCCCGCTCGCGCCGAGCGGATGCCCGAGCGCGATCGCGCCGCCATTCACGTTCACGCGCGACGTGTCCATCTCGAGATCCTTGATCACCGCCAGCGCCTGCGCGGCGAAGGCCTCGTTGAACTCGATCAGCGTCAGGTCGCCGAGCTTGAGCCCGGCGCGCGCGAGCGCCTTCGGCACGGCCTTCACCGGGCCGATGCCCATCACGTCGGGCGCGACGCCGGCGGTCGCGAAGTGCACGAAGCGCGCGAGCGGCTTGAGGCCGAGCGCGTCGGCCTTGGCGCGCGACATCATCAGGACGCCGGCCGCGCCGTCCGAGAGCGGCGAGGCGTTGCCGGCCGTCACGGTGCCGCCCGGCTTGAACGCGGGCGGGAGCTTGGCGAGCCCCTCGATGGTCGTCGCGGCGCGCACCATCTCGTCGGTCGCGAAGGGCACGGTCTCGCTCGTCCGCTTCGCGCCCTCCCACTTCACGCGCTCCACCGGCACCGGCACGATCTGACCGTCGAACGCGCCCGCCTTCTGCGCCGCCGCCGCCTTCTGCTGCGACCCGAGCGCGAACTCGTCCTGCATCTGCCGCGTGATGCCCCAGCGCTTCGCCACCCGCTCGGCCGTGAACCCCATCCCGATGTTGGCCTCGGTCATCTCGGGGTGCAGTCGCGTGTGGAAGCCGGACATCGGCACGGCGCTCATCATCTCGATGCCGCCGGCGAGGATCACGTCGTTCATCCCGCTCAGGATCGCCTGCGCGCCGAGCGCGATCGTCTGCAGCCCGCTCGAGCAGAAGCGGTTCACGGTCATCGCCGAGACCTCGACCGGGAACCCGGCGCGCAGCATCGCGAGCCGCGCGTGGTTGAGTCCCTGGCCGGCCTCGGGCATCGCGCATCCCCAGATCACGTCGTCGATCTGCGATGCGTCGAACTTCACGCGCTCGGCCACCGCGCGCATCACGACGGCGGAGAGATCCACCGGGTGCACGGAGGCGAGCGATCCATCCTTCTTGCCGCGCGCGACCGCGGAACGGGCGGCGCTGACGATGACGACTTCGGAAGGCATAAAGTTGAAAGTAGAAAGTTGAAAGTAGAAAGTAGGGTATCAGGAGCAGGAAGTAGGGGTGTTGCTTTCTACTTTCTGCTTACTGCTTTCTACTGTATCTCAATTCCGAAGGGGCTTTCCCGTCGTCAGCATATGCGTGATCCGCTCCTGCGTCTCCTTCGTGCCGAGGAGCCGCAGGAAGGCGTCGCGCTCGAGGTCGAGCAGGTCCTGTTCGGTGACCTCGCGCGGCGGGCCGTCGCCGCCGGAGAGGATCACCGCGATCTCGTGTCCGATCCGCACGTCGTGGTCGGAGGCCTGCCCGGCTTCCTTGAAGGACCAGAGGGCGTAGTCGAGGTTGCCGACGCCCGCCTTGCCGAGGGCCTGCATCTTCCGCGGCAGCGGCGTCACGTAGTCGTCGGCCAGGTCGAGCACACGCGCCTTGGCGTCGGCGATCAGCGTGTCGCGGTTCATCGAGATGCGGTCGGCGACCGGGCGCAGGAAGCCCATCGCGCGCGCCTCGTGCGCGGAGGTGCTGGTCTGCGCGAGCGCGATCAGCTTGAAGGCGCGCTTGAGGCCCTCGAACGGATCGGCCTCCTCGTACGGCGCGAGCGCGTTCGTGAATCGGAACGCGAGCTCCTTGGTGCCGCAGCCGCCGGGGATCAGGCCCACGCCCACCTCGACGAGTCCCATGTACAACTCCGCGTGCGCCTGGATCCGGTCGCAGTGCAGCGAGATCTCCGTGCCGCCGCCCAGCGTGAGCCCGAACGGAGCGGCGACGACCGGGAAGGGCGCGAAGCGGAACGACATCACCGTGTCCTGGAAACGCTTCACCATCGCCTCGACGGTCTTCCAGTCGCCGGCCTGCACGACCTGACCGACCCCGGCGAGATTCGCGCCCGCGGTGAAGGTGCGGCCGTCGTCGTTGCCGATCACGAGCCCGTGAAGGTGCCCTTTGCCCACGATGTCGAGGGCCTGCGCGGCCAGGTCCATCACACCGGCGCCCAGGGTGTTCATCTTGCCACAGAACTCGAGACAGAGCACTCCATCGCCCAGATCGACAAGTCGCGCCTCGGCGTTGTCCTTCACGACCTTGTTCTGCTGGCGCAGCAGCGCGAGCGAGATCTGGCCGGGGATCGGCGGCACGGGGATGCGCCCATCGTGATCCACCGCGGCGATCGACTCGACCGCTCCGGACGACTCGCCACCGGGCGGGCTGCCGAGCGTGTAGAAACTCTTGCCGGCGCGCTCCAGCAGCGGCGGCACATCCTTGCCCGCCTTCTCGAATGCGCCGCGGAGCCAGTCGAGTCCCATCGCGTCCATCGTGCGGAAGGGGCCGAGCTCCCAGCCGTAGCCCCACTCCATCGCGCGGTCGATCGCGGCGATGGAGTACGAGAGCGCGGGCGCGAGCGTGCAGGCGTAGTGGAACTGCTCGACGAGCAGCTCGCGCAGGAACTCGCCGTACTTGCCGTCGATGTCCTTGGCCTTGGCGACGCGCTGCGTGGCCGGCAACTTCGAGATCCTGTCGATCTCCGGCGTGGAGAACCGGCCGAGGTCCTTGTACTCGAGCGTCTTCCAGTCGAGTGCGAGGATCTCCTTGCCGTCCTTCTTATAGAAGCCGGCCTTGGTCTTGTCGCCAAGGCGGCCGCTCTTCACGAGCTCGTGCACGAACGGCACCAGCGCGAGATCCTCACCGGTGGTCTGCGAGAGTCCCGCGGTCACGTGCACGAGCACATCGAGGCCGGAGAGATCGCCGGTGCGAAATGTCGCGGTCTTCGCGCGCGCGATGAGTGAACCGGTGAGCGTGTCGACCTCGGGGATCGTGAGGTCATGCTGCACCATCAATCGGCCTGCGACGACCATGCCGTGCACGCCGAGTCGGTTGGCGACGAAGCCGGGCACGTCCTTGGCGAGCACGATGCCCTTGCCGAGGACGCGCTCCTGGAAGTGGCGCACGCTCGCGAGCACGTCAGGGAGCGTCTCTGCCGTGGGAATGAGCTCGAGCAGGTGCATGTAGCG
>JANNLH010000082.1:0-3093 GCA_031396725.1 Gemmatimonadaceae bacterium | reverse complement strand
ACGATGTAACGCCGGTGCGCGGCGGGGTCGGCGCCGATGCGCTGGGCGTCGAGTCCGAGCTGGGTGATGAGCGCCTCGAGCGGCGCGGTGGCCGTGAGCGAGGTCGGGCCGGCCTCGATCAGGAATCCGTCGCGCCGCACGGTGGTGATCACGCCGCCCGGGTGCTCGCTCCCTTCAAGGACGGTGACGTCGGCGCCGCGCGACCGCAGTTCGAGCGCTGTGCTCAGCCCGGAGATCCCCGCGCCGATCACCGCGACGCGCATCTCAGGTCTCTTCTTCGCTGGTCCAATCCCGCGGCACGAGCATCTCGGCGAGGCGCGCCTCGATCGACCCCGGCTCCGGCTCGACCGGCGGCGGCCACGCCGCCACCGGCGGCATCGACATCAGCACGCTCTCCGTGCGCGCGCCGGTCTGCAGGCCGAAGAGCGTGCCACGGTCGTGGAGGAGGTTGAATTCCACGTAGCGCGAGCGTCGGAAGAGCTGGAGCGCCTTATCGCGCTCCGTGTAGGGCAACTCGCGCCGCGCGCGCACGATCGGCGCGTAGGCCTCGGTGAGCACGCGGCCGACCGCGCTCACGAAGGCGTGCAACGACTCGGCGCCGAGTCCGAAGGGGTTCTCGTCGGCGCGCAGGTGATCGAAGAAGATCCCGCCGACGCCGCGCGCCTCGTTCTCGCGGTGCGTGTTGCGGAAGTACTCGTCGCACCAGGCCTTGTACGCCGGATGGATCGCCGGGTGATGGGCATCGCAGACCGTCTTGAGGGTGCGATGGAATGTACGCGCATCCGCCGGAAACGGATGCATCGGCGTGAGGTCGGTGCCCCCGCCGAACCAGGCATCGTGCAGCGCGCCATCGGCGTCGGTGAGCTCGAAGTATCGCACGTTCAGGTGCACGGTCGGCACCATCGGCGATCTGGGGTGCGCCACCACGCTCACGCCGGTGGCGAAGAAGTGCGGCGAGCTCCCCGCCGGGATGCGGCCGCCGAGTCGTGCGGCGGCCTCCGGCGGCAGGATGCCCTCGACCAGCGCGCGATTCACGCCCGCCTTCTCGAAGAGCGCGCCGCCTGCCAGCAGCCGCGCCTGTCCGCCGCCGCCGCCCTTCCGCTCCCACGAGGCCTCTTCGAAGCGGGTGTCCGAAGTCTCGAGCCCTTCGAACATCCGCGTGACCTCGTCGTGCAGCGCGGCCGTCCAGCGGGCCATCGCTTCGCGCCGCGCGCTCCCCTTGGATTCCTTGGGGGACACGGCGGTCATCGCCCGGCCTCGGCCGCCTGCGCCGCTGCCGACGCCTTGCGGGAGTCCCACGCCTGCACCGTCTCCACGAACGCCTTGGCGTGCGCGACCGGGATGTCGGGGAGGATGCCGTGGCCGAGGTTCGCGATGTAGCCGGGCCCGTCGATCACCTCGAGCATCGCGCGCGTGCGCCGGCGGATCACCTCGGGCTTCGCGTAGAGCGTGGTCGGATCGAGGTTGCCCTGGATCGCGCAGCCGGTCGCGTCGGCGACACCTCGCGCCCAGGCCGCGTCGGTGTGCCAGTCCACGCCGAGCACCTCACAGCCGGTGGCCTCGGCGATCTCGCCGAGCGCCCAGCCGGAGCCGGGCGCAAAGGCGATCACCGGCACACCGCTCTCGGCGGCGATCCTCGCGGCGCGCGCCATGTAGGGCAGCGCGAACTCGCGATACTCGCGCGGGCCGAGCGAGCCCGACCAGGAGTCGAAGAGCTGCAGCGACTGCGCGCCCGCGGCCGCCTGGGCCTTGAGAAAGCGCCCGACGTTGTCGGCGAGCCGCGCGAGCAGCGCGTGCGCGAAGGCGGGATCGGCGAAGAGGAGCTTCTTCGCGATCGAGAAGGACTTGGTGCCCTTTCCCTCGGTCATGTAGGCGAAGAGGGTCCAAGGCGAGCCGGCGAAGCCGATCAGCGGCACGCGATCGTTCAGCTCGCGCCGCGTCATGCGCAGGGCGTCGAGGTGGTACTTGAGCCCGTCCTCGGGCTCGACGTCACGCAGGCGCGCGAGGTCGGCCATGGTGCGCACGGGGTCGGAGAACTGCGGCCCGACTCCCTCGTCCACCGTGAGGTCCATCCCCATCGCGTCGGGGATCACGAGGATGTCCGAGAAGATGATCGCCGCGTCGACGCCGATGAGGTCGACCGGCTGGAGCGTCACCTCGGTGGCGAGCTCCGGCGTGCGGCACATCGTGAGGAAGTCGGACTTGGCGCGCACGGCGCGGTACTCGGGCAGGTAGCGACCGGCCTGTCGCATCATCCAGACAGGGGGACGCTCCACCGGCTCGCGCCGGCAGGCGCGAAGGAACAGGTCGTTCTTGGGGGGCATTCGGAGGTCGGCTTCTGGTGCTCTAGGGACTGCGCCGCTTCAGTCGCGCACTGCCGCTGCGCACCGGCTGCGGCACCGGCGCTGGACCGGCGAAGAGGGAATCCAGTGTCATCGTGAAGGCGTGCAGGGCCTCGCCGTGGGCGATCGCCGTGCGGAGCTTGGACATCGGGCGTGCGAGGAGCTTGGCGACGATGCGGTCGGTGGCGTGCGCCGCGACCTCGTCCCCCGCGGCGAAAGTGAGCTCGCGGCGGCAGATCTCGGTGAGCGCGACTGCCAGCGGCCGGATCGCATCGCGCGCCGCGGCGGCGGCGACCCACTCGACGAAGCTCTCGAGCTCCGCCTCGACGATCGACTCGGCTGCAGGCGTCGCGGCCTTCCGCATCTCCTCGGCCGCGAGCACCGGGATGTGCAGGGCGTCGAGGTCGGCCAGCGTCACGCCCGGCACGCCGGAGAGAAGCGGGTCGATGTTGCGCGGCATCGCGAGGTCGAGCAGCAGCAGCGGATAGGTCGAGGTCCCGCAGTTGTCGCGCGAGGTGCGAAGCTGCTGGTACATCACCACCGGCTCAGTGGCGGCCGTCGCGGCGACGGCCACATCGGCCATCGCGACCTCGACGTGCATCGCCTCGTAGGGCGCGGCGCGCCCACCGATCTCGGCCGCGAGCGACTCGGCCCGCTTGGAGGACCGATTGATGCAGACGATGTCGCGGGCGCCGAGCTTGTGGAGCTGGCGCGCCACCGACTGGCCCGTCTTGCCGCAGCCGATCACCAC
>JANNLH010000022.1:0-37003 GCA_031396725.1 Gemmatimonadaceae bacterium | reverse complement strand
GGTCGAACGGCGCGGCGCGCAGGCTCTCGGAGACCGGCGAGGCGTTGCCGGCGTCGTCCACCGCAACGAGCGCCACTTCGTAGCGCTGGCCCGGCAGGAGTCCGGTGATGGTGCGCGTGCGAAGTGGCGCGCGCACGAGCGCTGGGGCCTCCGTCCAGGCCGTCGCCCGCTCCGCGCGGTGAAGCACGCGATAGCCCACGAGGTCGGGCTCGACGTTCGGCAGCCATTCGACGACCAGTGACGCGTCCCCGCGCCGCAGCGCGGTGATGCGCGGCTGGCGCGGCGCCGCCGCGTCCGGCGGCCGCACGGCGACCACGGCCGACTGGGCGCTCTCGTTGAACGCGGAGTCGACGGCACTCACACGATAGAAGTAGGCGTGGTCGGCAGCTGACGGGATGCGGTCGATGAGTAGCGGCTCGCGGCGAAGCGAGTCGGGGAGCATCGAGTAGGTACCACTGTCGACGGAGGAGCGGTACACGCGATAGCCGAGCAGGTCGGGGGCGTCCACACGCGACCATGACAACGTGATGCGCCCGGTGTCGGCGACACCGCGGAGCCCGGCAGGAACAGGGGGCGCCGCGAGGTCCGCCACTTCGGCCATGGCCATGGCCGACGGATCGCCCGCATGACCCGCGCGGTCGATCGCGGTGACGCGGTACCAGGAGAGCCGGCGCGCCGGGCGTGCCGCGTCGCGGAACTCGCTCGCGGTCGCGCCGAGCCGTCCTCCCACGGGCGCGAATGGACCAGCGGCGGATTCCGACCGCCAGACTTGCAGCCCGGCGACGTCCGTGGCCGGCGACGGACTCCAGCTCACGACGACGGTGTCGCCGGCAACGCGTGCCTGCAGGCCAAGCGGCGGCGCTGGGGCCTCGAGATCGAGCCGCGTCGCGCCGACACTCGGCGTGCGCCGGCTCGAGCGCCCGAAGGCGTCGATGCCTTCCACCTGGTACCAGGCGGTGTCGTTCGCGGCGGGGCCGACGCTGTCGGTGAAGTAGGTCGCCGCCGACTGCGTGCGCGCGCCCGCGTCCTCGAAGAAGATCACGACGGGCGTCCCGTTGAGGCGCACTGCATTGCGACCATCGGCGCGCGGAGAACGATAGACGTGGTACGCCGAGTACTCCGGGGCAGCCTGCCACCGCAGCGAGATACCGACTCGTCCCTGCAGGGCGCGCAGCGAGTCGGGTCCGGCGGGTGGCGCGTACGCACCGGCCGTGATGGCGTCGCTCGTCGCGGCAAGGCGCTCGCCGGCGCTCATGACCGCAATGAGTCGGTACTCGTGTCGGGCGCCTGCGGGCGCGTCGACGTCATCGAATCGAAGGCCGAACAGCCGTGCGACATCCGCGTCGACGTCGGCCGCCATGAGGTGCAGCGAGCGATGCGAGTCGGGATCGGCGAGCTCGGCGCGCGGGTCCTCGGGGAAGAGGAGGCCCTCGAAGCGGGCGAAGCGCTCGCCCAGCGCCGCGCGGGCCGCGCCGCGATCGCGCACGCGACGGATCGGTTGCGGCGTGATGCGCGACCAGGCTCCCGTGCCGGTGCGGCGCTCGAGCAGCCACCCGACCGCACGTTCCCCATCGCCCCACGCCCAGCGGAGCACCACGCCACGCTCGGCGGACGAAGCGATGAGCCGGACCGGCTCCTGCGCGCCCGCACCGGCCGGCGCGGTGACCACCTGAACGGCGCAGGCAGCCCCGAGGAGCGCACGCAGGCAGGATCCTCGAACGTGGCGCGTCACGGGCGCCTCCCGCTGCTCGGCCGTGTCACGTCGACCGTCACCGGCGGCGGGGCGAGGTTTGCGCCTGCCTGCGGCTGTTGCGCGCTCTGGCTCGCGAGCGACGGGACCGCGAAGGTGAAGCTGCGCCACCCCTCACGACGGTGATTGATGCGGATGGTGAGCGACGGCGTGTTGATCGGCGGGAGCTGCGCGTCGGTCTCGGTGACGAACTCGACATCGAGGATGTTCTCGTAGACCGGCGCGGCGCCGCAAAGATCGAGACGCGAGACGCCGGGGCCGCCGATCATCTGGATCGCGCCGCCCACCCACTGGCACCGCGTCCTCGGCGTGACCACCCAGCCGGTGAGGCCGGTGACTTCGATCGAGTCGATGTCGGTCCAGGCGATCGGCTCCGGCGACGCGAGCACGATGCGCGCGCCGAGGAGGTACAGGCCCGAGAGCGTCACCGGCCCGACACCCCTCACCGGCGTGACCGTCTGCGTCGACGTGCCCACATGATCGAGCAGCGTCGCGTACCGGCTCGTGACGAACGACACCGCGCGGTGCTCGGTGCGGCTCGTGTCGGTGCTCACCATCGCGAACCTGAAGGACGTGCTCGGCGCCAGCATGCCGCCGCTCGGCTGGAAGGCCCAGAGCGTATTGTTCGCGAACATCGGGTTCGCGGCGCGGGCATAGCCGGACGTTCCCCAGATGCCCGAGACGGTGTCGGTGCCATTCGCGATGAGCACGCCGGTGACCGCCCCCGACGTCATGTCGGGGTGGGCGTTGGAGAACTGCACGCGCACCGCGCCGGCGTCGGGTCCGCCGAAGTACATCGGGCTCGCGGATCCCGCGGGGTCGGTCCCCGTGATCAGGTGCGAGAGCACCGCCGGCTGGCCGGTGGTCCTGAACTCCACCGTGGACGTGACGGTGTTGAGGGGCTCCCACGCTGAGCCGTCCTGCTTCTCCAGGACGAAGGTCGCGATCGCGCGATGCATCGTGGCCGGTGCGAGCGTGGCGGAGCCCGGCGCCTTGATGAGCAGCGCGGTGCGGTCGTCGAGCCAGTCGCGCACGGGAGTGCCGAGCGAGACCCAGCTGATGACGTTCCGCCGTGAGATGGCCCCCGTACGGTCGCGTTCGGTGACGGGGGTGACCACACGATGCAGCAGCTGCGGCGCGCCGCTCATGCGCAGCCGGTAGACGCCGTCGTCCATGCCGTACTCGGCACCCTCGCTCATGCCCAGGTACCAGGTCATCCCGGTGAGCGCCGCGCCGGTGTCACCCATGACGGGGTAGGTGCCGCCGACGACGGTGAACTGCTCGCTGTCTGATGCGCCTGCGTCGGGCGTGTCGCCCCACTTGTACTTCATGCTGTACGTGCCCTTCACCGTGCCGCGGAGCAGCCGGTACCTGAGCCGGATGCGGCCCCAGATGCCCATCGGATCGGGCATGCGGAACTTCATCGTGGCGCGGGCGCTGCCGCTCATGATCTCGTGCCAGTCCCCGGCCGCGTTCACCTCGGCGACGATCTCTCCCCAGAGTTCGCCCTCACCGGTCGCCTGGAAGGGCCGGTAGCGGATCTCCGCACCCGCCTCGAAGCCCGCCTCGATCCGTCCGCGGAACTTCCCCTTTGTCTCAGTCTTTTCGAGGTACACGCCGACGCCGGCGTTCACACGCTGCGGGTCCATCTGGAAGTACGCCGTCGCCGGCAGGTCGAGGGAGCCCGGCAGGAGCTGCAGCGAGTCGGGACGCGCGGGCGTGCCGGCGTTGATGTACCAGCGGCCGGGCTCGAAGTGCATCTCCGCCCAGCCATTCCCCTCGAGCGCGGGCAGCAGCCTGACGCCGAGCGTCGCATTGGCGTGCAGCACGGGCTGCGAGACGGGGAAGTCGATCAGCACCTTGCCCCAGATGCGTTCTTCGCGGCGGGCGACCTCAGTGAGCATCCAGTTGTCGGCCTCGAGCGTCATCTTGCGCAGTGACCCGCCGCTGCCGAACTCCGCCTTGAGCAGCCCGTCGGCGTTCCAGATGTAGCCGGAGTTGGCCGAAGTGCCGATGGAGACGCCGGCGATGAACCCGAGCGCGGTGTTCGCGCTCGGCACATAGGTGGCCTTGAGCGTGACGGTGTCGATGGTGGCCGTCATGCGCGAGAAGGCGCCGCCGGCGAATCCCCAGATAGCCAGCGGGATGGGCCCGAGCTGGATGCCCGGCGGCGGGAGCACGAGGCGGCCGTCGACGTACCAGTAGCGAAAGCCCGGACTTCCGCCCGCGGCCGACGTCGCGCCGGCGATGAAGGTGCCGTCCACGCTGAACTGGTTCTGCACCGCCATGCGGACAGCGGCCTTGAACCCCTTCCCATAGATGGAGTCGTTCTGGATGTACTCGAGTGCGCCGCCGAACTCGACCGCGGCGTTCTTGTAGCGCATGTCGAGCCGGTCGACCGCGAGGCGCGAGAAGCGCCAGTCGGAGCCCGGCGCGTCGCGCACCGCGAAGACGCGGAAGGCACCAGCGGCCGACGGCAGATTGTCGTTGAGCGCGAACTTGCCGGAGACGCCGAGCCAGACCTCGTCGCCGGTGGCGCCACTGCCGAAGCCGATCGAGTCGACGTCCACCGGGAACTCGTTGAACCCGGCCTGGTTCGCCTGGTCGAGCGCGATCCAGCCGTTGCGCAGCTTGATGCCGCCGTCGTTGGAGATGGTGAGGTCATAGAGCTGCGCCTCGTGCATCGAGACGCCGCCCTGGCTGAGGCTCAGCCGCGCGTCCATCGAGAACGTGCCGGTGGGGCGCTCGTAGGTGAACTCCCCCCGCTGCACGAGCAGGTCGCCGCCGACGGCGGGCATCTGGTATCGCTGCGGCTCGGTGATCTTGGCGTAGGCGCGCTCGACGCCGGTGGGCGTGAACTCGGTCCAGTACGGGATCTCGCCCACGAGGAAGGGCACCGTCATGCGACCTTCGACGTAGCCGTGGTCGAGGTTCCCCGAGGCGAACACGAAGCGCACCGAGTCGACGTAGCCGCTGAAGCCGGCGAAACCGATGGGCCCGAGGTTCTCGAGCGCCGACCCGACGATCTCGCCGTCGAGGCCGTTGCCGTCCACCGCGAGGCGCCGGCCGAGGATCGTCGCGTCGCCTGCCGCCGACGCGGAGTCCCGCGCCGCCGTGTGCCAGGCATCAGGGAGGAAGACGCGCACGCTGTCGAAGAAGACACCGCGCCATCCCGCCGGCCGTCCGCTCGGCGAGAGCGAGCCCGACAGGTCGATCCACGTATCGCCGCTCTGGATCCTGATCCCCGTCTGGCGGATGCGCGCGCGCGGGATCCCCTCGGCCGAGATCAACACCTCGCCGTCGCTGCCGAGCCGCATGCGCCGGAAGCGCAGCGTGATGGTGGAGTCGAGCGACGCGACCTCCTTCTTGGTCGTGTCCTTCCAGATGGTGTCGGCCACGTCCTTGATGAGGCCGACGCCCGAGGGGAAGCGGAACGAGCCCGCGAGGTCGAGTCGTCCGACGCCGTCGTTGAGCACGAGCGTGGTGGAGTCCGCGAAGAGCGTCACGTTCGCGTTGGGCATGCCGAACATGCCGGTGGAGAAGTCGCGCTTGAGGCGGAGCGTGCCGTGTGGGCCGCTGCTGCCGACGCCGAGAGTGTCGAAGCGGAAGTAGAGCGAGCGCTTCTTCATCTCCTCGTAGACGTGCTGGATGTCGGCGCGCTGTGCGCTGTCGGGCAGGTTGTACGGATCGCGCGCCGGCTTGCAGACGGTGAGCTCCGGTGCCGTCGGCTCGGGCGAGACGGTCTCGCCCGCGGTGCAGTCCCAGCGCGCGCCGACGTCGATCGGCCCCGCCTCCTCGAGCGAATCGGCGAGTCCGAAGCCGAGGAAGAGCGAGGCGGCGCCCGACACGCCGACGAACTGGTCGCCGCTCGAGTCGGCGACGAGCACGAGCTCGTTGAGGTCGAGGAAGAAGGGCGTCGCCGGCAGCTCCTTGAGCGCCCAGTCGAGCACGCCCATGCCGTCGGGGATGTTGACCACGTGGCGGGGCGCGAAGCGCACGCGCGCGCCGGAGCTGTCGAGGCGCACGCTCTGGAACTCGAACGACGGCTCGAAAACGCCGGGGATGATCTTGGCGCGCCCGACGCCGGTGTAGTTGCTGCGCGAGGAGTCGGTCAGCGAGAGGACCTTCACCTCGATGCCGCTCCAGGTGAAGCGGCCCACGGAAGGCTCGGGATCGCTCGAGGGTATCGCGGCGGTGGTGATGACGGGCACGAGCGGATCGTAGGTGAAGGCCCAGACCTCGCTCTTGCCCTGGCGCTCGCCGACCGGCTGTCCCGCCGCATCGAGTGCCTGCACCTGCCAGACGTAGCGGCTGCCCGGCTCGAGCGGCAGCGCGTCGCGCGGGTAGGAGAGCATCGTCCCGCCGAGGTCGGCCTCGTGCTGCGGCACGTTGTGCAGCGCGTCGAGCGCACCCTGCCCGGGAAGGATCTGCGCGACGCGCAGGTGGTAGCTCACGCGCGCGTTGAGCCCGAGCATCACCGGACTCCAGATGAACACCGGCCACCCCACGCGCACGGAGTCGGCATCCGATGGCGCGATGAGCGACGGGGGCTGCGGCGCGGTGATGGAGAAGGGCGCGCACTCGCGCGCGAGCAGCGCGCCGCCGCCGGCCTCGGGGACGCCCTGGCGCACATCGACGCAGAACTGGTACTCGCCGTCCGGGATGCGCCCGGTGCGCTCGAGCTGGTCACTCAGCGTCGACTGGTACTCGACGCTGTTGCGCTCCCAGATGCCGTCGCGCGTGGTGAGGATGAGTTGCGAAGGCCGCACGAACTCGAACACGGCGCTGCGGCCCGAGACGATCGGCGTGGCGCCACGCAGGATGCTGCCCTGCAGGTGGAAGGCGGAGTTGGAACCGCCCGTGTACGAGAGCACGAGCGTGACGATGAGCGGGTCGTTCTCCCAGTCGGCGATGTAGGGCGTGGGGTCGGGACGCACGTTGAGGATCGCGGTCCATTCGGGGGACTGGGCGCGCGCGAGGTCGGCCGCGCCGAGGGAGAGCGCGAGCAACAGCGTTGACAGGAGTCGCCTCGCCGGCGCCGAGGGCTTCACGGCGTCGGCGGTTCAAGGAGGACCGGTACCGAGCTGCGGGCCGTGGTGCCGTTGCCGAGCAGGCTTCCCCAGCTGTAGGTGTTGCCCGCCGTCGAGACCGCGATCACATGTGAGAAGCCGGCGCGCAGCACGCGGAACGAGAGGCCACCCGAGACCGCGACCGGCGATGTCCGCGCGTTGAGCGTCCCGTCGCCCAGCTGTCCGACATTGTTGATTCCCCAGCAATAGGCGACGTCGCTCGTCGTGACGCCGCAGCTGAACCCGTTCCCGCCGGCGTAGATGCTCGCGAAACTGAGCCCACCGGCGATCGCGGCAGGCGCCAGGCGCTGCGTGGTGGTGCCATCGCCGATCTCACCGAAGATGTTCCAACCCCAGCAGAAACCCAGACCGCCCGTCGTCACGCCGCAGCTGTGCTCGTTGCCGCTCGCGCCGAGCATCGCGAACGCGAGCCCGCCAGCGACCGGCGTCGGGACGAGACGCTGGGTCGTGGTCCCGTCGCCGAGCTGTCCGCTCGTGTTGCGGCCCCAGCAGTAGGCGACACCAGGTTGCGTGCGCGCGCAGGTGTGCTGGCCGATGCCCGCTGAGATCGAGGCGAACGCGATGCCGCCGACGACCAGTGTGGGCGAGGAGCGATCGGTGGTCGTGCCATCGCCGAGTTGTCCGGAGCCGTTGCGGCCCCAGCAGTAGGCCGCGCCGATCGCGGTGACGCCGCACGTGTGCAGCTCGCTGACCGCGAGTGAGACGAAGCCATGTCCGCCGGCGACGGCCACCGGAGCGAGGCGGTCGGAGGTCGTGCCATCGCCGAGCTGTCCGTATGTGTTCGAGCCCCAGCACCAAGCCGCGCCTCCAGCGTCGAGCAGGCAGGAGTGGCCGCCACCGGTCCCGATCGTCGCTGCCGTGATCGCGCCACCCACCACGACCGGCGAGAATCGGAAGTCGGTCGAGCCGTCTCCCGCCTGGCCGGACTCGTTCTGTCCCCAGCAGTATGAGTTGCCTGCCGTCGAGATGCCGCAGCTGATGCTCAGGCCTGCGGCGACCTCAGTGAGTCCAGAACCCGTCGCGCCTCCCGTCCAGTTCACGATCGCGCCGCCGGACGTGAGCGTCTGCGCCGACCCATCGGCCGGCGTGCTCCCCGCGAGGTCGATCGTGAGCACCTGGCCGTCCGCCGGCGCGGCGTCCGTCGCGTGCACGAACGCACCGGTCGTGGGCGTGGTGAGGAAGCGCAGGCCGGTGAACGTGAACGCAGCCGGAGCGCCCGGGTGCGTGATGCGCAGCTGCGTGGCGGTCGCGGCCTGTTGCGCGAACGTCACGCGGTCGAGGTCGACGAGCCCGCCGCCCACGGCGAGCCGCACGTTCGACAACGTGAGCCCATCCACGTCGGCGCCCTCAGCGGTGATCGTCGCGCCGGTCCCCGAGCTGACGCGCGCTCCCGGCGCGCCCTGGCTGGAGAGCATCCCCGAGACGCTGACGTTGGTCCGGAGAAAGAGATCGGCCTGTGGGCCGATCTCGAGATGCCGGAACGCCGACTCGTTCGTGCCAGTGCCCGGGTGATCGAACGAGATCGACGCACCTGGAGGCCCGGTGAGCACGGTCTTGTGCGTGCCCGAGGCCTGGAACGCCTGCGGCGTCATCGACTGGAAGAATCCGCCGTTCACCACAAGGACGCCCGCCGTCAGGCTCCCCGCGGTCATCGCGCTGTTGAACGACGCGTCTTCGGCGATGATGAGCGAGTCGGTGGCTTGTTGCATGACGAGCGTCGTGTTCTCGATCGGCTCGCCGAACCCGTTGCCGATGAGGAGCCGCGGGATCTGCAGCGTCTGGCCGTTGAGCGTGAGCGTCGCAGCCGGACCGTGCATCCAGAGGCCATCGGTCGCGACCGTGCGGCCGGTGAGCCGCGCGTTGCCCGTCACGGTGAGGTTGCGGTAGCCGACTGCGGGCGGGATCTCCTGGTTGGTGCCAGCGAACTCGACATTGTCTGCGTCGAGCGTCCCGCCCACCACGAGCGCGCCCCGCACGCGCAGCAGCCCGACTTCGAGCCTGCTGCCCACCGCGAGGATGGCGCTGTCGCCAACGTGCAGCGTGAAGCCGCCCTCCGACCCGACCCCGGCGACGTCGATCGCGGTCGAGATGCGGAACGTGCGTTCGGCGATCAGTATCTCGGAGGCGGCAATCCCGAGCGGACCGCCCTGCGTCGCGATCTCGAGATGGCCGAAGCTGGTGGGATCGGCGACCCGCAAGGCTTGCGACCCGTTGCCGTCGAGAACGGTGCGGTGATTCCCTGAGGCGCGGAAGGTGCGGCGCTTGTTCGAGTATCGGAGCTGCTCGAAGGTGCCCGCCACGCGCAGCACGCCGGCTGTCAGGTCGCCGGCGATGGTGTCGCCCTCGAAGATGGCCGCTCCGCGAACCTCCAGGCGGTCGAGCGCGTTCCGCATGAGCAACCGGCCGTCCCCGTTATGCGTGTGGAACGTGCCCGTCACGATGAGCGGGTGACCCGCCAGGTCGAGCGTCCCAGTCACGTCGAGGGCGCCATCGAACGTCGTGGGCCCCGTCAGCAGCGCGTCGTCGTTGACCTCCACGTCGCGATAGTCGAGGCCGGCTTGGATCCGCTGCGTGGTCCCGTTGAACCGCACGCGGAACGAGCCACCCGGTGCCGGCACGAACTCGCCCGCCACCGCCATCCCGCCACCGAGCGTGAGCTCGACGACGGTCAACCGGCTCCCGGCCGCCATCACGAGGCTGTCCCCGACCTCCAGTTGCACGTCGCCGTTGCCGCCGCTGCCGTTGTCGATCGTCACCGCGGTGGAGACGCGCAGCTTGCCGGTGACCGGGATGGTGTTCTCGCCGCCGATCAGCAGTTGGCCGCTGGTGTTCGCGATCTCCAGATGGCCGAACTGTGCGCCCATCTGGCCGCCGCCGAACGAGAGTCGCTGCGGCTGTGCGCCATCCAACACGGTGAGATGCGCGTCTCGAGCGGCAAGCCCGTAGGTGCCGCCCGACCCCGGCACGTCGAAGTCGCCGGCCACCCGAAGCACGCCGTTGTTCATCCCCTCTTCGGTGGGACGGCCGGCGAGGAGCGCGTTCCCCAGGACGCGCAGCGTGTCCGTCGGCGACTCCATCGTCACGGCCCCGCCTCCGGCTCCTCCCGCAGTCGCGAAGTCCCCGGTCACGAGCAGCTGGCCGCTTGAGAGGATGAAGGTGCCGCCGGTGACGCGGAGCGAAGCCACGGTGTCCGCGCCGGTGAGCACCGGGTCGTTCGCCGTCGCGCCGATCACGACCGTATCACCCGCCGCCGGCACGCCCGTCGGCGACCAGTTGGCCGCGTTCGACCACGCGGCCGGCTCGCCCGGCGCCCCGCCCGTCCAGGTCTTCGTGCCCGTCGGCTGCGTGACGACGGTGCCGAGCGAGAGCACGAGGTCGCTGCTCAGCCCCATCGGCAGGTATCCGGTCACGCGCGCCGTGTCACTCGGGCCGGCGCTCGCGCTGAGCAGTCCCGCCGTGTCGACGCTGATGAGCGCGGGCCGGCTCGCGACGTACCGCACCGGCACGTTCGGGATCAACTGCCCGAGCGCGTCCAGCACCTGAGGCACCAGGCGCGCCGTATCGCCGGGAGCAAGGGAGCTGTCGCGCGCGGCGAGCGTGTAGGTGGCCGCGCCGGCGCCCGGGCCGACATATTGCGCGACCAGCGTCACCGCAGTGTCGGTCGCCACGCGGAGCTGCACCACGTCGAACCCCAGGAAGAGCACCGTCGCCCCGTACTTCACCTCCGCGGAAGCCACGAACCGCTCGACCGCCTGGCTCAACGGGACCAGGAGCGACATCGAGGCGGCACCCGCGATGACGACCGACGTATCGACCACCGGCTCGACCCGCCCGGCGCGGCGCACGACGACGTGCAGCGTCTCGCCGTCCGGCGCCCACGCGGCGGGGGTCGACGCCGGGAGCACGAGGCTCACCTGGAGGCTGACGGTGCCCCGCGCGTCAGGGCCGAACGCCTCGTCCACACAGGCCAGGGACACGAGGCCCAAGGCGAGCAGGGAGAGGCAGGCGAGGCGGCCGGGGGTTGGTGGGCGCACGACCCTAGGTGGCCGATGGCGGCTCGGCGTTACAGCCCGTAGCTTCGCCCCATAGGAGCCACATGACGCAACCCGAGCACCTGCCAGAACGTGGTGGCGCACGACCTTTGCCCGGCACCCCGGACGTCGAGGGGATGGTCGACGGCCTTGCCGCGCGGTTCCGGGAACGGCTGCGGTTCTTCGCCGCGCGGCGCTTGGGCAGCGTCGACCTGGCCGAGGACGTGGCGCAGGAGACCCTGCGGCGCGTGACCGATGCCCTTCGCGCCGGACGAGTCCGGGAGCCCGACGCACTCCCGGGCTTCGTGTTCCAGACGGCGCAGCACGTCTGCCAGCAGCACCACCGGTCAGAGGAGCGCGAGGCGCGCAGCATGGTGCGGCTCGCCGGCGACGTGTCGACGTCGGAGCGGCCCGACCAGCTGGCCGGGATCATCGCCGAGGAGCGGCGCCGGCTCGTGCGTCGCGCGCTGCTGCGCCTGCGCGACGAGGACCGCGACCTCCTGCGGCAGCTCTATTTCGTGGACCTCACTCCCGAGGCGCTGGCCGCGAGCCTTGGCGTCACGGCAGGGGCGCTGCGCGTGCGCAAGCATCGCGCACTGCACCGGCTCGCGGAGCAGATTGCGGAGCTCGATCGATGAACTCGACAAGAAGGCTGAAACACTTGGCCGCGAGCGGCGACCTATGGACATGTCCGTGACGACTCCTTCCTGCGCCGATGTCGAGGCGCGCGATCTCGAGGCGAATTATCTCGCCGGTACGCTGTCGGCAGATGACGCGGCAGCGTACGAAGCGCACTACTTCGGCTGCGACGACTGCTGGCGCTCGCTGCATCGTGCCACCGAGCTCCGCGCGGCGTTCTCGTTGCCCGAACAACTGCCGAATCTGCTTCCGAAGCAGCGGCCGGCGCGTCGCGCGCGGAGGTGGGGCTTCGCGGCGGCCGCCGTGCTCGTCATCGCGGTCGGCGCGGGGGTGTTCATGCGCGAGCCCGTGGACGACCCGGAGTCGCGCACGACGCTGCGGGGCGCGAACGACGCGTTCACGGTGCGCGCCTCGACTGAGGCGCGTGCGACGAGGATCGCCTGGGGCGCCGTCCCCGACGCCGACCGCTACGTCGTCCGCCTCTATCGCGCCGATGGCCAGCTCGTGCTCGAGCGCGAGACGGCGGACACGAGTTTCGCCCTCAGCGCCGACTCGCTCCCTCCGCAGCCGGGTTCGGACGCGTTGTACTGGCAGGTGCTCGCGCTCGACCGCCTGCGCCAATCCCTCGCGCGCTCGCCGCTCACCGCCGCGCCCCCGTCGGCGTCCCGGTGACCCGCGCGCGCACGGCGCCGGTCGCGCTGCTCCTGTTCGTCGGCGCGGTCGGCGCCGTCGGCGTGGTCGGCTGTGAGACGCGCCGGAGCGAGACCGACGTGCCGGCGCCCCTCGTCGTGGCCGACAGCCTGCGGATCGAAGGACGCTTTGCCGAGGCGCTGCCCGTCTACCGGGCCGTCCGCGATTCTCTCGTGTCATCGCCCGACTCGGCGCTCCGCTGGCAGACGCAGGTCGGCTGGGCGGAGATGATGCTCCGCACCGGCCGCCTCGACTCGGCGCGCGTCGCGCTCGATGACGCGCGAGCCATGGCGGGCGGCGACGCCGGCCGCCTGGCGCGCACGCGGTACGTGCGCACGCTGCTGCTGCACCGCATGGGCAAGCTCGACTCGGCGCTCATCGAGGCCGGCGCGGCGCTGGCCGGTGGCCGCGAGGTGGGTGACGCGGCGCTTGTCGTCGATGCGCACAGCCTGCACGGCACGGTGTACTCGCTCAGCGGGCGCTATCGGCTCGCGGCGGCCCATGCGGAGTCGGCGCTCGCCGCGGAGCGCACGCTGACCCGATCGCGGCAGTTCCTCGCCGTGCGCCTCAACAACCTCGGCGTCGAGTACCGGCACCTCGGGCGCCTCACCGACGCGGAGCGTGTGTTGCTCGAGGGGCTCGAGGTCGCTCGGACCCTCCCGTCGCCACGGGTCCGGATGCTCCTCGCCGGCAACATGTCGAACCTGCGCCGCTCGACGGGACAGCTCGGCGAGGCGCTGCAGTTCGCTGAGCAAACGACGCGCTCCGCCGGCGCGCTGCGCGACGTGCAGGGCGTCATCGTCGGGAACGACGACATCGGCCTCGTGCATCTCGCGACCGGCAATGTCGCCGGCGCGCGAGCGGCGTTCGAGCGCTCGCTCGCCGCGAACACACCGATGCGCTATGCGTACGGCAGCATCATCGCGCGCCTGGGCCTGGGGCACGTCGCCTTGTCGGAAGGGGATCCCGCCACCGCCACCGCTCAGCTGAGGCTGGCGATGCTGCTGGCCGACTCGGGCAGGTTCGGCCAACAGCGCGTCGTGGCGCGCACACGGCTCTCGAGCGCGAGCCTGGCTTCAGGCGATCGTGCGGGTGCGCTCAGCTGGGCGAACGAGGCCGTGGGACTCTCCCAATCGCTCGGCGACCTCGAGGCGCGGCTCGAGGCGCTCGCGGCGCAGGCGGCCGCGCTCGAGGCACTGGGCCGAGCCGGCCCGGCGGCGGAGACCTTCCTCGCGGCGATCGAGTTGCTGGAGTCGCTGCGCGGCCGCCTCGCGCTCGGCGACCTGCGCATGGGTGTCGCCGCGCCCTACTGGGGCGTCTACGAGGGCGCCATCCGCACGCTGCTCGCGGGGAACGACGGGGCCGGTGCCTTCGCCGTCGCCGAACGCGCGAAGGCGCGCTTGCTGCTCGAGTTGATGGCAGAACGTGACGCGTCGCGCACGCAGGAATCGCCGGTGAATGCGGCGAAGGAGCGGCTGCGCCTGCTCGCGGAGGAGCGCTCGGGCGCGCGCGGTGCCGCGCGACAGGCGGAGGTCGATCGCGAGATCTCGTTGGCGAGCGATTCGCTCGCGGTGCTCGAGGCGGCGGAACGAGCGAGCGGCGCCGCTGGCGCGGCTCGATATCCGGTACCCGCATCCCTCGACTCGCTCGCGACCGGCCTGATCGCACCAGGCCGCGTGCTCGTGACCTACTTCTGGGGTGAGCGCGCGGTCTACGGCTGGCGGGTGTCGCCCGAGAGCGTGCAAGCTCGGCGGCTGGGGAGCGTGGATTCCATCGGGACACAGGTCGCGTTCCTCCGCGCCGCGCTCGAGGCGCCGGGCGGCGTCGACTGGGCGGTCCCCGCGCGTCGCGCCTGGAACACGCTGCTCGAGCCGCTGCTCGGCGAGGGGAAGGGGCTCATGCAGCTGCTCGTCGTGCCGGACGGCCCGCTCGTACATCTGCCCTTCGAGACGCTCACGCGCGGAGCGGGCGGGGTACCGCTCGGGGCGACGACGGCGGTGACGTATGGACCCTCGGCGTCGGTCTTGTTCGCGCTCGCGCGCCGCGACCAAGGCGCGGAATGGCCGCGCACACTGCTCGCGGTCGGCAATCCGGTCGCGGCGGCGCTGCCGTATGCCGAGCGCGAAGCGCGCGCGGTGTACGAGATGGTCGATCCCGGCCGCGCCGATCTGCTCATCGGCCGGAAGGCGACGCGCGAGCGGTGGCTCTCGCTGGGACCGGAGCGATATCGCTATCTGCACATCGCGGCGCACGCCGTGGTCAACGATCGCCGGCCCGGTGAGACGCGCGTGCTGATGTCCGGTGGTGCACTCGACCTCGCGGCCATCCGCGCGCTGCGCTTGCGCGCCGACTTGGTCACGCTCTCGGCGTGCGAGACGGCGCTCGGCCAACGGGTGCGCGGCGAGGGCGTCATCGGCCTGCCGCATGCGTTCCTCGCCGCGGGGGCGCACGCGGTGATCGTCACGCTCTGGCGCATCGATGACCGCGCGACCGCACGGTTCATGGAGGAGTTCTATGGCGAACTCCTCGACGGCTTGGCGCCGGCCGTCGCGCTGCAGCGCGTGCGGCAGCGGTGGATGGCGCACCGGCCGCGCGAGCACCCCGCGTTCTGGGCGCCGTTCGTGCTGGTCGGCGGCTAGCCGGGACCGGAGCTGGCTAGAGCTGCGCCTCGACCGCGTCGGTCGCGCGCTTCGCGAGCCCCGCACACGACGTCACCAGTCGCGCGGCCTCCTCCGCCAACGGCTCTCCCTGTTTCCGGTCCGGCATCGCGACGACGTTGATCCGCACGTTGTACGCCGCGCCGCGGCAGGAAGCCTCCGCGAGCAGCGCGGCAACCCCCGCGTCGCTCGCCGCGTTCGCGTTCCCCTTCTCGGCGCAGATGGCGGCGAGCTCGGCGACCTCGGCGCACCAGCGCGCGGTCTCCAGCGGCACCTCGGCGGCCTTCATCAAGCCCGCCTGGATCGCGGCGTCGCGCGCGACCTGCTGCTCGCTCGAGTCCTTGGAAAGCTTGTAGGCCTCGCTCACCAGTGTGTACGCGGCGGCATCCTCGTTCTTGAGCTGGGCGAGACGGCGCACGAGCGCGTTCGCGCGCAGGCCGATCTCCTTCATCTCGGCGTCGACCGCCGCGTACTTCTTCCGGCCCACCGTGAGGCCCGAGACCATCTGCACGAGCGCTGCCGCGAGCGAGCCCACGAGGGCGACCACCGTGCCGCCGCCCGGGACCGGCGCTGACGACGCAACACTCGCCGTGAATCCGCTCAGCGACTCGCCGCCCGCCGCTGCGCTCCGCACCTGGCGCTCGAGCACGAGATCCGGCGAATAGGTCCGCCAGCGCAGGTGCCGGGCCGCCGTCTCGAAGAGGGCGCGCTCGGGGACGAGGCCCACGACCTCGCTCCAGCTCGGCGTCACCCCGAGGGCCTCCGCCTCCATCCGCACCATCTCGTACGCGCGGTGGAGCGGCGTGGCGTCGAGGTCCACCAGGTTCATCGAGACCTGCGCATGGCCGTCCACCTCGAGTCCGAGTCCCTTCACGCCCTTGAGGCCGCCCGAGGAACCGCGGACCGCCTTCGCGACCGCCTTCGCGACCGGGAGGTTCGCCGCGCCGCCGAGGTAGACGTTGAACGCGACGAGCAACGGGCGCGCACCGATCACGGTCGCACCCGCGGTCGCATGGATCGCGTTGGGTCCGAAGTCGGGGACGCGATTCGCGTTCGTGCCGATCTCGGTCTTCGCGAGTTCGAACTCCCCGCGACGGATGTCGGCAAGGTTGACGCGGTCGGGACGCGTCGCCGCGCGCTCGTACAGGTAGACGGGGATGCCGAGCTCCCGCCCGACGCGCTCGCCGAGTGTGCGCGCGAGGACGATGCAGTCCTCCATCGACGCCCCTTCGAGCGGGATGAAGGGGCAGACGTCAGTCGCGCCGATGCGCGGGTGCTCGCCCTCGTGCCGGTTCAGGTCGATCAGCTCGGCGGCCTTCGCGATGCCGGCGAAGGCCGCGTCGGCGGCGCGCTCGACCGGCGCAACGAAGGTGACGACGGTGCGGTTGTGGCTCGCGTCGGACGAAACGTCGAGGATCACGGTGCCGGCGACCCCGGCGATGGCGTCACGGATGGCCGCGATCACCTCGGGGCGACGGCCTTCGGAGAAGTTCGGGACGCACTCGATGAGCGGCATGCGCGGGGGGCGGATTGGCGGGAGAGATCGGTGCTCCCAATCTAGCCTGGACCTCAGGCGCCGAGCACCGACCTCAGCCATGCGTACATCGCCGGATTCCCCGCCAGCACACCGGAGGGTGCGAGGGCCCTGAGATGCGCCCCCCGGAGATCGGTCACGAGCCCCCCCGCCTCCCGCACCAGCAGCGTCCCCGCCGCAAAGTCCCAGGGAGCGAGCATCGGCTCCCAGAAGGCATCGAAGCGTCCGGCCGCCACGCTCGCGAGGTCGATGCTCGCCGCGCCGGGGCGGCGCAGGCCGGAGACGCCCGCCATCACGCGCGCCATCTGCGCCTGATACGGCGCGATCTCAGCGGCGTCCTTGAACGGGAACCCCGTGCCGATCAGCGCGCGCTGCGGATCGGTGATGGCCGAGACGTGGCAGCGCTCCCCGTTGAGGAAGGCGCCGCCCCCGGCGCGGGCTGTGAAGAGCTCTTCGCCCGGCACGTCGTACACGACGGCCGCGACCGGTTCGCCGTCGCGCAGCACCGCGACGCTGACCGCGTACTCCGGGTAGCCGTGCAGGAAGTTGGTCGTGCCGTCGAGGGGGTCGATGACGACGGCCAATCCCTGCGCCAGCGTCGCCGCGGGTACCGAGGCCGCGGTCTCCTCGGCGAGGATCGCAGCCCCCGGGAGCGCCTCGCGGAACACCTCGAGGATGCGGGCCTCGGCCGCGAGGTCGACCTCGCTCACGAAGTCCGTCGGGCCCTTCGAGCGCCAGTCGATCGAGCGCGCCGACTTGGCCGCCGCCGCGATCACCGCCCCGCCGGCCTTGGCGGCCCGGGTGCAGAGCGCGAGGAGATCGCTGTCCTCCGATTGATGACTCATCGGGTGCCCCGTAGCTTCATGGGATGACTCGCATCTTCAGCGGTATCCAGCCCTCGGGTGAGCTCCATATCGGCAACTACCTCGGGGCCGTCAAGAACTGGGTCGCGCTGCAGCATCAGCACGAGTCGTTCATCTGCATCGTAAACTACCACGCCATCACCGTCGCGTATGCGCCGGAGGACCTGCGCCGCCGCACCCGCGACATGGCGGTCTCGCTCCTCGCGTCGGGGCTTGAGCCGGCGAAGGCCGTCATCTTCGTGCAGTCGGACGTGCCCGAGCACACCGAGCTGGCCTGGATCTTCAACACGATCACCCCGCTCGGCGAGCTGGAGCGGCAGGTGCAGTTCAAGGACAAGGCAGGACGCCAGGAGCAGGTGATGGCGGGATTGCTCAACTATCCCGTCCTGCAGGCGGCCGACATCCTCCTCTATCGGGCCGACACGGTGCCGGTCGGCGAGGACCAGATCCAGCACCTCGAGCTCTCGCGGGTGGTCGCGCGCAACTGGAATGCGCGCTTCTCCGCCGATGCGCCCTACTTCCCGGAGCCGCAGCACCAGCTCACGCCGACGCGCCGCATCGTCGGGCTCGACGGCCAGGCGAAGATGTCCAAGTCGCTCGGCAACACGATCGGCCTGCTGGAGGAGCCCGCGGCGATCTGGGACAAGCTGCGTCCCGCGCCCACTGATCCGGCGCGCCAGCGCAAGACGGACGCGGGCGATCCGACCAAGTGTCCGATCATCTTCGAGCTGCACAAGGCCTTCTCGGGTCCGGAGACGGTCCGGCAGGTGGACGAGAACTGCCGCGGTGCGAAGTGGGGCTGCATCGAGTGCAAGAAGGTGCTGCACGAGAACATGGTGGCCGAGTTGACGCCGATCCGCACGCGGGCGCAAGCGCTGCAGGCGGATCCCGCGTCGATCGACGCGGCGCTCGCCGAGGGCGCCGACAAGGCGCGGAGCGTCGCGCGCGAGACGATGCGCACGGTGCGGCGGCGGATGGGGCTCACATGAACGAACTCATCATCGAGGCCTTCCGGCTCGACCTCGCGGCGAAGCTCGTTGTCGCGGTGATCGTCGGCGGCGGGATCGGGCTCGAGCGCGAGATGAAGGGAAAGCCGGCCGGCCTGCGCACGAACATCCTGATCTGCGTCGGCTCGGCGCTGCTGATGGACCTCTCGATGGGGCTGGCGCTCACCCACGGCGGCGATCCCGGTCGCATCGCGGCGCAGGTCGTCACGGGCATCGGCTTCCTGGGCGCGGGCACGATCCTGCATACGCGCGGGATGATCACCGGTCTCACGTCCGCCGCGACGATCTGGGTCGTCGCGGCGATCGGGCTCACGATCGGCGCCGGCTATTTCGTCGAGGCGCTCGGCACGACGCTGACCGTGATCGTGGTGCTGATCGGTCTCGGATGGGTCGAGAACAAGTATCTCGCCGGGATCCACGACCAGACCGACGGCGTCCCGGGCCGGGAGTGGCAGGGGCGCGCGCTCGGCCGGCGCGCGACCGACCGGCGCGGGATGCACGCCGAGTCCGAGCATCCGGACGAGGCCGCCTCGGCCGACACGCCACCGAGTTCGGGGGTGCTGCGGCGCACCCAGGACCGCGGTGAGTAACCGATTGGTGGTGGTGGACCTCCGCTCGACGGCGGAGGCGTTCGCGCTGCCCGCGCGCGTCGAGCGCGCGCTCGTGGAGGCCACGCCGCCGGGGTGGCGCGTCCACATCGTCGCCGCGTCCACCGACTCCTTCGGCGACGGAGCGCAGGCGCCGAGCGCCGAGGTGCTCGGCGTGATCCCCGGGGCGGAGATCTACGTCGGCTTCGGGATGCCGCGTGCGCTCTTCCTCGCGGGGCCGCACCTGCGATGGGTGCAGACGGGGACCGCGGGCGTGGCGACGCTCCTCTTCGACGAGATGACGCGCGGCGACGTGATCCTGACGAACGCGGCCGGGCTCTACGGGCCGACGATCGCCGAGCACGTGGTCGGCGGGGTGCTCTACTTCCTGCGCGCCTTCGACGTCGCGGCGACGCTGCGGCGGGACCGGCGGTGGGACGCGAGCGCCTTCGCGACGGCGCGCGCGGCGGTGCGCGAGGTCGACGAGTGCCGTGTGCTGGTCGTCGGCGCGGGGGGCGTCGGGAGCGAGGTCGCGCGCCGGTTCCGCGCGCTGGGTGCAGCGCGCATCACCGGCGTGCGCCGCCGTCCGGCGCTCGGCGTGCCCGAGGGATTCGACGCCATCCACGGGCCCGAGGCGCTCGACGCGCTGATCCCCGAGGCCGACGTGCTCGTGCTGGCGACGCCGCTCACGCCGGACACGCGCGCGGTGCTCGATGCCGGTCGCATCGCGCGGTTGCCGCCGGACGCGATCGTCTGCAACGTCGCGCGCGGCGCCCTGGTGGACGAGCCGGCGCTGACCGCGGCGCTCGAGAGCGGACGGATCCGCGGTGCGGTGCTGGACGTGTTCGCGCGTGAACCGCTGGCATCGGAGAGTCCCCTGTGGCACCTTGAACGCGTGCTGCACACGCCGCACGTGTCGGGTGTGTCGCCGCGCAGGTTCTGGGATCGCCTCCAGGACCTGATCCTCGACAACTGGGCGCGGTACCGGGCGGGAACGCCGATGCGGAACGTCGTGGACAAGCACGCCGGATACTGAGCCCATCAGAGGGAGCGAAGGCCCGTGGAGAAGATCATCAAGGCGGCCGTGGAGCGCGGGGCGTCGGACCTGCACATCAAGGCCGGGGACGTGTTCCGGGCGCGCATCGACGGCAAGCTCGTCGCGCTGACGAAGCAGGCGCTGACGCCGGAGCAGACGCGGAGCATCGCGCTGCGGCTGATCGCCAACGAGGATGACCGGTCGCGCATCGACAAGATCCAGGACTACGACTGCTCCTGGGGGGCGCCGGGGATCGGGCGCTTCCGCGTGAACATCCTGCGCCAGCGCTCGAGCTTCATGATCGTGATGCGCGTGATCCCCTTCGAGGTGCCGAGCTTCGACAAGCTCGCGGTGCCGGCGGTGCTCAAGCGGATCGCCGAGGCCGAGCGGGGGATGATCCTCGTGACGGGCGTGACGGGCTCGGGCAAGAGCACCACGATGGCGGCGTTGATCAACCACATCAACTCGCACCAGAACAAGCACATCGTCACCCTCGAGAACCCGATCGAGTTCCTGCACCGCGACGTGCAGAGCTCGGTGACGCAGCGCGAGATCGGGGTCGACACCGAGAGCTTCCGGATGGGGCTGCGCGCGGCGCTGCGCCAGGATCCGGACGTGGTGCTGATCGGCGAGATGCGCGACCCCGAGACGATCGACACCGCGATGAAGGCGGCCGAGACGGGGCACCTGCTGATCTCGACCGTGCATACGCCCGACGCCCAGAGCACCGTGATGCGCATCATCGCGATGTTCGCCCCCGAGGAGCAGGACGTGGTGCGAATCCGGCTGGCCGAGTCGCTGCACGCGGTGATCTCGCAGCGTCTGCTGCCGCGCGCCGACGGCAAGGGCCGCGTGGCGGCGCTCGAGATCATGATCGTCACCCCGACGATCCGCGAGCTGATGCTCGACAAGGACCGGATCGGCGAGATCCGCGAGTTCATCGCCGACGGGCACGAGCAGTACGGGATGCAGACCTTCGACCAGCACCTCGAGGAGCTCGTGCATGACGGGGTGGTCGAGTACGCGGTGGCACTCGCCGCCAGCACGCGGCCGAGCGACTTCCAGCTCAAGATGCAGATGTTCAACAAGCGGCCCGCGAACGGATGACGCCCACCCTCTCGGGCATCTTCGCCCCGGTCGTCACGCCGTTCGCCGCCGGGAGCGAGGACCTCGAGCTCGCCGGCTTCACGGCCAACATCGCCGCGCACCTCGGGGACGGCCTGGCGGGGATCGTGGTCGCGGGCTCCACCGGCGAGGCCGCGCTGCTCACCGAGGAGGAGCGCGTCGCCCTCGTCACCGCCGCGCGCGCGGCGATCCCGCGCGACCGCTGGCTGATCGTCGGCACGGGCGCGGAATCGACGCGCCAGTGCGTCGCGCGCTGCCGCGCTGCGCACGCGGCGGGAGCGGACGCGGTGCTCGTCGTCGCGCCGCACTATTACTCGGGCGCGATGTCGGTCGACGCACTCGGGGCGCACTACCGGCGCGTGGCCGACGAGTCGCCGGTGCCGGTGATCCTCTACAACATCCCGAAGTACATGCATTTCGCGCTCCCGGCCGAGCTGGTGGCGGAGCTCGCGCGGCACGCGAATGTGATCGGGATCAAGGACAGCTCCGGCGACCTCGAGATGCTGAAAGGCTTCCTGCGCGCGCAGTCGGACACCTTCACCGTGATCACGGGGAGCGGATCGGGCCTGCACGCGGGGCTCGAGGCCGGCGCGCGCGGCGGGATCCTCGCGGTCTCGCTCTTCGCCGCGCCGCTCGCGCTCGAGGTCCTCGCGGCGCACCGCGACGGCGGACGGACGGGCGCGGCGGTGGCGGCGCAATCGAAGCTCGCGCCGATGGCGAATGTGATCGTGGCGAAACTCGGCGTCCCCGGCGTGAAGGCCGCGATGGACCACGTCGGCCGCACCGGCGGCCGGCCGCGCCTGCCGCTGTTGCCGCTCACCGCCGACCAGCGCGCCGAGATGGTCGCGGCGCTCGGGTAGATCTCGTCGTTCACCACGGAGACACGGAGGTCTGGAGGAAAGACGGAGAACTGCATCGAATTCGTGGGTGGTGTGGCCGAGAGGTCCGTCCCGAACACGCCCACGAAGAGCCGTTGCTGCCTCCGTTGCTCCTCCGCCTCTCCGTGCCTCGGTGGTGAAGACGCGATTCCTTCCCACCACCAGCGCACGCTACGCCGGCGGACGGAGTTCGAGCCGGCTCCCGACCCGCGTCACGCGCCAGCCGACCGGGAGGGCGAGCCGCCAGCCGTCGCCCTCGAGCACCAACGGCTCGGCGAGCGTCCCAGGCTCGAGGCGCACCGCGCCGCGCGGGACCTGGAACCAGGACCAGTCGGGTGCGACGAGCGCGCCCCGCGGGGCCACGAACTCCGCCCCGCCATCCCCCGCCCAGCGGAAGTTCGTCATCACCGTGCCGTCTCCGCCCACCGGGAACTGTCCGTTCGGGTCGAACGTGACGCGCAGTGAGCCGGGGATGAATCGCAGCGCCGGCGACGCGACGAATCGTGTCCGCAGCGAGTCCGTGCGCCGCTTGCGATCGGCGTCGCGCGCGAGTTCCGTGCGCCGGAGCAGGTCCCCGCCGTAGCGGCGCGCGCGCGCGTCGAGGTCCGGCGTGAACGGACTCGAGCCGAGCACCGCCGCGAGGATCTCCGGCAGCCGCCCGCCCGCGACCGCCGCCGGGCGCCACGCGTCGCCGGCGAGCGCGTCGAGAACGAAGCCGTAGGCCGGACCGGTCGCATAACCGACGCCACGCACCCAGCTCACCGTCCGCACGCTCGAGGAATCGAGCCGCGCGGCCAGCGCCGCGGGGTCGGCGCGGGTGAGGCGCCAGCCGGTGTATTCGGGAATGCCCTCGGCCAGGTCCAGCGCGTCCTGCCGGACGCGCTCGTCAGGATGGGCCAACGAGTCCCGGCGGGCCCGGAAGAGCAGCGCGTCCCGCGCGGCCTCGCGCCGGGCCTCGCCGGCAGCGGTGATCGCCCGCGCGAGGGCGCGGAGCTCGAGGAAGAGCCAGGTGCGCCCCGGCGCCAGGTCCAGGAGGTCGCCGCCCTCCATCGGCTCCGTGCGGCCGGGATGCGGGAGTTCGTTGGGCTGGAAGGTGTGCATCGCCTCGTGCACGAGCAGCCGGGCGTTCACGTCCACGTCGGCGCCGAGCGGCAGGACGACCATCGCCCAACGCCTCCCCTCGAACTCGTACGGCATGTTGGCGCGGGGCGCATCCGAGGGGAGGCGGACGGGCACGAGATGATCGATATCGGCCCGGCGCTCGGTCGCGAACGCCGCTTCGCGGGTGACGAAGAGCCAGGAGATGGTGTCGCCGTCGAGGCGCCAGACGGAGGGCAGGTCGCGAAGAGCCTCCCGGGCCCGGCCGACGGCGCGGAGGACCCCGGTGGTGTCCTGGGCCCCGGTAGGGGCGGCGGTGAGGGCAACGCCGAGGGCGATTGCCGTGATGGTCGTTCGCGCGGATCGCATTCGGAGCAGGGACTGAGGCGGAGGCCGGGGTAGGGAGTGCGAGCCGTTGGACACCGTGCGGAGCCCGGCCGTTCGAAGGCCGCTCTCTCGCGTTGCCGGCTCACATCCCCCTGCGTAGATTATTACAACGCCCCGACCTCCGGGGCGTTTTTTGTGCCCGTCCGTCCGGCCCACCCGACAGAGGCCGGTCCGGCTCCCCCGCTTTCCGAGAGTTCCAGATGTTCGACGCCAAGACCCGGACCATCGTCATCGTGGGCGCCCAGTGGGGGGACGAGGGCAAGGGCAAGCTCGTGGACGTCCTGGCCGAGCGCGCCGACTGGGTGGTGCGATACCAGGGCGGCGCGAACGCCGGCCACACGGTCCACGTCGGCGACGAGTCGACCGTGCTGCACCAGGTGCCGAGCGGGATCCTGCACCCGGGCGTGCGCTGCGCGATCGGCAATGGCGTGGTGCTCGATGCCGAGAGCGTCTTCGAGGAAGTGGACGCGCTCGTCGCGAATGGCGTGGACGTCGAGGGGCGGCTCTACCTCTCCGACCGGGCGCATCTCGTGATGCCGTATCACAAGCTGGTGGACAAGGAGAGCGCGGCCAGCAAGGCGATCGGCACCACCGGGCGCGGCATCGGTCCGGCGTACGAGGACAAGGTCGCGCGCCGCGGCATCCGGGTGCTCGACCTGCGCCATCCGGCGCGCCTGAAGGCGCTCGTCGAGAAGGGCACCGACCATGCGAATCACATCCTGGCCGGCTTCGGATCGACCAAGCGCGCCGACGCGTCGTTCACGCTCGCGGCGCTCGAGCGGATCGCGCCCCGGCTGCTGGCGATCGCCGAGGACGTGGGACTCGCGGTGCACCGCGCGCAGAAGCAGGGGGCGGCGATCCTGCTCGAGGGGGCCCAAGGCTCGCTGCTCGACATCGACCACGGCACCTATCCGTTCGTGACCTCGTCGAGCACGACGGCGGGGGGCGCGGCGATCGGCGTCGGGATCGGGCCGCGCACGATCGACGCCGCGATCGGGGTGGTGAAGGCCTACACGACGCGCGTCGGCGCCGGGCCGATGCCGACCGAGTTCGACGAGGCGATGAGTGAGCACGTCCGGAAGCTCGGCAACGAGTTCGGCGCGACGACGGGGCGTCCGCGGCGCTGCGGATGGTTCGACGCGATCGTGGTGCGCTACGCGGTCCGCGTGAACGGGCTGACGGGGCTCGCGGTGACCAAGCTCGACGTGCTCGACACGCTGGAGAGGATCGGGCTCTGCACCGGCTACCGCATCGGCGGGGATGTGATGACCGAGTTCCCGGGCGACATCGCCGACCTGACCGACATCGAGCCCGTGTACGAGTGGTTCGAGGGGTGGCGCTCCTCCACGGCGGACGCGCGCACGCTCGACGCGCTGCCGAAGAAGGCCCGCGTCTATCTCGATCGGATGCAGGAGCTGGTCGAGTGCCCGGCGCAGTACGTCTCGGTCGGCACGCGGCGGGATCAGATCATCGGACTGCAGACGTGAGAGGGGAGATGGGAGACGTGAGGTGACCGCCTCTCCCCTCACCCTGACGGGCACCACCGACCTCCCCGTCGCCGTGATCGGTGCCGGCCCCTGCGGGCTCGCGGCCGCGGTCGCGCTGCAGCAGGCCGGGATCCGCGCGGTGGTCTTCGACCGCGGCTGCGTCGCGTCCTCGATCGCGTCGTATCCCGTTTACATGACCTTCTTCTCCACCGCCGAGAAGATCGCCATCGGCGGGCTCCCGTTCCCCTGCGCCACCGACAAGCCGACCCGGCGCGATGCGCTCGCCTACTACCGCACCGTCGTCGCGCACTTCGGGCTCGACGTGCGGCAGTACGAGCCGGTCGAGCGGATCTGGCGGCGCAAGGAGCACTTCGTCGTGCACTCGCGGCCGGAGGGCGGCGATTCGGTCGAGCTCGACGTCCGCGCGATCGTCGTCGCCACGGGGTACTTCGGCACGCCGAACCGCCTCGACGTGCCGGGCGAGGCGCTGCCGCACGTGCAGCACCTCTATGCCGAGGGGCATCACGCCTTCCAGCGCGACGCAATCGTCGTCGGCGCAGGGAACTCGGCCGCCGAGGCCGCGCTCGACCTCTGGCGGCACGGCGCGCGCGTCACGCTCGTGCACTTCGGGCCGACCTTCGACAAGAACATCAAGCCCTGGGTGCTCCCGGACCTCGAGAATCGCATCAAGGACGGCAGCATCGGCGTGCGCTGGAGCGCGCGCGTGACGGCGATCGAGCCGGGGCGCGTGCACCTCGAGGGCGAGGAGGGACCGGGGATCCTCCCGGCGCAGCACGTCTACCTGATGACGGGCTTCACGCCGAACTCCGAGCTGCTCCTGGGACTGGGCGTCCCCGTCGATCCGCTGAGCGGCATCCCGGCCCACGATCCCTCGACGATGGAGACCCCCGTGCGCGGCGTGTTCATCGCGGGGGTGCTCGCGAGCGGCTTCGACGCGAACAAGGTGTTCATCGAGAATGGGCGGGGGCACGGGGCGCTGGCGGCGGAAGCGCTCAAAGGCCGGTGGGAGGTGTGAGGTGGGAGGTGTAGGGTCGCAGTGGATCGGCCTCCCGAACGTTAGATTCCCCACTCCTCACACCTCCCACCTCACACCTGCAGTTCATGCCCCGTCCCGACGTCCTCGAAGCGCTCGTCAGCCTCGCCAAGCGCCGCGGCTTCATCTTCCAGTCCTCCGAGATCTACGGCGGCACGGGTTCGGTCTGGGACTACGGCCCGCTCGGCGTCGAGCTCAAGAACAACGTCAAGGCGCGCTGGTGGAACGCGATGGTGCGCGAACGGGACGACGTCGAGGGGCTCGACGCGGCGATCCTGATGCACCCGAAGGTCTGGGAGGCGTCGGGCCACGTGAGCGGATTCTCCGACCCGCTCGTGGACTGCAAGGCCTGCAAGGCGCGCTTCCGGGCCGACAAGATCGGCGACGCGCAGTGCCCGCGGAAGCCGAGCAAGAAGCCGGGGGAGCACACCGACTGCCAGCTCACCGAGCCGCGCCAGTTCAACCTGATGTTCAAGACCTTCATGGGCCCGGTCGAGGATTCGGCCGCGGTGGTCTACCTGCGCCCCGAGACGGCGCAGGGGATCTTCGTGAACTTCCTGAACGTCCAGCAGGCGACGCGCCAGAAAGTCCCGTTCGGCATCGCCCAGATCGGCAAGGCGTTCCGCAACGAGATCACGCCCGGGAACTTCACGTTCCGCACGCGCGAGTTCGAGCAGATGGAGATGCAGTTCTTCGTCGAGCCCGGCACCGACATGGAGCACTTCGAGCGCTGGAAGCAGGCCCGGCTCGACTGGCACCTCGCGCTCGGCCTCGACCGCGACCGGCTCGAGTTCCACCAGCACACCGCGCAGGAACTCGCGCACTACGCCCGCGCCGCCTTCGACATCAACTTCGACTTCGGCGGCTCGCTCGGCTTCCAGGAGATCGAGGGCGTCCACAACCGTTCCGACTTCGACCTCTCGCAGCACCAGCAGTTCAGCGGCAAGAAGCTCGAGTACGTGGACCAGGTGAAGAACACCCGCTACCTGCCCTACGTGATCGAGACCTCCGTCGGCGCCGACCGCGTGACGCTCGCGATCCTCGTGAACGCGCTCCGCGAGGAGACGGTCCCGGGGGAGACGGAGGGGCGCACGGTGATGGGATTCCACCCCGCGCTCGCGCCGATCAAGGCCGGCATCTTCCCGCTCACCAAGAAGGACGGGCAGCCGGAGATGGCCGAGCGGATCGCCGCCGCACTGCGCAAGCGCTTCAACGTCTTCTACGACGAGGCCGGCGCCATCGGTCGCCGCTACCGCCGGCAGGACGAGGCGGGGACGCCGTTCGGGATCACGATCGACGGCGACTCGACGAAGAACGACGACGTCACGATCCGATTCCGCGACGACATGGGACAGATCCGCGTGGCGTCGTCGAAGGTGGTGGAGGTCCTGACGTCGTATCTCGACGCCGACCATGTGCGCGCCGAGGCGCGCCTCGCCGGCTGATGCGCGAGCCGCGCGAAGCGCCGCGCGAGGCGCCCCTCGACGCGCTCCGCGCGCGCGGTGAGGCCTTCCTGCAGGAGGTCTCGGCCGAGTACCACGCGGCGCACGCGGGGCTCAAGCAGGGGGCGGTGCTCCAGCCGATCTACGAGCGCCACCGGGCGGCCTACGACGATCAGGCGTTCACGATGGCGCTCGATCTCTTCCAGGGGAGCGCGCCCGCGACCGGGGACTTCCGCTCGGCCCGTCTGCTGCTCGACTGGCTCGTGGAGTCGCGCGCCGGGCGCGAACTCGCCCCGCTCGAGGAACGCGAGATCGGCTGGGAGTCGTCGGCGGTGATCACGCTCCCCGACGGCTCGCAGGAGCCCTACCAGCGGGCGGCGATCACGATCGGCAACACGCGCGACGTCCGCGCGCGCCACGCCCTCGACGACGCCCGCGCCGCGCTGGTGCTCGCCGAGCTCGCGCCGATCCGGCGCGAACGTCTCCAGCGCGAGCACGAGGTCGTCGCCTCGCTCGGCATCGCGCCCACCTACAACGCCGCGTTCGAGGCGCTGAGCGGCGTCTCCCTCGCCAGCCTCCGCACCGAGTGCGAGGCGTTCCTGCGGGACACGCAGGCGATGTGGGACGAGCTGCTGCCGGAGTTCCTCAAGCGCGGGCTCGGCATCACGCGCGCCGAAGCGACGCGCGCGGACGTGCTCGCGCTGATGCGGGCGCCCGAGTTCGACGCCTACTTCACCGCCGAGGCGATGGAGCGCGAGGTGCGCCGCCAGGTGACGGAGATGGGGATCAGTCCGGACGCCGAGGGCCGCGTGCGCTACGACACGGGCGAGCGGGAAGGGAAGCGCGCCCGCGCCTTCTGCTCGCCGGTGCGCATCCCCGACGAGGTGCACCTCGTCCTGCGTCCGCACGGCGGGCAGAACGACTGGACGACGCTGATGCACGAGCTCGGCCACGCGCTGCACTTCGGCAACATGAAGCGCACGCTGCCGTTCGAGTTCCGCTGGCTCGGGGACAACTCGGTGACCGAGGGCTACGCGATGCTCTTCGATCACCGGCTCAAGGACCGCGGCTGGCTCGGACGCTACACCGGACTCGGGAAGAAGGAGATGCCCGCGTACCTGCGGAGCGCCGGCTTCGAGGAGCTGCATTTCGTGCGGCGGTACGCGGCCAAGCTGATCTACGAGACCGAGCTGCACAGCGGCACGGTGCCGTGGGACGCGCTGCCGGATCTCTTCGTCGAGACGCTGACCGCGGCGACCGGGTTCCGGTACCAGCAAGCCGACGCCTTCGTGGACGTGGACCCGCGCTACTACGCGGTCCGCTACCTGCGCGCGTGGCAGTTGCAGGCGGTGCTCGACGAGTCCCTCCGCGACCGGTTCAACGAGGACTGGTGGCGCAATCCGCACGCCGGACCCTGGATGCTCGAGGAGCTCTTCGGCCAGGGCCAGCGCGAACTCGCGGATGAACAGGCACGCCGCGTCGCGGGGAAGGGACTCTCCTTCGCCCCCGTGATCGCCGGCATCGAACGCATGGTGAGCTGAGGACGCGATGAGTGCAGCGACGGTCTACCTGAACGGGCAGTTCGTGCCGAAGGGCGAGGCGAAGATCTCGGTCGAGGACCGCGGCTTCATCTTCGGCGACGGGATCTACGAGGTGGTGCGCGTGATCGAAGGGAGGATCTTCGCCTGGGACGCGCACGCGCGGCGCATGGCCGACGGGCTGGCCGGCCTGCGGATCGACCCGACCGGCGCCGACTCGGCGACCCTGCGGGGCGTCTGCGAGCGGCTGGTGAAGGACAACGCCCTCACGAGCGGCGAGGCGACGGTCTACCTGCAGGTCTCGCGCGGCGCGGCAGCGCGCGTGCACCACTTCCCGCCGCCCGGCACCGCGACGACGATCTATGCGTCGCCGGCCGCATTCAAGCCGAATCTCGCGATGCGCGAACAAGGCGCCAAGGGCATCAGCTTCGCCGACATCCGCTGGGCGCGCTGCGACCTGAAGACCGTGAACCTGCTGGGACCGGTGCTGGCGCGACAGGCCGCGGCCGAGGCCGGCGCCTACGAGGCCATCTTCCACCGCGACGGGATGGTGACCGAGGGCGCGGCGACGAATGCCTTCATGGTGATCGGCGGCGTGCTGCGCACCTACCCCCTTTCCAACTACATCCTCCCCGGGATCACGCGCGCCGTGCTGCTGGAGCTCGCGCGCGAGCTCGGCATCCCGATCGAGGAGCGCCCGGTCCCCCTGCACGACCTGCCGCACGTGGACGAACTCTTCGTCTGCGGCACCACCACCGACGTGCAACCGATCGTGACGCTCGACGACAAGCCGATCGCGTCCGGCAAGCCGGGCCCGATCACCATCCGCCTCCGCGACGCGCTCGCCAAGCGTCTGTACGCGAAGTAGCATCGGCTCTTCACCACGGAGACACGGAGGGACGGAGGCAGAACGGAGCGGGACGTTGGGGGAACCGCGCTGACTCGCCGCACGCCGCGCGACACTCGCTGTTCCCCCCTGTCTCCTCCGTCATTCCTCCGTCCCTCCGCGTCTCCGCGGTGAACCAACCGATGCGTTCCGAGAACCGATGCCCACGAGACCACCGCGCCGCCGCATCTGGCAGTTGCCGGACCCCGAGCCGGTGGTGGATCGCACCGCCGAGTCGGACTTGGCCCTGCTGCGCGACCTCACGCACGCGCTGCTGCGCGCCGAGAGCGCCGAGGAGGCCCTCCAGTTCGCGCTCGACCGGACCTGTCCCGCCGTCGGGGCCGCCCTCGGCTCGGTCTTCGTCGTGGACGGCGCGTCCGAGCTGATGCGCCTCGTCGCCGCCCACGGCTGGCCGGAGCGGCTCCGCCCCTGGCTCGGCGCGATGCGCGTGCGGGTCGGCTTCGGGCCCAGTGGCGAGGCGGTCGCCGAGCGCCGCGTGATCGAGGTGCCGGACATCTTCGCCGACGCGGCGCTCGAGGACTGGCAGGAGGTCGCCCGGGAACTCGAGTTCGGCGCCCTCGTCGCCCTCCCGCTCCTGACGCCGGACGTCACCGCGGGCGCCGCGACCTTCTATTTCACCGGACCCGGGACGCCGACCCCCCGGGTGCGCGCACTGTTGCGCGCCGCCGCGGACGTGATGGCGGCGATGGCCGAGAAGGCGACCTTGCGCGACCGCGTGCGGCGCGCCGAGGCGGCGCTCGAGGAACAGCGTCCCCCGGAACCGCCGCGTATAGCGGATGCGGAGCCAACCATTGAATAGATTTCGGGTGTCCAAGACCCCAAAGGAATCGACGTGACCCACCATCAGTCCGGCCGCACCCTCCAGCAGCAGCGCACCTCCCTTCCCGCCCGCGAGGTCCTGGCGTCGGCGAAGGACTTCTTCGCGCGCCGCTCGGGGATCTACTCGGCCTTCCTGGAGAAGCAGGGCCCCAACTGGATGAGCCTGCGCGGACAGGGCGGCGAGGAGATCGTGATCGCCGCCACGGAGGAGGCCGGCGGCACGTCCGTCAGCGCTTCGTCCTACATGTTCGACGCACAGGTCGCCCAGTTCCTCTCGTCCCTGCCGCCGGCTGCCGCCGCGGTGGAGCGCGTCGCGTGAGCGACGCCGTGCTGGTGAACCAGCTGGTGAACCAGCTGCGCGCGCGCGACGGCGTGATCGCGCTCGGCGCCGATGCGCCCGGTGCGATCACCGTTCGCGTACAGATGACGGAGGCCTGGGATACAGTCGCCGTGAAGTGCGCGCCCGACACGTCGGTGCTCGCGCTCAAGCTCGCGGCACTCGACGCCTTCGGGCAGCCGCTGCTCCATCCGGAAGACTACGTGATCAAGCTGCGGGGCTTCGAGGTGCTCGATGAGAGCGCTCCCGTCCTCGTCGCGGGCGCGCGCAACGGGTCGACCTTCCTGCTCGCGTACCGCCGCCGGCGGCCCGTCCGCTGACCTCCGCCGCGAGCGCACCCCCGGTCCCCGACCGCGAGGCGCTGCTGGCGTCCGCCGCCGCATTGCGCGCCGAAGTGGGGCGCCGCATCGTCGGCCAGGGTGAGGTCCTCGACGAGATCCTGATGGCGCTGGTCGCCGGAGGGCACGCCCTCCTCGTCGGCGTCCCCGGGCTCGCCAAGACCCTGATGATCCGGTCGGTGGCCGAGGCGATGGACCTCGAGTTCCGGCGCATCCAGTTCACGCCGGACCTCGTGCCGAGCGACATCACCGGCACCGAGCTGCTCGAGGAGGATTCGCAGACCGGGCACCGCGCCTTCCGGTTCGTGCGCGGCCCCGTCTTCGCGAACATCGTGCTCGCCGACGAGATCAACCGCGCGCCGCCGCGCACGCAGGCCGCGCTGCTCGAGGCGATGCAGGAGCACCGCGTCACCGCGGGCGGCCAGACGATGGCGCTGCCCGAGCCCTTCTTCGTCCTCGCGACCCAGAACCCGATCGAGCAGGAGGGGACCTACCCGCTTCCTGAGGCACAGCTCGACCGCTTCCTGTTCGACATCCGCATCGGCTATCCGGACGCCGCCGACGAGGTCGCGATCCTGCGCGCGACCACCGGCGTGCATGAGGCGGCCCTGCGCCCGATCCTCGGGGCGCACGAGGCGCGTGCGCTGCAGCGGCTCACGCGCGAGATCCCGGCGGCCGACGCCGCCCTGCGCTACGCCGCGGCGCTCGCGCGCGCCACGCGGCCCAAGGGCGGCGAGGCGACCGCGCTGGTCGAGCAGTATGTCCGCTGGGGCGCGGGCCCGCGCGCCGGGCAGGCGCTGATCCTCGGCGCCAAGGCGGCCGCGCTGCTCGCGGGGCGGCACGCCGTCGCGCCCGACGACATCCGTCGCGTGGCGCGCCCCGTGCTCCGGCACCGGATCCTGCCGAACTTCGCGGCGGAGGCGGAAGGGATCGACTCGGAGCGGATCGTGGAGGATCTGCTCGCGCGCGTCCCCGAACCCCGCGGCCTGACGGGGATCTGAACGTGCCGGTCGGTCCGTACGGCGCGCTGCTCGACGCCGTGCGCGGCGTCCGCTGGCCCGCGCGACGGCCCGTGCCCGGCGGCGCACCCGGTGCGCATCAGTCCCGCACCCGCGGCGTCGCCCCCGAGTTCGCGGAGTACCGGCCCTACCGCCAGGGCGACGATCCGCGCCGCATCGACTGGAAGCTCCTCGGCCGCAGCGACCGCGCCTTCATCCGGCTCGCTCCCGACCACGCGATCCTCGGCACCACCTTCGTCGTCGATGCGTCCGCATCGATGGACTTCCCGCGCGACTCCGCCGGCACCGCGCCGGCGGGGAAGTGGTCGCTCGCCAAGCGGCTGACCATCGCGCTCGCGGCGATCGCGCACGGCAGCGCCGACCCCGTCGGGGTGATCGTCGCGTCCGCGGCCGGCGTGCGACGGCTCGAGCCGCGCACGCGGAGGGGCGTCGTCGCGGAGATCGCGCGCACGCTGGACGCGGCCGCGCCGGGGGGATCGGCGCCCCTCGCGCCGCTGATCGCGTCTTCGTCGGCGCGCTGCGTCGTCCTCACCGACTGTCTCGGTGACGTCGACGCGCTGCGCGCCGCGCTCGCCAGGCATCGCGCGCGCGGCGGGGAGTCGCACCTGCTCCACCTGATCGCACGCGCGGAACTCGAGCCGCCCGCGGCACCCGCGATGGCGACCGACCCCGAGGACGCCTCGTGCGAGCGCCCGCTGGTCGAGGCGACGCGCGAGGAGTACGCCATCCGCTTCGCCGCGTTCCGGGCCGAGGTCGCGCGCACGATGCGCGCTGACGGCGTGACGTACCATGAGGTGCTCGACGACACCGCGCCCGAGGTGCTCGTGCGCCGCATCGTGCGGCCGCCGGGCGCCCTCGCTGAGGCGGCGCGATGAGCTTCCTCGCCCCCCTCGCACTCGCCTTCGGGGCGGTGGCCGCCGCGGCGGTGGTCGCGCTGCACCTGCTCACGACGCGCCGCCCGCCGCCGCTCCTGCTGCCCACGGCGCGCTTCGTGCCCGTCTCGGAGGCGCGCGCGGTCGCTCGCGCCTCGCGCCCGACGGACCTGCTGCTGCTCCTGCTCCGCCTGCTCGCGGTGCTGCTCGTGGCCGCCGCCTTCGCGCGCCCGGTGCGCGACGCGGTCGGGCCGCGCGTGCGGACGGTCGTGCTGCTCGACGTCTCGGCGTCGGTCGCGGATCGTGCCGCCGCCGCCGCGCGGGCGCGAGAGCTCTCGGGGGTCGGCGGCGCGGTGATCGGGTTCGATACCGCGGCGCGTGAGTGGCCGCTCGATTCCGTCGCGTCACTCGCGGCGGCGGTCACCGCTTCGACGACCGGCGGTCCGGCGCGGGGTGCGCTGTCGCCCGCATTCGTCGCGGCGCGCACGGCGGCGGCGCGCATCGCGCGCGGCGCGGATTCGCTGCGGCTCGTCCTGCTGAGCCCGCTCGCGGAGGGCGCGGTGGATGCCGCGACGCCCGCGTTGCGCGCGGGTTGGCCCGGGCGCGTGGAGATCGAGCGTCTCGTCGCGGCGCCGGACACCGCCGGGGCCCCGCGTGTGCAGGTGGTGACGCCGCTGGACGACGATCCGATCGCGCCGGCGCTCGACCGGCTCCCCGCGGCGCGCGGTGCGCACCTGGTCCGCCTCGTGCGTGCGGCCGCCACCGCGTCCGACTCGGCGTGGGCGCGTGCGCCCGGTCGCGTGCTCCTCGTCTGGCCCGCGCGGTTCACGCAGCCGGTCGCCGCCGAGGGCGTGAGTGCGCTGGGTCCGACGCCCGCGCCCCTCGTGGCGCCGCTCGCCCGGCTGCCGATTCCGCTGTCGGACGGCGCCACCGTGATCGCGCGATGGAGCGACGCCGCCCCCGCGGCGATCCAGGTGACCGCGGGCGCCGGGTGCATCCGCACGGTCGGCGTGGGACTGCCGCTCGCCGGCGACCTCACGCTGCGCGCGCCCTTCACGCACTTCGTCGAGGCCCTGGTCGCGCCCTGCGCGGGAATCCGGGGCGCGGCGATGCCGGATTCGTCCGTCCGCTGGATCGCGGGCACGGGGCCGCTCGCCGGCGCACGGGCCCTCGCGGCGGACGCGGCGCACGACGCGACCACGCTTCCGGCCTGGCTGCTCGCGGCGGCGCTGACGCTGCTCGCGGTCGAACTGCTCGTCCGCCGCCGGAGCGCGGCGTGAGGATCGGGTGAACGCGATGCCCGCCGGGGGGTCGCAACCAGGGCTGCCCTCGCTGCCCTCGCGGCTCCTCCGGGCGCGCCGCGCGCTGGTCGCCTCCGCAGCGGCGCGCGCGCTGCTCGTCGCGCTGCTGGTCGCGTTGGGCGTCGTCGGCATCGGCCTCGCACTCGACGCGTTGGTCGGGCTCCCGCTCGGACTTCGGCGCGCGCTGCTGCCGGTCGCGGTGCTCGGCGGCGCGCTCGCGCTCGCGCGCGGCGTCCTCGGCCCGGTGCGCGCGGCCTGGGGAGCGAGCGACGAGATGGTCGCGCTCTGGTTCGAACGCCGCCTCCCGGCGCTCCGCTACGCGCTCGTGACGAGCGTCGATCCGCGATTCGCCGACGCCGTCCCGGCCCTCGAGCGCTCCGCTACCGCGGCGCCGCTCGAGCGCGAGGTGGCGCTCGCGACGCGCGCGGCGCTGCTCCGTCCGGCCTTGATCGCAGGCGCGCTCGCGATCGCGGTGCTCGTCCTCCCCGGGGGTGCGGTGGCGCGCGTGCTGGCCCCGGCCGCAGGTGACGCGCTCGACCGGCCCGGCGCCGCGTCGCGCGCCGTCGCGGATCCACTCGCAACGATCGTCGTGCGGGTCGCCGCGCCGGCCTACTCGGGCATCGCCGCGGCAACCTACGACGATCCGTCGACCGTCGCCGCCCTCGCGGGAAGCCGCATTCGCGTCGAAGGGCGCGGCGCGGGCGTGCGCGCCGTCGTCCGGCGCGACTCGCTCCGCGCCGACACGCTGGCCGCTCGGGCCGACGGGGAGGGATGGTCGATCGCCCTGCCGCTCCCCGCGCGCGCGGCCGCGGTGCGCCTGCTCGGCCCGGCCCGCGAACGCGTGCTCGTCCTCGATCCCGTCGCCGACTCCGTCCCGTCGGCGCGCCTCGAGGAGCCCGCGCGCGACTCGGTGCTGCGGGCCGCGCGCGGCACGGTCCTGCTCCGGGCCGAGCTGCGGGATGACCACGGACTCGCTGACGGCGCGTTCGAGTTCATCGTGAGTTCGGGAGCGGGCGAGACCTTCACCTTCCGCAGCGGACGCGTCGCGGCGCGCACGTTCGCGGACGGCGCCCGCACGGCGTCGCTCGAGGGTTCGCTCGCGCTCGATACGCTGAAGCTCGGCCCGGGCGACCTGATCCACCTGCGCGCCGTCGCGCGCGACCGCAACGACGTCACCGGTCCCGGCAACGGCGCGTCCGAGACGCGCACGCTGCGCATCGCGCGCGCCGACGAGTACGACTCGGTGGCGGTCGATCCGATGCCGCCGACCGAACCCGAGAAGAACGCGCTCTCGCAGCGGATGATCCTGATCATGACCGAGGCACTGCGCGCCCGGCAGCCGCGCATCGGCGCGGCCGAGCTGCAGCGGGAGGCCAAGCGCATCGCGATCGAGCAGACGCGGCTGCGCAAGCGCGTCGGCGAGGTCGTCTTCATCCGGCTGGGAGAGGACGCCGGCGAGCACGCGCACTTCGCGGGGGACGGCCACGAGCATGGCCAGGAGGGGCCGCTCAACCCCGAGCAGATCCTCGCGGCGGCGGAGCGCGCCTCCAACCGCGACGCGAGCCAGATGCTCGACAACGAGGGGGACGAGACGCCCCTGGTCGCGCTCAACCGGCCGCTGCTCGAGGCCTACAATCACATGTGGCGGGCCTCGACCGAGCTCGAGGTCGCGAACCCGGGCGCCGCGATCCCCTGGATGCAGCGCGCGATCGAGGCGCTCCAGCGCGCGCGGGCGGCCGAGCGGATCTACCTGCGGGGGCGGCCCCCGCGCGTGGTGGTCGATCTCGCGAAGGTGCGCGGCACGGGCAAGGAGCAGGGCGTCTCCACGGCGCGGACGGCGCGCGCGCCTGCCGATGCCGAGCGGGCCGCGCGGTTGGCGCGGTTCGACCTCGCGCTGGGTCTGCTCGTGGCCGATCCCGCCGCCGCGGCCGACTCGCTGCTGCTGCTCCGGCTCACGGTGCCCGACGAGGAGCGCGCCGCGGCACGGGCGCTCGATGCAGCGGCCGAGCAGGTCCGCCGCGGTGGCGACGTGACCGGGGCGCTGGGCCGCGCGCGCCGCGCCCTCGCCGGCGTCCCGGTGCGCCGCGCTGGCCTCTCCTCGTGGGGGCGCTGAGCGCGATGCCCAAGGCGGACTTCATCTTCGCGACCGCGCAGTACGACTCGGGCGACTGGGACAGCGCGCCGCTCGTCGCCGCGAACGTGATCGACTCGATCGCGCGCTACACCGACGTGGACGTGCAGCCGACCGGCGTGATCGTGCCGCTGGGCTCGCGCGACCTCTTCCGTTACCCGCTCGTGTACCTGACGGGACACCTGCCCGTCCGGTTCAGCCAGGCCGAGCGCGAGACGCTCGGCGAGTACTGCAAGCGGGGTGGACTCCTCTTCGTGGACGACCACAACCACGACATCGACGGCGAGTTCCACAAGTCGGCCCATGAGGAGATCGCGCGCGCGCGGTGGGCCCGCTCGGCGACCTGCCCAACGACCACGAGCTCTACCGTTGCTTCTTCACCTTCC
>JANNLH010000011.1:0-110503 GCA_031396725.1 Gemmatimonadaceae bacterium | reverse complement strand
TCGCCGAGATCGTGAAGGACGCGGTCGGCGAGGAGAGCGAGATCATCTTCGGCGCGGTCAACGAGCCGGCGATGCAGGGCGAGGTGCGCGTGACGGTGATCGCGACCGGCTTCGAGCGAAAGGGGAATCAGCAGGCGAATGTGCTGCATCGCGGCACGCCGGTGATCCCGCTGCTCGATTCGTCGCGCAACCGGCCGATGCCGGGACACGCCGCTGGCAACGCGGGCGCGAACACGGGCGGCAACGCGGTGCCGGCACCCCGCACGCGGCCCGCGCCGCGCCCGGTCGAGGACCTCTCGGATCTCGAGATCCCGACCTTCATTCGCCGACAGATGGATTGATGAAGGGCACGGGACGGATCCTGATGGGCGCGGTGGTCGCGGCACTCGCGGTCGCCGCGCTTCGCTTGCCGGCCCCGACGCCGGGGCGACCCGGCACGATGTTCGGGAGCGGCGTTCCCGACCTGATGCCCTGGACGCAGGCCGACACGCTCGACTACGGCGAGACGCTCGCCGCGCTGCTCACGCGCCGCGGGCTCTCGGGCGCCGAGGCCGCGAATGTGATCGCGGCCGCGACGCCCCTCGACCATCGCCGCATCCCGGCCGGCATGGAGGTCGTCGTCAGCGGCGACACGAGTGATGCCGCGCGTCCGAAGGAAGTGCGATTCCACCTCTCCGTGGACCGGATCGTCAAGATGACGCGCGCCGGCGATGCGTGGACGGCCGCCGAGGAAGTGCTGCCGTGGACGACCGACACCGTGCTCGTGAAGGGCGTGGTGGCGTCGAATCTCTACGACGCGGTCGAGCTCGGCGCCAAGGACGTCCTGCCCGCCAAGGCGCGCGCCGAACTCGCCTGGAGCATCGCCGACATCTACGAGTACCGCGTCGACATGTCGCGCGAGCTGCAGCAGGGGGACGAAGTGCGCGTGTTGTTCGAGCGTGCGAAGGCCCCGAATGGCGCTGTGAAGGTCGGCACCGTGCTCGCCGCCGGACTGCAGCGGGCCGGGACCGAGGTGCAGGCCATCCGCATGCCCGTGGACAACGGCCGCAGCAAGTACTACGACCAACAGGGACGCTCACTCGCGGCGAGCTTCCTGCGCACGCCGGTCTCGTTCCGCCGCATCTCCAGTGTCTTCGGCCGCCGCAAGCACCCGGTGCTCGGCACCTGGCGCCAGCACCAGGGGATGGACTACGCCGCGAGCTCGGGCACGCCGGTGCGCACGATCGGCGACGGCACGGTGATCTTCGCAGGGAGCCGCGGCGGTTACGGCACCACGGTCGAGATCCGGCATCCGAACGGATTCGTGACGCGCTACGGCCACCTGCGCGGTTTCGCGAGCGGCGTGCGGAAGGGCGCGCGCGTCGAGATCGGGAAGACCATCGGCTACGTCGGGATGACGGGACTCGCGACCGGGCCGCACCTCCACTTCGAGGTGCTGGTGAATGGGGTGCAGCGCGATCCGCGCCGCGCGCTGACCGCGAGCTCGGGGCCGCCGCTCGCCGGCGACGACCTGCAGCTCTTCAGTCGCATCCGCGACGCCGCGGTCTTCGCGCTCGAGCAGCCGACCGGCGTGGTCCGCGCCCCGGCCAACTGAAGCCGGGGCCGCCGCGTAGTATTCGCGTAGTATTCTCGCAGCGAACGCGCCGCGTACGCGTCGTCCGAGCGGCCCCGAAGCTCCCACATGATCCTCTGGTTCCTCAGCATCGCCACGGGGCTCTCCCTCGCGGCCCTGGCATATGGTCTGCGCGTCGGCGCCTCGGCGCGCGTGCCGGCGGCGCTGCGCGTGCTCGTGGGGACGCTCGCGGCGGCGCTCCTGTTCGACGCGCCGCTCGGACCGGCGCGCGCGCCGCGGCCGTGGGTCGGGCTCGACGTCTCGGCGAGCTGGCGGGCGGCTGGTTCCAGCAGCGACTCGGCGCGCTGGGCCGCGGTCCGGGGAACGGTCGACTCGCTCGTGGCGGCGGGCGCCGACTCGGTGCTCCTCTTTGGCGACTCCCTGCGTCCGGGGCCAGCGCCGGCCTCGCCCAGCGACGGCGCGTCGCGCATCGGGCCGCTGGTGGAGGCCGCGCTCGCGGTCGGACGTCCCCTGCTGGTGGTGACCGACGGCCAGCTCGACGACCCGGAGCGCGTCGCCCGGCTGCCGCGCGGTTCGCGCGTGCTGTTGCCCGACCTGCCCGCCGCCGCCGATGCGGCCGTCGCGAGCTTCGATGTCCCGGGCGGCGCGCTCGGCGGCGACACGATCCCGTCACGGATCGTGCTCAAGGCCGGCGCCGCCGGTGCGGCCGCGACCCGCGCCCGCCTGACGCTCGACGGCCGCGAGATCGCGGCACTGCCCGTCGCCGCACTCGCGCCCTTCGAGGAGCGTGAGCTGCGCATCGCCGTGCCGGTCCCGGCGCAGGATGCCACGCGGCGGCTGGCGTTCGCGCTCGAGCCAGGGGACGCCGTGCCGCGGAACGATTCGGCGCGGGCAGAATTGGTAGTCTCGGGGGCTGCGGCGGCGGTCTTCGTTTCGAGCGCACCCGACCAGGACGCGCGCTTCGCGCTTGCGGTGCTCCGCGGCACCCGTCACGGCCCGGTACAAGGCTTCTGGAGGGTCGCGGCCGGCCAGTGGCGCACCGACGGCGCCATGCGGGTCGTCGCAGAGGCTGCCGTGCGCTCTGCCGTCGCCTCGGCCCCGCTCGTGGTGCTCCACGGCGACACGGCGCTCTTTGGCGCGCCGCGCCCGCTCGTGCGGGGGGCGCTCGTGCTGATCGCCCCGCCGGCGCCGGCCGAGGACTACTACACGACCGGCACCGGCGACTCACCGCTGGTGGCGGCGCTCGCCGGCGTGCCCTGGGACTCGCTTCCGCCGCTCGACGTGGCGCCCCTCCGGACCGCGCCGCAGTTCTCGGCCGTGGTCGCGCGCCGCGCCCGGCGGATGGACGAGCGCGTGGTCGTCGGGCTCGACGATGGCGCGCGCCGCGTGGCGGTCGTGCCGGTGAGCGGGCTCTGGCGCTGGCGGCTCCGCGGAGGCCGCTCCGCCGATGCGTTCGACGCGGTCTGGGGGAGCATCTTCGACTGGGTGGGCGCGGATCGGTCGCGCGCCTCGCGCGCCTCGCGCGCCTCGGGCGGCGTCGTGGGCGCTGATGAGCGCGTCGGGATCTCACCCGAGTGGGTGCCGCGCCGGCCGAGCGTGGCGGCGGGGGCGGTGGGGGATGGCGCGCCGCTCAACCTGGCGCCGCGTGCGCGGGGGGCGTCGTTCTGGTGGCTCGCGGCGATCGCGCTCGTGGCGATCTGCGCGGAATGGCTCCTGCGCAGAAGGATCGGGTTGCGGTAATGCCGGCCCGGTGAGCTATACAGCACGCGGATTGTGCGATGCTGTATCGCTTCGGTAGATTGGGGGCGTCCCCGACCGGAGCACCCCCGTGGCCACGACCCGTTCGAAGGCGAAGGCAAGATCCAAGCCGAAGACGCCCGCCAAGGCCAAGCGCAAGCCGAAGCCGAGGAGGAAGAACATGTTCATCGACCAGACGATGCTCGATGCCGCGCGCGCCATCCTCGCGACCGAGTCCGAGACGACGACCGTCGAAGAGGCGATCGACGGCATCATCTTCGCCGAGGAGGTCATCTTCGGGTTGCGCGGGCTCGCCGAGATCGGCGGACTGGAGTACTTCGACGACCGCGATCGTCCTCGGAAGTGAACTTCACCCTCGACACCAACGTGCTCATCGATGCCGTGCGCTCCCCGGTGCCGCGTGCGGAACTCGAGCATTTCCTGCGGTGGGCCACGCACCGCGTGGAGATCTCGAGTGTGGTCGCGCTCGAGCTCGAAGCGGGCGCCCGGACCGCGGCGTCCCGGGTCTGGATCGAGGAGCAGTTCCTCGCGCCCTTCGAGCGACGAGGACGGATCGTCCCGCCCTCGAAGCAGGAGTGGCGCCGCGCAGGGCGACTGCTGAGCTCGATGCCGGAGGGCACCCAGCGCCCCAGCCGTCAGAACGACGCGCTCCTCGCCGTGCAAGCCCGCGAGCGGGGTTGGATTGTCATCACCCGCGACCGAGATTTCGCTGCACTCCGCGCGCAGGTCGCGGGCCTGATGGTCATCCCGCCCTTCCCGGTCGTTTCCCGCAGCTGACGCATGGCCCTCCTCACCCGCAAGAAGGACGACGCACCCCGCCGCTCCCTCTGGCAGCGGATCAAGGACGTCGCGCTCACCGACGTCGCGGTGCTCGCGCGCGGCGGCGTGCACGCGGGGTCGCTCGAGATGCTCGAGCAGGTCCTGCTCGAGTCCGACTTCGGCGTGCCCGTCACCGTGCGGTTGGTCGAGGACGTGAAGCGTCAGGCCGCGCGCGGGACGGTCAAGACGCAGGACCAGTTCCTCGAGGCGCTGAGTTCCGGCATCGCCGCGTCGCTCAACACCGGCAACTCCGACACCGCGTTGCGCTTCGCCGTCGAGGGGCCGACCGTGATCCTCGTGCTCGGCGTGAATGGCGCGGGCAAGACGACCTTCATCGGCAAGCTCTCGGCGCGGCTCAAGCGCGAGGGCAAGCGCGTGCTCGTCGGGGCGGGGGACACCTTCCGCGCCGGTGCGATCGACCAGTTGAGGGTGTGGGCCGAACGGACGGGCGCCGAGTTCGTGGGTGGCGCGCCGGGGGGCGATCCGGGAGCGATCGCGTGGCAGGCGATCGACGCCGGAGTCGCGCGCGGGGTGGATGTCATCATCATCGACACCGCCGGGCGGCTGCACACGAGCGGCGCGCTGATGGAGGAACTCAAGAAGGTGCAGCGCGTAGTGGAGAAGCGGCTGCCGGGGGCGCCTCACGAGGCGTTGCTCGTGCTCGACGGGACCGTGGGGCAGAACGCCGTGCAGCAGGCGAAGACCTTCGCCGCCGCGGTGCCGGTGACCGGGATCGTCGTGACCAAGCTGGACGGCACCGCGAAAGGTGGCGTGGTGCTTGCCGTGCACGAGGCGATCGACGTGCCGGTGAAGTTCATCGGTGTCGGGGAGCAGGCCGCCGATCTCAAGCCCTTCGACGCGACGACATTCGCGCGCGAGCTGCTGGAGCAATGAGCCATGATCTCCGCGCCCTCGCGACCGCACTCGGCGACCGGTACCGGGTGGAGCGGGAACTCGGGCGCGGCGGGATGGCGGCGGTCTTCCTCGCGCACGACCTCAAGCACGACCGGGACGTCGCGCTGAAGGTCCTCCATCACGAGCTCGGAGAGGAGGGAAGCGCGCGGTTCCTGCAAGAGGTGCGGATCGTCGCGCGGCTCAACCATCCACACATCCTCCCGCTGCACGACAGCGGGATCGCCGGCGGTCTCCCCTTCTTCGTGACGCCGTACATGCGCGGCGAGACGCTGCGGCAGGTGCTCGAGCGGCGTGGCCGGCTTCCGGCGGATGAGGCGGTGGAGCTGGTGCGCCGCGTGGCCTACGCGGTGGGATACGCGCACGGGCAGGGCGTGATCCACCGGGACATCAAGCCCGAGAACATCCTGTTGCAGGAGGGAGAGCCGATCCTCGCCGACTTCGGCATCGCGCTCGGCGCCGAGATGCGCCAGACGCAGGCGGGGATCGCGATCGGCACGCCGCTCTACATGAGCCCCGAGCAGGCGATGGGCACCGCCGACCTCGACCCGCGAAGCGATGTCTACGCGCTCGGGTGCGTGCTGTTCGAACTCCTGACGGGCGAGGTCTACCACGTTCGCTCGGCGAAGCCCGACGTGCCGCCGGGGTTGGACGCGGTGCTGCGGCGTGCCCTCGCACCCGACCGCGCGGCCCGGTTCGCCACGATGGCGGCCTTTGCCGAGGCGCTCGCCGCGCCGGGCGCCGTCCGGCCGCGCTCGCCGGTCGTCGCGGTGCTCCCGTTCCGCAGCATCGGGACCGACGCCGACGCGGTGTTGTTCGCCGAGGGGATCAGCGAGGACGTGATCGCGCACCTCGCCAAGCTGCGCGCGCTCGACGTCATCGGGCCGACCTCGGTCGCCCCCTACCGCGGGCTCGACGGGCGTGTGCGCGACATCGCCGCGTCCCTCGGCGCGGGGGCGGTGCTGCACGGGAGCGTCCGGCGGGCCGGTGCGCGCGTGCGCGTCGTGGCGCAGCTCATCGACGGCGACACGGAGCAGCAGGTCTGGGCCGAGACCTACGACCGCGACCTCACGGACATCTTCGCCATCCAGACGGACGTCGCGCTCAAGATCGCCGAAGCCCTACGTGCCGCGCTGACGCCCGAGGAGCGGACGCGCGTCGCGCAGGCACCGACGCACGACGTGGACGCCTACGGGCGTTACCTGCTCGGGCGGCAGCAGCTCGCGCGGTGGACGCGCACCGGGATGCAGGAGGGCCTGCGCCTGTTGGGGGAGGCGACCGAGCGGGACCCCCGGTTCGCGCTCGCGCACGCGATGCAGGCGCTCGCGTGGGCCGAGCTCCTCCAGAACGATGAGCAGGATGTGGACGAGGCCTACCGCCACGCGATGCAGGCCGCCGAACGCGCGCTGGCCCTCGATCCCACGCTTGCCACGGCGCACAGCGTGGTCGGTCACCTGCGGGCGATCCACGACTTCGACTGGGCGGCCGCGGAGGACTCGTTCAAGCGCGCGGTGGCGCTCGAGCCGGGGAACGCGGACGCTTGGGATCTCTACGGGCGGTTCTGCTACGCCCTCGGTCGGTTCGACGAGGCGGTGGCGATGGTGCGTCGTGCGCACGCGCTCGATCCCGTGGCGCACCGCAGCGACGTGCCGACGGCGCTGTTGCGCGCCGGCCGGTTCGCCGAGGCCGCCGAAGCGGCGCGCTCCATCGTGGCGGCCGAGCCGACGCACGATCGTGGGCACATGACCCTCGCCTGGGCGCTGATGGGGCTGGGCAGGCCGGAAGAAGCGCTTGCCGCGGCGCGGGAGGCGATCCGCCTCGAGCCCGACCGGCTGCAGTGGATCGGGCAGTACGCCGAGGCGCTCGGCCTCGCGGGGCACGAGGCCGAGGCGCGCGCGCAGCTCGCGCGGCTGAGCCAGGCCGCCCGGACCCAGCCGGTCTCGCCGTACATCTTCGCGTACGCACATGTCGGGCTCGGCGAGCACGATCTGGCGATGGACGCGCTCGAGGAGGCATTCGCGCGCCGCAGCGGGTCCATCCACTCGATCGCCGGGTCGTTCCTGCTGGAGCCGCTGCGCAGCCATCCGCGCTTCGGGGCGCTGCTCCGGCGCATGGACATCCCGGCGCCGTGAGCCCATCTGCGCATCTCACGCTGGAGACGCCGGTCACCTACCTGAAGGGTGTCGGCCCACGGCGCGCCGAGTTGCTGAAGCGGCTCAACATCTTCACCGCGCGCGACCTGCTCTTCCACATCCCGCACCGGTACGAGGACGCGAGCACCGTGCAGCAGATCGCGCGGCTGCGCATCGGCGACGACGCGACCGTGATCGGCACCGTGATCTCCAAGGGTGTGCTGCCGACACGGAAGGGCCTGCGCGTGTTCCAGGCCGTGGTGCAGGACTCGTCCGGGCTGATCGAGGTGGGGTGGCCAGGGCAGCCGTTCCTGGATCGCACCATCCAGAAGGGTGACGTGCTGCTGTTGACCGGCCCGGTGCGCTTCTATCACGGGCGACAGTTGGCGCCGCGAGAGTTCGTGAATCTCGGGCCGGATGCCGACGGCACCGCCGGCGGGCGCGTGCTCTCGATCTATCCGGCCACCGAGGGGCTCTCGGCAAAGGTCATCCGCGGGCTGATCGAGACGCACATCGATCAGTTGCTGCCGCTGGTGGAGGAGTACATCCCGGCGGGGCTGCTCGCGGAGGCGGGGGTGCCGCCACTGCGGGAGGCGCTCTCAGCGGTTCATCGGCCGACGACATTGGTCGGCGCGTTGGCGGGGCGGGCGCGGCTCGCGTACGAGGAGCTGCTCTTCGTGCACATCCTGCACCGGCGGGCGCGACAGCTGGCGGCGGAGCGGCGGGATGGGATCGAGTTCGTCAACAAGCGCGAGTTGACCTCCAAGTTCCGGGAGGCGCTGCCGTTCGAGCTGACCAAGGCGCAGGTGCGGTGCGTGCGGGAGATCGTGGCCGACATGTGCACCAAGTCGCGGATGCACCGGCTGCTGCAGGGGGATGTGGGGGCGGGGAAGACGGTCGTGGCCGTGTTTGCAGCATTGCTGGCGCTGGAGAATGGGTATCAGGTGGCGCTGATGGCGCCGACCGAGCTGCTGGCCGAGCAGCACGCGCGCACGCTCGATACGCTGCTGGCGCCGCTGGGGATCATCCCGGTGCTCGTCACGGGGTCGACGTCGGCGAAGGAGCGGCGGCTGGCCGCGACGCGGCTGGAGAGCGGGGAGCCGGTGATCGCGGTTGGCACTCACGCCTTGGTGGCGGACGGGACCAGGTTCGCGCGGCTCGGGCTCGCGATCATCGATGAGCAGCATCGGTTCGGGGTGGATCAGCGGCGGGTGTTGTCGGAGGCGCGGGGGGCGGAGGTGAAGCCGGATGTGCTGCTGATGTCGGCGACGCCCATTCCGCGATCACTGGCGCTGACGATGTATGGGGACCTTGGGGTCTCGCTGTTGGATGAGCGGCCGCCGGGGCGAGAGCCGGTCACGACGGCGCTGCGGCCGGAGTCTGCGCGGGAGAAGGTGTTCGCGTTCGTGAATCGGCAGATCGACCTGGGGCGGCAGGCGTATGCGGTCTATCCGCTGGTCGAGGATTCCGAGAAGGTCGCGCTCAAGGCGGCGACGTCGGCGTTCGAGGAGCTGACCGCGGGAACGCTCAAGGGACGGCGGGTGGCGTTACTGCACGGTAAGCTTGGGTCCGATGAGAAGGATGCCGTGATGCGAGCGTTCCGGGATGGGTCGCTCGATGTGCTCGTTGCAACCACGGTGATCGAGGTGGGGATAGACGTACCGAATGCGACGGTGATGCTGATCGAGCATCCAGAGCGGTTCGGGCTGAGCCAGCTGCATCAGATGCGGGGGCGCGTGGGCCGCGGTGCGGGCCTTGAATCGTACTGCATACTGCTCGGCAACGTCGGCGAGGAAGCGATGAATCGTCTGCGCGTCTTCCTCGACACCGAGGACGGGTTCGAGATCGCGCGCGAGGACCTGCGTCTGCGCGGGATGGGGGATCTCTTCGGCGAACGCCAGAGCGGCGTGCCGACATTCCGCGTCGCGGACCCGATCAGGGATGAGGAGCTGTCCGAGGTGGCGCGTTCCGGCGCCGAGCGGCTGCTGGCCGAGGATCCCGACCTCAAGAAGCCGGCGCACAAGGCAATGCAGCAGATGCTCCGACGAGGGTACGGCCGCGCGCTCGAACTGTTCCGCGTTGGCTAGGAGAACGCCGGCCACCGATCCCGGTCGGATCGGTGGCCGGCGTCACCAGACTGTGATCGATCTCAGGTGGGGGAAGCAGGAATCGATCGCGCTCGCTGGCGCGTGGCCGCGAACACCGCGTTCGCGAACGCCGGCGCGACCGGCGGCACCCCCGGCTCCCCGACCCCGCCGATCGGCCCGCCGGCCTCGACCAGATGCACCCGGATCTCCTGCGGCGCCCCGCTCATCCTGACCACCCGATAATCATTGAGATTCGTCTGCACGACCCGCCCCCGCGCATACGTCAACTCCGACGTCATCGCGTTCGACAGCCCCATGATGACCGCCCCCTCGCATTGACTCCTCACCCGGTCGGGGTGCGCCGCGAATCCGCAGTCCATCGCGATGTCCACGCGCGGCACCGTGACCGCCCCGTCGGTACCGACCTTCACGTGCACGACCGCGGCCACGTACGTCAGGAAGCTCCGGTGCAGTGCGACGCCCCGCCCCTCGCCGGCCGGTAGGGCAGTCCCCCACCCGGACTCGCGCGCGACGGCCTCGAGCACCTTCCGGTGCCGCGCCGTGTCGTTCGGGTGGTCCTCCCACTTGGCTCCGTAGTTGCCCACGTCCTTCACGGCGCCGGTCTTCGTCATGTCGATCACCCGGTCGCCGCCGAGCGCCTCGATCAGGAACTGCACCGGATCCTTGCCGGCCGCCTCGGCGAGCTCGTCCATGAAGCAGCCGAGCGCGAAGGCGTGCGGCACGTTGCTCACGGAGCGGTACCAGCCGATGCGCGAATGCGCCGGCGCGCGGCACGCCTCCACCCGCACATTCGGGATCGCGTAGGGCATGTCGAGCACGCCGAGCGCGAGCTCGCCCTCGGAGTGGAACTCGGAGTTGGGCGCGAAGGTCGAGCCGATGGGCGGCGACGCGATGCGGTGCGTCATCCCGACGATCCGCCCCTCGGCGTCGAGCCCCGCCTCGAGCCGCTGCATCGAGATGGTGTGCGGATAGCCGTTCTGCAGGTCGTCCTCACGCGTCCACACCACTTTCACGGGCGTCCCCATCTCCTTCGAGAGGAACGCCGCCTCGGCGATGAAGTCCGGCTTCGATTTCCGCCCGAACGCGCCGCCGAGGAAGGTGACGTTGATCGTCACCTGCGCCTTGTCGATGCCCAGTATCCCCGCGACCACGGCCTGCGCGGTCTGCGGGTCCTGCGTGCACGCCCACGCCTCGCACTTGCCGTTCACGAAGTTGGCCATCGCCGCCGGCGGCTCCATCGGCGCGTGCGCGAGATGCGGCGCGTAGTACTCGGCGGTCACCGTCTTCGCCGCGCGACCGATCGCGCCACGCGCGTCGCCGAGGTTGCGCACGACGTTGCCCGGCGCGCGCACGGAACGCTCGAGCTCCTTGCGATACTCCACCGAGTCGTACGAGTCGTTGGGGCTCGCGGTCCACTGGATCGCGAGCTTCTTGCGTCCCTCGATCGCGGCCCAAGTGCTGGTCGCCACGACGGCGACGCCGCCCAGCGGCATCATCCCGGCAGGGATCGGCGCGCTCGGCACCTCGACGACCTTCACGACGCCGGTCACGGCCATCGCGGCCGACGCGTCGAAGCTCGCGACCTTGGACCCGTAGACGGGCGGCCGCTGGATCACGGCGATGCGCATCCCCTCCATCGAGAGGTCCTGCGCGTACTTCGCGCGGCCGGTGACCATCGCCTGCTGGTCGAGCGAGGCGACGGTCTTGCCGATGAAGCGGTACTGGTCGGGCGTCTTGAGCGCGACGTCGGTCGGGACGGGCAGGGCACTCGCGGCCACCACGAGCGAGCCGTAGCTCGCGCGCTTCCGGGATCCGGTGTGCCGCACCTCACCATTCGATCCGCGCACCTGGGCCGGTGGCACGCCCCACTTCTCGGCGGCGGCGCGTTCGAGCATCGTGCGCGCGGCGGCGCCGGCCTTCCGGAAGGTCATCCACCCGCCGTTCCGGATGCTGGTGGAGCCGTCGGTGTTCTGGTCGCCGTACTTCGCATCGCCGATGGCCTGCTCGATGCGCACGGTCGACCAGTCGGCCTCGAGCTCGTCGGCGATGGCCATCGCGAGACCGGTGCGCACGCCCTGTCCCATCTCGGAGCGGTGCACGATCACGGTGACGAGGCCGTCCTCGCCGATCCGCAGGTACACGGACGGCTCGAACTGCGCATCCCCGACGACGGCGTCGGCGATGCAGCTCACACTCGAGGCGGTGATGGCGAGGACGAGCCCGCTCGCGGCGAGCCGGGAGAGGAACTCGCGGCGATCGTACCCGGAGGCATGCGCCGATTCGTCGGCCTCGTCCTTGGCGCGGCCGTTGCGGCGGAGCCAGGGGGCAGTGTGGTCGGTCATGGTCAGCGTCCCCCGGTGGTGAGACCGGCGGCGGCGCGGATGGCCTCGCGGATGCGCGGATAGGTCCCGCACCGGCAGATGACGCCCGTCATCGCGTTGTCGATGTCCGCGTCAGTGGGCTTCGGCGTCTTCGCGAGCAGCGCGGCGGCCGCCATGATCTGGCCCGACTGGCAGTAGCCGCACTGCACCACGTTCGCTTCGGCCCAGGCCTTCTGCACCCTGTGATCGCCGTCCTCGCTCAACCCCTCGATGGTCACGACCGACTTGCGCTCGAGCGTGGACATCGGCGTCACGCAGGCGGGCATGGCGGCGCCGTCCACGTGCACGGTGCACGCACCGCACGCGGAGACGCCGCAGGCGAACTTGGTGCCGGTGAGCGCGAGTTCGTCGCGGAGATACCAGAGCAGTGGCTGGGCCGGGTCCCCGGCGTACTCGCGGGAGGTTCCGTTGACGGTGATTTGCATGGCCAAGTATGCACCTCAGTCAGAGGTGCCGCCATTCGCGATCAGCGCCATCATCCGTTCGCGCCCGAAGTGCTCGGCCCACCCCATCGCGTCGCCATCGTGCATCGAGTCGCGGATCGTGATGTCGGCACTGCGCGCCAGCAGCAGCTGCACAACCTCCTCGTGATCTCCCCAGATCGCCAGATGGATCGGCGTGCAGGCCATGCCCCAGTGCGTCCAACGCTCGTTGGGGTCGGCGCCGCGATCGAGCAGCCACCGCACGGCGTCGAGCTCCCCACGCTTCGCCATCAAGTGAAGGACACCTGTCCCCGGGCCCGCCGCGGTCCAGGCGCGTTCGGCTGTAGCGCGATCGCCGAGCGAGAGCGCCGCCATCAGATCGAGCTGACCGAGCCGCGGCTCGCGGTGCCCGCGGCGCGCGCTGTCGAGCTCGGCGAGGGTCATCCTGTGGATGGCCTGCAGCGGCGCGTGGTCGAACTCGGCCGAGAACGCGTTCGCCGTGGCGGTCGAGCCCGAGTCGTCGACGCCGAGCGGGTCGGCGCCGAGCTCCATCAGCAGGTCGACCATCGACCTCTTCTTCATCCGTACCGCGAAGTGGAGCGGCAGTTGGTGCGACTCGTTGCGGCTCATCCGCCGGTTGAGCGCCGAGGGGTCGGTGGCCACGATCCGCCGCACCTCGTCGCCGAGTTCGTGGGCGATGGCCGCGAAGATGTGGCGGCGCGCGCCGCGGCTCACCAGGAAGTCCGCTATGGCGCGGTGTGCGGGGGTATCGCAGCCGTCCCAGCAGGTCGCCCAGCCGATCACCTCGAGCTCGTGGTCGTCGCCGGCGCCGATCACATCGCACCCGGCGTCGGCCAGGAGTCGTACGGCGTCGAGGGCGCCGGCCGCGGCGGCCCAGTGCATCGCGGTCGTGTTGTCGCCCGACTCGAGGGTGTTGGGGTCGAGGCCGCGGCGGAGGAGCAGAGCGAGCGCTGGCGCGTGGCGCGCGGCGCTATGGAGCAGCGACGAGCCGTACTCGCCCGACTTGAGGTGCAGCCGGTCAGGATGCAGGTCGAGCAGCCGCTCGAGTTCGGCGACTTCGCCATCGCGCGCAGCCTTGACCAGCGCGCCGTCGATGCTCATCGCCTCGACGTGCGCCTTGAGCGCGCGCCAGCTCTTGAAGCCGAAGTGCTTCGCCATCGCGAACTGCGCGTCGGCGAGCCTGGCCTCAGGATCCCTGGCGCGGAGGGAAGGGAGCAGGCGCTTGGCCTGCTTGCGGAGCCACTCGGGGTTCGCGTCGTCGGGCAGGGACTCGGACGCGGACGCGAGCTTGGGCTCGGGGATCGGACTGGACACGGGACACCTCCATTCCTTTGAAAGGGATGAGCCCTTTCAGGCCGCCCGGAGTCCGCAGATGGGGCGAGGAATAGAAGGTCGGACGAGCAACCTTCGGGGGTGGGTTGGACCCTTTACGCGGACCGTCGGCCGCCCTTACGGCACTGCCCATAGGCTACGGTCCACGGTACGTGCGGGCAAGGGTGGCGGCGCCGTGCGGGCGCCCGCAACTTCGTCCTGGAGATGACCGCTAAACCGGACACCCTTCCCGCGCTCCCCGACCGATACCGGATCCTCCGCGAGCTCGGCTGTGGCGGGATGGCGACCGTCTACCTCGCGGAGGACCTGAAGCACCACCGTCAGGTCGCGATCAAGGTGCTGCGTCCGGAGCTGAGTGCCGCGCTCGGAGCCGAGCGCTTCCTGCAGGAGATCGAGGTCACGGCCGGGCTGCAGCATCCGCACATCCTGCCGCTCTTCGATTCGGGCGAGGCGGGCGGGCTCCTGTTCTATGTGATGCCCTATGTCGAAGGCGAGTCGCTGCGCGACCGGCTCGACCGCGAGCAGCGCCTGCCGCTCGCCGACGCACTGCGCATCGCCGGCGATGTGGCCGCGGCGCTCACCTGGGCGCACGGGCACGGGGTGATCCACCGCGACATCAAGCCGGAGAACATCCTGCTCGCGGGGAACGAGGCGTTGGTCGCCGACTTCGGGATCGCGCTCGCGCTCTCCAAGCTCGAGCGGGGCCGGCTGACCACCGCAGGGCTCTCGCTCGGCACGCCGACCTACATGAGTCCCGAGCAGGTCTCGGCCGACCAGCCGCTCGACGGGCGGAGCGATCTCTACTCGCTCGGGTGTGTGCTCTTCGAGATGCTCGCCGGGGAGCCGGTGTTCGCGGGGCCCAACGTGCAGTCGGTGATGGTGCAGATCCTGACGGACGATCCGCGGCCGCTGCGCACGCTCCGCACCGACGCGCCGATCGAGGTCGATGGGGCGATCCGCCGCGCCCTCGCGAAGACGCCGGCCGATCGCTTCGCGACGCCGGCCGAGTTCCTTGCGGCGTGCACGCCGAAGGCCGAGGTGCCGGTCGGCCGACGGAGACTCGCGGCGATCGCCGCGGTCGCGCTCGTCGTCGTGGCGGCGATCGTCTGGCCGCTCTGGTCGAGTGCGCGGACGTCGCGCGCGCGCGCCCAGCTGCCGGAGGTCGCGACCCTCGCGAACGCGGGTCGGTATGCCGAAGCGTACGCGATCGCGGAGCGCCTCGAGCGCCGGCTCGGCGACGACACCACGCTCACGGCGGTCCTCGCGACCGTTTCGGACCTGCTTACGATCACCTCCGAGCCCGCGGGTGCCGAGGTGTGGGCGCAGCGGGTGCCTGACGGATCGGAGCCGGTCGATGACAGCACCCTGCTCGGCACGACGCCGATCAGCGCGCGTCGGCTCGCGCGCGGCGAGTACCGGCTCATCGTGCGCAAGGACGGCTACGCGCCGGTCGAGCGCATCGCGTCGAGTCTCTACGGTCGCGAGCACCTGCGGGGTATCGAAGGGCGGCCGGTCTCACTCGCGCTGACGCTCCTGCCGGTCGACCGCGTGCCGGAGGGGATGGTGGCGATCCCCGGCGGACGGTACGAGATCGTGGGACCGGATCTCCCGGTGGGCCTGGTGGCTGAGCTGCGTCCGTTCTTTCTCGACCGGTTCGAGGTGAGCAACGCGCAGTACCGTGAGTTCGTGCGCGCGGGTGGTTACGCGAACGCCGAGCACTGGCGCACGGCGGCGAGCGCGGGGATCGCGCCGAGCCGATTCGTCGACCGCACCGGACTCGGCGCGCCGCGCGATTGGGTGAGCCAGGAGCCGCCGGCCGAGCGCGGGGACCATCCGGTGACGGGCGTATCGTGGTACGAGGCGGCCGCCTTCTGCGCGGCGCGTGCGAAGCGGCTGCCGACGCTCTACGAGTGGGAGAAGGCGGCGCGCGACGGCATCGCCTCGCATCTCGGCGTCATCATGCCTTGGGGCTACATGTCGGCGGCGGTCAGCACGGAGCGCCGCGCGAACTTCGGCGGGGCGGGCACGGCTCCCGTCGCGTCATTCCCGCTCGGCATCAGTCCGTATGGCGTGCACGCGCTCGCGGGGAACGCGAAGGAGTGGCTGCAGAACCGCGGTCCTGATGGCTACTCCCTCGCCGGCGGTTCGTGGCAGGATCCGGCCTACGTCTTCTCCGAGCTCGGCTCGCTGCCCGGCGAGACGGCGACGCCGGCGATCGGGTTCCGGTGCGCGAGGGACGCCGCTGCGGGCGCGGGCGATCAGGGAGCGGGCCCGGTGCGCCTCCAGACCGCCACGCCCGTCTACCGCCCGGTCGACGCGGCAACCTTCCGCACGCTGCTCGGATTCTACCGGTACGACCGACAGCCGGCCCAGGCACGGATCGTCGGCCGGGAGACGACGCCCGATTGGACGCGGGAACGGCTCTGGATCGACGGTGTCGGCGGCGACTCGATCCTCGTCTACCTCTACCTGCCGATGCGAGCGCGGCCGCCGTACCAGACGCTCGTGCACGTTCCGAGCTCGGGCGCCTTCTTCTTCGAGGCCGTCCCGACGGGTGTGGAGCACGACCTCGGTCCGCACATCAAGGCAGGGCGCGCTGTTCTGGCGCCCGTGTTCGATGGGATGACCGAGCGACCGTTCGCGCCGGGCGCGACGCGTCCGGCGCCGCCCTCCGTGGGATTCCGCGACCAGATGGTGCGCCACGCGACCGAACTGCGGATGTCGCTCGACTATCTCGCGACGCGCGCCGAGTTCGACATGACGAGGCTCGCCTACTACGGGATGAGCTGGGGCGCCGGCTCGCGCCTCGTCTTCGCGGCGGTCGATGACCGGTACAAGGCCGTCGTGTTCATCGGTGCGGGGATCGACGAGCGGGTGCAACCGACGCTGCCGGAGGCGGCGAACTTCAACTTCGCGCCTTACATCCGCGCACCAAAGTTGGTGCTGAATGGCCGGCAGGACGAGGAGCATCCCTGGCGCACCCGCGGGCTGCCGCTCTGGAACCTGCTGCGGGAGCCGAAGGAACTGGTGTTGATCGATGGCGTCGGCCATCATCCGCCGGTCGAGATGCGGGTGGCGCCGATCAACGCCTTCCTTGACCGCGTGCTCGGTCCGGTGCTCTTGGTGACGGGAACACCTCCGGCACGGTGATGGGAGAGCGCGCCCTCCGACTCAGCGCAGGTAGTCCGGCAGCCAGGGCTCGAGGCGAGCGCGCTGCTCCGGCGTCAGGTGGCGGGCGGGCGCCGCGCACGATGCCGACGCAGTGGGCGCCATGGCAATGACACTCGAACGGTTCCGCGAGATCGAACTCGGTGGTGTTGTAGTCGAAGGTCACGCTCTCGCCCGGCGCGATGTCGCGGAGCGCTGTCACCGCGCGGTCGCGGATGACAGTCGATGGGTCGCAGTGGTGGTTCATGTAGCGCCAATAGCGGCGGGCGACGCGGTCGTTGGGGTCGCGCGCGTCCTCCTGGTCCAAGTGCAGCTCCCATCCGACCTGGAGCGAGTACCGCGTCGGCACGGGGGTCTCGCGCCCTTCGATGCGGAAGAGCAGGGTGCCCTGGGGGATCGCGCGGACGGCGACGAGGCGGCGCTCGTGCTGTTCGACGAGGACGGCGACGAGGTCGCAGTCGGTGTGGAGGAGGTTGCCCGGTCTCGCGGTATGGCTGGAACGCGGGTCGCTGGATGGGCGCTGGTTCGGCTGCGAGGAGGCAGTCATTTGTCGAGGCGGGGTGCAGTCGTGGACGCTTCGAGCCGGTCGGCGATCTCTTCCATCTGTTGCGCCCGGAGGGGCACCCAGGCGCGGAGCCGGACCAACGCGAGCCCCATCGTGCTGAGGCCTCCGCCGATCAGGGCAATGAGCGTGCCGAGCGGCTGGGCCGGACCGAGGAAGCCGCCGGCCACGCCGGACAGCGCGAGGAGCCCCGCGCTGGCCAGCAGAACGGAGCCGACGCTGAGCAGTCCCTGCGCGTTGCCGTTCCGGGTGCGCAGCCGGATCCGGTCGCCCTGCTCGGTGGGCTCCACCAGCACCTGCAGGTTGCCGTTGGTCCACTGCCGGAGCGCGCCATCCACGCGCACGACCCCGCGGGCCTGAAAGGTGTCGCGCAACAGCACGACAAGGCGCTCCCACTCCTCGGTGGACATCCGGCGGTCGAGTTCGACGGTGCGCGCGACGCCGAGGGTCACGCCGAGGAATCGCGGGGGAGTGGGGGGCGTGGGGCGGTCGAGCGCGCGCGCGGCGGCGGCGATCTGCTCGGGCGAGATGCCGGCCTCGGCGCCGATCTCCTGCAGTTGCGCGAGGGTCATCCCCTCGCTCGATGGCAGCGCGCGCGCGCCCGCGGGCTGTGCCTCGGTCGCGCGCGCGAAGATCTCGGCGGTCTCGTTCTCGTCGAAGCGGCGCTCGGGCATCGGTGAATTGTCGCCGGTGCGGGGTGCGCAGTCAAACGGCGTCCCAGGCCCGGTTCACTTGCGCGGAACGCTCGTCCGGCGCATCGTCAGCCTTGGCGCGCAGGGCGCCCCCCGTCCGCGGAGAGGACCGAGTCCACCTGAGCAGTGCACCGCGTCGCGATCGGACGGCTCACCCTCCTTTCGCCCAGCGCCAGCGGACCGTGGGCGATCCAAGGAGGCGTGTCATGCCCGATCGTCACAGACGGCTTCCGGTCCGACCGGACCTCGACCAGCTCAAGCACCAGGCGAAGGACCTGCTACGCGCATTGCGCGCGGGGGATCCGGCGGCGCGCGCCGAATGGGACGCGCATCATCCCGATCCCGACGGCTGGACCAGCGCGAAGCTGGCCGATGCGCAGCTCGTGCTGGCGCGCGCGTATCAGGCGTCGAGCTGGACGCGCCTCGTGCAGGGTGTCCAACTCGTCGACGCCATCTGGCGGGATGACCTCGCGACCCTCCTCGACCTGATCCGGCGCAACCCGCGCCTGCTGCACGAGCACGCGCTCATCCGCACCGACAGCAACTGGGGTCCGCCGATGAGCTACGCGGCCAATCTCGGCCGCGACCGCATCATCCGCGCGCTGCACGAGCTCGGTGCCACCGACCTCGAGTCGGCGATCGGCCGCGCCGTGCTGCAGAGCCAGGTCGGGACGGCCACGATGCTGTACGGGATGCTGGGGCGGCACGCACCGCCGGAGGGTGCGCTCGGCGGACCCGCCTACACGTTGAGCGTCGAGGGCACCCGATTCCTGCTCGGCGTCGGTGCCAAGGTCGTGGACGCGGATGGCCGGAGGATCGCCCCGGTGGACGTCGTGCTCCAGACCGACTCGCGGAGACCGTCGGCGAAGCACGCGATCCTCGAGTTGTACGCGCGCGCCGGTCTCGCGTATCCGGACACGCCGACGATGGCGCTGCATCGCGGGCGGATCGACCTGCTGGAAGCGCACCTCGATCGCGATCCCGCGCTGCTCTCGCGGACCTTCTCGCATCGCGAGATCTACCCGTCGGAGATGGGGTGCCTCGACCCGCTCGACGCGACGGTGGGCACCCCGCTCGGCGGCACCACGCTCCTCCATATGTGCGTGGACTATGATGAACTCGAGATCGCGCGCTGGCTGCTGGACCGCGGGGCCGACCCCAATGCGCGCGCCGCGGTGGGTGCCAGCGGTTTCGGCGGCTATACGGCGCTCTTCTGCACGGTCGTCTCGCAGCCGAACTTCTGGATGAACTACGGCCAGCGCGGACCCTTCACGGCGCCCTTCACCGAGCTGTTGCTCGAGCGCGGCGCGGACCCCAACGTCCGCGCCTCGATCTGGAAGCGCCTCCACCCGGGCCACGGGGACAGTCGGCGCGTGGACTACCGCGACGTGACCGCCCTAGGGTGGGGGCGCCGCTTCCACGACCCGATCTTCGTCAGTGCGCCGGCGATGCGGTCGATCGAGGTGGCAGGCGGCGGCGAGTGACCGGCTAGGCCGGCTCGCGCCGTCGCAGTATCCCCCATAGTATCCGATGACCGGTCCGACACGCCTCATCGTCACCTTGGAGCCGTTATCCGCCGCATCGTCATCGCGCTCGCTGTCCTCGCGCTCTTGCCGCTCGGGTACTACCTCTACGCGAACCCGGAGCGCGCGACGCTCGACGCTGCGGCGCGCGCCGCAGCGCCCGGCCACAACGTCACCCTCTCGGCCGGCACGACGCACTATGAGGTCGCGGGCCCGGACACGGGTCGCGTCGCAGTCCTCGTGCACGGGTTCTCGGTCCCCGCGTACATCTGGGATTCGACCTACCAGTCGCTCTCCGGCGCCGGCTATCGCGTCATCCGGTACGATCTCTTCGGACGGGGCTGGTCGGACCGCCCGGACGCCGCGTACGACGGCGCGTTCTACGACGCGCAGCTCGAGGAACTCCTCGACTCCCTCGGAGTCCGGCAGCCAGTCGATCTCTTCGGACTCTCCTTCGGCGGATTCGTCGCCGCCCACTTCGCCTCCACGCACGCCGAGCGTGTCCGTACACTCGTGCTCGTCGATCCGGTCACGCAGGGGCGCGAACTCCCGGCTGTGATCCGCGCGCCCGGCATCGGCGCGTACCTCTGGCAGGTCACCGCCGTACCGCCGATGGCCGACAATCAGGCATCCGACTTCCTGCACCCCGAGCGCTTCCCCGGATGGGCGGATGCGTACCGTCCGCAGATGCGCTACCGCGGATTCGGACGCTCGCTCCGCCGTTCCGTCATCGCGATGGGCGAGGCGGACTTCGGCGCGATCTACGCGACCATCGCGAACTCCGGCATACCGGTGTTGCTGGTCTGGGGGAAGCAGGACCCGACCCTGCCGATCACCGACGCCGAGCGCGTGACGCGCGCGATCCCCACCACGGAGTTCGTCCCGATCGACTCGGCCGGACACCTGCCGCACCTCGAGCAGACGGCGCTCTTCAACGCGCGCATGTTCGCCTTCCTCGCCGCGCATCCCGGCGGGCGCTGAGCGATGCGCCGGCTCCCCCGTCGCGCGTGGCAGGCGGCCCTCGTCGCGGCGGGTCTGGCGCTGGTGCTCGCCTTCGTGGTGGACCGTTGGTACGCGGCGCACCTGCGCGTGGAGGCTCGGGCGCGGACGCGGGTCGCGATGGCCCCCTACGCGAGCGCGCTGGCCGGTGCGGTCGACCGGCGCATCGCGCTGCTCGCCGGCGTGCGCTCCTTCGCCGACTCCCGGCCGACGCGGCGCGCGCTCGACCAGGAGTTCCCACTGTTCGCGGAGGGGACCTTGCTCGGCGTGAACGGCGTCGTCGCGCTCCAGTACGTCGAGCGGGGCCGCATCGTCATCACCTCGCCGATCGAGGGCAACGAACCCGCGCTGAGGTACGACCTGTTCTCCGATCCGCGGCCAGAGATCCCTGCCGACGTACGGCGGGCGATGGCCTCCGGCGAGGTCACGGTCACGGGACCGATCGCGCTGGTGCAGGGAGGTAATGGCCTGCTGGTGCGGCAACGGATCACGCCGCGACCGGACTTCCCCGATCTCGCGGCGATCATCCTCGACGTGCCCTCGCTGGTCGCCGACGGCGGGGTCTCGGGCAACGCGCCCGACGTCGTGCTCGAGGTCCGCGACCGCGGCCTCGCCTGGTTCGGCGGCGATCCTGCCGGATCGGCGCAGCGGCCCGAGACGCTGTACGTGCGCGTGCCCGACGGCGATTGGGCCCTGCTCGGCTCACCGCGCGCGGGGTGGGCGGGCGCGATCGCGCCCGAACTTCGCTCCTCGCGCATCACCTCCGCCGCGCTCGTCCTCGTCGCGACCCTGCTCGGTCTCGTGCTCGGCGGGCGGGAGGAGCGGCTGGTGCGCGAAGTCGCCGAGAGCGGCTCGCGACTCGGGCTCGCCCTGCGTGCCGGAGGCATGGGGGCGTGGGAGTACGACATGGTCCGAGACCGAGTGGTGTGGAGCGAAGCGGCCGCCGCGATGTTCGGTTACCTGCCGAGCGAGCTTGACGGCGGCGTGAGCCAGTTCTTCGCGCGCGTCCATCCTGACGACCAGGCCGCCGTGCGTCGCACGATCGACGAGATGATGCGGGGGACGCGGGGCGAGTACGTCGCGGAGTACCGTGTGCTGCTCGCGGACGGGGCGATCCGGTGGGTGCTCGGGATCGGTGAACTCAAGCGCGACGCCTCCGGTCAACCGGAGCGGATGCTCGGGGTCGTGTCCGACGCGTCCGAGCGACGCGCCATCGAAGAGCGGCTCCGTCACTCGCAGCGGCTCGAGGCGGTCGGGACGCTCGCCGGCGGCGTCGCGCACGACTTCAACAACCTGCTCACGGCGATCATCGGGTTCACCGAGCTCGCGATCGACCGTACGACGGACCTCGGCGAGGATCCGCGCGCCGAGGGGATCCGTTCCGATCTCTCCCAGGTGATGATGACCGCCGAGCGCGCGGCCGCGCTGACGTCGCAGCTGCTCGCGTTCAGCCGCCGGAAGACCACCGAACCGACGCAGGTGGAGATCAGCGCCGCGCTGCGGGACATGGAGCCGATGTTGCGCCGCCTGCTCGGCGCCGACCGGATGCTCGTCTCCGAGCTGCGCGACGGGCTGCCGCCGGTGCTCTGCGACTCGGGGCAGCTGACCCAGGTGATGCTGAACCTCGTCGTGAATGCGGGGGACGCGATGCCGGACGGCGGGACGGTGACGGTCCGGACCCGCCTCGCCTTCGGCTCGGGGCCCGCGCGCGAGCCGGACCTGCCACCGGGGGCCTGGATCTGCATCGAGGTCGAGGACACCGGGGTGGGGATGTCGCCCGACGTGCAGGCGCGGATCTTCGAGCCCTACTTCACGACCAAGAAGCTCGGACGCGGCACGGGACTCGGCCTGGCGGTCGTGTATGGCGCGGTGGAGAACGCCGGGGGCGTCGTGGTGGTGAAGAGTGCGCCCGGGGTGGGCACCACCTTCCGCGTGTACCTCCCATCCGGGGCGGACCGTACCTAGCTTTCGCCCGATGTCCCGCTCCCAAGACCCGACCCGCATCTCCGAGCTCCCGGCCCAGGTCGGCGCGACCGTCACCGTCAGCGGCTGGGTGACGCACACGCGCTCCTCGGGCAAGATCGCCTTCGTCGTGATGCGCGACGGCACCGGCGTTCTCCAGTGCGTCATCGTGAAGACGCAAGTGAGTGCCGAGGTCTGGGAACGCTTCCAGTCGCTCACGCTCGAGACGTCGTTCGCGGTGACCGGCGAGGTGAAGGCCGATGCGCGGCAGGCCGGGGGCGTCGAACTCGGTGTCACCGCTCTCGTCGTCCTCGGCCCCAGCGCGCTCGACTACCCGATCCAGCCCAAGGAGCACGGCGTCGATTTCCTCCTCGACAACCGGCACTTCTGGCTGCGCACGCCGCGGCAGGTCGCGATCGCACGCATCCGCAACGAGATCGAGCAGGCGATCCACGACTTCTTCTACGAGCGCGGCTTCCTGCGCGTGGACACGCCGATCCTCACCGCGGCGATCGGCGAGCGCAGCGGACTCTTCGCGACCGAGTATTTCGAGGAAGGGAACGCGTATCTCGCGCAGACGGGCCAGCTCTACGGCGAGGCCGCGGCGGCCGCGTTCGGCAAGATCTACACCTTCGGGCCGACCTTCCGCGCCGAGAAGTCCAAGACGCGCCGGCACCTGACCGAGTTCTGGATGATCGAACCCGAGGTCGCGTTCAACGACACGCACGCGAACATGCGGCTCCAGGAGGACTTCGTCGCGTACTTGGTCCAGCGTGTCGTCGAGCGGCGGCCGGCCGAGCTCAAGGAGCTCGAGCGCGATGTCAGCAAGCTCGAAGGCGTGAAGACCCCGTTCCCCCGCATCGATTACACCGATGCGGTGGCGACGCTGCAGCAGAAGGGGAGCAAGGTGGTCTGGGGGGACGATCTCGGCGCCGAGGACGAGGCACTGCTGGTCGAGGACTACGCGACGCCGATCTTCATCTGCAACTATCCGAAGGAAGCGAAGGCCTTCTATATGAAGGAGAATCCGGCCGACCCGCGGACCGTGCTCTGCGACGACATGCTCGCGCCCGAGGGCTATGGCGAGATCATCGGCGGGTCGCAGCGCGAGGACGACCACGACAAACTCCTCGCGCGGATCCACGAGGAGAAGCTGCCGGTGGACGCCTACTCCTGGTACCTCGACCTGCGGAAGTACGGCACCTTCGTGCACTCGGGGTTCGGCCTCGGGCTCGAGCGCACGGTGGCGTGGATCTGCGGAACGCCCCACATTCGCGAGTGCATCGCCTTTCCGCGGATGATGCACCGCCTGCACCCGTGACCCGCATGGATACCGTCCCGCCCAAGACGTGAGCGCCACGCCCACGCACGACCTGCCGCGCAATCCGGGCCAGCCGCTCGACTTGGACGTCGTGCGCGCGATCCGCGTGAACAAGAGCGCGGCCGAACGCCGTGCGGCGACGATCCCGACGCGGCGCACGGTCAAGAAGGAGTGGCAGGCGGCGTGGCTGCTGAAGGCGATCACGCTGATGGACCTGACGACGCTCTCGGGCGACGACACCGCCGGCAACGTCAAGCGTCTGGCGGCCAAGGCGCGGCGCCCACTGCGCGACGACATCGTCACCGCGCTCGGCGCCGAATCGCTTGGCATCACGGTCGGCGCGCTCTGCGTCTACCATCAGCTCGTGCCGGTCGCGGTCGAGGCGCTCGAGGGGAGCGGCATCCCGGTCGCCGCGGTGTCCACGGGCTTCCCGGCGGGGCTCTCGCCCTTCGAGCAGCGACTCGCCGAGATCCACGCGTCGGTGAAGGCCGGTGCGCGCGAGATCGACATCGTGATCACGCGATCGCACGTGCTGACGGGGGACTGGCAGGCGCTCTACGACGAGGTGCAGGCCTTCCGCGCGGCCTGCGGCGACGCGCATCTCAAGGCGATCCTCGCGACCGGCGAGCTCGCAACGCTCACCAACGTCGCGCGCGCGTCGTCCGTGGCGATGCAGGCCGGTGCCGACTTCATCAAGACGAGCACCGGCAAGGAAGGCGTCAACGCCACGCTTCCCGTGTCGCTCGCGATGGTACGGCAGATCCGCGAGTACGAAGCGGCCACCGGCTTCAAGGTCGGCTACAAGCCGGCCGGCGGCATCCGCACCGCCAAGCAGTCGCTCGACTACCTCCTCCTGATGAAGGAGGAGCTCGGCGACCGCTGGCTCCAGCCGGATCTCTTCCGCTTCGGCGCCTCGAGCCTGCTGACCGACATCGAGCGTCAACTCGAGCACTTCGTCACGGGCCGCTATGCGGCGGCCCACCGGCACCCGATGCCATGAGCCCGCTCCCTTCGATCCTTCCCACCTTGGCGCCGAGTCCGTGATGCCGAGCGTTGCCGAGATCTTCAAGACGATGGATTACGGGCCGGCGCCGGAGAGCGACTGCGAGGCGCGCGCGTGGCTCGCGCGCCACGGCGGGCGCTTCGGGCATTTCATCAACGGTGCCTTCACGAAGGTCGGCAGCACCTTCGACGTGATCGATCCCAGCACTTCGACCAACCTTGCGAAGGTGACGCAAGGGAGCGCGAAGGACGTTGACGCGGCGGTGGCGGCGGCGCGGAAGGCGTTCGTGAAGTGGTCGAAGCTCCCGGCGCACGCGCGGGCGCGGCACCTCTATGCGCTGGCGCGGATGGTGCAGAAGCACTCGCGCCTCTTCGCCGTGGTCGAGTCGATGGACAACGGCAAGTCGATCCGCGAGACGCGCGATCTCGACATCCCGCTCGTGGCGCGGCACTTCTATCATCACGCCGGCTGGGCGCAGCTGATGCCGACGGAGTTCGCCGGCTATGGACCGGTGGGCGTCGTCGGGCAGATCATCCCCTGGAACTTCCCGCTGCTGATGCTGTCGTGGAAGATCGCGCCGGCGTTGGCGGCGGGGAACACGGTCGTCTTGAAGCCGGCCGAGTTCACGCCGCTGTCGGCGCTGCTCTTCGCCGAGCTCGCGCACGAGGCAGGGATCCCTCCGGGCGTGATCAACATCATCACCGGCGACGGCCGCACCGGCGCGGCGATGGTCGAGCACACGGGCATCGACAAGATCGCGTTCACCGGCTCGACCGACGTCGGGCGGATCATCCGCAAGGCGACGGCGGGGAGCGGCAAGAAGCTCTCGCTCGAGCTCGGCGGCAAGTCGCCCTTCATCGTCTACGAAGATGCCGACCTCGACGGCGTCGTCGAGGGCGTGGTGGACGCGATCTGGTTCAACCAGGGCCAGGTCTGCTGCGCCGGGTCGCGCCTGCTGGTGCAGGAGGGGATCCACGACCGGCTGATCGCGAAGTTGCGCGCGCGGATGGAGAAGATCCGCGTCGGCAAGCCGCTGGACAAGGCGGTGGACATGGGCGCCATCGTCGCGCCGGAGCAGCTCGATCGGATCAAGTCGCTGGTGAAGCAGGGGCAGGCCGAGGGCGCGGTGATGTGGCAGCCGAGCTGGAGCGTGCCGAAAAACGGCTGCTTCTATCCGCCGACCCTGTTCACGAATGTCGAGCCGGCGAGCATGATCGCGCAGGTCGAGATCTTCGGCCCGGTGCTTGTGGCGATGACCTTCCGCACGCCTGAGGAGTCGGTCGCACTGGCGAACAACACGCTGTTCGGTCTGGCGGCGAGCGTCTGGAGCGAGAATATCAATCTCGCGCTCGACATCGCGCCGAAGCTGAAGGCGGGCGTGGTCTGGATCAACGCGACCAACTTGTTCGATGCTGCGGCGGGGTTCGGCGGGTACCGGGAGAGCGGATTCGGGCGCGAAGGCGGGCGTGAGGGGATGTACGAGTACTGCAGAAAGGAGATGGGAGATGGGAGAGGTGAGGGAACTGCACAGAAGCGCGCGCGACGCACTGTCGTAGCCTCACATCTCCCATCTCACATCTCCCCTCTGCCGTCCGTCGATCGCACCCCGAAGCTCTTCATCGGGGGCAAGCAGACCCGCCCCGATTCCGGGTACTCCCGTGTGATCGTCGGTCCCGGCGGGCGACGCGCAGGAGAAGTGGGAGAGGGGAACCGGAAGGACATCCGCAATGCGGTCGAGGCGGCGCACGCGGCGGCCAAGGGGTGGGCGCGCAGTACCGCGCACCTGCGCGCGCAGATCCTCTTCTATCTCGGCGAGAATCTCGACGCGCGCGGGGACGAGTTCGCGGCACGGCTGCGCGCGATGACCGGCGCGAGCGCCGCCGAGGCGCGGCGCGAGGTCGAGGCCAGCGTGGCACGGCTCTTCAGCTATGGCGCGTGGGCCGACAAGTGGGACGGCGCGGTGCACAGCGTGCCGATCCGCGGCGTCGCGCTCCAGATGAATGAGCCGATCGGCGTCGTCGCCGTGGCGGCGCCGGACGATGCACCGCTGCTCGGGTTCATCTCCGCGGTCGCACCACTCGTCGCCGCCGGCAACGTGGTGGTCGCGGTCCCGAGCGAGCCGCATCCGCTGAGCGCGACCGACCTGTACACGGTGTTCGAGAGCTCCGACCTGCCGGGCGGTGTGGTGAACATCGTGACCGGTGCCAAGGACACGTTGGCGAAGACACTCGCCGAGCACGACGACGTCGAGGGGATCTGGTACTGGGGCTCGCGTGCGGGCGTGCAGGCAGTGGAGTTCGCGTCGGCGAGCAACATGAAGCGGACCTGGTGCCATGCGGGATCGCCGGACTGGAGTGACCCCGGCACCGGCGAAGGGCGCGAGTACTTGCGCGAGGCCACGCAGGTCAAGAACATCTGGATACCGTACGGGGAGTGATGCGCGGGCTGTCCGAAGGATCGGTGAACGGCGATTCACCACAGAGTACACAGAGAGCACAGAGGGACTGCAACCGCCTTGAACGGGGGCGCAACGGAGATATCGCTCCGCCACGCCCCCGTTGAGTTGCGGCTGCCTGCCCCGCCGTTCTCTGTGTCCTCTGAGCCCTCTGTGGTGAAAAGCCGTTGTCGTCTTCCGCAAATCCCTCAGCCAGGACCCGCCACTCTCCCCACCCGATAGCGCGCCAACCACGCCTCACTCCACGCCCCGAAGGTCCCCGCCCGCAGCGCCGCTCGCGCGTCGGCCATCAGGCCGAGCAGGAAGTGCACGTTGTGCAGTGCGACGAGCCGCAGCCCCAGCATCTCCTCGGCCACGAACAGGTGGCGCACGTAGGCGCGGTCGTAGCGCGAGCAGCAGACGCAGGTGCAGCCCTCGACCAGCGGCCGGCGGTCGGTGCGGTGGGACGCGCGGCGGACCTGCACGGTGCCGTCTGGCGTGAAGGCCGTGCCGTGGCGCCCCATCCGCGTCGGCACCACGCAATCGAAGAGGTCCACGCCCCGCCGCACGCCCTCGATCAGGTCGTCGGGGAATCCCACGCCCATCAGGTAGCGCGGCCGGTCGCGCGGCAGGAGTGGCTCGCACACGTCCATCGTCGCGTACATGTCGGCCTTGGCCTCGCCGACCGAGAGCCCGCCGACGGCGATGCCGTGCCAGTCGCCCGCCTGGAGGATCCCGCGGATCGAGTCGCGACGCAGCTCCGGGCTGATGCCGCCTTGCACGATCGGGAAGAGCGACTGCACCGGGGCGACGCGTTCCGCCTCGCGTTCCGCCTCGCGTTCCGCGTCGCGATCCTGCGAGGCGAGCGTCGGCGCGCCCTCGGGATGCACCAGCGCGTCGATGAGCGCATCGATCGGCGCGCGGCCCTCGCGCGTGATCCGATCGAACTCGGCGCGACAGCGCTCGAGCCAGCGCAGGCTCCGCTCCATCGCGGAGCGCGACGCGGCGTGATCTGAACCCCCGGCGATCAGCTCGTCGAGCTGCATGATCACGTCCGCGCCGATGTTGCGCTCGATGCGCATCACCAGCTCGGGCGTGTAGTCGTGCAGCGAGCCGTCGAGATGGCTCCGGAACTCGATCCCCGACTCGCGCACCGTGCGGTGCTTGGCGAGCGAGAAGACCTGGAAGCCGCCCGAGTCGGTGAGCATCGGGCCGTCCCAGCGCGCGAAGGCGTGGATCCCTCCCATCGCGCGCACGAGGTCGTCGCCCGGCCGCAGGTAGAGATGGTACGCGTTCGCGAGCACCATCCGCGCGCCGGCGTCCGCGACCTCCTCGACCGAGAGTCCCTTGATGGTCGCATTGGTGCCGACGGGCATGAAGGCCGGCGTCTCGACCGAACCGTGCGGCGTGTGGAACCACCCCAGCCGCGCCGCGCCCTCCGCGTGCGAGGTGCGGAAGGAGAAGCTCACGCCTCGCTCGCCTTGACCTCGTCCCACAGCTTGTCGAGCGCCTCGAGCCCGGCGGTGCGCACGTCGATGCCGCGCGCATCAGCCATCCGCTCGATCGCCTCGAACCGCCGCTGGAACTTCGCATTCGCCTTGTCGAGCGCCAGCGCCGGATGTGTGCCCGCCTTGCGGCAGAGATTCACCACCGCGAACAGCAGGTCGCCGAGCTCCTCCTCGAGCGCGGCGTGCCGCGGGTCCGCACTCGGCACACCGTGCGTGTCGAACGCCGCTCCTTCCTTCGTGATCTGCTCGCGTACCTCGCCCAGTTCCTCGGCGACCTTCTCCATCGGGCCCTCGACGTCCGGCCAGTCGAATCCCACTCCGGCGGCGCGCTCCTGCAGCCGATGCGCGCGGTGCAGGGCGGGCAGGCCGCTCGGAAGGCCCTCGGCGAGGGAACGCCGACCCTTCGCCTTCATCTGCTCCCACGGGGTGCGCTCGGTCTCGGTGCCGTAGAGCCATGGGTGGCGCCGCGTCATCTTCGCGACGAGCGACCCGGCGACCTGATCCGGACCGAAGGCGCCGCGCTCCTCGGCGATCACCGCGTGGAAGAGCACCTGCAGGAGCAGGTCGCCCAGCTCATTGCACATCGCCGCGTCGTCCCCCTCGCGCAGGGCGTCGTCGAGCTCGTGCATCTCCTCGTTGAGGTAGGGGCGCAGCGACTCGTGCGTCTGCGCGCGGTCCCAGGCGTCGCGCGAGCGCAGGTCGCGCATGATCGCGAGGGCATCTTCAAGCGTGGCTTTGTCTTGCATCGCCTTGGCGGGGCCGGTAGCTTCGACGGTTCGAATGGTCACGGAATCTACGCCGAAGCACCGCCATCGCGCTTGGGTCGAGGTAGACCTTGACGCCCTCGTGCGCAACGCGCACGCGCTGATCGTGCAGGCCCGCAAACCGCTGATCCCGATGGTGAAGGCGGATGCCTACGGGCTCGGCGCGGTGCCGGTCGTGCGCGCACTCGAGGCGACGCATCCGATGGCGTACGGCGTGTCATCGATCCCCGAAGGCGAGGAGCTGCGCGCGGCGGGGATCGAGCGGCCGATCATCGTGTTCACGCCGACGGTGATCGAGAGTCCATCGATGGACTGGACGCCGGGCGACCATCTCCGGATGCTCAAGGCGCGCCTCACGCCGACGCTGGCGCGGCGTGAGGACATCCTCGCTTGGGGGATCTTCGCCCCCGACCGCACGTGGCACCTCGCCATTGATACCGGGATGCATCGTGCGGGGATCGAGTGCGCGCTCCTCGACGTCCTGAGCGACGCACTCGAGCGTTATCCTCCCGCCGGCGCGTTCACGCACTTCCATTCAGCGGAGCGGGACGACGGTTCGATGGAGCTCCAGGAGGCGCGCTTCCGCGCCGCGGTCGAACAACTGCCGGAGCGTCCGCGCATCCTGCACGCCGAGAACAGCGCCGGTATCGCGCGGCGCACCCCGTCGGCGTGGGACTGCGTGCGACCCGGGGTCTTCCTCTACGGCGTCGGCAGCGGACCGAAGGCCGCCATCCAGCCCGAGCCCGTCGCGCACCTGCGTGCACGCGTGCTCGAGCTGCGCGAGGTCCCCGACGGAGAGGGCGTCAGCTACGGCGCCACCTGGCGCGCGCGCGGACCATCCCGGATCGCGACGGTTGCGCTCGGGTATGCCGACGGCCTGCGCCGACATCTCGGCAACGTCGGCGTCGCGCTGCTCAACGGCACGCGCGTCCCGATCGCCGGCGTCGTGACGATGGACATGACGATGCTCGACGTCTCGAACGTCAACTGCGGGATCGGTGACGTCGTGACGTTCCTCGGGCGCGATGGCGACGCCGTCCTGACCGCCGAGGAGGTGGCCGCCGCGGGCGGGCTCTCCGCGTACGAACTGCTGACCGGGCTGCGGTTGCGGCTCCCGCGGATCCACCTCGGGGCGCGCTGATGGCACCGCGGGCGGTGATCCTGGTCCTCGACGGCGTCGGGATCGGCGCGGCGAGCGATGCCGCGGCCTACGGCGATGTGGGTTCGGATACGCTCGGCAACGTCGCCCGTGCGGTCGGCGGGCTGGCGCTTCCGAACCTCGAGAAACTCGGACTCGGGCACATCGCCCCGCTGCAGGGAGTGAGCAGCGCGCACGCACCTCTCGGCGCCTGGGGGCTCCTGCAGCCGCGCTCCGCGGGCAAGGACAGCACCACCGGGCACTGGGAGATCGCCGGCGTCCATCTGGAGCGCGCGTTCCCGACCTATCCGGACGGCTTCCCGCCGGCGGTGATCGAGGAGTTCGCGCGGCGCACCGGTCGCGCCGTGATCGGCAACCTGGCCGGCAGCGGCACCGCGATCCTCGACCGTTACGCGGCCGATCAGGTGCGCACGGGGGCCTGGATCGTGTACACCTCGGCCGACTCGGTCTTTCAGGTGGCCGCGCACGAGCAGATGATCCCGCTCGAGGAGCTCTACCGCGCCTGCGAGACCGCCCGCGACCTGCTGCGGCCGCCCCACGACGTGTCTCGCGTGATCGCGCGCCCGTTCGATGGGGTGGAGGGAGCGTGGAAGCGCACCCCCAACCGGCGCGACTTCTCGATCGAGCCCCCCGAGCCGACGCTGCTCGACGCCCTGGCGGAGGCCGGGATCCCGCGGACGGGGGTGGGGAAGGTGGACGACCTCTTCGCCCGGCGGGGCCTGGAGGGGGGGCACACCGCCGGCAACGCCGAAGGTGTCCAACGGATCATCGCCTGGCTCCGCCGGGAAGAACGAAGCCCGGATGGGTTGTTGTTCGCCAACCTTGTAGATTTCGACCAGCTCTACGGGCACCGGAACGATGTTCCGGGGTTCTATCAAGCGTTGCGTGAGTTCGACGCCGCGCTCCCCGCCATCACCGCCGCCCTCCGCGAGGACGACCTGCTGTTCATCACCGCCGACCACGGCAACGATCCGACCACGCCGTCCAGCGACCACGCACGGGAGAACGTCCCGCTGCTGGCCACCGGCCCTCGCGTGCGTCCCGGACCGCTCGGCCGTCGGACGACCTTCTCGGACCTCGGCGCGACGGTGGCCGAGCATCTCGGGATCGGCTTCCGCGGCCGTGGGACGTCGTTCCTCGCGACGCTGACCGGCGCATGACGGCCGCGCTCGAGTCCCGGCTGGCGGAACTCGCGTCGCGCGCCCGAGAGGCGCTCGGCCGCGCGTACGCGCCGTATTCGAACTTCCGGGTGGGCGCGGCGTTGCTGGCGGCCGACGGCACGGTGATCGCGGGCTGCAACGTCGAGAACGCGTCGTATCCGGCCGGGACCTGCGCGGAGCGCGTCGCGCTCGGCGCCGCTGTCGTCGCCGGCCATCGCCGCTTCACCGCCGTCGTGATCGCATCCGACGCGCCGACCCCGACGCCGCCCTGCGGACTCTGCCGGCAGGCGTTGGCGGAGTTCGGGCTCGACCTCGCGGTGGTCTCGATGACCGCTGCCGGCGCCACCGCCCGCTGGACCCTCGCCGAGCTGTTGCCGCACCCCTTCACGCCCTCTTCGCTCCATTCATGACGAACCGGCGAGCGCTTCGCGTTCCCCTCCTGTTGGCCCTCCCGCTCGCGCTGATCGTGGGGGCCTGCTCCGAGAACCTCGAGTCCGGCGGGACCTGTCCCGCGCTCTGCCCGGGGCAGCAGCTCGACATCCGTGACACCGTGCTCGACCCGGCGATCGTCTTCGACACGACGATGAGCCGGTTCCCGCTGCTCGGCTCCGAGCCCGGCCTGCTGCTGGCCGCTCGCGGGGACACCCTCGACGTGCGCGCGATCATCCGGTTCGACACGCTGATCCGCGGATTCCGTCCGGCCGAAGGCGACACCGTCCGCGCGGTGACGATGGTGGATTCGGCGACGCTGCGGATCCGGCTCCTGCGCACGCGACTGCCGCTGCCGGACCGGTTCACGATCGAGGCCTATGACGTCGGCGACACGCTGCTCGTGGACTCGCTGCCGCGGACGCTGGCGCCCTATTTCGTCCCCGAGCGGCTGCTCGGCACGGTGATCGTGGATTCCACCGGGCTGCGCGACACCACGACCATCAAGATCCCGATCGACACGGTCCGTCTCCTCGACATCATCGAGGACAGAGGGCAGGTCTTCCGCGTCGGTCTCCGGATCGTGAGCAGCGATCCGGTGGAGGTCCGCGTGCGCTCCTCGGAGGAGGGCACGCTCGGTCCCCGCCTGCGATACCGGGTCAGCCCGGACACCAACGTCTCGGTGGCGCTGATCGAGCCGAGTTCCGCGTTCCCGCGCTCGCCGACCTTCGTGACCGAGGACTTCCGGGACTATTCGTTCGTGGCCATCGCGCCGCAGGTGCGCGGGACCGCGAGGATCGGCGTCGGCGGGCTCCCGTCGGTGCGCCCGTATCTGCGCTTCGACCTCCCGATCTGGCTGACCGACTCATCGGCGATCCTGCGCGCGCGGCTCGAACTCGTGCAGGACCCGATCTATGGGATCAACCAGCGGGACACGATCAGGGTCATGGCGCGCATGGTGCTCGCCGGCCATTCCGTGACCGACCTGCGGCGCGCGGTCGAGCTGCTCGCGCCCGAGGGATTCTTCATCACCGACACGCTGCACCTCGCGCCGGCGGACTCGGGCTCGCGCTTCATCGAGCTGAACGCGCTGGTACGGCAGTGGCGCAGCGTGGACGGCGTCCGCCCGATCCCGAGTGCCCTCGTGCTCTACTCGAAGGAGGAGGGCATCACGGCCACCGCCGTCCGTTTCTTCGGACTCTCCGCCGGTCCCACGCTCCGCCCGCGGCTCCGCGTGAGCTACGTGCCTTCCTTCCCCTTCGGGCAGCCCTGATGCGCCGCTCCCTCCAACTCGGCGCGCTCCTCGGCGCCCTCAGCGCGGGTCTCGTGGGTGCGGTGCAGGCCCAGGGCTCCATCGGCGGCCAGGGGTACGGCTACCCGACCGGGCAGATGAGCGCCGCAGCGCTCGGCATCGGTGGCGCCACGGCGGAGCACGACGCCGCGTCGCCGATCAACCCGGCCGCGATCGGCGGATCGCTGCGATACTCGATCTACATGCAGTTCGAGCCCGAGTTCCGGCGCACCTCGGGCGCCTCGGGCGATGCCAGTTCGTCGATCATCCGATTCCCGAACTTCATGGCGACGGGCTCGATCCGGCGCGTCACGCTCGGCGTCTCGTTCTCGACGCTGCTCGACCGCACCTGGTCGAACACCTACTCCGACAGCCAGGACGTCGGCGGCGAGACCTTCCCGTCCACGATCAACGCCTCGAGTGCGGGGGCGATGAACGACGCACGATTCGCGGCAGCGTACGGGATCAACGAGCACCTCCAGATCGGCGTCGGCGTGCACGCGATCTCGGGGGAGAACCGGCTCGGGTTCGGCCGCTCCTTCCCGGACACCACCGGCATCGGCGGCGTGCAGCAGACGACCGTGATCAACTTCTCCGGTCGCGCGTTCTCGGCCGGCGCGATCTTCCAGCCGGTCCGCGGCCTGATGCTCGGGGCGTCGGCGCGATTCGGCGGACCGCTCAACGCGGAGCGCGACGGCGGCTTCCTCGCGGAGGCGACCGTGCCCTCGCGGTACGGCGTCGGCGTCACCTGGTTCGGCATCCCGAACACGACGCTCGCGGCGCGCTATGACCGCACCAAGTGGAGTGACATGCAGGCGCTCGGCTCGGCGCAGATGAGCACCTTCGACGCGACGGAACTCGGGCTCGGCGTGGACGTGACGGGGCCGCGGGTCGGCGGCGCGGCCTCGGTCGTGCGCCTCGGATTGCGCGACCGCACGCTGCCATTCGGCGTGAATGGCGACCAGGTGAAGGAGCGCTCCTACTCCGGCGGTGTCTCGCTCCCGGTGAGCCGCGGGCGCGGGCAGATCGACCTGACGCTCCAGCGCGCCGCCCGTTCGGCCGGCGGGGTGAACGAGCGCGGCTGGTTCCTCGCCCTCGGTCTGGGCATCCGTCCCTGATGCTTCCCTGAGGCCAGGCGCGCGATGACCGTCCCGGCGACCCCACGCGGCGGCCACGCGCCGCTGGTCCTCGTCGCGGACGACGTCGAGGCGAACATCGAGTTGCTGCGGGACCAGCTCGCCTCGCTCGGCTGCGAGGTGATCCACGTGCTCGACGGCCCCTCGGCGCTCGCGCGCTGTGCCGAGGTGCATCCCGACCTCTGCATCCTCGACATCTCGATGCCGGCCGGCGATCTCGGCGTGGATCCGCGCGAGACCGGCTTCGAGGTCTGCCGCCGCCTCAAGCGCGACCCGCGCACGGCGCGCATCCCGGTCATCTTCGTCTCGGCGCTCAACGACGTCGGCGTCCGCTTGCAGGCGATCGAGGCCGGGGGCGATGACTTCCTGCTCAAGCCCCACAACCGCCACGTGCTCGGCGCGCGGGTGCGCAGCCTGCTCAAGCTGAAGGGCGCCACCGATGCGCTCGAGGAGAGCCTGAAGCGGCTGCGGGAACTGCAGAAGGCGCGCGACGACCTGATGCGGATGATCGTGCACGACCTCAAGACCCCGCTGACGTCGATGCTCGCCACGCTCGAGATGCTCCGCGACGGCGACTTCGGCGCGATCGCCGAACGTCCCGCGCACGCGCTCTCCGACGTCGAGGGGAAGGCCGAGGACCTGCTGGGGTTGATCGAGGACCTGCTCGACGTGTCGCGCGTGCAGGAGCAGTCGCTCGCGTTGCAACCGGAGCCGATCGCCCCCGCCGCGCTGCTGGCCGAGGTCGTGTTCGACTGGAGTCTCCGCTTCCGGCAGGAGCAGACGGTCGCCGGGACCGAGGTCGCCGACGACGCGCCGGTCTTCAGCGCCGACAAGACGCTGCTCAAGCGCGTGCTCTCGAACCTGATCCAGAACGCCGTGACGCACTCGCCGGTGCCGGTCACGCTGCAGCTCGGTGCGCGCCGCGACGCCGGCGGGATCCAGCTCACGGTCGCCGACAACGGGCCGGGGATCCCCGAGGAGTACCAGGACCTGATCTTCCAGAAGTTCGAGCAGGTGCACGCGCCGAACGCGCCGCGCGTGCGCAGTTCCGGGCTCGGCCTCGCGTTCTGCCGCGTCGCGATCGAATCGCACGGCGGGCGCATCTGGGTCCGCAGCAAGGAGGGCGAGGGAAGCACCTTCCACATCGTGCTGCCGCTCGCGCCCGTGCCGCGTCCGCCCCGCGTCCTCCGGACGGGGGAGTATCCGGTCGTGAGCGGGGCCTGAGCGCCGCGTGAAGGTCCACCTGCGCACCTTCGGCTGCCGCGCGAACCACTACGACTCCGAGCAGCTGCGCGCGATGCTCGAGCGCTCCGGCGTCGAGGTGGTGGACGACGCGCGCGACGCCGACGTCGCGGTCTTCAACTCCTGCGCCGTGACGAGCGACGCCGAGGCGGACCTTCGGCAGGCGGTGCGCCGCGCCGGACGGGAGCGACCGGGTCTCCGCACGATCATCACGGGATGCGCGGCGGCGCGTTCCTCCGAGACTCTCCGCGCGCTTCCGACCGTGGAGGCCGTGATCGCCGGGGCGGACGTCGCGGCCGTGGCGGCGGTGCTCGGGTTGCCCGAGCGGTCCGCGCCAACTGCGGCGAGTGCACAGAGCGGCGCGCGCGGGTTGCTGCGCGTGCAGGAGGGGTGCGACGAGCACTGCACCTTCTGCGCGACGACCCTCGCGCGCGGCGCGCACCGGTCGCGGACCGTCGCGGCGCTCGTCGAGGAGGCCCAAGGACTCGCCACGCATCATCGCGAGCTCGTACTGACCGGCATCCACGTCGGCTCGTGGGGCAAGGAGTGGGGACTCGCGCTCGGCGCCCTCGTCACGCGGCTGGTGCGCGACGTGCCGACCGTGCGTTTCCGGCTGGCGAGCGTCGAGGCGACCGAGGTGGACGCGGAGCTCGCCGACTGGCTGCGCGACGGCGCCGGTCAGGTGTGCCCCTACCTGCACGCCCCGCTGCAGTCGGGCAGTGACGCGCTGCTCAGGCGCATGGGCCGCCACTGGTACGACGCCGGGGCATATGCGACGGCGATCACGCGCCTGACGGCCGATCGCCCGGTGTTCGGCCTCGGCGCCGACATCCTGTGCGGATTCCCGGGGGAGACGGAAGCCGACCACCGCGCGACCGTCGAGTTGGTGCGGCGCCTCCCGTTCACCCACCTGCACGTCTTCCCATACTCGCCGCGTCCGGGTACAGCGGCCCTGCACCTCCCGGGCGCCGTCGCCCCGAGCCTCGCCCGAGAGCGCGCAGCCGAGTTGCGCGCGCTCGGCGCCGAGAAGGCCGCGGCATACCGGGCGAGTCGCGTCGGCGGCCTCGCGGACGTGGTAGTGATCACCGGCGGCCCCAGTCCGAAGGGCCTGACCGAGGACTATCTTGACGTGAGCCTCGCCCCGGTCGCCCCTCGGCGCGGCGCACGCTTCGCCGCGCAGCTGGCATGGGGCGCCGGCGGTGAACTCCGGGCGAGCGAACGACCCAGAACGTAGTTGTTTCTACTTTCTACCTTCTACTTTCTACTTGATGCCCTCCGTCTACATCGAGACCTACGGCTGCCAGATGAACGTCAGCGATTCCGAGCTGATGTACGGCAAGCTGCAGGCCGAGGGCTATGAGGTGGTGGACGGTCCGGTCGGGGCGGACGTGGTCCTCGTGAACACCTGCGCGATCCGCGAGAACGCCGAGCAGCGTGTCATCGGCCGACTCGGCGAGTTGCGACGCGACCTGAAGCCAGGGGCGGTGCTCGGCGTCACCGGATGCATGGCGCAGCGCCTCGGTCCTCGCCTGCTCGAGACCGACACGCGGGTGCAGATCGTCGTCGGACCCGATGCGTATCGCATGCTCCCGTCGTTGATCGAGGGCGCGCGGCAGGGCGAGCGCTTCTCGGCGACCGACTTCGACCTCGAGGAGCACTACGAGGACTTCACCGCGCGGCGCTTCGAGGGCGTGAAGGCGTGGATCCCGGTGCAGCGCGGCTGCGACTACCGGTGCACCTACTGCATCGTGCCGACGACCCGCGGTCCGGAGCGCAGCCGCCGGCTCGCCGACGTGGTGCGCGAGACGCACGAGGTCGTTGCACACGGCATCACCGAGGTCGTGCTGCTCGGCCAGACCGTCAACTCGTACAATGACGGCACGCACGACTTCGCCGACCTGCTGCGCGCCGTCGGTGCCGTCGCCGGGATCCGCCGGGTGCGCTACACCAGCCCGCACCCCAACGACTTCTCGGACCGCGTGATCGCGGCGATGGCCGAGACGCCCAGCGTGTGCGAGCACGTTCACCTGCCGATGCAGAGCGGATCGACCGCGATGCTCAAGCGGATGCTCAGGCGCTACTCGCGTGACGAGTACCTGGAGAGCGTGGCGCGCCTGCGCGGCGCGATCCCGGGTCTCGGCCTCACGACCGACATCATCGTCGGATTCCCCGGCGAGACCGACGCGGAGTTCGAGGAGACGCTCTCGCTCTGCCGTGAGGTGCGGTTCGACGACGCCTTCACCTTCAAGTTCTCGGCGCGCGAGGGCACGCCCGCGACACGGATGCCGGCGGAATGGACGGTGCCCGAGGCCGTGGTGGACGCGCGTTACGACGCGCTCGTGGCCACGATGCGCGGGATCGCGCGCGAGAAGAATCTCGGCCGGCTCGGCCAGCGCCTCGAGGTCCTGGTCGAGAAGGAGGCGCGAAAGGGAGAGTTGCTGCAGGCGCGCACGCGCGACTTCAAGACCGTGCTCGTCCCCGGGACGCCCGAGCTGATCGGCCGCTACCTGACGGTCGAGCTCACCGGTACGACGGGAGCGACCTTCACCGGGACCCCTGTCTCCGCGAGCGCGGTCGAGCGGCGGGCGAAACAACTGCCGCTGGCGGGCTGACGCCGCCGCACGCGACGCGTCGCTCCTCGAGCGTTCGCGCGATCTCGGCCAGCGCCGTCGCGCGCGCGATCCCCGCCCGCTGGGCGAGATAGGCGAGCGCATCGGTATCGCGGGCCGGCTCGCCCTCCGCGAACACCCACGCGGAATCGGCGCGCGCCCGCAGGAACCATCCCATCGCGTGGCCGAGCGCGAAGCCGGAGACGTCGGCGCGCGCGTCGTTCCACCAGCGGCCGGCCATCGCCGAGTCGAGCTGGGACGCCGAGAGCGGCGGCAGTCCCCTGAAGACCGCGTTCGCGCAGAAGGCCGCGTCGAAGGTGCGACCGTGCGACCCCCCGTGGTGCATCGCGAATCCCTCTCCCACGCCGGCCGGAACGACGTCGCGGCGGCCGAAGGTCGCGACGTGCACGAGCTCGTGCGCATCGAGGCCGCCCCCGGCCGAGGCGGGGGAGAAGACGACGAGCGGCGGGAAGACCGTCATCGCGAAGATGGGCCGGTGCTTGGACTGGACACCGAGCATCGCGAGCGTCGAGTCGCCGGCCCGTCCGAGCACGTAGCGCACGGGAGGGAAGTCGTTGCCGAAGCCGAGGGCGCGCCGCAGGGCGCGGGCCTCGGCGAGCTGCCGACGCACGACCGCGGCATCGACCTTGACGCCGGGCGTCGCGAGGACCGTGGCTTCGTCGTCCTCGAGGACGCGGCGGAGCCGGCGCTCGGTGAAGGCGGGGCGGAACATCCGCGAGGAGGTCGAGTCCTCGTCCACGAGCACGTACCATGAGCCGACGGTGTCGAGCGGGGAGGATTCGTCGGCGGCGAGTGCGGTGAGGTACAGCCGGCGCGGCCGGTAGGGTCGCGCGGCGGTGATGCTGTCGCCCCGGATCAGCAGGAAGAAGGTCGGCGTCCCCATCCGCATCGCCCCCGACGCGTAGTCCCATTCGCGGCCCGTGAACACCGGTGCGCGCGTGAGCCGCCCGAGCACCAGCGAGTCGCTGCGCAGGAGCCAGTCGCGGTACTCATCCATCAGGGCGCAGGGCGGGCCGCCGGCGGTCTGCACGCGCGCGCCGAGCAGGATGACGCCGTGGGCGGCGCTGCGGAGGACGGAGCAGGGGACCTGCGCGTCCTGCGCGGTCGCGGCCGTCGCGAGCGCCACGATGGCGGCGAGAAGCCCGGCCACGCGGCGCACGCGCGAGGGGGATGAGGAGGGGCGCATCCGAGAGTACCTACCCCATCATACGCGGTCCGATCACCGGTGGTGTCGAGGGAGTCCTCGGGGAGATCGCCCACACCACGAACGCGCGAAAGAGGGAAGAACGGCAGGAGGAAGCAACTGCGAAGGGCAACGGTCGTTAAAGGGGCGTGGCGGGCAGTACTGTCGTCCACGCCCCTTCAATGCAATCGCTCTTGCATCCTTCGCCCTTCTTCAGCCCTTCGTGTCTCGGTGGCGGAGGCCAGCGGACAGGAAGCAGGGAGCAGGACACCGGAAGCGGGAAGGGCTTCTTTCGGCCACGGGATGAGGTGTTCCGATACCGCGGTGGCGCGTGCGGCTCACGGGATTGCACGCGATGCCTCTCCTGCTCCGGGCCGCGATCGCGTGGGCGGTCGGGACCGCCGCGGGTCTCTCGGCGGTCCCGGTGGTTCTGCTCTCGCTCGTGGCGGCAACTGCGATGCTGCTCGCGCTGGTGCGCCGCTCTTGGCTCGGCTGGGCGCCGCTCCTCCTGATCGGCGCCGCGGGACTGCAGCTCGGAGCGGAGCTCCGGCGCGCCGACGACCGATGTCTCGCCGCCGCCGCGCGCGCCGACCGCTGGCAGGTGCGATTGCGCGAGGCCGCGGCGGCTGGGCGCTTCGTGCGCGCCGATCTCGTGGTCAGGACGTGCCGCGTGCGGGTGGCGCTCGCGGTCCGGAGCGGCGTCGCGCCCGCCGGCGCGACGGTGGACGTGCCGCGCGCCGAGCCTGGCGCCGGCGATCGCGGCCTGCTGCTGCGCGAGGCGCGGTTCACGTTGGTCGCGGGTCCCGGACCGCTCGCGCGGTGGCGCACGCGGGTCGCTCGCGCGCTCGATGGGCGGTTCGGGACGGACGCGCCGCTGGTGCGCGCGCTGCTGGTCGCCGACAGCCGCGGACTGCCGACGGAGCTGCGCGAGCGGTACGCGGACGCCGGACTCGTGCACATCCTCTCGATCTCCGGGCTGCACGTGGCGATCGTCGGCGGCGCCCTGTTGCTGCTGTTCCAGGCGCTGCGCCTGGGCGTGACCGCCGCGGGTGCGGCCGCGGTGGGGGTGACGACGCTCTACGTGCTCGCGATCGGCGCGCCGCCGCCGGCGGCGCGGAGTGTGACGCTCTTCGCGGCGACGACGCTCGCGCGGATGCTGCAGCGGCCGGTCTCGCCCTGGGGCACCTTCGCGCTCGGCGCGCTGGTGCCGCTCGTCGAGCCGCGCACGGTGCTCGACCTCGGCTGGCAACTGTCGGTCGCGGGGTACGCCGCGATCGTGGTGGCGGGACGCATCGGCCGCCGACGACTGCCGGAGACATGGCGCGGCTGGCGACGCGCGCTCGCGCGCGAGCTGATCGCCGGTGTGCTGACCACGATGGTCACCGCGCCGTTGGTCGCCTGGCACTTCGGGCGGCTGAGTCTCGTGTCGCCGCTGAGCAATCTGGCGGCGGCGCCGGTCGTGTCGCTGCTCCAGCCGGCGCTCTTCGTGGCGATGCTGGTGCCGATCGCCGGCGTCGCCGACTTCGTGGCGGATGCGGCGCGCCCGCTGCTGCGGGCGCTCGATGCCGTCGCGACCGCGGCGGCCGCGGTGCCCGGCGGCGTGGCCACCGTGGCGCCGACGCGCACCGTCGCCGTGCTCGCCTCCGTCGCGGCGGCGCTGCTGCTCGCGGCCGGTTGGTCGCGGCGCTGGAGGACACCGCTCGCCGGCGCCTGCGCCGCGCTGGCGCTCGCCGCCTGGGTGCCGGAGGGTGCCGGCGCGCGCGCGCCGGTCGCGGAGTTCCATCTGCTGGACGTGGGGCAGGGGGACGCGATCGCGCTTCGTTCACCGAAGGGCCGCTGGGTACTGGTGGACGCGGGGCGCGCCTGGTCGTCGGGCGACGCGGGGCGCGCGACGGTGATCCCGCACCTGCGACGGCGGGGCGGCGCGCTCGCGCTGCTGGTGCTCACGCATCCGCACGCCGATCACCTGGGCGGCGCGGCGAGCGTGCTCCGCGCGCTCGGTCCGCGTGAGGTGCGCGACGCGGCGTTCGTGGAACGGAGCGCGCTCTACCGCGGGGTGCTCGCCGCGGCGGCGGCGGCCGGCGCGCGATGGCAGCGCGTGCGACCGGGGGAACGGATCGACATCGACGGCCTGGAACTCGAGTTCCTCGCCCCCGACTCGGCGTGGACGGCCGCGCTCGGCGATCCGAACGAGGCGAGCACGGTGCTGCGCGCGCGGTTCGGGGAGGTGCGCCTCCTGCTCACCGGCGACGCGGAGCGCGCCGAGGAGCGGTGGCTGCTCGAGCACGCGCCGGGCTCGCTCGCGGCGGAGGTGCTCAAGGTCGGCCACCACGGGTCGCCCACGAGCACCACCGAGCACTTCCTGCAGGCGGTCGCGCCACGGATCGCCCTGGTCTCGGTCGGCGCCGGGAACGTCTACGGGCACCCGGGGCCGGAGGTGATGCGGCGACTGCTCGACTCGGGCGCGACGGTGCTGCGCACGGACCAACTCGGCACGGTGATCCTCCGGACCGACGGCCGGTCGCTCGAGGTGGAGGCCGCGGGACATCGCTGGACGGTCGCAAGGGCATTGCCCGCGACGCGTTGACCCGGCCACCTTTCCGAGGTCCGCCGCGTCTTCCCAACAAAAGCCCTCCGGAGCCCCGCCGCCGTGGTCCGACACACCGACACCTCGGTCGTCACGATCGATCGCTACATCATCGAGCAGGAGCGCAAGTTCCCCGAGGCGACCGGGGACCTCTCGGGCATCCTGTACGACCTCGCGCTCGCGTCGAAGATGATCGCGAACAAGGTGCGGCTCGCCGGGCTGGTGGACGTGCTCGGCGCGGAGGGGACGGACAATGTGCAGGGCGAGGCCCAGCAGAAGCTGGACGTGATCGCGAACGACATCATCGTGAAGGCGCTCGACCACAGCGGCCGGCTCTGCGCGATGGCCTCCGAGGAGGAGGCCGATGTGATCATGATCCCCGACCAGTTCAAGCGCGGCAAGTACGCGCTCCTCTTCGACCCGCTCGACGGCTCCTCGAACATCGACGTCAACGTGCCCGTCGGCACGATCTTCTCGGTGCTGCGGAAGGTGTCGTCCGGCGAGGACGGGTGCCTCGACGACATGCTGCAACCCGGGGTGCGCCAAGTGGCGGCCGGCTACGTGATCTACGGCGCGAGTACGATGCTCGTCTACAGCACCGGGCACGGTGTGCACGGGTTCACGCTCGATCCGTCAATCGGCGAGTTCCTGCTCTCGCATCCCGACATGCGGATCCCGGAACACGGCCGGTACCTGAGCGTCAACGATTCCTACGAGCAGCTCTGGAGCGAGGACGTGCGCGCGCTGATGCGCCGATACCGCGGACTCGACGGCAAGCGCTCCGCGATGAACGTCCGCTATGTCGGCTCGCTCGTCGCCGACTTCCACCGCAACCTGCTCGGTGGCGGGCTCTTCGCGTACCCGCCCAACACCAAGAGCCCGCACGGGAAGCTGCGCCTCCTCTACGAGTGCAACCCGCTCGCCTTCATCGTCGAGCATGCCGGGGGATCGGCCACCGACGGCGTGCGGCGGATCCTCGACGTGCAGCCGACCGAGCTGCACCAGCGTTCGCCGCTCTTCATCGGATCGAAGGAGGACGTGGCGATCGCGACCGAGATGCTCGCGGGCAAGCGGTGACCGCCGGTCGATGAGCGAGCGCCTCTCGCCCTCCGGTATCCCGATCGAGCCGCTCTATCGTCCCGGCGCGCCCGACACGGCGTACGCCGAGCGCCTCGGGGACCCCGGCGTGTTCCCGTTCACGCGCGGCGTCCAGCCCTCGATGTACCGCGGCCGGCTCTGGACGATGCGCCAGTACGCCGGGTTCGGCACCGCGCAGGAGACGAATGCGCGCTTCAAGCACCTGCTCGCCGCCGGCCAGACGGGACTCAGTACCGCGTTCGACCTGCCGACGCAGATGGGACTCGATTCCGATTCGCCGCGCGCGCTCGGCGAGGTCGGGCGCGTCGGCGTCGCGATCGACAGCGTCGAGGACCTGCACCTGCTGCTGGCCGACCTGCCGCTCGACACGGTCTCGACCTCGATGACCATCAACGCGACGGCGGCGGTCCTGCTGGCGATGTACGTCGTCGTCGCGGAGGAGCGCGGGATCGCGCGCGCAGCGCTCTCGGGCACGATCCAAAACGACATCCTGAAGGAGTACATCGCGCGCGGGACGTACGTGTACCCGCCCGGACCGTCACTCGCGCTGATCGCCGAGACGTTCCGGTTCTGCGCCGCCGAGGTGCCGAGCTTCAATCCGATCTCGATCTCGGGCTACCACATCCGCGAGGCCGGCGCGACGGCGGTGCAGGAGCTGGCGTTCACCTTCGCCAACGCGCTCACGTACGTGCAGCGCGCGGCGGACGCCGGGCTCGCGGTGGACGCATTCGCCCCGCGGCTCAGCTTCTTCTTCGCCTGCCACAACGACCTGTTCGAGGAGGTCGCCAAGTTCCGCGCGGCGCGCCGGATCTGGGCGACGCTCATGCGCGCGCGGTATGGCGCCTCGGACGCGTCGTGCAAGCTGCGCTTCCACACGCAGACCGGCGGCGTGACGCTGACGGCGCAGCAGCCGCTCAACAACGTCGTCCGGGTCACCGTGCAGACGCTCGCCGCGACGCTCGGCGGCACGCAGTCGCTCCACACCAACGGGTACGACGAGGCGCTCGCGCTGCCGACCGCCGAGGCGGCGACGCTCGCGCTGCGGACGCAGCAGGTCGTCGCCCACGAGAGCGGGATCGCACAGACGGTCGACCCGCTCGCCGGCAGCTGGTACGTGGAAGCGCTGACCGACGAGCTGGAACGCCGAGCGCTCGCGCTGCTCGGTGAGGTCGAGGCTCGGGGCGGCTCTGCCCCGGCGATCGAGGCCGGCTTCTTCCAGGACGAGATCGGCCGCTCGGCGTACGAGTACCAGCTGGCGGTGGAGCAGGGCAGCACGGTCGTCGTCGGCGTAAACCGGTTCACCGACGGGGAGGCGCCGCCGATCATCCCGTCGCCCGACTTCGCGGCACTCGAGGCCGGGCAGCGCGCGCGGCTGGCCGCGGTGCGGGCCTCCCGCGACGCGGCGGTGGTGGAGCGCGCGCTCGCGGCGATCCGCGCCGCAGCGCCGGCTTATGCGGGTGTGGCGACCGCCGCGCGCGCGCGCGCGCCGCTGATGCCGTTGATCATCGATGCCGTCCGCGCGCGTGCGACCGTGGGAGAGATCTCCGATGTGCTGCGCGGCGTGTGGGGCGAGTACCGGCCCGGCTGAGCTTCGACCGCACAGGAGGCACCGCATGTACTCGACTTGCCTCTTCTGCCGCGCACCGCTCGGGGCGAACGAGATGATCGAGCCGTTCCCAGTCGGCCAGCGCCTGGCGTTCGACCCGGCGCGCGGCCGGCTGTGGGTGGTGTGCCCGTCCTGCCGACAATGGAATCTCTCGCCGCTCGATGAGCGATGGGAGGCGATCGAGTCGGCCGAGCGGCTCTACCGCGACACGCGGCTCCGCGTCGCCACCGCGGAGATCGGGCTCGCCCGGTTGCGCGACGGGACGGAGCTCGTGCGCATCGGGCAGCCGCTCCGCCCGGAGTTCGCCGCGTGGCGCTACGGCGCCCGGTTCGAGGCGCGCTGGCGACGGCACGCCGGGCTCGCCGTCGCGGGCGGGGCACTGCTCACCGGCTACATCGTGGCGGGGCCGGTGATGGGATTGATCGCCGGCGGCGTCGGTGCGCTCCCGCTCCATGGCTACATGCTCGTGCGGAACTTCGTGCGGGGGCGCCTGGTGGTCGGCCAGTTCCACGACGAGCAGGGACCGATCGTCGTGACCGACGTGCACCTGCGGCGCGCGCGCGTGCTGTCGGCCCCCGACGATCCCCAGGGGTGGCAGCTGAGCATCCCACACCTGAAGGAGTACGTCGCGGTCGGCAAGCTGACGCGAGCGACCGACGAGTTGGACTCGAAGGTCGTGCTGACGGGACAGGCGGCGCTCGACGCGGCGCGGGTCGTGCTCCCGCGGCTCAACCGTGCCGGCGGGCGCCGGCGCACGGTCGAGGAGGCGGTGAAGGTCCTCGACGAGTCCGGGACGGTCCACGCGAGCTTCCTGCGCGCCGCGCGCACCCGCGGCCGCGACGAGGCCGGGGATCCCAGTCACGACCTCGCATCGCTCGACCCGGCGCTCCGCCTCGCCCTCGAGATGGCCGCGCACGAGGAGGTCGAGCGGCAGGCGCTCGAAGGGGAGTTGGCGCTGCTCGAACTGGCCTGGCGCGAGGCGGAGGAGATCGCGGCGATCTCCGACGACCTGACGCTTCCCGAGCGGGTGATCGAGCGGTTGTCGCGGCTGCGCGGGTAGCGCTTGAAGACACGCCGTCGGCCCGCTAACTTTATCGGGCTGAACGTTTTACGCCAACCCCGCCGAATGCCGACCTACGAGTATCGCTGCCCCGACGGGCACGAGTTCGAGAAGTTCGTCCAGAAGATGAGCGACGCACAGTCGGAGCTCGCGTGCCCCGTGTGCGGCGTCGTCGCCGCGCGCCGCATGTCCGCCGGTGGCGGCCTCCTCTTCAAGGGCTCCGGCTTCTACATCACGGACTACGGCAAGGACGGCAAGAAGGACCAGCGCGCCGCGAGCGCCGCCGCCGAGTCCGGCGCCAAGAGCGAGGCGGCACCGAAGGGCGATGGCGCCTCGGCGAACATCGGCGGCGCCGCGCCGGCTTCGCCCGCCGCGCCTGCTCCCGCCGCCGCCCCCGCGAGCCAGGCCGCGCCCAAGAAGTCGGAACCGAAGTCCCCACCGAGCCCGAGCAGCAAGCCCAAGTCCGGACCCGAGAAGTGAACGGTCTCGACCGCCTGCGCGCCGCGCTCACCCACGCGGCCGTGTCGCTCGGCGCGCCGGCGGACGTACAGCCCTCCCTCGAGCGCCCGCGCGACCCCGCGCACGGCGACTGGGCGACGAACCTCGCGATGACGCTCGCCAAGCCGCTCGGCAAGAAGCCGCGTGAGATCGCCGATGCGCTGATCGCCGCACTCGACACGAAGGCGGCGGGCGTGGCCGAGGCCGTGGTCGCCGGTCCGGGGTTCATCAATTTCCGTCTCTCGACCGCCGACCTCGCGTCGGGGATCGGGCGCATCCTCGAGCAGGGGAGCGCGTGGGGCACCGGGACGGCCGGCAGCGGCCGCGCGGCGAACGTCGAGTTCGTCTCGGCGAATCCGACCGGACCGCTGCACGTCGGTCATGGCCGCCAGGCGGCGCTCGGCGACTCGATCGCGGCGCTGCTCACCTCACAGGGGTGGAAGGTCACGCGCGAGTTCTACTACAACGACGCGGGCGTGCAGATCCAGAACCTCGCGCTCTCGGTGCAGGCGCGGCTGCGGGAGATCGCGGGCGACGCGCTCGTGATCCCGGAGGGCGGGTATCACGGCGAGTACATCAGGGACATCGCGCTCATCTACGCCGCCGAGTTCCCGGCGGACCCGCGCGGCGACGACCTCGAGCAGGTGCGCGCGGTGGCGGTGCGCGAGCTGCGCCAGGAGCAGGACCTCGACCTGCGCGCCTTCGGCGTGAAGTTCGACGTCTACTACCTCGAGTCGTCGCTCTACACCGACGGCGCGGTGTCGCGCACGGTCGCGCAGCTGCAGGCGGCAGGGCACACGTTCGAGGACGACGGCGCGCTCTACCTGCGCACCACGGACTATGGCGACGACAAGGACCGCGTGATGCGGAAGCGCGACGGGACCTTCACCTACTTCGTGCCCGACGTCGCGTATCACGTGACCAAGTTCGAGCGCGGGTTCACGCGCGCGATCAACGTTCAGGGTGCGGACCATCACGGCACGACGGCGCGCGTGCGCGCGGGGCTGCAGGCGCTCGACAGGGGAGTGCCGCCGGGCTATCCCGAGTACGTGCTGCACCAGATGGTCACGGTGATGCGGGGCGGCGAGGAAGTGAAGATCTCCAAGCGCGCCGGCAGTTACGTGACCGTCCGCGACCTCATCGACGAGGTGGGGCGCGACGCGGTGCGCTACTTCTTCCTGATGCGGAAGGGCGACTCACAGCTCGTGTTCGACGTGGACCTCGCGCGGTCGCAGAGCGAGGAGAATCCGGTCTACTACATCCAGATGGCGCACGCCCGCGTCTGCGGCATCTTCCGCGTGGGGGAGATCGACCTGGCGTCGGTCACCGGCGCGAACATCGACTGGAGCGTGCTCGACCAGCCCGAGGAGCGCGAGCTCGTGAAGGCGCTGCTCGACTGGCCGGCGCTGGCGGCGGGTGCGGCCGACGCGCTCGAGCCGCACCGCGTCGCCAACTGGCTGCTCGAGACCGCACGGCTGGTGCACACCTGGTACCACAAGCACCACGTGCTCGGCGAACCCGAGCCGGTCATGCGGGTGCGCCTCGCGCTGGCCAAGGCGGTGCGCATCACGCTGGTCAACGGGCTCGGGCTCCTCGGCATCTCGGCGCCCGAGCGGATGTAGTTTCCGCTGTTCACCACGGAGACACGGAGAGACGGAGGAAGAACGGAGGCTGCCAATGCGGTCAACTGCATTCCGCGCGCAGGACTCCGGCGCCTCGAGCGCCGTAACGAAAGTCCCTCCTCCGTTCTTCCTCCGATCCTCCGTGCGTCCGTGGTGAACGACCAGAACCCAAACTGAGAACGAAATGAGCGTGCTCGTCGTCGGCTCCGTGGCCCTGGATTCCGTGGAGACCCCGTTCGGCAGGGCCGATGAGGTCCTCGGCGGCTCGGCGAACTACTTCGCCGCGTCCGCGTCCCACCAGACGCCGGTGCAGCTGGTCGGCGTGGTGGGGAGCGACTATCCGGTCGAGAAGCTGGATGCGCTCAAGGCGCGCGGGGTCGACTTCGCCGGGCTCGAGCACATGGAGGGCGAATCCTTCCGCTGGCGCGGCCGCTACCGCCACGACCTCAACTCGGCCGAGACCCTCGAGACGCGGCTCGGCGTCTTCTCGCACTTCCGTCCGAAGATCCCCGCGCAGTTCAAGTCCGCCGAGTACGTCTTCCTCGCGAACATCGACCCGCGCCTGCAGCTCGATGTGCTCCGGCAGGTGGACAAGCCGAAGCTCGTGGCCTGCGACACGATGAATTTCTGGATCGAGTCGCGGCGCCCCGACCTGCTCGAGCTGCTCGGGCACGTGGACCTCATCACGCTGAACGACGGCGAGGCGCGCCAGCTGACCGAGCAGGCCAACCTCGTGAAGGCGGCGCGCTGGATCCTCGATCGTGGCCCGCGGACGGTGCTGATCAAGAAGGGGGAGCACGGCGCCTTCATGTTCACGCGGAACAGCGTCTTCTTCGCGCCGGCCTATCCGCTCGAGTCGGTCTTCGACCCGACCGGAGCGGGCGATTCGTTCGCCGGCGGATTCATGGGCTGGCTCGCGCGCACAGGGGACCTGAGCGAGGCGAACATGCGCCGCGCGGTCATCGTCGGCTCGGCGATGGGCTCGTTCGTGGTCGAGGGGTTCTCGATCACGCGGCTGCTCGAGATCTCGCGCGCCGACATCGACGCGCGCGTCGCCGAGTTCCACGCGCTGGTGACGTTCGACAAGGCGCTCGGCGCATGACCGCGCCGGACGACCGGAAGCTCACCTACGCGAGCGCCGGCGTCGACATCGACGCGGCGGAGGACTCCAAGCACCGCATCAAGCGGCTGGTGGAGAGCACCTTCACCGCCGGCGCGCGCGGCGCCTTCGGCGGATTCGGCGGGATGTTCCGCGTGCCCGAGGGCGCGCGGAAGCCGCTCCTCGTCGCGAGCGCGGACGGCGTCGGCACGAAGATCAAGGTCGCGATCGAGGCCGATCGGCACGACACGATCGGGCACTGCCTCGTGAACCACTGCGTGAACGACATCCTGGTGCAGGGCGCCAAGCCGCTCTTCTTCCTCGACTACGTCGCGTTCGGCAAGCTCATCCCCTCGGTCGTCGAGGGCGTGGTCGCCGGCGTCGCGGCCGGCTGCCGCGAGAACGGGGCATCGCTGATCGGCGGCGAGACGGCGGAGATGCCCGGCGTCTACACGCCGCCGGACTACGACCTGGCCGGCTTCATCGTCGGCTGGGTGGAGGAGGACGAGGTCATCACGCCGGCGGGGGTGCGAGAGGGGGACGTGCTGGTGGGGCTCGCGAGCAGCGGCCTCCACACCAACGGCTACTCACTGGCGCGTCACATCGTGACGGAGCGGATGCACCTCGGTCCGCACGACGTGTTTCCTGAGAGCAGCGGACGGTCGGTGGCGGATGTGCTCCTCGCGGTGCACCGCTCCTACTTGGCCGTCCTCTCGCCGGTGCTGGGGCGCATCCACGCGATGGCGCACATCACCGGCGGCGGGATCCCGGGGAATCTCGACCGGGCGCTGCCGCCCCATCTCGACGCGGTCGTCGAGACGTCGGCGTGGGACATTCCCCCGGTGTTCCGGGTACTCGAACGGGCCGGCGGCGTGGACCGTGCCGAGATGCACCGGGCGTTCAACATGGGTATCGGCATGATCGTGCTCACCGACGCGGCCGGGGCGGCCGCGGTGCGTGACCTTGCCGCGAAGGCCGGCGTCGATAGTTGGGCCATCGGCCACACCCGCCCCGGGTCGGGGAGGGTCCACCTCGTCTAGTTCGGAGCCGTACATCATGCGTCGTCTCGTCATCGCCTCACTCGCGTCCGCCGTGCTCGCCGCGCTTGCCGTTCCGGCCGCGCCGGTGCGGGCGCAGAATGCCAACTGCACCGGGGCCAGCGCCCAGACCGCCGACGCCTGCGAGAAGGCCACCGACCTCTTCGGGTACATGATGCCGCAGCTCGGCACGTCCCTGGTCGGCGGCAGCCACACGCTCGGCATGGGGACCACGCTCGGCGGCTTCCCGCACTTCGCGATCGCCCTGCGCGGCAACGTGGTCGCGGGCGACCTCCCGGAGATCGACGGCCTCACGATCTCGGCCACCGGCCGCCAGTCCTCGGCGATCGCCACCAAGTCGCAGTACGTCGGCCTGCCCGGCGTGGACTTCGCGCTCGGCATCTTCAAGGGCATCCCGCTCGGCGTCACGCGCGTCGGCGGCATCGACCTGATCGGCAACGTCATCTACGTGCCCGAGATCGAGGACGCGGACGCCGGCGTCTCGCTCGCGCCGACCGACGGTTCGACGAAGATCGGCCTCGGCGCGCGCGTCGGCCTGCTCGAGCAGTCGCTCGTCGTGCCCGGCGTCTCGTTCTCGTACATGCAGCGCGACGTGCCCACGATGGACCTCGGCGCCACCTCGGGCGACGACCAGATCGCGCTCCGCAACTTCAGCGTCAAGACGACCTCGTGGCGGCTGGCCCTGCAGAAGAGCCTGATGCTCTTCCAGCTCGGCTTCGGCGTCGGCCAGGACACCTACGACTCCGAGGCGGATCTCGAGGTGACGGTCAACGACCTCATCATCCCCGGCGGCTCGGCGTCCTTCTCGACGACCCCGGCCCAGAAGCTCACGCGCACCTCGTACTACGGGTCGCTCGGCTTCAACCTCTTCCTGGCGAAGGTCGTCGCCGAGGTCGGGCAGGTGAGCGGCGGCGACGTGACGACATACAACACCTTCGGTGAGGCGGCCGACAAGTCGCGCCTGTACGGCTCCCTCGGTATCCGCATCAGCTTCTGATCCCCTCGGACGCTCCACTCAGCCCGCCACCGGGACCGACTCCGGGACCGACTCCGCTCGCCGGGGCCCGGATGCGCCGCGCGCTGCAGTTCGCGCGGCGCGGCTGGGGACGGACGGCGCCGAACCCCCTGGTCGGCGCCGTCGTCGTTCGCGACGGCCGGATCGTCGGGGCGGGGTGGCACGCGGAGTTCGGCGGCGCGCACGCGGAGGTCGTGGCATTGGCGGCGGCGGGTGACCTTGCCCGCGGCGCCGATGTCTACGTCACCCTCGAGCCCTGCGCGCACCAGGGCAAGACACCCCCGTGTGTCGATGCACTCATCGCCGCCGGCGTGCGGCGGGTGGTGATCGCGACCGCCGACCCCAACCCCGCGGCCGGCGGCGGCGCGGCGCGGCTTCGCGCCGCGGGCATCGCGGTCGAGAGCGGCGTCGAGGAGGCCGCGGCGCGCGAACTCATCGCGCCCTTCCTCTTTGCGTTCGCTGGAGCGCCGCGACCCTTCATCACGCTGAAGCTCGCGCTCTCGCTCGACGGGCACATCGCGCCGGGCCTCGGGCAGCAGCAGTGGTTGACCGGGCCGACGGCGAGGCGGTACGTGCACCGGCTGCGCGCCGGGGCGGACGCGATCGCGGTCGGCATCGGGACCGCGCTGGCCGACGACCCCGCACTGACCGTCCGCTCGGGTCGCCGGCCCCGGGTGACCCCGCTCCGCGTGGTCTTCGATCCGTCCGCCCGCCTGCCCGTGGACGGGCAGTTGGCCCGGACCGCGCGGAAGGTGCCGGTGCGAGTCCTCGTCGAGTCGCCGGATCCGGCGCGCCGGGCCGCCCTCGAGGCGCTCGGGGTGCAAGTCGCGACTGCGCCCGGGATCGCCGCGCATCTGACGGCCCTCAGGACCGACGGCGTCCAGCATCTCTTCGTGGAGGGCGGGGCGGGGATCGCCGGCGCCCTCCTCGCCGCCGGCTGGGTGGACCGATTGATTATCTTTCACGCGCCGGTCCTGCTCGGGGCCGGTGCCCTTCCGGCCTTTGGGACCGTGGCGCCTCAATTGGGGGCGGACGGACCCGCGCGGTGGCGGGTGATCGAACGTCGCACGTTCGGCGACGACACGATGACCGTCTACGCACCGCCGGCCGCTGGGCGCTGATTCCACCCTCGTCGCGACGCGCATGTTCACAGGCCTGATCACCGCCATCGGCGAGATCCGCGAGGTGTCCACCACGGACGCCGGTCGCGAGTTCGTCGTGGCCGCGCCCTACGAGGGGCTCGTGATCGGCGAGAGCATCGCGTGCAACGGGGCCTGCCTCACGGTCCGCGGGTGCGGCCCCGGGTGGTTCTCGGTCGCGGCGGTCGTCACCACGCTCGACCGCACCACGATCGGCGGATGGCGCGCCGGCACGCGGCTGAACCTCGAGCGTGCGCTCGCGGTGGGCGACCGGCTGGGCGGGCACATCGTCCAAGGGCACGTGGACGGCGTGGGCCGCGTCGTCGCCGTCGAGCGGCGCGGCGACGCGTGGCTGATCGACGTCGAGGTACCGGCGGAGGTCGACGACCTGCTGGTCCCGCTAGGGAGCATCGCGATCGACGGCGTGAGCCTCACCGTGAACGCGCTGCCGCGCCCCGGCGTTCTGCAACTGTCCATCATCGAGCATACCCTCGCGAACACCTCGCTCGGCGCGCTGCGCCCGGGCGACGGCGTGCACGTCGAGGCGGACCTGCTCGCCAAGCATCTCAAGCGCCTCGCGGCGCCACTTCTCAATACGTGACCATGTTCGGGACCATCGAGCAGGCGCTCGACGACCTGCGGGCCGGCAAGTTCATCGTCGTCGCGGACGACGAGGACCGGGAGAACGAAGGCGACCTGATCTGCGCGGCCGAGTTCATCACCCCGCAGATGGTGAACTTCCTGATGCGCGCGAAAGGCATGATCTGCGTCGCGCTCTCGCCGGAGCGCGTCGGTCACCTCGGACTCGCGATGATGGGGGACGAGAACACCGATGCGCTGCGCACCGCGTACACGGTCACCGTGGATGGCGCACCGAAGCACGGCGTCTCGACCGGGATCAGCGCGAGCGACCAGGCGATCACGATCAAGCTGCTGGCGCTCTCCACGACGCATCCGAGCGACCTGCGGCGGCCGGGTCACGTGCATCCGCTGCGTGCCCGCGAGGGCGGGGTGCTGCAGCGCGTCGGCCATACCGAGGCGGCGGTGGACCTGATGCGGCTCGCGGGGCTCCAGCCGGCGGGCGTGATCTGCGAGATCCTCACCGAGGATGGCTCCTCGGCGCGGCGCCCGGACCTCGAGGCGTTCGCCCGTGAGCAGCAGCTGACGTTCGTCACCGTCGCGCAGCTCGTCTCCTACCGGCTCCAGCACGAGCGCCTCGTGCACCGCGAGGCCGAGGTCCGGCTCCCGACCGAGTTCGGCGAGTTCCTGCTGGTGGGCTATCGCAACGACGTCGATGCGCGCGAGCACGTCGCGCTCGTCCACGGAGCGGTGCAGGACGGCGAGGACGTGCTGGTGCGGATGCACTCGAAGTGCCTGACCGGCGACACCTTCCACTCGCTGCGCTGCGACTGCCACTGGCAGCTGCACGAGGCGATGCGGCTCGTGGCCGAGGCCGGCCGCGGCGTGATCGTGTACCTCGACCAGGAAGGGCGCGGCATCGGGCTGCTCAACAAGCTCAAGGCCTACGCGCTGCAGGACGCCGGCGCCGACACGGTCGAGGCGAACGAGCGGCTCGGCTTCGCCCCCGACCTGCGCAACTACGGCATCGGCGCGCAGATCCTCCTCGACCTCGGCCTCAAGTCCATCCGGCCGATCACGAACAACCCGAAGAAGCTCGTCGGCCTCGAGGGGTACGGCCTCCGGCTCGGCGAGCGTGTGCCGATCAACTCGCCCACGACCGCGGAGAACGCCAGCTACCTCGAGACCAAGCGCACGAAGCTCGGTCACCTGCGGGCGATCTGATGGCGGAGTTCATCGGGGTCCCCTCCGGCGCCGGGCGCCGGGTGGTCATCGTCGCCGCGCGCTTCAACGAGCACGTCACGCAGAAGCTCGTTGAGGGCGCGATCGAGTGCTGCCTGCGCCACGGGGCGACGTTCGAGGACGTGGACGTACTCTGGGTGCCGGGGGCGTGGGAGTTGCCGCCGGCAGTGGCCAAGGCGCTGCAGACGGATCGCTACGACGCCTGCGTCGCGCTCGGCGCGGTCGTGCGCGGTGACACCCCGCACTTCGACTTCGTGGCCGGCGAGGCCTCGCGCGGACTGGCGGCGATCCAGGGGGAGTTCGGGGTGCCGGTCGGCTTCGGTCTCCTGACCACCGACACGATGGAGCAGGCCGAGGCGCGCGCCGGCGGCGCGCACGGCAACAAGGGCTGGGACGCGGCCCTTGCGGCGCTGGAGATGGCCGACCTCTTCGGTCGCCTCGACCTGGCGCACGGGGAGGATGACGATGCCGGTGCGCGTTGAGACGCGAGGCCGCTCGCGCGCGCTGCAGGCCCTCTATGCGTGGGACGTGCGGGACGACGAGGCGGAACTCGAGCGCATCGCGACGCTCGTCTGGGACGACCTCGCGATCACGCCCGAGGAGCGCGTCTTCGCGCGCGACCTGATCCGCATCATCGCCGCCGAGCGTCGCGCGATCGACGCCGAGCTCACCGAGGTCACGACCAACTGGCGGCTCGAGCGGATCGGGCACATTGAACGCTGCGTGCTGCGGCTCGCGGCCGCTGAACTGCTGCAGGGCCGCACGCCGCCGCGCGTGGTGATCCAGGAAGCGGTGCGGCTCGCCGAGCGCTACGGCTCGGGTCCGAGCGCGCGCTTCGTGAACGGCGTCGTCGACGCCCTGGCGCGGCGGATGGGCCGGCTCACTTGAGGATCGTCGCGGTCAACTGGCAGGACCTCGAGAATCCGTTGGGCGGCGGCGCGGAGACGCACCTGCAGGAGATCCTCGAGCGGTTGGTGGCCTTCGGTCACGAGGTGGTGCTCCTCTGCGGCGGCTGGCCCGGGTGTCCGCCGAGGGCCGAGCGCGGCGGCGTCGAGATCCATCGGGTCGGGACGCGCCAGAGCTACCCCTTCCTCGTCCGGCGCCATTGGGCGCGCCATCTCCGCTCGCGCGACTTCGACGTCCTGTTCGAGGACATCAACAAGGTGCCGCTCTACACCACCCGCTGGGGCGCACGGCGCGTCGTGGCCGTGGTGCCACACCTCTTCGGCGGTGCCGCGTTCCAGGAACTCAACCCCGTGCTCGCCTCCGCGGTCTGGCTCTCGGAACGCCCGCTGCCACGGATGTACCGCGGCGTGCCCTTCCAGGCGATCAGCGAGAGCACGGCCGACGACCTCGTGGCGCGCGGCATCCCCCGCGCCGACGTCGTCGTGATCCCGCCCGGCGTCTCCTTCGACCATTACACGCCCGATCCCGGCTCGCGCGCGCCGGTGCCGACCTTCGCGTACCTCGGCCGTCTCAAGCGCTACAAGGGCGTCGAGATCGTGATCCGCGCCTTCGCCGCGCTGGCCAGGACGGACGCGGTCCTGGAGATCGCGGGGGCGGGGGACGACCGGGCGCGCCTCGAGGCGCTCGCGCGTTCGCTTGACCTTGGTGCGCGCGTGCGGTTTCTTGGCTTCGTGAGCGAGGCGGAGAAGCTGGCGCTGCTCCGTCGCGCGTGGGCGGTGGCTCTGGCCTCGCCGAAGGAGGGGTGGGGACTCACGAATGTCGAGGCCGAAGCCTGCGGCACGCCGGTGGTGGCCTCCGATTCGCCGGGGATCCGCGAGTCGGTCCGGCACGGGGAGACGGGATTCCTCGTCCCGCACGGGGATGTGGCAGCGATGGCGGCGGCGTTCGGGCGGATCGCCGGATCGCCGTCTCTGGTGTCTGAGATGGGGGCGCGGGCACGGGCCTTCGCCGAGACCTTCACGTGGGACCGCTGCGCGCGGGCGACCGAGGCGCATCTGCTCCGGGTGATCAACCAAGGAGGGTAGGGCTCTTGGAGATCCACTTCCACGCACATCACGCCGAGGTGTCGCCGGCGATGCGCAAGCGCGCCGAGCGGCTCGTCGAGCGGGCCGCCGAGCGTTTCCCGGGCGTCGTCGAGGCGGTGATCCGCTTCGAGCAGGACGGGCCGACGCGCCGCGTCTCCGTCGCGCTGATGGCGCCAAAGAATCACGACCTGCTCGGCCGCGGCGAAGGCCGCTACTTCGGGCCGGCGCTCGCCACCGCGATCGCGCGCGTGATGGCGCAGGCGAAGAAGGAGGAGAAGGGTTCGGTCAAGTCGCGCGTGCACCGGCTCGCGCGCGCGCGCGCCTGACCGGGACCCGCCGATGCCCGCGCTGACCGTCGGCCAGCTGGCCGAGCGCCTGAAGGATATCCTGCAGCTCGAGATCCTCGGCAGCCCCGACGGGCTGCAGCGCGAGGTGCCGAGCGCGGACGCATCGGGGCCGGGGATGGTGCTGGCCGGCTACACCAAGCGCTTCGTGCACGCGCGGCTGCAGGTGCTCGGGGAGACCGAGGTCAGCTACCTGCGGTCGCTGCCGCGCGCGGAGCTCGACCGGATCCTGAAGGTCTACTTCAGCTATCCGATCCCCTGCCTGATGGTGACGAAGGCGCTGCAGCTCCCCGAGGGGGTCGAGCGCGCGGCGACCGCGGCCGGCATCGCGATCCTGCGGTCGCGGCTGAAGACGCAGGAGTTCTACCAGAAGATCGTCCCCTTCCTCGAGAACGAGTTCGCGCCGAGCACCTCGCTGCACGGGTCGCTCGCCGACGTCTACGGGGTGGGGCTCCTCTTCACCGGCGCGAGCGGCATCGGCAAGTCCGAGTGCGTGCTCGACCTCGTCGAGCGGGGACACCGGCTCGTCGCCGACGACCTCGTGATCGCGCGCCGCAAGGGGACCGACATCCTGATCGGCGTCGGACACCCGCTGCAGCGCCACTTCATGGAGATCCGCGGCGTCGGGCTGATCGACGTGCGGGCGATCTTCGGCATCCGGGCGGTCCGCCAGCAGAAGCGGATCGAGGTCGTGGTGGTGCTCCAGCCCTGGAAGGAGGGGATGCCGGTGGAGCGCACCGGGCTCGACATGGAGGCGATGACGATCCTCGACGTCGAGATCCCGAAGATCACGGTGAACATGAATCCGGGGAAGAACATCACCGTGATCGCCGAGGTGATCGCGATGAACCACCTGCTGCGCTACAGCGGCGTGGACCCGGCGCATGCGTTCAACGAACGGCTCAAGGGCCACATGCGGGAGAAGGCCGACGTGCAGCGCTACCTGCTCGACGATGTCGAGTGATGCGCCGCGCGAGGCGCCGCGCGAGGCGCCGCGCGCCATCGTGGCGGGTCATGGCGCGTTCGCGTCGGGCGTCATCTCGGCGGTCGAGCAGATTGCCGGGCTCGGCGCCCTCTTCGTCGCGGTGAGCAACACCGGCCTCTCCCCGGCGGGGCTCGACGCGGCGCTGCGCGAGGCGCTCGCCGCGTCCGGGGCGCGCGTCATCTTCACCGACCTGCCCGCCGGAAGCTGCACCATGGCGGCCCGCCGCATCGCGCGGACCGATCCGGGGCTCGTCGTCGTCACCGGCGTCGCCCTGCCGACGCTGCTCTCCTTCGCCTGTGGGGCCGACGTCGCGAGCGCGACCGAACGGGGCCGCGAGGCGATCGGGCTGGTGGAGGGTGCCGGTGGCGCTTGAGCTCTTCCGCATCGACGACCGGTTGATCCACGGCCAGGTCGTCGTGGGCTGGGGACAGCCGTGCGGGATCGGCTTCATCGTGCTGGTGGATGATGAGGTCGCGCGCTCGGAGTGGGAACAGGAGCTCTACCGGATGGGAGTGCCGCCGGAGATGGACGTCTTCTTCGATTCGGTCGAGAGCGCCGCCCGCCGCATCCCGATGTATCGCGACGACCGCCGCCGGGGCATGCTGCTGACCGGCGACATCGAGACGATGGAACGGCTCGTCGCGCTCGCGCCGCAGGTGCGCGCGGTGACGGTCGGCGGGATCCACCACAAGCCGGGCCGCGTAGCCCGTCTGCGCTACGTGTTCCTCACGCCCGAAGAGGAGCAGCGGCTGCGCGGCCTCGCCGCGCGCGGCGTGGCCGTGACGGCGCAGGACGTGCCCGGGGCCGCCGCACTGCCGCTGGACGAGATGCTCGGCGGCGACGGGACCGGCTGATGGGCGTCGAACTCGTCCTCCTCCTGCCGCTCGCCGTCCTCGGCGCCATGCTGGGGCTCGACGTCGTGAGCTTCCCGCAGGCGATGGTCTCCCGGCCGCTGGTCGCGGCGACCGCGTCGGGAGCGCTGATCGGCCAGCCGGTGCGCGGACTCGCGATGGGCGTGGCGCTCGAGTTCTTCGCGCTCGAGTCACTCCCCTTCGGCGCGTCGCGGTATCCCGAGTGGGGATCGGCGGCGGTCGTGGGCGGCGCGCTCTTCGCCATGTCGCCCGACGGCAGTGCCGGGGCGATGACGGTCGCGGCGTTCGCGGCGCTCGTCACGGCCTCGCTCGGCGGCTCGTCGATGGTCCTGCTCCGGCGCTTCAACGCGTGGATGGCGCGCCGCCAGCAGGAACGGCTGGCGAAGGGTTCGGGGAGCGCGGTGATCGCTCTCCAGCTCGCCGGGATGAGCGCCGACCTGCTCCGCGGCGGCGTGCTGACCTTCCTCGCGCTCGCCTGCTTCGCGCCGTTGCGGACGGCGATCCTCGGCACGACCACCGTCTCGGGCACCCTCTCTCGGGCGGTGGTCGTCTCGGTCGCGTCGGCCGTCGGGCTCGCGGCGGTCTGGAAGGTGGTGCACACGACGACCGGCGCGCGGTGGTGGCTGCTGGGGGGTCTCGCGATCGGTTTCGCCCTCGCCGCGGAGCTGCTGTGAACGCGATGAGCGGCGACGCGCCCGCGATGCCGACGACCGGGGAGTTCCGGACACGGCCGCCACACCTCCCGGTCTCGGTGCGGGCCGCGATCCTGCTGCGGCTGCTCGCGATCCAGGGCGTCTGGAACTACGAGACGATGCTGGGCAACGGCATCGCGTTCGCGATGGAGCCGGCGCTTCGGCGTCTGCCGGGCGGAAAGGGCGGCGAGGCCTACCGCGCGGCGATGGCCCGACACTGCGGCTACTTCAACGCGCATCCGTATCTCGCGTCGGTGGCCGTGGGGGCGCTCGCGCGCGCCGAACTCGACGGAGTGCCGGTCGCGCAGATCGAACGCTTCCGCACCGCCGCCCCCGGACCGCTCGGATCGGTCGGCGACCGCCTCGTGTGGGCGGGGTGGTTGCCGCTCTGCTCGGCGCTGGGCCTGCTGGCTTTCGGGCTCGGGGCGTCCGTCACTGGCGTCATGCTCGTCTTTCTCGGTACTTACAACGCCGGGCACCTGGCCCTGCGCATCTGGGGCCTCGAGGCGGGGTGGCGCGACGGACTGCGTGTGGCGCATGCGCTGGGGAATCCGGTGCTGCGGCAGGGCCCCGCCCACGTCGCGCGCGCGACCGCGTTCGTGGCGGGGATCGCGCTGCCGGTGGCGGCGCAGGGCATCATCGGGCCGGGGCGCGTGCTCCTCGGCGGCGTGCTCGCGGCGGTGGCCGCGGGCGCGATCCTGATCACGGCGCTGCACGGACGGTTCGAGGGGTGGCGCCTCGCCACCTTCGCACTGGCCGCCTTCATCCTCTTCTCGATGGTACGCTGATGCCCGAACGCGCGGTGCAGGTCGTGAACGCGAATGGGATCCACGCGCGGCCGGCGGCCGAGATCGTCAAGACCGCCGGCAAGTTCAAGGCGCATATCACCATCGCGCGCGACGACCTCGAGGTGAACGCGAAGAGCATCATGGGCGTGATGATGCTCGCGGCGGAGTGCGGCGCGACGGTGCGCCTGAAGGCCGACGGCGAGGATGCCGACGGCGCGCTCGACGCGCTGTCGACGCTGATCGCCTCGCGGTTCGGGGAGCACTAGCGCGTGCCGGCCAAGCTTCACGGCGTGTCCGCGTCGCCCGGCATCGTCGTCGGGCCCGCGCACCTCCTGCGCTGGGAGGTGCCGGAGGTCCCGACGCGGGTGATCGAGGACGCGGCGATCGACGCCGAGCTCCTGCGGCTGCGCCAGGCCGTGGAGCGCGCGATCGAACGGCTGCGGGCCGTGCGCGCGCGCGCCGCCGAGAAGGCGGGGCCGGGCGAGGCCGCGATCTTCGACGTGCAGGTGTCGATCCTCGAGGACGCCGAGCTGCGCGACCGGGTCGAGAACCTGGTGCGCCAGAATCTCGCGGCCGAGAAGGCGTTCGACCTCGTGATGCTCGAATGGCGCGAGCACTTCGGGCGCAGCACCAACCCGATGATGCGCGAGCGCGTCGGCGACCTGATGGACGTGCACATCCGGCTGCTCTCGCTCCTGCTCGGGCTGCCCGATCACGATCCGGTGGACCTCGCGCCCGGCTCGAACGCGATCCTGGTGACGCACGACCTGACGCCGAGCCTCACCATCCAGCTCGACCGGCGCGCGATCGCGGGCATCGCCACCGATGCCGGGACGCGCACCTCGCATGTCGCGATCCTCGCGCGTTCGCTGGGGCTGCCGGCGGTCGTCGGCCTCCTCGACGCGACCTCGCGCATCACCGCCGGCGACCGGATCATCCTCGACGGCACCAACGGCGTGCTGATCGTGCGCCCGACGGCCGCCGAGCTGGCGCAGTTCGCGGACCGCGCGCGGCGCGAGGTCGCGGCGCAGGCCGAGCTCGCCTCGCTCGCCGGGGCCGAGGCCGTGATGACCGACGGTGTGCGCGTGACGCTGCGGGCCAACGTCGACCTGCCGGACGAGGCCGCGGCGGCCGCCGCGAGCGGCGCCGAGGGGGTCGGGCTGATGCGGACCGAGTTCCTCGTCGTGGGGCGCACCGCGATGCCGACCGAGGACGAGCAGGTCCAGGCGTACGCGAAGGTGGTCCGCGCGTTCGGCACGCACCCGGTGGTCATCCGCACCTACGATGTCGGCGGCGACAAGCTCCCGGTCGGCGGATTCCCGCACGAGGCGAATCCGTTCCTCGGTTGGCGCGCGATCCGGATGTGCCTCGACGAACCGGAGCTGTTCAAGGTGCAGCTGCGCGCGCTGCTGCGCGCGGCGGTGCACGGCGATGTGCGGATCATGCTGCCGCTGATCGTCTCGGTGGAGGAGGTGCGGCAGGCGCGCTACCTCCTGCAGGAGGCGGCGGCCGAGCTCGCGGCGCGCGGGGTGCCGCACCGCACCGACGTACCGATGGGCGTCATGATCGAGACGCCCGCCGCTGCGGTCGCGGCCGACACGCTCGCGGGCGAGGTCGCGTTCTTCAGCATCGGCACCAACGACCTGGTGCAGTACACCCTGGCCGTGGACCGCGGCAATGCGTCGCTGGTGACGCGGTTCACGCCGCTGCACCCGGCCGTGCTGCGGCTCATCGCGCGCACGATCGAGGTGGGACAGGGGGCCGGACTCGAGGTGAGCGTCTGCGGGGAGATGGCGTCGCAGCCACTGATGGCGTACGCGCTGCTCGGACTGGGCGTGCGGCACCTGAGCGTCTCGGCCACCGGGATCCCGGCGGTGAAGCGGATCGTGCGTGGCGTGAGCTCCGCCGCCGCCGCGGCTGCGGCCCAGGAGGCGCTCGGCGCCGAGAGCGCCCGCGCCGCGACCGCGGTCCTGCGCCGCGCGCTGGAGGCCGAGCTGGGCGAGGAGCTGCTCGACGGGTTGCTCGGGCTCGCGTAAGGGCGTTATCGTTCGGGACGCGAATTGCGGACTGGCCGGCGTAACGCGCCGGCCATTTTTTCGCCCTGCAGGCCCACCATCGCACCCACCGTCCCGTGCTCCATCGCCATCTCTTCACCTCCGAGTCCGTCACCGAAGGCCACCCGGACAAGGTCGCCGACCAGATCTCGGACGCCGTGCTCGACGCGCTCCTCGCCAAGGATCCGCACTCGCGCGTGGCCTGTGAGACGATGGTCACGACGGGCCTCGCGACGATCTTCGGCGAGGTGACGACCGACGCGTGGGTGGACCTGCGCGGGCTCGTCCGCGAGACCATCAAGGCGATCGGCTACACCGAGGCCGGGATCGGGTTCGACGCCGATTCGTGTGCGGTACTGAACGCGCTCGGCCAGCAGTCGCGCGACATCGGGCAGGGCGTGGACACCGGCGGCGCGGGCGACCAGGGCATGATGTTCGGCTTCGCCTGCGACGAGACCGAGGAGCTGATGCCGCTCCCGATCACGCTGGCGCACCAGCTCACGCATGCGCTGGCCGACCGCCGCAAGGACGGGACGCTGAACTGGCTCCGGCCGGACGGCAAGTCGCAGGTCTCGGTCGTGTACGAGGACGGCCGGCCGGTCGAGGTGGACACGGTCGTGATCTCGACCCAGCACGCCGACAAGGTCTCGAACAAGACCATCCATGAGGCCGTACGGCGCGACATCATCGAGGCGGTCATCCCGCCCGAGCTGCGCTCGAAGAAGATGAAGATGCACATCAACCCGACGGGCCGGTTCGTGATCGGCGGCCCGCACGGTGATGCCGGGCTCACGGGGCGCAAGATCATCGTGGACACGTACGGCGGCTACGGGCGCCACGGCGGCGGCGCGTTCTCCGGCAAGGATCCCTCGAAGGTGGACCGCTCGGCCACCTACGCCGCGCGCTGGGTCGCCAAGAACATCGTCGCCGCGAAGCTCGCGTCGAAGTGCGAGGTACAGGTCGCCTACGCGATCGGCGTCGCCAAGCCGGTCTCGGTGATGGTGGATACGTTCGGCACCGGCGCGGTGGACGAACTCGCGATCATGAAGGCGGTGAGCGAGGTGTTCGACCTGACGCCGAAGGGCATCATCGACGCCCTCGACCTCAAGAAGCCGATCTACGGTCCGACTGCGGCGTACGGGCACTTCGGGCGCCCGCACGAGCGTACGGAACGGCTCGGCAAGAAGGTCGGCCTCTTCACGTGGGAGCGGACGAACAAGGTGGCCGAACTCAAGCGCGCCGTCCGCGGCCGCTGAGCCCAGGGCGTCGCGCATGGTCGAGGTGATCGTCTCCCGGCTCGGGGGTCGACGCGGCGTCGCAGGCCTTCGTGCTCGTGCTCGAGGAGAAGGAAGGGGAGCGTTCGCTGCCGATCTGGATCGGGCGCCCCGAGGCCGAGGCGATCGCGGCCCACCTGAACGAAGTGAAACGCGAGCGTCCGATGACGCACGACCTCGCGCAGTCGATCATCGGCGCGCTGGGCGGGCTCCTGCGCCGGGTGCAGGTCACCCGCGTGCACAACGGGACCTACTTCGCCGAGCTCCACCTCACGCGCGGGGGACAGCCGATCATCGTGGACTCGCGCCCGTCCGACGCGATCGCGCTCGCCTTGCGCGTCGGTGCGCCGATCTTCGTCGCCGAGCCCCTCTTCACCGAGGAGGGCGACGAGGACGGCACGACCGAACCCGCACCCGCCGATTCCGACCATCTCTCCGCCGAGGAGCTCAAGCGCTTCCTCGCGCAGCTGCGCCCCGAGGACTTTGGACGCTTCACGCCGTAGTCGCGCTGCCGCGCTGATCGCGCTCTTGCTGTCGCTCGCGGCGTGGCGCCCGGCCGCGCTCGGTGCGCAGGCGGTCGCTCCCGTGCGCAGCGTGGACGGACGTGTGGTGCTCCCGGCCGGGGCCGGCGTCCGCGGCGTGGCCGGCGCGTGGGTCGTGCTGCACCGCGTGGGCCGCGACGTCGCGGGACCGCTCGACTCGATGCGCTCGCGCGCCGACGGGGGCTACGGCTTCCGGTACCGACCGGAGGGCGACACGACCGCGGTCTATTTCGTCTCGACGACGCGCGCGGGCGTGGCCTACTTCACGCCGCCGATGCGGGAGCCGGTCGTGCGCGGCGGTACCGCCGAGCTGCTGGTGTACGACACGACGAGCGCGCCGATCCCGATCACGGTGCGCGGACGCCACGTGATCGTCACCTCGCCGGACTCGGTCTCGGGCGCGACGCGGACGGTGATCGAGGTCTACGAGCTCTCCAACGACAGCTCGCTGACGCGCGTCGCGCGCGATTCCGCCGGAGCGACGTTCGAGGCGCCGCTCCCGCCGGGCGTGCGCGCGGTGACCGGAGGGCAGGGGGACGTGTCGGCCGACGCGATCGTGGCGTCGGACGGTCGGGTCCGCGTCACCGCGCCGATCGCGCCGGGGCCGAAACAGTTCTCGTTCTTCTACGAGCTGCCGGCCAATGCCGACCCGATCGCGCTGCGGGTCGAGTCCGCGGTGCCGGCCGTGGAGGTGCTGGTCGAGGATCCCCGCGGGCGCGCGAACGGTGCCGGGCTGATCGAGGTGACGCCGGTCGAGGTGGAGGGCCGCCCGTTCAAGCGCTTCCTGGCGCAGGACGTCGGTGCGGGCGCGGAGTTCACCGTGATCGCACCGGGGCGCTCTGCGGCGACCGGGGGCCTCCGACTGATGCTCGTCGTGACCGCCGTCGGCGCCGCGATGCTGCTCGGCCTCGGGATGGCGTTCATGCGCGGGGGACCGTCGGCATTCGCGCGCCGGCGCCCTGCGGATCCCGAGTCGCTCGCACTCGAGGTGGCGGCGCTCGACGCGGAGTTCGAGCAGCTCGCGTCGCCCACCGAGCAGCAACGTGCCGAGCATTACGTATCGCGTGCGCAGCTCAAGGGGCGGCTCTCCGCGGCGCTTGCCAAGCGCGACGAGCTCGGGTAGGTTCGCAGGACAACCGAAGGCGAACGCGGGACACGGAAGCCGGTGTGAATCCGGCGCGGCCCCGCCACTGTAACGGGCATTGAACGTCCGCTCCTCCAAGCCACTGACTCCCGCGGGAGTCGGGAAGGCGAGCGCGACGGCCCCGAGCCAGGAGACGACCCACGTTCGCGCCACACACTGTCACCCTCGGGGGAGGGGCCGTGGCGTCAGCGCGTTCGTCCGATCGTGGCCGAGCGGGCTCGCGTGCATCCGGGCTCCTCCCCTGCGGGAGGAGCCCGTTCCCGTGTCCGCCCAGCGCCAGATCATCGCCCGCTCGTCCTCGCTCGCAGTTGGCCTCGCGCTCGCGGTTGCCGCACTCGGCGCGTGCGCGACGGCCGAGCCGACCGCGGGTCGGATCCTCACCATCGACGATTTCGGCGACACCGTCCGGCTGGCGAGTGGCGCGCCGGCGACGCGGATCGTCTCGCTGAACCCGGTCACGACCGAACTCCTCTTCGCGCTTGGCGCGGGCGACCGGCTCGTGGGGCGCACACACTGGGATCTCTTCCCCGAGGCGGCGCGCGCCGTTCACGATGTCGGGGACGGGATGGGGCCGAACGTCGAGGCCGTCCTCGGCCGCACGCCGGATCTCGTCGTCCTCTATGCGAGCGAATCGAACCGTGTCGCGGTGGCGCAGCTCCGCGCGGCCGGGATCGCGACGCTGACACTGCGCACCGATCATGTCGCCGACCTCGCGCGCATCGCCCCGATCCTCGGCGCGGCCGTGGGCGACTCGGTGCGGGGCGTGCTCGTCGCGGACACGGTGAACGCGGCACTGGCCGCCGTGCGCGCGCTGCCGCGCGCCAGCTCGCCGCGGCAAGTGCTCTGGCATGTGTGGGACGCGCCGCTGATGACGATCGGCGCCGGCAGCTACCTGAGCGAGCTGCTCGACATCGCCGGAGCCGCCAACGTCTTCGGCGACCTCGCCGCGCCGTCGCCGCAGGTCTCGATGGAGGAGGTCGCGCGGCGCGATCCCTACGCGATCCTGGCGAGCCCCAAGAGCGCGGCGACGATCCGCGCGCATCCGGGATGGCAGGCGGTGCGCGCGGTGCGGGAAGGGCGCGTGCTCGAGGTGGACACGATGCTCGTGGGGCGTCCCGGCGTCCGGATGGGTGAAGCGGCCCGGCACCTGCGCAGGCTGATCCTGAGCGACGCTCCGCGGTGACCGCCCGACACTGGTGGCTCCTGCTCCTCGCGCTGGCGCTCGCCGTCATGGCGGGGCTCGCGGGCGGTTCGGTGCCGCTCTCCCCCGTCGAGGTGTGGCGCGCACTGGGCGGCGCGGGCGATGCGCACGCGATCTCGATCGTGCAGGGGCTGCGCCTGCCGCGGGTCGCGCTCGCGCTCGTCGTCGGCGCGGGCCTCGCGGCCAGCGGCAGCGCGCTGCAGGCGACGCTGCGGAACCCGCTCGCCGAGCCGTACCTGCTCGGCGTGTCGGGCGGCGCAGCGGTCGGCGCGGTGCTCTCGGTCGTGCTGGGCCTGTCGTCGCCGGGGTTGCTGCCGCTCGCGGCGTTCGGCGGCGCGACGCTGGCCGTGCTGCTCGTGCTGCTGGTGGCGCGCGCCGCCGGTGCGCAGGCCGACCCGCGCGTGCTGCTGATGGCCGGCGTGGTCGTCGGGGCGTTCTGCAACGCAGCGATCATGGTCGCCCTCGCGACCGCGCCCGAGAACACCGTGCGCGGGGCGCTCTGGTGGATGATGGGATCGGTCGGGGACGCGCAGTGGCACGGCGTGCGCTGGATCGCGCTCTACGTCGCGCTCGGCATCGCGCTGCTCGTCTGGTGGGGTCGCGACCTCGATGTGCTCGCCCTCGGGGAGGACGCGGCCGCCTCGCTCGGGCTCGACGTCGAGCGGGCGACGCGGCGCATCTACCTCGCGGCCTCGCTGCTGGCGGCCGCGACGGTCGCCGGTGCGGGACTGATCGGATTCGTCGGGCTGATGGTGCCGGCGATCGCGCGGGCCCTCGGGGCACGCACGACGCGACAGACCGTGGTGGCGGCGTCGATCGCGGGGGCCGCGCTCGTGGTCGCGGCGGATCTCGTCGCGCGCACCGTGCTGCGGCCGGCCGAACTCCCGCTCGGCGCCGTCACCGCGCTGATCGGCGTGCCCTTCTTCCTCTGGCGCCTGCGGAGCGCGCGATGATCCGCGCCGAGGAACTGGTGCTGCGGTACCCCGGCGCCGCCGAACCCGCGGTGCGCGGCATCACCTTCGACGCGCCGGCGGGCCGCATCACCGCCATCGTGGGCCCGAACGGCAGCGGCAAGAGCACGATCGTCCGCGGCCTGCTCGGCCGCATGGTGCCGGAGCGCGGCCGCCTCGTCCTCGACGGGGCGGACGTGGCCGTGCTCGCGCGGCGTGACGTCGCCGCGCGCGTGGCGGTGGTCCCGCAGCGCGAGGAGCCGGCGTTCCCGATGGAGGTGCGCGACTTCATCGCGCTCGGGCGCTACCCGCACGGCGGTGCGTTCGCCGGACGCACGGCAGCGGACCGCGCGGCCGTGGCGCGTGCGGTGGCGCTCGCCGACGTCGGTCCATTCCTCGGACGGCGCACCGACGCGCTCTCCGGCGGGGAGTGGCAGCGCGTGCGGATCGCGCGTGCGCTCGCGCAGGGCGGGCGCGCGCTCGTGCTCGACGAACCCACGACCTTCCTCGACATCGCGCACGAGATGGCGGTGTTCGAGCTGCTCGACACGCTCGCCCGCGAGGGCATGGGCGTGCTGCTCGTGAGTCACCAGCTCAACCTCGTGGCCCGCTTCGCGGACCGCATGGTGCTGCTCCACCACGGTGTCATCGCCGCCGCCGGGACGCCGGCCGAGGTGATGCGCGGGGATGTCCTCGAACGCGTCTACGAGTGGCCACTCGTCGTCGCGCGCGATCCCGCCGTGGGTGCCCCCGTCCTCGTGCCGCTCCGCGGCCGCGGGACCCGATGATCCGACCGACCCTTCAATCCAGAGTGTGATGTGAACCAGCGGCTCCTGCTCTCCGTCGCGGCCATCTTCGCGGCGGCGACCCCGTTTGCGCCCCCCACGGTACTCGCGGCCCAGGCCGGACGCGACACGTCCGACCAGCGACTCCCGGCCCTCGTCGTGACGGCGACGCGCGAGCCCGGCGCCCTCCGCACGCAGACCTCCACGGTCACCGTGCTCGACGGCGCCGAGCTGCGCCGAGAAGGCGTGACACACCTCGGCGAGGCGCTGCGCCGCGTGGCCGGGCTGGCGCTCGCGCGCACCTCCTCGTTCGGGTCGCAGACGGCGCTCTTCGTGCGCGGCGGGCAGAGCAACTACGTGCGCCTGCTGGTGGACGGCGTACCGGTGAACGAGCCCGGCGGCGTGCTCGACCTCGGCCGCGTGACGCTCGACGACGTCGAGCGGATCGAGGTCGTGCGCGGTCCGGCGAGCGTCCTCTACGGCTCGGAGGCGGTCACCGGCGTGATCCAGCTCTTCACGCGCGGCGGCGACGGGCCGGCGCGCGTGAGCGCCGAACTCGGGGCCGGCTCGTACGGCGGGCGCCGTGCCTCTCTCGGCGCTGCGGGTCGGCACGCCGGATTCTCCTGGTCGCTGCAGGGCGACCACCACGGCAGTGACGGCATCCTCGCGTTCAACAACGGCTACCGCAACGACGGCGTGGTCGCCTCGCTGGGCGGCTCACCCGATGCGGCGACCGATGTCCGCGTGACCGCGCGCTACAACGCGTCCGTCTATCGCTACCCGACGGAGTCGGATGGTTCGGTCGCCGACCGCAACGCCGAGCGGACCGAGCATCGCCTGCTCGTCGGGCTCGAGGCCGGCCGCCGCTGGAGCCCGCGCGTCGAGACGCGGCTGCAGTTGGCCGCTCACGACCTGCATCCGCGTTCCACCGACACTCCCGACGACGTCGGCGATACCCTCGGCTTCTACGGATACCGCGCGCGCGGTACCGTCACGCGACGCCTCGCCGACGTGCGGACGACCCTGCGCGCCGGCGCCGCGCAGCGCCTCTCGGTCGGGGCGGAGTTCGCGCGCGACGCGGAGCGCAGCCGCTCGCTCTCCGAAAGCGAGTTCGGCGACTTCCCGGACGCCTTCCGCGCGGCGCGCGACAACCGGGCGCTCTACCTGCAAGGCCTCGGCGACGTTGGTGCGCTGTCGTACACGCTCGGCGGCCGGCTCGACGACAACAGCGCGTTCGGCACCTTCCGCACGCTTCGGGCGGGACTCGCGTGGCGCGTGGCGCCCGCGCTCAGCGTGCGTGCCTCGGCCGGCACGTCCTTCAAGGCGCCGAGCTTCTTCGAGAACTACGCCACCGGATTCACCGTCGGGAACCCCGCGCTGCGTCCGGAGCTCTCGCGCTCGGCCGAAGTCGGCATCGAGGGCGGGCTCGCGGGTGGCGCGCGGCTGCGTGTGACCGGGTTCGCGCAGCGATTCCGCGACCTGATCCAATACACCGGCGCGCCCCCCGCGCCCGGCGAGCCCAACTACTACAACATCGCCGAGGCCAACGCGGGCGGCATCGAGGCGGAGCTCACGCTGCCGAGCGTCCTCGGCATCGGAGTCGCCGCGGGTTACACCTGGACCGACACGCGGGTCGTGGATGCCGGCTTCAACAGCGCACCGTCGGACAACTTCGTCGCGGGGGGCCGTCTGCTGCGACGCCCCGAGCATCTGGCGTCGCTGCACCTCACGCGCGCGATCGCCCGCTGGGGCACGCTGAGCGCGACGGCCGTCCGGACGGGGGAGCGCGAGGATCGTGATTTCGGCGCGTTCCCGGCGAGGGTCGTGTTCCTCGCGCCGTTCACTACGGTGGATCTGGCGATGGAGGCACGACTGTCCGATCGCCTGATCCGCGGCGCCGCGCTGCAGCTGCGCGCGGAGAACATCGGCGATGTCCGCTACCGGCAGATCGCCGGCTTCGACGCCCCGGGGCGCACGCTCTACGCGGGGCTTAAGTTGCAGCGGTGATCCAGACCGAGGCGATCGTCCTCCACGGCTTCGACTTCCGCGAGACCTCCCGCATCGTGCGGCTGGCGACGCGGGACGCCGGGGTCGTGGCGGTGATCGCGCGGGGCGCCAAACGCCCGAAGAGCCGGTTCGGGCACGGCCTCGATCTCTTCACGAGCGGCGTCGCGCAGCTCTCGATCAACCCGTCGCGCGACCTGCACACGCTCGCCGCCTTCGACGCCACGCGCGCGCGCCCGGCGCTCGCGGGCTCGCTGCAGCGTTTCGGGGCGGCGTCGGCGCTGAGCGAGCTCTGCCTCCGCTTCGGGACCGATGACTCCGCGCGCGAGTTCCACGACGTCCTGGCGGCCGGGCTCGATGCGGTGGGCGCGGCGTCCGATGACGACGTCGCCGCCCGGGCATTGGCCGCGGCGTGGCGCCTGGTCGCCGAGCTCGGCTTCGCGCCCTCGCTCGACGAGTGCGCGCTCTGCCACCGGCCGCTCGCGCCCGACGAGACCGTGCGCTTCGGACACCGTGCGGGCGGCGCGCTCTGCACCGCGTGCGCGGCGGCGGCACCCGGCGCCCGTGCGCTGCCGCCGGAGGCGCGGCGCGTGCTCGGTCGCTGGCTCGGGGGCGACGCGGGGGATCCGCTCGACGCCCCGACCGCGCGGGCGCACCAGCGCCTGCTGCGCGAGTTCCTCGAGGAGCACCTCGCCGACGGCCGGCCGATGCGTGCCTGGATCAGCTGGGAGGCGCTCGCCCGGTGATCGTCGGCACCGCCGGTCACATCGACCACGGCAAGACCGCGCTCGTGCGCGCACTCACCGGCGTGGACACCGACCGACTCCCCGAGGAGAAGCGGCGCGGCATCACGATCGCGCTCGGCTTCGCGCCGCTCCTGCTCGAGGGGATCGGCACGGTCGGCGTCGTCGATGTGCCGGGGCACGAGGCCTTCGTGCGCACGATGCTCGCAGGCGCGACCGGGATCGACGTCGCGCTGCTGGTGGTCGCGGCGGACGAGGGCGTGATGCCGCAGACGCGCGAGCACCTCGCGATCCTCGGACTCCTGGGCGTGCGTGCCGGAGTCGTCGCGCTCACCAAGTCCGACCTCGCCGACGAGACGCTGCTCACCCTGGTGGGCGAGGACGTGCGCGACGCGATCGCCGGCACGGCGCTCGGGGACGCGGCAATCGTTCCGGTCTCGGCGCACACGGGCGCGGGGCTTGAGGCGCTCAAGGCCGCGCTCGCCGCGGCGGCGCGCACCGTCCCGGCGCGCGACCCGGACGACCTCTGGCGGATGCCGGTCGACCGCGTCTTCTCGGTCGCGGGCGCCGGGACCGTCGTGACCGGCACCGCGTGGAGCGGCACGCTCGAGCGTGACCAGATGGTCCGGCTGCTCCCGGCGGGTCTCGCGGCGCGCGTACGGAGCGTCGAGTCGCACGGCACCTCCACGCCCAAGGCCCTGCCGGGCGCGCGCGTCGCCGTCGCCCTGGCGGGACTCGAGCGCTCCGACGTGGCGCACGATGCGGTGGTCGTCCGGGACGGCGACCCGTGGAGCGCGAGCCGCGTCCTGCGTGCCGACGTCTCCCTGCTCGAGGGGGTCGCACCGGTCGGTCCGCGTCGTCGCCTGCGGTTCCATCTGGGGACGGCCGAGGTCGGCGCCCGCGTCGTCGTCGCGCCCTCGGCCGGCCCCCTCGCGCCGGGGGCGATCCGGACGGCGCGATTGATCTTCGACGCGCCCGTGGTGGCGCGTGCCGGCGACCGGTTCGTGCTCCGCGGGGGTACACCGCACGGCACGATCGGCGGCGGCATCGTGACCGATCCCTCGCCGCCTGGCGCGCGCGCCCGGCCCTGGCCCCACGCGGGCGCGAGCGTGGAGGAACGGCTCGGCTGGCTCATCGCGGACGCGGGTCCCGCGGGACTCGGCGTGCGCGGGCTCGCCATCCGGCTCGGTGTGCGACCCGCGCAGGCGGAGCGGCTGGTGAAGGACGCCGTGCGCGCGGCGCGCATCGGCGACCGTCTGGTCGCGTCGACGGTGCTCGAACAGATGCGGGCCCGCCTCGTGGCGCTCGTTGCGCGGACCCACGCCGAGACGCCGCTCGCGCCGGGTCTCGACCGGCAGACGGCGCGCGCGGCGCTCTCGCCGAATGGCGAGCTTGCGGACGAGGTCATCCGTCGTGCCGCGCGCGCCGGCGCGGTGGAAGTGGAGGGCCCGTGGGTCCGCCGAGCGGGGTTCGTCCCGGGCGCGGCGCAGGGTGCCGTCGCCGCGAGGGACCGGCTGCTCGCGGCGCTCCGCGAGGCGGGTGTCGAACCGCCGTCGGTCTCCGAGTTGATCTCGGCTTACGGTGGCGAGGTCCCGGCGCTGCTCAAGCTGCTCGGAGGCGAGCGCTCGGTGGTGCCCGTCGCGCTCGATCGATGGTGGGCCCGCGAAGGCGTCGAGGAACTGCTGCGGCGCCTGAAGACGGCTGTGCGGCCGGGGCAGGTCTATTCGCCCGCCGAGTTGCGCGATGCGCTCGGGATCACGCGGAAGTACCTGATCCCGTTCCTCGAGTGGTGCGATCGGCAGCGGATCTCGCACCGCGCCGCCGACGGCCGGACCTTCCGGGAGATCCCCGACGCGCCCTGACGAACCGGCTTGGCGGGACCGATGGTCCCGCCACGGCGGTCACCAATCCCGCCGAAACGGCGTAGGTTGATGGGCGCGAGAGTTGCCTTCCTCCGTACTCACCATGCTGAATCCCGACCGTCTCACCGTGAAGTCGAGCGAGGCCCTGACCGACGCCATTTCCCAGGCGCGGCGCAACGGCAATCCGCTCGTCCACGACACGCATCTGCTGCTCTCGCTCCTCGGGCAGGACGAGGGCATCGTCGTGCCGATCCTGCAGAAGATGGGGGTCGGAATCCCCGCGCTGCAGGAGGCGTTGACGCGCGAGATCGCGCGCTACCCCAAGCAGAGCGACGCGCAGCCCAATCTGGCGCGTGAGCTCAGTGCCGTCCTCGACACCGCGGAGAAGCAGGCCAAGTCGCTCGGTGACGAGTACGTCTCGACCGAGCACCTGCTGATCGCGCTCGCCGACACCAAGGGCGCCGAGACGGCGAACCTGCTGAAGGCGCAGCGCGTGACCCGGGCGGGGCTCCTCGACGCGCTGCAGGCGGTCCGCGGCGCGCACAAGGTCACCGACCAGACGCCGGAGAATCAGTACCAGGCGCTGGCGAAGTTCACGCGCGACCTCACCGAGGACGCGCGCAGGGGAAAGCTCGACCCGGTGATCGGCCGCGACGAGGAGATCCGCCGCGTGGTGCAGGTGCTCTCGCGCCGGACCAAGAACAATCCGGTGCTCATCGGCGAGCCCGGCGTCGGCAAGACCGCGATCGCCGAGGGACTCGCCCAGCGGATGGTGAACGGGGACGTGCCGGAGTCGCTGCGCAACAAGCGGCTCGTCTCGCTCGACCTCGGCGCGCTGATCGCGGGCGCCAAGTTCCGGGGCGAGTTCGAGGAGCGCCTCAAGGCCGTGCTCAAGGAGATCACCGCCAGCCAGGGGCAGTTCGTGGTCTTCATCGACGAGCTGCACACGATCGTCGGGGCGGGGAAGGCCGAGGGGTCGATGGACGCGGGGAACATGCTGAAGCCGATGCTGGCGCGCGGCGAACTCCGCGTCGTCGGCGCGACGACGCTCGACGAGTACCGCAAGCACGTCGAGAAGGATCCGGCGCTCGAGCGCCGCTTCCAGCCGGTCTTCGTCGGCGAACCCACGGTGGAGAACACCATCGCGATCCTGCGCGGCCTCAAGGAGCGCTACGAGTCGCACCACGGTGTGCGCATCACCGACAGCGCGCTGGTCGCGGCGGCGACGCTCTCCAACCGGTACATCGGCGACCGCTTCCTGCCGGACAAGGCCATCGACCTGATGGACGAGGCCGCGTCGCGCCTGCGGATCGAGATCGACTCGCTGCCGCAGGAGATCGACGAGGTCGAGCGGCGCATCGTCCAGCTCGAGATCGAACGCCAGGCGCTCGCCAAGGAGAAGGACGCCGCCTCGAAGGAGCGCCGCGGGACGATCGAGCAACAGCTCGCCCAGTTGCGCGAGCAGAGCGGCGGCATGAAGGCGCAGTGGCAACTCGAGAAGGACGCGCTCGGGAACGTCGGCAAGCTCAAGCAGCAGCTCGAGGAGGCCCGCACCGAGGTGGACCGCGTCACGCGCGCCGGCGACCTCGGCAAGGCGGCGGAGATCCAGTACGGGACCGTGCCCAAGCTCGAACAGGAGCTCAAGCGGGTCGAGGAGCAGTTGACCGCGCAGAAGACCGGCGGCGCCCAGTTCCTGAAGGAGGAGGTCACCGCCGACGACATCGCCGAGATCGTCGCGCGCTGGACCGGCATCCCCGTCTCGCGGATGCTCGAGTCGGAGCGCGAGCGGCTGACGAAGCTCCACCAGGAGCTCGCCAAGCGCGTGGTCGGGCAGACCGAGGCCGTGACTGCGGTGGCGAACGCCGTACGCCGCTCGCGCGCCGGCCTGCAGGACCCCAACCGTCCGATCGGCTCGTTCATCTTCCTCGGCCCCACCGGTGTCGGCAAGACCGAGACCGCGCGCGCGCTCGCCGAGTTCCTGTTCGACGACGAGCAGGCGATGGTGCGGATCGACATGTCGGAATACATGGAGAAGCACGCGGTCGCGCGGCTCATCGGTGCACCGCCCGGCTACGTCGGCTACGAGGAAGGGGGCCAGCTCACCGAGGCGGTCCGCCGCCGGCCGTACAGCGTGATCCTCTTCGACGAGATCGAGAAGGCGCACGCCGACGTGTTCAACATCCTGCTCCAGATCCTCGACGACGGGCGGCTCACCGACTCCCAGGGGCGCACGGTCGACTTCCGGAATGCGGTCATCATCATGACCTCGAACATCGGCTCGAGCTGGATCCTCGAAGAGGGCACCCGCGACTGGGCGCTGGTGGAGACCCAGGTCACGAATGCGCTGCGCGGCCACTTCAAGCCCGAGTTCCTGAATCGCGTGGACGACATCGTGATCTTCAAGCCGCTGGGCGAGGAGCAGATCGCGCACATCGTGGACCTGCAGCTCAAGCGGATGGACCGGCTGCTCGCCGACCGGAAGATCACGATCGAGGTGACGGACGAGGCGAAGGCGCTGATCGCGGCCGAGGGCTACGAGCCGGCGTTCGGGGCGCGGCCGCTCAAGCGCGCGATCCAGCGGATGCTGCAGAACCCGCTCGCGATCGAACTGCTCGAAGGCAAGTTCGCGGATGGCGACCGGATCCGCGTCAGCGCGGCCGGCGACGCGCTCGCGTTCACGAAGGTCGCGTGAGCCGGGTCGCGTGAGCGGGCCGGTCACCTTCGCGACGCGCGGCGAGGAGGACGCCTGGTGGATGGGCGACGCGCTGGCCGAGGCGGCGAAGGCCGCGCAGGCCGGCGAGGTGCCCGTCGGCGCGGTGTTGGTGCACAACGGCGCGGTGATGGCGCGCGGCGCCAACGCGATGATCGGCGCGAAGGACCAGACACAGCATGCCGAGATGCGCGTGCTGCGCGCGGCGGCCTACGCCGTCGGCGAGACGCGCCTCACGAGCGCAACGCTCTACGTGACGCTCGAGCCCTGCGCGATGTGCGCCGGCGCAATCGTGCTCGCCCGGGTCGGGCGGGTGGTCTTCGGCGCGTGGGACGACAAGGCGGGCATGGCGGGGTCGGTGCACGACCTCCTGCGCAACCCGCGGCTGAACCATCGCCCGGAAGTGCAGGGCGGGGTGCGCGAGGCCGAGTGCGCGGCGGTGCTGACGGAGTTCTTCCGCTCGCGGCGGAGCTAGGCGCGGCAGCGCGCGGCGGCGACGCGCGCGCGGACGTCGGCCGCGCTCTGTGTGCGCCGGGCGGAGTCCGGCGCGGCAAAGATCAGCAGGTACGCGCCGTCCGGCATCTCCACACGTCGCACTCGCTGGTAGCCGAGCGCGCCCAACTCGCAGGCCAGCAGTCGCGGCGGCGTGCCGTGGCGGTCGGTCGGCGCATCGACGTCCAGCACGCCGAGCCGGCCACCCGGCCGCATCGCGCCGGAGAGCCGGTGCAGCAGCGCGAACGGCGAGGTGATCTCGTGATACATGTGGATCATGAGGGCGACGTCGATGCTCGCCGGCGCGAGCCGCGGGTCGTCCTCCGTGCCTTCGATCACGCGGACATTCTTCCACCCGGCGCGCTCGACGCGGTCGCGGAGCAGCGCGAGGTAGCGCGGTTCGATATCCTCGCCGAACACCAGTCCGTCCGGTCCCACGCGCTCGCTGAGCCTGGCGACGTAGTAGCCGTCCCCGGCGCCGATGTCGGCGACCCGCATCCCGCGTCCGATCCTCAGCGCCTGCATGACGCGCTCGGCCTCGCCGAACGCGTCGCGGCGATCCTCGGCGATCCAGCGCGGCGCGACGATCGCCGAGGTCGGGCGGTCGGCGCTCGGGAAGGAGTCGGCGGCGGCAGCTTTCGGCACCGATGCCGCCGGTGCGGCCGGCGCCTGGGCGCCGGATCGTCCGGCGACGAGGGCCACGCCGAGGACGAGAAGGGCGAGACGGGACATTCGGGATCAACCGGGCGCGCGTTCGAAGCGTTCCCCAACGGGCGTGGCCCGTTGACCCATCTCCGCGCCCCGTCTAGTTTTCCGGTCTCTTGGACAGGTGGCCGAGTGGTTGAAGGCACCGGTCTCGAAAACCGGCATACCGGCAACGGTATCGTGAGTTCGAATCTCACCCTGTCCGTCCAAGGGGTTGCAGCACCCGACGCGCTGGGTCCCCCCGGCGCGTCGTCGTTTCAGGAGGAGCGCCGTCCCGTTCCGGGCCGCCGGTCCTCGTCCGGGGACGGGTGGCCGAGTGGTTTAAGGCGCACGCCTGGAAAGTGTGTGTACGTTCATAGCGTACCGTGGGTTCGAATCCCACCCCGTCCGTGATGCATCGCGATCGAACGGCAGGCTCCCCAGCGGGGCCTGCCGATCGTCGTTTCCGGACCGCAACGGCGGTCACCACGAAGGCACGACGGGGTGAAGAACGGCGAAGGACGCAACCGCCACTTGAGGGGGTGCGGGGGCGGGTCTGTTTGCCACGCCTCCTTTCAAACAGCCGTTGAAGTCTTCGCCCTTCTTCGAGCCTTCGAGCCTTCGTGGTGAAGCCGTCGGCTGTGAGCCGGCCGGGGCCGGCTTCACGCGCTCCTGACACTTCGCAACGCGCTCCACACACGTCCGTGATGAACCCGTGACCCCGGGGGGCAAACCTTCATCCAGCACCCGGTGTCAGATGTTGTGAACGCAGGAGCAACCCATGGAACCCAGGATGACCAGGACCAGCGACAACCAAGTGCAGCTGTTCGACGAGCAGGGCCGCCTGATCGGGACGATCGTCCGGCCGGTGGTGGCCGAGGTGATCGGCCCCGGGGCCGAGAAGGTCTACCTCGCCCGACGCAGCGACCGCCTCGACCGACCGGCCCAGCACGCCGCCTGATCGGCGGGTCGATCCGCGACCTCGCCGCCGGGTCCGCTCCCGTAAACCGGCGCGGCACCGCATATTTGTGGGGATGTCCTCGTCCCCTTCCGTCGTCCTGAACGCGCGCGCCGTCGCGCGCACGATCTCCCGCATGGCGGACGAGATCCTCGAGCTGAATGAGGGCACCGACCGCCTGGTGCTCGTCGGCATCCAGCGCCGCGGGGTCCAGATCGCCGACCGGATCGCCGACGTCATCCGCGACCGCGAGTCGGTGGACATCCCGCGCGGCGCCCTCGACATCACGCTCTATCGCGACGACCTCCAGACGGTCGGTCCGCGTCCCGTCGTCGGGAAGACGCACCTGCCGAGCGCGCTCGAGGACAAGGTCGTCGTGATCGTCGACGACGTGCTCTACACCGGCCGCACCATCCGCGCGGCCCTCGACGAGCTCGCCGATTTCGGCCGCCCCGCGCGCATCATGCTCGCCGTCCTCATCGACCGCGGCGGCCGCGAACTCCCGATCCACGCGGACGTCGTCGGCAAGAAGCTCGATGTCGGCCCCGGCGGGCGCGTTGACGTCTTCGTCCCGGCCCTCGACGGCCGCGACGAGGTCGTCGTGCTGGGCGCCCCCGACGGCGCTGGCGGCGTCCCGTGACGACGGTCCTCGGCAAGGACCTCCTGGGGCTCTCCGGACTCACCCGCGAGCAGATCACCACCATCCTGGATGTCGCCGAGCCGCTGAAGGAGATCAGCGAGCGGACCATCAAGAAGGTGCCGACGCTCCGCGGGATGACCGTCGTGAACCTCTTCTTCGAGCCCTCGACGCGCACCCGCATCTCGTTCGAGTTCGCCGAGAAGCGGATGTCGGCCGACACGGTCAACGTCGCCGCGTCGGGCTCGAGCGTCTCGAAGGGCGAGACCCTGGTCGACACGGCGCGCAATCTCGAGGCGATGCGCATCGACATGGTCGTCGTGCGCCACCCGGGTTCGGGCGCCGCGCGCTTCCTCGCCGAGCGCATCGAGTCGAACGTCATCAACGCCGGCGACGGGACCTGCGAGCACCCCACGCAGGGCCTGCTCGACCTGCTCACGCTGCGCGACAAGCTCGGCTCGCTCGAGGGGCGCCGCGTCTGCATCGTCGGCGACGTGCTCCACTCGCGCGTCGCGCGCTCGAACATCTTCGGCCTCCAGGCGATGGGCGCCGAGGTCGCGGTCTGCGGCCCGCGCTCGCTGCTGCCCGGCGCGATCCGCGAGATGGGCGTCCAGGTGTTCGACCGCGTCGAGGCCGCGATCGAGTGGGCCGAGGCGCTCAACGTCCTGCGCCTCCAGCTCGAACGGATGCAGGGCGGTTACATCCCCTCGCTCCGCGAATACAACCGCGTCTTCGGCGTCACGCGCGCGCGGCTCGAGAACGCCAAGCGCGAACTCCTCATCCTTCACCCCGGCCCGATGAATCGCGGGGTCGAGATCGACTCCGACGTGGCCGATGGCCCGCACTCCGTGATCCTCCACCAAGTGACCAACGGCGTCGCCGTCCGGATGGCCGTGCTGTATCTCCTCGCCGGCCAGAAGGCCGCGCTCGCCGACGTCGCCAAGGGAGGCCCCTCGTGAGCGCGTCGAACAGCGCGCACGGCTCCCACACGCCGGTGCTCCTCCGGGGCGGTCGCCTCGTCGATCCGTCGCAGGGGCTCGACGCCGTCGGCGACCTGCTGCTGGTGGACGGCAAGGTGGCGGCGGTCGGCGGAAGGATCGCCGGCCCCGACGGCGCCGACATCGTGGAGTGCCAGGGACTCGTCGTGGCGCCCGGGATGATCGACGTGCACGTGCACCTGCGCGAGCCGGGACGCGAGGACGTCGAGACGGTCGCCAGCGGCGCGCACGCGGCGGCCGCGGGTGGGTTCACCGCCGTCTGTGCGATGCCCAACACGAAACCCGTCACGGACAATCAGGCGACCGTCGGGTTCGTGAAGCGTCAGGGGGAGGCCGCCGGGTTCGCCCGCGTCTACCCGTACGGCGCGATCTCCGTCGGCCAGCAGGGGGAGACGCTGGCCGAATTCGGCGAGATGGTCGCGGCCGGCGCGGTCGCGGTCAGCGACGACGGCCGTCCGGTGGAGAACTCGCACCTCATGCGTACCGCGCTCGAGTACGCGCAGACCTTCGGCATCCCCGTCGTCGAACATTGCGAGGTGATGTCCCTCGCGCACGGCGGCTCGATGCACGAGGGCGTCGTCTCGGCGCGGCTCGGGCTCAAGGGCATCCCGGACGAGGCGGAGGAGATCGACGTCGCGCGGTGCATCCTGCTCGCCAAGCTGACCGGCGGGCACATCCATCTCTGCCACCTGAGCACGAAGGGCTCGGTGGACCTCGTGCGGTGGGGGAAGGAGCAGGGCGTGCACGTCACGGCCGAGGTCTGCAGCCACCACATCTCGCTCACGCACGAGGCGGTGGAGGGTTACAACACCAATGCCAAGATGAATCCGCCGCTGCGCGAGGCGCGCGACGTCGCGGCGCTCCAGCAGGGCCTCAAGGACGGCACGATCGACCTCCTCGTGACCGACCATGCGCCGCATCACTACGACGAGAAGGAGCGCGAGTTCGCCGACGCGCCCAACGGCATCGTCGGACTCGAGACGGCGCTCGGCGTCAATGTGACCTGGCTGCTGGAGCCGGGTATCCTCACGCTCCCGCAGTTGGTCGACCGGATGTCCTGTCTGCCGGCGAAGGTCTTCCACCTGCCGGGCGGTACCCTTGCGAAGGGGAGTCCCGCGGACGTGTCGGTGTTCGACGCGACCCGCGAGTGGACCGTGGACCCCTCGAGATTCCGGTCCAAGGGCCGCAATACGCCGTATGGTGGCCAGAAACTGCGCGGTGCCGCGATTTGTACCGTCGTTGGTGGTCGGATCGTCTACCGCTTGGCTGACTGAACGGCCCGTGCCGACCCCCGGAGCAGCGGAGGCGAGGCGCGGGATCGTGCAGGTCTGCCGGCGGCTGTACGATCGGGGGCTGATCGCCGGGCAGGACGGGAATGTCTCCGTCCGACTGGGACCGGATCGGATCCTCGTGACGCCGGCGGGCATGTCGAAGGTGGATGTCACCGGCGCCGACCTCGTCGAGGTCACGCTCGCGGGTGAGCGGGTCCGCGGGAGGCGCTCGCCGTCGTCCGAGCTCGCGGTGCATCTCACGATCTATCGGGGCCGTCCGGACGTCGGTGCCGTGGTGCACGCGCACCCGCCGGCGGCGACCGGCTTCGCCGTCGCCGGCGAGACGTTGCCCCAGAACGTGCTGCCGGAGTTGGTGTACTCGGTGGGACCGGTCGCTCTCGTGCCCTACGCGACGCCGGGCACGAAGGCGTTGGCCGACCGATTCATCCCGCTGCTGGACGGCCACGATGCATGGCTGATGGCGAATCACGGCGCGGTGACCGCGGGCCCGTCACTGCGCCTCGCGCATCAGCGGATGGAGAGCCTGGAGCACGCCGCGCGGATCCTGCTGGCTGCGCGGTCGGTCGGGAAAGTGGTACCGTTCATGTCACCGGAATCGTGATGCCCAAGTCGGAATCGTCCCGTCTCGAAGCGCTGGAGCAACTGCTCGCCGAGCGCCGGAAGCACGAAGGCTACCTCGCCAAGCTCGAGGAGCGTCGTGCGGCGACGCCCGAGCACGTGTTCACCCGTCTGCGCACCGAGTACCTCACGAAGCAGACCGACCTGCAGGTGCGAGCGGCCGCCGAGGCCGAGGGGCTCGCGGACGGCATCGAGGAGGACCGCGCTGCGGTGGTCGCGCTGGAGGAGCGCCTGGCGCTCGTGCACGAGGAGCGTCTCGAGGGCGAACTGCGCGCCGAGGTCGGCGAGTACGATCCGAAGGAGTGGACCAAGAAGCTGACGGTCCTGAACGCGACGATCGCGCAGCTCGAGAAGGAGCGCGAGACGAAGACCGGTGCGTGGGAGCGGACCCAGCGTCTCGTGAACGAGGCGCGTGTCGGGATCGCCGGGGTCGCGGCGGCGGCCGAGTCCGGGGGAGGGCAGTTGCCGTCGGCGCCGCGCGAGGCCCCTTCCGCGCCGGCAGCGCCCCCCGCCAGGAAGCCGACGGAAATCGCGGGCGCGCCGTCGTTCGACGAACTCGCGTTCCTGAACTCGGTGGTGGGTCGCGTCTCGACACCCGTGCCGATCCCGCAGCCGGTCCCGGTCCCGCGTGCGTCGCGGCCGGTGCCGGCCGAGTCCGAGCCGGCGACCGGTCCGAGCGTCGCGCCGCGTTCGCCGACCCCGGCGCGGCCTCCGGTCGATGCGGTGGCACCGGTTGCGGCTTCACCCGCACCCGCTGCGGCTGCAGAGCCTCACGTAGTGCTCGCGCCGACGCCCGTGCGTCCAGCCGCCGCGGTGGCGCCGGTGGCAGCGCCCGCGGCAGCGCCCGCGGCAGCGCCGGCCGCCGAGGGTCCATCGGCACCGGCCCCCGCACCACGCGAGGACGAACCGCCGGGACCCCTCGGGCGCCCGACGCCGCGGACCTCGCAGGCGATCAAGACGCTCAAGTGCCAGGAGTGCGGGACGTTCAACTACCCGACCGAGTGGTACTGCGAGCGGTGCGGGGGAGAGCTGGCGGCACTCTGAGCGCTGCGCGCTGTAGAAAGTAGAAAGTAGAAAGTAGAAAGCGGGAAGTCGCGGGAAAGCACAGAGGCGCCGGCCCCATGGGCCCGGCGCCTCACTTTCTACTTTCTACTTTCTACTTTCTTTTTGCCAACTTCGACTTCTGCCGCGCCGCCGCATTCTTGTGGATCAGCCCCTTCCGCGCCGCGCGATCGAGGAGCTGCGTCGCCTTCAGGCGCTCCACCGGCGACGACTCCGTGGTGCCCGCGGTCTTCATCGCGGTCCGGAGCGCGGCACGCTGCGCGCGATTGCGGACGGTCGCTGCGCGGGTCTTGCGCATGTTCTTCTTCGCGGACGCGATTCTCGGCACGGACGTGACTCTCAGCAGATGGTTGGTGATGGATCTCCCGGTACGCGCGGACCCACGCGCCCTGAGCCGGAGAATCCTAGGCGCCAACGCGGCCTAAGTCAAGTGACGGCGGCACTTTGACTCCGCCCACGCAGGGGTCTACCTTTCGCCCCGACTGCCCGTGATGGGCCTCACTCCAGCCGTGCGCCGCAATAGACCTTGGAAAGCTTCGAACGGTTCCTCCTGTTCGCCCCGATCGTGCTCTTCTCGATGGTGGCGCACGAATACGCGCATGGCTACGCCGCCCTCAAGCAGGGTGACAACACGGCGCAGGCCCTCGGCCGTCTCACCTGGAACCCGCTCAAGCACATCGATCCCGTGCTCACGGTGATCATGCCGGCGGCCACCTGGTTCCTCTCGAACGGCAGCTTCATCTTCGGCGGCGCCAAGCCGGTGCCGGTGAATCCGAGCCTGTACCGCGAGCTGCGCCGCGGGGACATCATCGTGTCGCTCGCCGGTGTGTTCGTGAATCTCGTGCTCGCGGTGCTGCTCACCTTCGCGGTGATCGGGCTCGGTCTCCTCGGGCGCGGCGCGACCGCGCTCGCGCCGACACTCGCGCTGGTCCAGTTGATGTTCCAGTTCGGCGTCTTCTTCAACCTGCTGTTGGCGGTGTTCAACCTGCTGCCGATCCCGCCGCTGGATGGCTCGCACGTGATGAAGTACCTGCTCCCCCCGGCGTGGGCGATCCGGTATCAGCGGCTGGCGGGGATGGGCTTCCTGATCCTGCTCGTGCTGCTGACGGTGGGACGCCCGATCATCATGTTCTGGATGACGCCGGTGACCTACCTCGGCGGGCTCTCGCTCCGCCTCGTCGCGCCCTACCTGCTTCCCAACCCGTGGACCTCGTGACGGCGCCTGCCACCGCGCGCGATCCTGCGACCGCCTCCCCGGCCGACGGCACCTTCGTCGTTGACCTCGACGGCTTCAACGGCCCCCTCGACCTGCTGCTGGCGCTGATCCGCGACGAGCAGGTGGACATCTACGACATCCCCGTCGCGCGCATCTGCGGTCAGTTCCTCTCGCGGATGCACGAGCTCAGGCTGAACGAGGCGGCCGAGTACCTCGAGATGGCGGCGCGGTTGATCCGCATCAAGGCGCAGATGCTGCTCCCGCGGAAGGACGGCCTCGACCAGTGGGAGGACCCGCGTGCGGAACTCGTGCGCCGCCTCCTCGAGTACCAGCAGATGCGCGAAGTGGTCGATGTGCTCGAGAAGCTGGGCGAGGATCGCCGCAACCGGTTCGGGCGCTCGTATCTCGCGCAGGCCGCCGCGCCGCCGCCGGCGCCGCTCGCGCTCTCGCTCTCGGACCTCCTGGTCGCGGTCGATCGGGTGCTGCGCGCCTCGCGCAAGCCGTCGATCCACGAGGTGATCCCGCGCGCCCTCGACGTGGACGGCGCGATGGAGACCGTGCGCGCGGTGCTGCAGCTGCGCGCCCACGCGCGGTGGCGCGACGTGGTGCGCGCCGGCGCCGAGCCCTGGGAGGTGCTGAGCGGGCTGCTCGCCCTGCTCGAGCTCGCGAAGCGCAGCGAGCTGCACCTCACCCAACCCCGACCTTTTGCCGACGTGGAGATCCGCCGTGAACTCGCTGGCGAAGCTGCTTGAGGCCGCGCTCTTCGCGAGCCCGCGCCCGATCCCGACCGACGAACTGGCTGCCCTGGACGCCGAGGCCTCGCCCGCGGCGCTGCAGTCGGCGCTCGACGAACTGCGCGAGCACTACGACGTCGACGGTCATGGCGTGGAGCTGGTGGACGTCGGCGGCGGCTGGCAGGTGCTGACGCGGCCGGAATACACCGAGGCGATCGAGCGCGCGCAGCTCGCGGTGCGGCCGACGCGGCTCTCACCGGCCGCCCTCGAGACGCTGGCGATCGTCGCCTATCGGCAGCCGATCGGGCGCGCCGAGATCTCCGAGATCCGCGGCGTGGACGTCGGGGCCGTGATCCGCTCGCTGCACGAGCGCGGGCTGATCGATGTCGTTGGCCGCGCCGAGGGGCTGGGGCGTCCGCTGCTCTACGGGACGACGCCCGCGTTCCTCGAACAGTTCGCGCTGCGGCATCTCGAGGAGCTGCCGCGCGTGGACGAACTCGCGATCGCGCTGCGCAAGGCGGGGGATCCGGGCGTGCCGGTCGCGGAGCCGCAGCCCGCGTGAGCGACGACGCCATGCGCATCCACCGCGCCCTGGCGCGTGCGGGGGTCGCCTCGCGCCGGAAGGCCGAGGAGCTCGTCGCGGCGGGTCGCGTGACCGTCAACGGGACCGTCGCGCGCACCGGACAGTCGGTCGACCCGGCGCGTGACACGATCGCGGTGGACGGGCGCCGGGTCGCGCTGCCCGCTCCCGCCAAGTGGTTCGTGCTGAACAAGCCGGCCGGCGTGCTCACGACGGCCGCCGATCCCGAGGGCCGGCGCACCGTCTTCGAGCTCGTCCCGAAGGAGCCCGGGCTCACCTACGTCGGGCGGCTCGACTACATGACCGAGGGGGTCCTGCTCCTCACGACCGACGGTGACGCGGCCCATCGGCTCACGCACCCCTCGACCGGTGTAGAACGGAGTTATGTCGCGACCGTGCGCGGGTCGGTGAAGGCGGCGGCCGCGGCGATCCGCGAGGGCGTCGAGCTGGAGGATGGCCTGGTGCGCCCCGAATCGGTCGAGGTGCAGCCGGGGACGCAGCCACGCACGTGGGACCTCTCGATCACGATCCGCGAGGGCCGCACGCGCGAGGTGCGGCGGCTCTGCGATGCCGTGGGCCTCGAGGTCCTTCGCCTGGTCCGCACGTCATTCGGTCCGGTCCGGCTCGGCTCGCTCGAGCCGGGCGAGGTCCGGACGCTCACGGCCAAGGAACGCATGCTCGTGCAGGCCCTCACCAGTTCCGGGAACGATTGATGCCGCAGCCGCCCCTCGAGACCCACAAGCTCACCAACGACATCCTCGAACAGGTCGGCCGGCGCGTCGTCGGCCAGCAGGCGATGGTCGAGCGCCTCCTGATCGCGCTCCTCACCGGCGGCCACGTGCTGCTCGAGGGCGTCCCGGGCCTGGCCAAGACGCTCACCGTGCGCACGCTCGCCGAGACGGTGAAGACGACGTTCAGCCGGATCCAGTTCACGCCCGACCTCCTGCCGGCCGACGTCGTCGGGACCCAGGTCTTCGACCAGCAGACGGCGACCTTCTCGGTGAAGCGCGGCCCGATCTTCGCGAACATCGTGCTCGCCGACGAGATCAACCGCGCGCCCGCGAAGGTGCAGGCCGCATTGCTCGAGGCGATGCAGGAGAAGCAGGTCACGATCGGCGGCACGAGCTTCATCCTCGAGGAACCGTTCCTCGTGCTGGCCACGCAGAACCCGATCGAGCAGGAGGGGACCTACCCGCTCCCCGAGGCGCAGGTCGACCGCTTCATGCTGAAGCTGCGCGTCGGGTATCCGACCCGCGACGAGGAGCGGGAGATCATGCGGCGGATGGCTGGCGGCGAGGCGATCCCGGTCCAGCAGGTCGCCGACCCCGTGCACCTGCTCGAGGCGCGCAAGCAGATCGCGGGGCTCTTCCTCGACAACCGGCTTGTCGACTACATCGTCGACCTGATCCACGCGACGCGCGAGCCGAAGGCGGCCGGCCTGGCCGACCTCGTGCCGCTGGTCGAGTACGGCGCCAGCCCGCGGGCGACGATCGCGCTGGCGCAGGCCGCGCGCGCGCACGCCTACCTGCGCGGCCGCGATTTCGTCTCTCCCGACGACGTGAAGGCGATGGCGGTCGACGTGCTGCGGCATCGCGTGCTGCTCACCTACGAGGCCGAGGCCGAGAACGTGACGAGTGACGAGGTGATCGCACGTGTCCTCGCGGCCGTTCCCGCGCCCTGAGCGCGTGAGCCCCGACCGGGGCCGCCGTGCCGCCGACCGGCGGCACGGCGCGGGCGCCGTCCCGCCCGAGGTCCTGCGCCAGGTCAAGCGCATCGAGCTGCGCACGCGCGGCCTCGTGAACGCGCGCTTCACCGGCGAGTACCACTCGGTGTTCAAGGGCATGGGGATGGAGTTCGCCGAGGTGCGCGAGTACCAGCCCGGCGACGAGGTCCGCACGATCGACTGGAACGTCAGCGCGCGCATGCGCCGCCTCTTCGTCAAGCGCTTCGTCGAGGAGCGCGAACTCACGGTGATGCTGCTCGTCGACTGCTCCGGGTCGAGCCGGGGCGGGGCGGGGGAGCGCGACAAGCAGGGCGTGGCCGCCGAGCTGGCCGCCGTGCTCGCGCTCACCGCGACGCGCAACAACGATCGTGTGGGCCTGCTCCTCCAGTCCGACCGGGTCGAACACGTGGTGCCGCCGCGGAAGGGACGGCGGCACGCGCTCCGGCTCGTGCGCGACGTGCTCGCCTGGCCGCCCGGCGCGCGCGGCACCGACCTCGGCGCGGGCTTCGACTACGCCGCGCGGCTGCTGGCGCACCGGAGCATCGTCTTCGTGCTCTCGGACTTCGTGAGCAAGGACATCGAGAAGCCGCTGACGCGACTGGCCCAGCGCCACGATGTCGTCGCCGTCGTGCTCGACGACCCCGCCGAACGCGCGCTGCCGAACGCCGGCGTCGTGCGGCTCGTCGATGCCGAATCGGCGCGGCTGGTGGAGATCGACACCAGCGACGCGGTCGTGCGCGCGCGCTATGCCGCGGCGCTGAAGGCCGAACGCGACGCGCGGCAGGCGCTCCTGCGCCGCCTCGCGGTGGACGAGGTGCTGGTGCCGCTCGAGCGCGGCTACGTCGAGCCGCTGCTACGCTTCTTCCGACAGCGCGAGACGCGCGCGCGCCGACGGTGAGGCGACGCGCGTTCGCGACCGCGTCGGTCCTCTCGTGTCTCGGGTCGCTGGTGCTGTGCACGCCGCACACCGGCGGCGCGCAGGAGGGCACGGTCACCCGGCGCGCGCCGCAGGTCAGCGTGCGCATCAGTCCCGAGACGCCGGCCATCGGCGAGCCGATCACGGTCGAGATCCGGGTGCGGGCGCCGCTCGGCAGCGAGATCCGCTTCCCGGCGCTCCCCGATTCGGCCGAGGCGATCGAGCCGCTCGACCCGCGCGGCGTGCGCGACGCGTCCACGGCCGAGTGGCTCGACCGCACGGCGGTCTACCGGCTGATCGCCTGGGATACCGGTGTGCGCACGCTCCGGTTCGAGGACGTGCGCGTCGCGGTGGACGGCGCCGAGCAGCGCTACCGGGTCACGACCCCGCCGCTGCGCATCTATTCGGTGCTCCCGGCCGACAGCACCGGCCGCATCCCGCGCGGGCCGCGCGCGCTGCTCGACGTCTCATCGGGGCTCTGGCGTCTCTGGGTCGCGCTCGCCGTCATCGCGCTGCTCGCCTTCTGGGTCTGGCGCACGCGCCGCCGGAAGGTGGCGGCCCCGCCGCCGGCGCCGGACGCTGCGCGCCTCGCCGCGGACGCGTTCCGTCACGCCGCCGCGATCGGACTGCTCGAGGCGGGTGAGACCGGGCGCTTCGCGCTCACGCACGTTGCCGTGATGCGCGACTATCTCGCCGAGCGCTTCCCGCAGGCGCTTCCGTCGCTCACCGCGCGCGAGGTCGGCGCGGCACTCGTCGGCGCCGAGTTCCCGATCCTGCCCGAGCGGGTGGTGGAGCTCCTGGTGCGCGCGGAGCCGATCGCGTTCGCGAACGCCCCGATCGACGCTGCCGGTGCGCGATCGATCGCGGACGAGGCCCAGGCGATCGTGCGTGATGTCGAGACGGCCTGGCTGGCGCGGCGGACCGCCGTGCCGAAGCCGGCCCGGAGGCGCGCCTCGTGATCCGCTTTGGCGCGTTCGACTTCGCGATGCCCTGGGCGTTCGCGCTCCTGCTGCCGCTGCTCGGCTGGTTGCTCTGGCGCCGCCGCCGCCGGCCGCCGGCGCTGCTGCACGCGCGCGCGGACCTGCTCGCGCTCGGGCCCCGCCGCGGACAGTGGGCCGCCCGCCTCCTCTCCGTGCTCCGGGTGCTCGCGCTCTTCGCTGCGGTGGTCGCGATCGCGCGGCCGCGCGCCGGCGCGCGCGCCGAGACCATCCGCGGCGACGGCATCAGCATCGTCCTGGCGCTCGACGTCTCGAGTTCGATGCTGGCCGAGGACTTCCAGCCGAACAACCGCTTGCAGGTCGCGAAGGAGACGATCAAGGAGTTCATCGCCGGCCGCAGCGTCGATCAGGTGGGGCTCGTGTCGTTCGCCGGCGAGGCCCTGACGCAGGTGCCGCTGACGCTCGACTATCCGGTCCTGCTCGCGGCGGTGGACAACGTGCAGCCCGGCCAGCTCGAGGATGGCACCGCGATCGGGACGGCGCTCGTCACCTCGACCAACCGGCTGCGCGGCGCGAGCGGGCGTTCGCGCGTGATCGTGCTGCTGACCGACGGCGAGAACAACCGGGGGACGATCGACCCGCGCACGGCGGCGCAGGCCACCGCCGCGATGGGGATGCGCGTCTACACGATCGGCGTCGGCAGCGAAGGCGTCGCGCCGGTGCCGGTGGGACGCGGCGTCTTCGGCCTGCGCTACGAGAACCGGCCGGTGCGCATCGACGAGGCGCTGCTCGAGGACATCGCGCGCGTGACCGGCGGCCGCTACTTCCGCGCGCGCGATGCGCAGGCGCTCAAGCGCATCTACGAGCAGATCGACCAGCTCGAGCGCGCGCCGATCAGGGCCACGCGCTACGTGCGCTTCACCGAGCTCTACATCTGGCCGCTGGGGCTCGCCCTGCTCTGCTTCGTCGGCGAGATGGTCCTGCTCTGGCGCCGGGGGCCGCTGCCATGATGCGATTCTTCGACCTCCCCTGGGCGCTCATCGGGATCCCGGTCGCGGCGGCGCTGGCCGCGCTCGCGATCCTCGGGGGGTTCCGCCGCCGGCAGGAACGGCTCGCGCGCTTCGGCTCGCCCTCCGCGCTCGAGCGCATCGGGCCGCCGGGCGTGACCCGCCGCCCGGTCGGGCGCGCCTGGCGCCTCGCGCTCGCCGGCACGGCGCTCGCGATCGGCCTCGCCGGCCCGCGCTGGGGCGAGGGGAGCGCGCTCGTGGACTCCGAGGGCATCGACATCGCGCTCGCCCTGGACGTCTCGCTCTCGATGCTTGCCGAGGACGAGCGCCCGAGCCGGCTCGAGCGCATGAAACAGGAGGTGCGCCGCCTGCGCGCCAGCGCTCCGGGCGACCGCGTAGCCCTGCTCGCCTTCGCCGGACGCAGCTACATCCTCTCGCCGCTCACGAGCGACGACGGGGCGCTCGAGCTCTTCCTCGAGAACCTCGACCCGACCGTCGTCGGCCAGGCGGGGAGCGCGCTCGCGCCGCCGCTGCGTCAGGGACTCGACCTGCTCTCGGTGAGCCAGGGTGGCGCCGAGCGCGCGCTCGTGGTGATGAGCGACGGCGAGGCCTTCGACGACCGCGCGGCCGCGCTGGCCATCGCAGAGGAGGCCAAGCGCGCGGGCATCCTGCTCGTCACGGTGGGGTTCGGCACCCCGGGCGGCGCGCCGATCCCGGTGCTCGAGAGCGGCGGGACCGACGTCAAGCGCGATGCGAATGGCGAGGTGGTGATCACGAAGTACGACGATGCGCTCCTGCGCGAACTGGCGCAGGCCGCGGGCGGTGAGTTCATCGCCGCCGATGCCACGGACAAGGGCACGCGCGTGCGCCGCGCCCTCTCCGACCTCGAGACCTCGCGACGCGAGGAGGAGCAGCGCCTCGCGCGGCCGCTCCGCTTCCAGTGGTTCGTCGCGCTGGCGGTGGTCCTGCTCCTGATCGACGCGTGGCTGGCCGACGGCGGGCGCTTCCGCCGGCGCCCGAATCTCGGGCGCCGGGCGACCGACGTCGCGCTCGCCCTGCTGCTACTCGGCGTGAGCGTCACGGCACTGCAGGCGCAGGGCGATCCGCTGAAGGCCGCGATCGATCACCATCGCGCCGGGCGTCTCCTGCCGGCGATCCGCGAGTATCGGGGCGTCGTCGCCGGCGGCGACCGTCGCCCCCTCGTGCTCTACGACCTCGGCACCGCGCTCCTCGCCGCCGACTCGCTCGACGCCTCGATCGATGCGCTCGAGCGCGCGACCTTCACGACGAACGCGGAACTCCGCTCGCGCGCGCTCTACAACCTGGGGCTCGCCTACCTCAAGCGCGGGCTGCGCACGGAGGGCGAGGCGCGCGCGACGGCGCTGCGCAACGCGCGGAAGGCGCTGCGCACCGTGCTGCTCGAGCGGCCCGGTGACCGCGAGGCGCAGTGGAACTACGAGCTCGCCCTGCGCACACCGCAGCAGGGTGGCGGTGGGGGTGGCGGCGCGCCCCCGCAGCAGCAGGCACAGAGCCCGCAACCGCGCGGCGTGGATCCGCAGAACCAGATGTCGCGCCAGCAGGCGGAGGCGTTGCTCGAGGCCGCGCAGCGGGACGAGCGCGAGACACTCTCGCGCCGTCAGCGCGGCAACCGCGCCACGCGCGTCGCCGGGGAGCGAGATTGGTGAGGCGCCCTGCGCCGGTGGCGCTCGCCTTGCGGATTGGCGCGATGGTCGCCGTGTTGGTCGCCGCGGCGATCGCCGTGCCGTCCGCCTCGGCGCACGCGCAGGGCGTCGGCTTCCGCGCGCGCGTCTCCCCCGACACGGTCTACGTCGGGCAGCAGGCGAGCTACGAGCTGACCGTCACGATCGCGGCCGACGTGCGCCAGCGCCTCCGGCGGAATCCGCAGTTCGTCGCGCCCGAGGCGCGCTCGATGCTGGCCTACGACCTGCCGACGCCGAAGGCGCCGGCGCCCGGCGAGGGCACCGAGGTGCACGTCTTCCGCCGCGCGCTCTTTCCGCTGACCGCGGGCCGCTACAGCATCGCGCCGGCGCAGCTCTCGTTCGCGCTGCCGCAGAGCCCGAGCTTCTTCAGCCGCGAGGACGAGCGCACCCTCCGCTCCGAAGGGGTCACCGTCGTCGCGATCGAGCCGCCGGTGGCGGGCCGGCCGGCCGAGTGGGGCGGGGCGGTGGGACGCTGGCGCGCACGGGCGCGCCTCGACTCACAGAGCGCGCGCGTGGGCGATCCGTTCGTGCTCACGCTCCGGGTGGAGGGTGTCGGCAACGCGACCCTCCTCCCGCGACCCGAGCTGGCGATCCCGTGGGCGATCGTGGTCGCCGAGGACGAGCGCGTCGTGCTCGACTCGACGCCCACCACGCTCCGCGGCTCCAAGGAGTTCGCCTGGCTCGTGACGCCCAAGGACGCCGGCACGCGCCAGGTGCCGTCGCTCTCCTACGCGTTCTTCGACCCCGAGGCGCGCCGCTATGAGATCGCACGCACGGCGCCGATCGCGGTGGAGGTGCGGCCCGGGGACCTCGTGACGATCCCACCGCGCGCGTTGGCGGCGCGCGACGCGACGCCGCTCACGGTGCACGCCGAGCTGGCCGGCGCGACGCCGGTCACGCTGCCGGCGGCTCCCGTTTGGGGCTGGCTCGCACTCCTGGCGCCGATCCCATGGCTCGTGGCGCGGTGGCGCTCCCGCCGACCCCGTGGCAAGCGGCCGGCGACGCCCGCCGAGCGGCTGCGCGAGGGCACCAGCGTCGTGCCGGGCGAGGTGCGCGCGCTCTTCGACGCCGCGCTGCGGGAACGCACCGGCATCGCCCTCGAGCGCGTCACCGGTCCCGGCGCTCTCGCCGCGGCGCTGCGGCGCGAGGGAGTCACGCCCGAGGTCGCCGGCGACGCCGAGCGGCTCCGCGATGCGCTCGATGCGGGGGCCTACGCGCGCGCCGGCGGTGTCGCCGAGTTGCGCGCGCGGGCCCGCACGGTGCTCGACCGCGTCGGCAACGAAGCGCGTCGCCGCGCATCGGTGTTGTTGCTGACGCTCGCCACCGCGGTGCTCGGCGGTGCGCTCGGGTGCGCGCCCGACCCGACGAACACCAGCCGGGACGCGATGACGGCGTTCGCCGAGGGCCAGACGGCGTACGCCGGACAGGACTGGGGCCGCGCGCGCGACGCGTTCCTCCGGGCGGCGAATGCTGCGCCGCGCGACGCGAACGCGTGGGCCAACTTCGGCTCTGCGTCGTGGCAGGCCGCGGACACCGCGGCCGCCGTGCTCGGCTGGCAGCGGGCGCTGCGCCTCGATCCGCTCGACGCGGGGCTGCGCGCCCGGCTCGCGCGGGTCCGCGCCCCGCAGACGCGCGGACCGGCGCGCGTCTGGCCACTGCCGACGCTGCCCCTCGCCATCGCCGCGCTCACGCTCTGGCTGCTCGGCTGGGCGTGGAGCGCGCGGCGCCGCTGGCGGCGGGCGACGGCGCGCCGCGGCGCGCTGCTGATCGTGCCGGGCGTGCTGGTGGGCGGCCTGGCGGGATTCGCCGAGTGGCAGTCACGCGGGATGGACCTGGTGGTGATCGCCACCCCGGTGCCGCTGCGCTCGCTGCCGGCGCTCGGGGCGGAAGCGGGGTCGGTGCCGCTCATCGGCGAGGTCGTGCGCGTGCGGGAGTCGCGCGGTGTCTGGCTGCGCATCGAGCTCGAGGCCGGGCGCGAGGGGTGGTATCCGGCCGAGCGCACCTATCCGCTGGCGCGTGAGTGAGCCACCGGTGATCACACGGGAGTCCCGCACCCGACCCGTCATCGCGGTCCTCGCGCGCGACGTCGCCGACCGGATCGCGGCGGGCGAAGTCGTGGAGCGGCCGGCCTCGGTCGTGAAGGAACTCGTCGAGAACGCACTCGACGCAGGCGCCCGCGCGGTCGATCTCGACGTGCGCGAGGGCGGGCGCGCCCTGATCCGGGTGAGCGACGACGGGCACGGGATGTCGCGCGAGGAGGCGACGCTCGCGATCGCGCGGCACGCCACGAGCAAGATCCGCGATGCCGAAGACCTGGTCGGCGTCGAGAGCTTCGGGTTCCGCGGTGAGGCGCTGCCCGCGATCGGCTCGGTGGCGCACCTGACCATCGAGAGCGCGACGGACGACGGCGAGGGCGTGCTCGTGGAGGTCTCGGGGGGCGCGTTGCGCGACGTGCGTGCCGCCGCCCGGCAGCGCGGCACGACCGTCTCGGTGGCCTCGATCTTCTTCAATACGCCGGCACGGCAGAAGTTCCTGCGCGGCGCGCGCTCCGAGTGGCGCGCGGTGGCCGACACGTTGACGACGCTCGCGCTCGCGCGCCGCGACGTGCGGTTCACGGCGACGCACGACGGGAAGGAACAACTGCGGCTGCCCGTCGCTGCAGACCTGCGCACACGTGTCGCGGCACTCTGGGGGACGGAGTTCGCCGAGCGGCTCGTCGCGGTGGACGATGTCGCCGGCGCGATCCGCGTCTCGGGGCTCGTGGAGCGCCCCTCCGACGTCGGCACCGCGGGACGGCGCATCTTCGTGACGGTCAACGGACGCGCCGTGCGCGACACCGGCATCGTGCGCGCGGCCGAGGCGGCCTATCGCTCGACGATCCAGGCCGGCCTCCGGCCGACGCTCCTGCTCGAGGTGGAGCTCCCCGGCGCGGAGGTCGACGTGAACGTGCATCCGGCCAAGGCGGAGGTGCGCTTCCGCGACCGCTGGACCACCGAGCGCGCGGTGGAGCGCGCTGTGCGCCGCGCCCTCGGCACGGAGGACGCGGGCGCGGTCGTGGGCTATGTCCGCACCTTCCTCCCGACCGAGCCCGCGCTGGGGAGCGCGCTGGGGGTGGAGTCGCTGCGCGAGGCGCCGGCCGCTGCCGCCGTTCCGCTCTTCGACGCCGCGACCCCCGCCCGGGACCCCGCGGCCGCCGACGACCACATCGTCGTGCCGCCGCTGTCGCAGTTCCATCGCACCTACATCACGTTCGAGCGCCCGGATGCGCTGGTGCTGATCGACCAGCATTCGGCGCACGAGCGCGTGCTCTACGAGCGCTTCCTCGAGGCGCTCGGGTCGGGGACCGCGTCGGCCCAGCAACTGCTCTTCCCGCTGACGCTGCATCTCGCGCCCGCGGAGGCGGAGGCGTTCGAGGAGCACCGCGAGCTCTTCGCCCGGCTCGGCTTCGCCGCCGAGTCGTTCGGCGGCTCGAGCGTCGTCGTGCATGCGGTGCCGACGCCGCACCCGCGCTTCGACGCCGAGCGCTGCCTGCGCGACTCGCTGGCCGCGCTCACCGGCGACCGGCTCCCGAGTGCGCACGCGCGCCACGAACGGCTCGCGGCGACGGTCGCCTGCAAGGCCGCGATCAAGGCCGGGGACCTGCTCGCGCCCGAGGAGATGCGCGCGCTCTACGTGGCCCTCGCGCGGACGACCCTCCCGGCGCACGACGTGCACGGCCGTGCCACGATCCTCCAGCTCGGCTGGGATGAGCTCGACCGCCGCTTCGGGCGGCGCTGACGTGACGGACGGCGCGGCGCCGCTCCGCATCATCGCCGGACCGACGGCGGCGGGGAAGTCGGCGCTCGCGATGCGCCTGGCCGAGGCGCACGACGCCACGATCATCAGTTGCGACTCGCGGCAGGTCTACCGCGGCTTCGACATCGGGACGGCGAAACCGACGGAGGAGGAGCGGCGCCGCGTGCCGCATCGCGGCATCGACCTCGTCGAGCCCACCGAGCGGTACTCCGCCGCGCGCTGGGCCGCCGACGCGGATGGATGGCTCGCCGGGGCGCGCGAGTCCGGGCGGCCGCCGCTCATCGCCGGCGGGACCGGACTCTGGCTGCGCGCCCTCGTGCATCCGCTGGCGGACGAGCCGCCGATGGACCCGGTGCGCCGCGCCCTGCTGGCGGCGGAGCTCGCGGGGCTCGACACGCCGACACTGCGCGAGCAGGTGCGGCAGCTCGATCCGGCGCGCGCGCACCTGGGCCGGACGCAGCTCCTCCGGGCCGCCGAGGTCGCGCTCCTCACGGGCACGCGGATCAGCGCCTGGCACGCCGCGGGGGCTGACAAGCCGCGCCGGCCGGCGCGCTGGCTCATCGTCGATCCGGGCCCGGTCCTCCACGAGCGGATCGCGGCGCGCATCGACGCGATGCTGGCCGGCGGCTGGGAGGACGAGGTGCGCGACCTCGTCACGCGCGTCCCCGCGGACGCCCCGGCGTGGAACGCCTGCGGCTACGGCGAGATTCGTGAATGGGTCGAGGGGACCCGCTCGCGCGAGCAGGCACGCGCGGCGATCCTCGTGAGCACGCGGCAGTACGCCAAACGGCAGAGGACCTGGTTCCGTAATCAGCTCGGGGACGAGGCGGACGTCACGCGGCTCGACCCGCGCGATGCCGATGCGGAGCGGATCGCGGAACGTTGGTACAGCGGACGAACCATGGGAGAGGACGCGTGAAGGTCGGCATCACCTGCTATCCGACGTACGGCGGCTCCGGCGCCGTGGCCACCGAGCTCGGCATCGCGCTCGCGGGCCGCGGGCACGAGGTGCACTTCATCACCTACGAGCATCCGTTCCGCCTGCCGCACTTCCTGCCGCGGGTGTATTTCCACGAGGTGAGCATCGGGAACTACCCGCTGTTCGAGTATCCGCCGTACGACCTCGCGCTCGCGGTGCGGATGCACGACGTCGTCCTCTCGCAGGGCCTCGACCTGCTGCACGTGCACTATGCCATCCCGCATGCCACCAGCGCCTGGATCGCGAAGGAGATGCTGCGGGAGCAGGGGCAGCGGCTCCCGGTGGTGACGACGCTCCACGGCACCGACATCACGATCGTCGGGCAGGACCATTCCTACCACGCGATCACGCGCTTCTCGATCGAGCGGTCGGACCGGATCACGAGCGTGTCGCAGTGGCTCAAGGACGAGACCATCCGCGCCTTCGGCTGCGCCAACTGCCGCGTCGACGTGATCCCGAACTTCGTGGACCCGGTGGAGTTCGACCGCGCCCGGCACGGCGACGCGCTGCGCCAGGACCTCGGGGGCGGGAAGAAGGTGCTGATGCACATCTCGAACTTCCGTCCGGTCAAGCGCGTGCGCGACGTGGTCCGCGTGTTCGCGAAGGTGCGGGAGACGATCCCCTGCGTGCTCGTGATGGTCGGAGACGGTCCGGACCGCGGGGCGGCCGAGGACGAGGCGCGGGTGCTCGGCGTGGCCGCCGACGTGCGCTTCCTCGGGAAGATCGACGCGGTCGCCCCGCTGCTGGCCGCCGCCGACCTGTACGTCTTCCCCTCCGAGAGCGAGAGCTTCGGCCTGAGCGCCCTCGAGGCGCTGGCGAGCGGCGTGCCGGTGGTGGCGGCACGCGTGGGCGGCGTCCCCGAGGTCGTGAAGGACGGAGAGACGGGGATCCTGGTCGCCCTGGGTGACGTGGACGCGATGGCGCGCGCCGCGGTCGAGCTGTTGGAGCCGAAGCGGTGGGCGGTCGCGAGCGCGGCCGCCGCCCGGGACGCGAGAGCGCGCTTCGCGACCGCGGATGTCGTCGGGCAGTACGAGGCGCTCTATCAGGACGCACTGGAGCACGTCCGTTGACGCGACGGCCCCGCTAGGTTTCGCGGATGCAGGATCTGACCATCTGGCAGGCCTTCGTGCTCGGCGCCTTGCAGGGGCTCACCGAGTTCCTCCCGGTGTCGAGCTCGGCGCACCTCTCGCTGACGCCCTGGGTGTTCGGCTGGGAGCCCGCGGGGCTCGGATTCGACCTCGCATTGCACGTCGGCACGCTGGTCGCGCTCCTCTGGTACTTCCGCGCCGAATGGGTACAGCTGGCGGGCGGCGGGATCACCCTGCTGCGCCACCGACGGATCGTCGACGACGCGTCACGGCGCGCCTGGTTCATCGTCATCGCGACCATTCCCGCCGGGCTTGCCGGCCTCCTGCTCGAGGACCTCGCGGAGACCGTGTTCCGTGCGCCGATCGTCACCGCCATCGCGCTGATCGTGATGGGGGCGCTGCTCTGGATCGTGGACGCGCGCGCGCCCATGGAGCGTGAGCGCGCGAGCATGACCTGGCGCGATGCGCTCCTCGTCGGCTGCGCGCAGGTGCTGGCCCTTGTGCCGGGGGTCTCGCGCTCGGGCTCGACGATCACCGCCGGCCGCGCCCTCGGCTTCGACCGCAGCGCGGCCGCGGTGTTCTCGTTCCTGATGTCGATGCCGATCATCCTCGCGGCCGCAGTCTTCAAGGTGCCCGACGCGATCCGCGAGACCGGGATCAGCGCGCCGCTCGTGGTCGGGGTCCTCACCGCTGCGTGCTCGAGCTGGCTCGCGATCACGGTGCTGTTGCGGTACGTCTCGCGCCGCGGCTACGGCGTCTTCGCGGTCTATCGCTTCGCGCTCGGCGGCGTCATCCTCTGGCTGATCGCGACGCGGGGGGGATGGTGAGCTGGCTCGGCCATGAGGGGGAGGCGCTGGCGCGCGAGCTCGGGCTGCCGCGGGTCGAGGCGCTCCGCCGCGTGGGCTCGACGATGGATGCGGCGCACGCGCTCGCGGCCGAAGGCGCGCTCGCCGGGACGCTGGTGATCGCCGAGGAGCAGACGGCCGGTCGCGGTCGGGGTGGGCGCAGTTGGACGTCGGTGCCGCGCGCCGGGCTCTGGATGACGCTGATCGAGCGCCCGCGCGATGCCGACTCGCTCGACGTGCTCTCGCTGCGCGTCGGACTCCACCTCGCGCCGGTGCTGGAGCGCTGGACGAGCGGACCGGTCTCGCTCAAGTGGCCCAATGACCTGTACGTGGGGCATCGCAAGCTCGCCGGCGTGCTGATCGAGGCCCGGTGGCGCGGCGCACGCGCGGACTGGGTCGCGATCGGCGTCGGGATCAACCTCACGCCGCCGCCCGACGCCCCGGATGCCATCGGGCTCGGCGGCCTGGATACGGCGGCGGATACGGCGGCGGATGCGGCGGCGGAGGCGGCGGCGGTGCTCGCGGAGGCGGTGCCGGCGATCCGCGCCGCGGCTTTCGCGGGCGGCCCGCTGCGCGAGGACGAACTGCTCGCGTTCGCGTCGCGCGACCTCGCGCGTGGACGCTCCGTCACGGAGCCGGCGCGCGGCACCGCGCGCGGCATCTCCCCGGCCGGCGAGTTGCTCGTCGAGACCGCCGCCGGGCTCTCGTCGCATCGTACCGGATCGCTCGTCCTCGTCCATTCCTGAGGGAACGCCAGATGCTGCTCGTCGCCGATGTCGGGAACACCGAGACCACGCTGGGGCTGTGCGATGGCGAGATCGTCACCGACCACTGGCGCGTGACGACCGAGGCCGCGCGCACGCCGGACGAGGTGTACCTGCTGCTCCGCAGCCTGCTCGCGGCGAACGACATTCCGCGCGAGCGCGTCACCGCAGCGGCGATCGGCTCGGTGGTGCCTTCCGTCACGGGGCAGCTGGTCGAGGCGGCCGCGATGCTGACGGGGAGTGTGCCCGTGGTGGTCGACGCCCGTTCCCCACTCGGCATCACGCTCGCCGTGGACGAGCCGATGACGGTCGGGGCCGACCGGATCATCAACACGCTCGCGGCGAGTCGCATCCACCGGACCGATTGCATCGTCGTGGACCTGGGCACGGCCACGACCTACGACTGCATCACCGCGGACGGCGTCTTCCTGGGCGGCGTGATCCAGCCGGGCGTGCGCACCTCGGCGGAAACGCTGTTCCGGCGTACGTCCAAGCTTCCGGCGACCGAACTGATCGCGCCGCAGAAGGTGATCGGGACGCGCACGGAGGAATGCATCCGCGCCGGCGTCGTGTACGGCGCGGCCGATGCGGTGGATGGGATCGTGCGGCGCATCAAGCGCGAGTGGCCCCGTCCGGTCACGCCGAAGGTGATCGCGACGGGCGGGCTGGCGACCGTGATCCGGCCGCATTGCACCGAGATCGAGTTGGTCGACCCCGATCTGACGCTTCACGGCCTGCGCCTCGCGTACGAGATCCTGTCGCAGCGCTGAGTCTGCCGGGACGCGCGTGCGCCTGCCGACCCGGCACGGGCGCAGCGGCCAATCTGACAGGAGAAGTTGCCACCTAAGCATATGCGATGCATATACTTATGGGTTCGAGTGCCGAAACGGTGGTGTGTTGACTGGCACCGTTCCTGCGCCTAGATTCCGGCGTGTTAGCACTCGATCTAAGTGAGTGCCAATCACCAAATCGTCCTTTTTCACTCATTGCAGGAGGATTCTGATCCATGGCAGCCAAGACTGCGTCCGCTCAGAAGGTCGCGCCCCTCGCCGATCGCGTCGTCGTGAAGGCGCTTGAGGAGACCGAGCAGATGCGCGGCGGGCTCTACATCCCGGACACCGCGAAGGAGAAGCCGCAGCAGGGTGAGGTGATCGCGGTGGGTCCCGGCCGCACCGAGGACGGCAAGCGCGTCCCGATGGAAGTGAAGGCCGGCGACAAGGTCCTCTACGGCAAGTACAGCGGCACCGAGGTCACGATCGACAACGCACCGCTCCTGATCCTGCGCGAGAGCGACATCCTCGCGATCGTCAGCTGAGGACGAAAGTAGGAAGTAGAAAGTAGGAAGTAGAAAGTAGGAAGTAGAAAGTCGGTCGAGCTGTTCGATGGACGGCGCTGCCCGTCCTCTCACACCTCACACCTCACACCTCAAATCAGGTCTAAAGACATGGCTGCCAAGGAACTCCATTTCAACGTCGAAGCGCGCGCGGCCCTCAAGCGCGGCGTCGACCAGCTCGCCGAGGCCGTGAAGGTCACCCTCGGACCGAAGGGCCGGAACGTCGTCATCGACAAGAAGTTCGGCGCCCCCACGGTCACCAAGGACGGCGTGACCGTCGCCAAGGAGATCGAGCTCTCCGATCCGATCGAGAACATGGGCGCGCAGATGGTGAAGGAAGTCGCGACCAAGACCTCCGACCTCGCCGGCGACGGCACCACGACCGCGACCGTGCTCGCCCAGGCGATCTTCCGCGAAGGCCTCAAGAACGTCACGGCCGGCGCGAACCCGATGGCGATCAAGCGCGGCATCGACAAGGCCGTGACCGCGATCGTCGAGGAGCTCAAGAAGCTCTCCGTCCCGACCTCGGGCAAGAAGGAGATCGCGCAGGTCGGCACCATCTCCGCCAACAACGACGCCGAGATCGGCAACCTGATCTCCGAAGCGATGGAGAAGGTCGGCAAGGATGGCGTCATCACCGTTGAGGAGGCCAAGGGCCTCGAGACGACGCTGGAGACGGTCGACGGCATGCAGTTCGACCGCGGCTACCTCTCGCCCTACTTCATCACCGACCCGGAGAAGATGGAAGCGGTCCTCGAGGACGCGCACATCCTGATCCACGACAAGAAGATCTCGTCGATGAAGGACCTGCTCCCGGTGCTCGAGAAGGTCGCGCAGACGGGCAAGCCGCTGCTGATCATCGCCGAGGACATCGAAGGTGAGGCGCTCGCCACGCTCGTGGTGAACAAGCTCCGCGGCACGCTCCGCGTCTGCGCCGTGAAGGCCCCGGGCTTCGGGGACCGCCGCAAGGCAATGCTCGAGGACATCGCGGTGCTCACCAAGGGCAACGTCATCTCCGAGGAAGTCGGCTTCAAGCTCGAGAACGCGGTCCTCACGGACCTCGGCCGCGCCAAGCGCATCGTCGTCGACAAGGACAACACGACGGTCATCGACGGCGCCGGCGACGACGACAAGATCAAGGGCCGCATCAAGGAGATCGAAGTCGCCATCGAGAAGTCGACCAGCGACTACGACAAGGAAAAGCTCCAGGAGCGCAAGGCGAAGCTCGCGGGCGGTGTGGCCGTGATCAACGTCGGTGCCGCGACCGAGAGCGAGATGAAGGAGAAGAAGGCCCGCGTCGAGGACGCGCTGCACGCGACCCGCGCGGCCGTCGAGGAAGGCATCGTCCCGGGCGGCGGTGTGGCGCTCATCCGCGCGCAGGCCGCCCTCAAGAACCTCAAGCTCGACGCCGAGGAGCAGATCGGCGTGGACATCATCCGCAAGTCGATCGAGGAGCCGATCCGCATGATCGTGCAGAACGCGGGCGGTGAAGGCTCGATCGTGGTCGAGAAGGTGCGCGCGTCGAAGGACAAGAACTTCGGCTACAACGCGTACTCCGACACGTACGAGGACCTGGTCCTCGCCGGCGTCATCGACCCGACGAAGGTGACCCGCACGGCGCTCCAGAACGCCGCGTCGATCGCCTCGCTCCTCCTCACGACCGAAGCGCTGATCGTGGAGAAGAAGGAGAAGGAGTCCGGCTCCCCGTCCCCGCAGGGCGGCGGCATGGGCGGGATGTACTGACGGCAGGTGTGAGGGGTGAGGGGAACGGCGTCCCGCACACCCGCACTCAGGGAACGACGAAGCCCCGGCCGCGGATCGCGGTCGGGGTCTTCGTTATTCACCCTTCACCCCTCACCGCTTCACCACGAAGACGCGAAGGGCTGAAGAAAGGCGAACTCGGTTCACCACGAAGACACGGAGAGGCGGAGGATCGGCGGAGAACCCCACTGTCCGGGGGAACATCGCTCGCCGTCGGAGTTCCTCGCAGTGGCGGTCGCCGTTGGCGGTCGCGGTCGCGGTTGCCTCCGTCGCCGTTCGTCGTGCCTTCGTGGTGAGGACGCGATCCATCCGAGCCACGAGTGCCTGTGGCCGCGGGCCCGACCCACGGATGCGAGACAGGCCGCCCGGACGGGCGGCCTCCCCACACCGCACACCTCCCTTCTGCCGTTCGATCAATTCGTCGGCAGCAGTTCCTCGGCCTTCTTCACCGAGTCGACCTGCTCGACCACGCCCCGGATCAGTCCCGTCGCGATGTCGTAGACCCAGCCGTGCAGCATCGGCCGGCGGCCCCGCGCCCAGGAGTCGCGGATCACCGGCGTGCGCGACAGGATGCCCACCTGCTGCAGCACGTTCAGCTCGGCGAGTTTCGCCAGCCGCTGCTTCGGCTCCGCGATCTCGTCGAGCTCGTCGCGGTGCCAGTTGATCGTGTTCCGGATGTCGCTGAGCCAATGATCGACCAGGCCGTTCGACGCCGGCCCCATCGCCGCTTTCAGGGCGCCGCAGTTGTCGTGGCCGCAGACGATCACGTGGGGGACGTCGAGCACGTTCACCGCATACGTGAGCACCGACAACATGTTCAGGTCCGTGCTCCAGACCTGGTTCCCGATGTTCCGGTGCACGAACATCTCACCCGGCAGCGCGCCCGTCATCCGGTCCGTCGGCACGCGGCTGTCGGAGCACCCGATGAACAGGAAGTGCGGCTCCTGGCTCGCCTCCGTGCGCTTGAAGAAGTCGGGGTCGAGCGAGAGCATCTCCGCCGCCCACTTCCGGTTGTGCTCGAAGAGTCTCCTGAACGTTTCCATGGCGCGTCGGGGGTTGGGGGTGTTCTTGGCGTCCGTTCTGATCGTGAGGGGTCGCGCTAGCGGCCGGTCGGCGTGCGCCGCGGCGCCGGCGCGACCGCCGGCACCGGATACTCCGCCGGCACCGGATACTCCGCCGTCGCCGAGGTCTTCGGCACGCCGACCAGGCGATAGTCGATGTCGCGCAGGCGTGCCGTCTCGCGGAAGTTGTGGATCACCTCGAGCACATCGGCGTCGATCCGCCGCGTCTGGCGCGCATCGAGTTCGATCCGGCTCCCCGGCGGGATCGCGTCGAGTTCGGTCACGAGGGCCGCCTTGTGCAGGAAGTTCAGGTTGTCGTGCAGCTGCAGCCGGCGCAGCACCGCGCCCTTCGGGCTCACCTCGGTGAACGGCGGACTCTGCAGGTGGTCGCGCAGGATGTAGAACACGCCCACCGCGAGCCCGACCAGGATCCCCACCAGCAGGTCCGTCAGCAGGATCGCCAGCACGGTCACGGTGAAGGGCACCGCGTGGGCGCGTCCGAGCCGCAGCTCCTCGCGCGCCACCGCGGGGCTCGCCAGCCGGAAGCCGATGTGGATCAGGATCGCCGCGATCGCCGCGAGCGGGATGCGATTGAGCCAGGCCGGCACCAGCAGCGCGGCCGCGAGCAGCAGCACGCCGTGGAGGATGGCCGAGCGCCGCGAGAGCGCGCCCGCCTCGACGTTCGCCGCGGAGCGCACGATGACGCCCGCCACGGGAAGACCGCCGAGGAGTCCGGAGACGATGTTGCCCGCACCCTGTGCGCGCAGCTCGCGATCGGTCGGCGCCTCGCGCTTGTACGGGTCGAGCCGGTCCGTCGCCTCGAGCGAGAGCAGCGTCTCCAGCGATGCCACCACCGCGAGGATCAGGGCGAAGCGCCAGACGGCCGGATCGCTGATCGCCGAGAAGTCCGGCAGCGTGAACTGTGAGAAGAACGCCGGGATCGACGCGGGCACCGGCAGCGCCACCAGGTGCGACGCCTCGAGGACCAGCGATGGCGCGGCCGCCGCGAAGATCGCGTTCAGCGTCACGCCGAGCACCACCACCATCAGCGGCGCGGGGAGCATGCGCGAACGCGCCGCCGGGAGTCGGTGCCAGCCCTCGAGCAGCGCGAGCGCGAGCACGCTGATCAGCACGGCGCCCCACTCGAGTTGCCGGAGCGCGCCCGCGAGCGCCGAGAAGGTGTTCTCCTGATTGGACTGGAAGAACGCCTCGTCGCCCATCGCGTCGGCGTCGTAGCCGAGCGCGTGCGGGATCTGCTTGAGCACGAGCGTGAGGCCGATCGCGACCATCATCCCCTTGATGACCGCCATCGGGAAGTAGTAGCCGATCAGCCCGGCGCGCAGTGCCGCGAGCACGAGTTGGATCACCCCGGCGAGGACGACCGCCAGCAGGAAGATCTCGAAGCTGCCGAGGTCGCGGAGTCCGCCGATCACGATCGCGGTCAGGCCGGCCGCCGGACCCGACACCATCAGCGCCGAGCCGGAGAGTGCGCCGACCACCACGCCTCCCACGATCCCGGCGACGATGCCCGCGAACAGGGGGGCGCCGGAGGCCAGGGCGATCCCGAGGCAGAGCGGGACCGCGATCAGGAATACGACGAGGGCGGCGGGCGCATCGCTGCGCCACGTCGAGGACTGCGGCATGGTCCTCCTCGGACCGGTTGATCGCTCAATCGGAGCAGGTGGATCACGCCGGAAGCCGGCGTGCGGGAAACTGTCCGACCACGATACACGGTCGAACCGCCGTTGGGAAGCGAATGGTTCCCGTTTCGCGCGCGCCCGCGATGGCGCTCGTGATGGCGCCCGTCAGCGCGCTCCTCAGAGCGCGAGCGCGAGCTGCCCTGACGCGGTCGCGCTGCGGCCGTCGAGACTGAACGCCAGTTCCGGCGCTCGTCCCGCGGCGGCGCGGACCGGCCCGCGGAATCCCGCCCGCCGTGCCGCGGCGGTCACCGCGCGCTCGGCGACCGCTGGCGTGTTGTTCGTCTCGCTCAGGTGCAGCAGGACCACCGCGCGCAGCGACGGGCTCGCGAGTTCGGCGACCAGCGCGCCGGCCTCGTCGTTGTTCAGGTGCCCGCGACCGCCACGGATGCGCGCCTTCAGCGACGGCGGGTACGGCCCGTCGCGCAGCAGCGCCATGTCGTGGTTGGCCTCCAGGCAGAGCGCATCGCAGCGCGCGAACTGCGCGTGGAAGCCGCGCGGCACCGCGCCGAGATCGTGCGCCACGCCGAGCCGCGCGCCCGTCGAGCGTGCCGTGATCACGAACGCCAGCGGGGCGGCCGCATCGTGGGGGATCGCGATGCTCTCGAGCGTGAATGCATCCAGCTCGGCCGCGACGCCCGGCTCGAGCGGCCGCCGCCAGCGCGCCTCGATCCCCCGCAGGGCCGCGAGCGTCGCCGCCGCGGAGTACACGGGCCAGCGGAACTTGTGCTGCGCGCGCTCGAGGCCCTGCGCGTGGTCGACGTGCTCGTGCGTGACCAGCACCGCCTCGATCGATTCCGGCGCCACGCCGACGGCCTTCAGGCGCGAGACCAGCGCGCGCGGACCGAACCCGCAGTCGATCAGCAGCCGGCGTCCGGCGCTCTCCACCACCATCGCGTTGCCGCGGCTGCCGCTGCCGAGCGTCCAGGCGTGCACGGGTCCGCGCCTACGCCGGGGGAGGCGCGATGGACGACGCGGCCGCGTGCGCCGCCGAGAGCTGGGCGCGCATCGCGTCGCTGAGCCGCACGTCGCGGCGTCCCATCACGCGCTCGGCGACGACGAGGAACCGGTCGAGCGCGAACCGCTCCCACGCACCCTCCTCGCCCCACGCGAAGGGCGGCACGAACTTGGGCGGCATCGCCGTACCGAAGAGATTGGCGCCCGCGCCGACCACGCACCCTGTCGTCAGCCGGGTGCCGATGCCCGTCTTCACGTGATCGCCGAGCAGGCTGCCGAGGAAGGTGAGCCCGGTGTCGCGCACGCCGGCCGGCGTCCAGAGCGCGACCGGGCCGTAGGAGTTCTTCAGGTTGCTCGTGATCGTGCCGGCGCCGAGGTTCGCCCAGCGGCCGATCACCGAGTGGCCCACGAATCCGTCGTGCCCCTTGTTGGCGTGGCCGATCAGGATCGAGGAGCTGAGCTCGCCATGGACCTTGCAGCGCTCGCCGATGCTGCAGGCGGCGATGCGGCCGCCGGCGATCGTCACGTCCTCGCCGATGATGCAGGGACCGACCAGCCGCGTGAACGACTGGATCGTGGCCCCGCGCTTCACGAGGATCGGTCCCGCGGTCGCGTCGGCGACGACGAACGGTTCCGCGCGCGCGCCGTCGTCCACGTGCACCGGATGCGCGCCCAGCACCGTCATCCCCGGCGGTACATTCGTCGCCGCGACCGGCATCATCGCGAGCGCGTCGGCGGCGAGCATCGCCGGGAGATGGCCCACGAGGTCCCAGACCTCATCGATCCACCAGCCGTCGAGCGTGCGGATCTCCGCCGCGCCGCGGGCACCCTCGGCGAGGATCGCCTCGAACCCGGCGCCGTCGGCCTTGAGCGCCGCGGTCGGCAGCGGCGCCCCGAGCCGGACCGCGGCGATCCGGCCGTGGCACGTCCAGGCCGCCGCAGCGGAATCGGATCCGGGGGTCGGGTGCCAGGCCGGCGAGCAGCGGGCATTCACCAGCACCGTGCCTGCCGGCAGGATGTCCGGCGCCGCGGCCGGCGAGTCGAACTCCCGGAACGCGTCGAGATGCGCTGCCGCGATGAATCCGTCGCAGCGCACCGAGAGCGTCTGCATCCAGCGGTGGCGCACGAGCGCGCCGCCCGCGCGCAGCTCGCCGGCCGGGCGCGTGAGCGCGAACGGTGCGAAGCCGCGCGCGATCCCATCGTCGACGAGCACGAATCCGCTCATGCGGGCCTCATGCGGGGGTGACCAGGTCGGCGGGAAGGGAATCGACGAGCGTCTTGAGTCCTTCGGCGTGCTGCACGGTCGTCACGAGCGTGAGGCCGTTGCGCGTGACCACCACCAGGTCCTCCACGCCGAAGAGCACGACCGTGCCGCCCTCCGCGTGGACGACGTTCCCGTGTGCATGCCGGACGAGGACGCGGCCGTGCAGGGCGTTCCCTGCCGCGTCGAGTGCGCGCACCCGGCGCAGCGACGCCCAGGTGCCGACATCGTCCCAGCCGAAGTCCCCGGGGAGGACGATCACGCGCGCGCTGCGCTCCATCACGCCGACGTCGATGCTGATGCCCGTCGTGACCGCACCGAAGAAGGCGTCCGGTCCGTCGAGCGCGCGCGCGAGCGCGGGTGCGACCTCGGGCGTGAGCGACCGGACCTCGGCGAGGAAGTCGCTGGCGCGCCACGCGAAGATCCCGGAGTTCCACAGGTATCCGTCGGCGACCATCTGTTCGGCCCGCGCGAGGTCGGGCTTCTCGACGAACCGGACCACCCGGCGCGCGCCGCCGCCGACCGCTTCCCCGGGCTGGATGTAGCCGAGTCCGGGGTTGGCGTGGGTGGGGATGATCCCGACGGTGGCGAGTGTCCCGTGCGCCGCCGCCGCCTCCGCGGCAGCGGCGAGCGCGGCGCGGAATCGCGCGTCGTCGCCGATCGCCCAGTCGGCGTGGACGGAGACCAGGCGCGCTTCGCTGCCTCCGCGGCGCTCCACCTCGAGCGAGGCCCAGGCCAGCGCGGCGGCCGTGCCGGCGGGGCGCGGTTCCTCGAGCACCTGGTCGGGAGCGATCTGCGGCAGCTCCCGGCGGATCTCCGGCGCGAGCGCGCGGCTCGTGAGGATCAGGATCCCGGCGGGCCCGACGAGCGGCTCGAGGCGCGCGACCGTCTCGGCGAGCATCGACGCCGCGCCCACGAGCGGCAGCAACTGCTTGGGCCGGACCGGCGTGCTGAGGGGCCAGAAACGCGAGCCGATGCCGCCGGCGAGCACCACCGCGAAGAGCGGCGCCGTCACGCGGACTCCACCCCGGTGAGCGCGGCGGCGCGGGCGAGCAGCCGCTTGGGGCTGAACGGCTTGGTCATGAAGTCGTCGGCGCCGCGGCGCCGGGCGTCGTCCTCGCGATGATCCTGTCCGGCGGCGGTGAGGATCAGGCAGGGGAGCGTCCGCCAGCGCGGGTCGGCGCGGACCCGGTCGAGCACCTCGAGACCGCCGACGCGGGGCATCATCAGGTCGAGGATCAGCAGCCGGACGTCGCCGGCGCTCTCGAGCGCCTCCAGCGCCTCCTGCCCGTCATAGACGAGCGTGACGTGGAAGGGGCCCTGCTCGAGCTTGGTCTTGATGATCCGCCCGATGTGCGGCTCGTCGTCCGCGACGAGCACGTGGAGCGGGGCCGGCGGCGCGAGCGGGGGACCCACGGAACCCAGGGCCGGCGACGGGGTGGTCAGACGAGCGCCGCGATGTTCGCGCGATGGCGCCGCAGGTCGAACAGCAGCGCGCCGAGGTCGGCCCGCGGCGTCGCGAGCACGAGCAGGACGACCTCGGCGGACATCGCGGACATCACGGTGGTCCCGTGGACGTGTTCGAGGACGGCGGTGCGGAGGTCGCCCTGGCCGGCGGCCGCACCGAGCTCCTCGGCGTACTGCAGGATGGTGGGCACGTGGGCGGCGATCTGCTCGGCGTCCACGTCCGGGTCGGCCTGGCTGTCGATCAGCAGGCCGTCGCGTCCAAGGACGACCGCGGCCGCGATGCCCTCGCGCTGGCGGATGGCCGCGACGAGGTCACGGATGGTCGGCATCGTCGCTCCTGGAATGGTTGCCGAAGTGTACGCAGCCCCACATTGAAGTCAAGCAGGTTTCGCTTGATGTGCACCCGTGCGCCCCGTTAGCTTCAACGACCGTGACGATGCCCCGACTCCGCACCCTCTCCGCCCTGCTCGCGACCGCCGCCCTGGTCGCCGCCTGCGACGATCCGTTCAACGACGGCGCGCGCCAGGACAACGTCGATGTCGCGCTCGAGGTGTGGGCGATCACGGGCGGCCCCGTGGCATTCCCGACCGCGCTGGTCGTGCCCTTCTACACCGTCGTGCCGGTCGACGCGCCGGGCTCGTTCGACATCGCGTTCGACATCGACGCGGACGGACGGCTGCGCGTGCTGCCGATGAACAAGGTCGTCGCTCCGCTCCTCGGTCCCCGCAACGTGGGACTCCTGCGCTCGGGGGAGAACTACAGCACCATCATCGAGGCGCCGCGCACCGGCTGGCTCTACGACTCCACGCTGACCGTGAATCCCGGCGGCGCCTTCCTGGTGCGCGTGCAGACGCGCTACTGCGACGGCGAACTCCGACAGGACGTCTACGCGAAGTTCTACGTTGACTCGGTCCTCCCCCTGGAGCGGCGGGTCAAGCTCTTCGCGCGGATCAATCCCAACTGCGGATTCCGGTCCTTCGCCGACGGGCTGCCCGAGTACTGAGTCGTGCACGATCACCGGGTGCTGCGCGAGCAGGTGGAATGGCTTCGCGACGGCATGCGCCGGCGCGGCAAGCTCGACGCGTACGGACCCGCGATCGACGAGGCCGAGACGCTCGACAAGTCGCGCCGGCAGATGATCCAGCGCGTCGAGGAGCAGAAGGCCGCCCGCAACGCCGCGACCCAGGAGGTCGGCAAGCGGAAGAAGGCCGGCGTGGACGCGAGCGCCCTGATGGCGAGCGCCCGGACCCTCGGCGAGGAGATCGCCGGCCTCGAGCGTGAGCTCGATGCCGCGCAGGCGCGCCTCGACGGGATCCTGCTCGGCATTCCCAACGTCACGCTGCCGGAGGTGCCGGCCGGGGACGAGTCGGCGAATACCGTGGTGGCGTCGTGGGGTGAACCGCGCGCCGCCGGCAGCGTCCGGCCGCACTGGGAGATCGGGGCCGAGCGCGGACTGCTCGACCTCGAGCGCGGGTCGAAGCTCTCGGGGTCGGGGTTCGTGGTCTACCGCAGCGGCGGCGCGCGGCTCATCCGCGCGATGATGAACGCGATGCTCGACCTGCACAGCGGGGAGTTCGGCTACGAGGAGGTCGGGGTGCCGTCGGTCGTGAACCGCGCGACGATGACCGGCACCGGGCAGCTCCCGAAGTTCGCGGACGACATGTACAAGCTCGAGGAGGACGACCTCTTCCTCATCCCGACCTCCGAAGTGCCGATCACGAACCTCTACCGCGATGAGATCCTCGGCGCGGGCGAGCTCCCGCGCGGCTTCACGGCCTACAGCGCCTGCTTCCGGCGCGAGGCCGGGTCGGCGGGGAAGGACACGCGCGGGGTGCTGCGCGTGCACGAGTTCGGCAAGGTCGAGCTCGTGCGCTATTGCGCGCCGGAGGACGGCGAGGCGAACCTGCAGCTCCTCGTGTCGCACGCGCGCGCGGTGCTGGAGCGCCTGGGACTCCCATACCGCGTGGTGCTGCTCGCGGCGGGCGACTGCGGCTTCTCGAGCGCCAAGACGTACGACCTCGAGGTCTTCGCGCCCGGGGTGGGCAAGTGGCTCGAGGTCTCCTCGTGCTCGCTCTGCACGGATTTCCAGGCGCGCCGCGCGAACATCCGGTTCCGTCCGGCGGCCGGTGAGAAGCCGCGCTTCGTCCACACGCTCAACGGCTCCGGCCTCGCCTTCCCGCGCATCTTCGCGTCGATCCTCGAGCACCACCAGCAGGCGGACGGCACGGTGGTGGTGCCGCCGTTCCTGCGTGCTGCGTTCGGTCGCGATCTGCTCTGAACCGCTCGCACCACGAAGGCGCGAAGGGCTGAAGAACGGCGAAGGACGCGACCCTCTGCTTGCTGCTTCCCACATCCCAAGTCCTCCTTCTTCACCACGGAGACACGGAGAGGCGGAGGAAGAACGGAGGATGATCCGGGTGGTACGCCGTGTGCCGCCGAGGACCCGCCGTGGCGATCGCAGTTCCCCCAAGCAGTCTCCGTTCTTCCTCCGTTCCTCCGCGCCTCCGTGGTGAAGGCCGTTGCCGTCTTCGCCGTTCTTCGGATCTTCGTGCCTTCGTGGTGACCGCGCAGAAGGATAGATTGCACGGATGAATCGCACGCCGCGCACCGCCACTGACCTGAACCCCGCCCAGCGCGACGCGGTCGAGCATGGCGTGGGGCCGCTGCTCGTGATCGCCGGCGCCGGTTCCGGCAAGACGCGCGTGCTGACCTCGCGGATCGCCCGGCTGATCGAGACGCAGGGCGTCGACC
>JANNLH010000003.1:0-6598 GCA_031396725.1 Gemmatimonadaceae bacterium | reverse complement strand
CACGCGGACCCCGACCAGCACCTCGTACCAGTCGATTCCCTACCGCGCCGCCGCGCACAGCGCGCTCGGCCCGCGCGGCGAGGTCTGGTGTGTGCCGAACTCCTCACGATACGAGTTGCTGCTGCTCCGGCGCGGCGCGGCCGACACGATCCGTGTTGCGCTCGAGCGTCCGGCACTCCCGGTGACCGCCGCCGAACGGGATTCGGTCATCGCGCAGATCGAGGAGAAGGGACCGACCGGACTCGACTTCAGCCGCATCCCGACGGTCAAGCCGGCGATCGACCGGCTCACGATCGATGACCAGGGGCGGCTCTGGGTGCGCCGCATGAATGCACGTGGCGCGATCGAGTTCGACGTCCTCGACCCGGACGGCCGGTTTGTCGCGACCGCCGAGCTCGGGGTGCACCGCAGTTCCGTCTGGACCCCGTTCGTGGTGAGCCGCGACCATGTCTACGCGGTCGTCCTGGATGCGGACGACGTGCAGCACATCGTGAGGTTCCGGATCGGGCGCTGAGTCAGCTGGCGAGCGCCCTCACTCGTACGCCAGCGCGGCCGCCGTCGGGACCCGCGTCGCGCGCACCGCCGGCCAGAGGCACGCGAGGAGCGAGACCGCGACCACGAGCCCGAGCCAGACCGCCACGCCTGCGGGCTCGGGCGTCCAGCGCGTCGGTACCGGGAGCATGATCCGCCCGAACGCCTCCCCGAGGATCACGCTCATCGGCACCGAGAGCGGGATCGCGACGAGCCAGCTCAACAGGGCGATCGTCAGCCCCTCGACCTGCACCAGCGAGTGGATCGCCCCGTGGCGCGCGCCGATCGCGCGCAGCACGCCGATCTCGCGCGTCCGCTCGAGCACCGCGAGTCCCATCGTCGAGGCCAGCGCCAGCCCGCCGACCACGATCATCACCCACGCCATCGCACCCAGGAACTGCACCACCATCAGCAGGTGATCGTCGATGCCGCGCTTGGCCTCGGCGAGCAATGCGCTCGTCGCGACCGGCATTCCGCGCTCGGCGAGCGCGCGGCGCAACCGCAGGATCAGATCCACCTGCGTGGCCTGGCCTTCGACCGCGCTCTTCACGACGACCGTCGTGGCGCCCGCGCCCACGATCGCCGCGACCGCCTCGCGCCCCGCATACGCCGTCGGTCCCGGACCCGACTCGACCACGCCGACGACCTGCCACTCCTCCACCGCGCCGGCGACCAGGAGCCGCACCGTCATCCCGGCCCGGAGGCCAGGCTCGATGCGCCGCATGCCACGGCCCACGACCAGGGCGCGGGTGTCGTCGGCGCGGAGCCAGCGTCCCTCCTCGAGTTCGAGCTCGAGCAGCGTCGTCCCGACCGGCGGCGCGGTGATCGTGAAGGCGTTGCCCAGTGTGCCGTCGCCGTGATCGAAGGTGGCGCGGGCACCGCCCCACGCTTCCGCCGCCTCGACACCGGGCACCGCGCGCACCACCGCCTCGAGCGCCGACGGATCCTGCGGCACGGCGAACCGGAGCGAGAGGTCGTAGCGCTGGGCGGCGAAGATCGCCTCGGTGGCGCGCAGCACCGCCGAGCGCAGGTTGATCGCCCCGAGGAAGACCGCGCCGCCCATGGCCAGCGTGCCGAGCGTGAGCGCGGTGCGCTGGCGGCGGCGGAACGCGTTGCGCAGCGCGAAGAGAAGCGGCCGCGGCAGGCCCCCGATGCGATGCACGAGGCCCTCAACGCCCTGGGACCCCGCGTCGCGGATGCCGACATCGCGCAGCGCGTCGTTCACCGCGATCCGGGAGCCGTGCCAGACGGGGAACGCCGCGGCGACGACCGGGAGGAGGATCCCCACCGCGACCTCGACCGCGATCACCCACGGCGGCACGCCGTAACCCGTGAGGTCGAAGTTGAGGAGTTCGGCCTTGAGCGCCGCGTACCGGCGTCCGGCCACGAGCGCCGCCGGGACGGCAACTGCGACCGCGGCGACACCGAGCGCCGCGGCCGTGCTGAGATACATCGCCGCGAGCTGCGGCCAGCGCGCGCCGATGGCCTTCATCACGCCGATCTCGCGCGTCTGGCCCGCCAGCATCGCGGCGATGAGGTTCACGACGAGGAACGCGCTCAGCGCGAGCGCGAGCAGCGCGAACGCGAACTGCGTGTAGAGGAGCGAATCCATCTGCGGCGCGTGGATGTGCTCGCCCGGCACCGGCACCTCCACGTCGCGCACGCGGTGGCCGGTGGACTCGAGGTCCGCCTTGAGCGCGAAGGCGACCGCGCGCACGCCGGACTGGTCGAGGTCGGGATCGTCGAGCACGATCCGGATCTCGTCGAGCGCATCGGACGCGCCGAGCTCCGCCAGCGTCGCGCGCGAGACGAATCCATAGAGCAGGTGCTCCATCCACCCCGGGGCGAGCCCGACGTCGCGCGCGAGCCCGCCGACGGGCACCGCGCGCGGGGCGCCGTCACCGACGGAGAGGCGCACGTCGCCGCCGACCGCCGCACCGGTGAAGCCGAGCGAGGAGCGTTCGATGGTGAGCGTGCCGTCCGCCGGCGGCGCACCCTGCTCCCACTCGACGCGCCCGATCCGGACGGGCTCGCGCTCGTCCACGGTGTAGAGCACGGCGGTGAAGGTCGCGCCCGCCACCTGCGCCCGCGCAAGCGTCGTGCGCCGCGCCTGGGCGTCGCGCACGCCGGGAAAGGCGCGCACGCGCGCGAGCAGCACCGTGCTGACGGAGTCGTTTGTGTCGGGGGAGTTGAGGGAGTCGAGGCGCAGCGTCGCCGCCGCGGGCTGGCTCGCGAGATAGCCCTCGGTCGTCGCCACCCGCACGAGCGCCCACGCGTTGAGGATGGTCGCCGCGCCCGCGAGGCCGATCGCGATCGCGAGCACGACGAGCGCGGTGCGTCCCGGGTGCTGGCGCAGGTCGCCGAGCGCCTTCCGCCAGCGCGGGCTAAGCACGCGCCGTTCCGGTGCGAGCCGGACCTGCGTCCGACACCACGCGTCCGTCGGCGAGCGTGATCACGCGGCTCGCGAACGGCAGCGCGCTCTGCGCGTGCGTGACAAGCACGAGGGTACGTCCGTCCGCCACGATGCGCGCGAAGAGCGCCAGCATGGCGTCCGACGTGCGGGAGTCGAGGTTGCCCGTCGGTTCGTCGGCGAGCAGGAGCGGTGGATCATTCGCCAGGGCACGCGCGATCGCGACGCGCTGCTGCTGCCCCCCCGACAGGCGCGAGGGCAGCTTGTCCGCCTGGTCGGCCACGCCCACCGAATCGAGCAGCGCGAGCGCGCGCCCCCGCCGCTCGCGCGCCGGCCAGCGGTCGCAGAAATCCATCGGCAGCATCACGTTCTCGGCCACCGTGAGTGTCGGCAGCAGCTGGAAGAACTGGAAGACGATGCCGACCTCGCGTCCGCGCCAGACCGACATCGCGGCCTCGGAGAGCGCGTGCACGGGCGTGCCCGCGACGACGAGTTCGCCCGTGGTCGGCCGGTCGATCCCCGCCACGAGCGAGAGGAGGGTGGACTTCCCGCTCCCCGACTCGCCGACCACCGCCACGAACTCGCCGCGTGCGATCGTGAGGTCGAGATGGTCGAGCGCCGTGAAGGCGCCCGCCGCGGTGGGATACTGCTTGCGTACGCCCCGGAACACGATCAGGTCGGTGCCGGCGCCCGGGGACTCCGTCGATGTCTGCGTTGTCCGCGATGTCTGCATGCAGGGAACGATGCGACCGCCACGCGCCGCCGAGGCACCGTTCACCGGGCCCGGGACGCCGTTGGGCGACGCCGCCATCGGGGCGCCCCGATCGCATCCGTAGACTCCGCAGATCGCGACGCGCGCTCCCGTCGGCTCGTCCGTCGCCCCATCTTCCCCCGATGCCCGGGTTTCGTTCTTCGCCCGAAGGAGTCCTCGATGCTGCGCCGTCCCCTGCTCGCCCTCGCCGTCCTCGCCCTGATCCCCGCCGCCGCGTACGCCCAGCACGGCGCTGCAGGCTCACCGCGCATGACGACCGCCGCGCCCGCCGAGGCGGACCAGTTCGCCTTCCTCATCGGCCAGTGGGAGGTGACGGTCACCCCGCAGGCGACCTCGCTCGGCGCGAAGATCCACGGCGCGCCGAAGCTGATGGGGAGCTGGAAGGCGTGGCGCGCGCTCGATGGCTTCGGGATCGAGGACGAGTTGCGCATCGTGGACGGTTCCGGGAATCCGAGCGCGCTCGCCCACACGATCCGCTTCTACGACGCCGCGCAGTCGCGCTGGACGCAGACCTCGCTCGACGTCTATCGCGGGCGGTTCACGCCGGCCACCGGCGAGTGGATCGAGGGGGAGATGCGGATCCGCAGTGTCGGACGCGACGCCGAGGGCGCGGCGTATGTGCAGCGCGTCCGCTTCTATGACATCACGCCGACCGGCTTCAAGTACCAGGCGGACCGGTCGATGGACGGGGAGCGGACCTGGGAGCGCGCGGTGCTGCGGATGGAAGCGCGCCGCGTGGCCGCCACCGCGCCGCGATGACCCCTGCGACGACCGCAGGATCACGGCTCGGATCTCGCGGCTGGTTCTGGCTCCAGCTCGCGATCGGGTGGATCCCCGTCTGGGCGCTCTACGCGACCATCATGCTCACCGTGCACGGCGGCCCGGTGACGCACGCGCTGCTCGCCTCCGCGCGCGCCATCGGCGCGGCCGCGGTGCTCGGCCTCGTCGTGATCCGCGTCATCCAGCGCATCCCTTGGCCGCGGCGCATCGGCCCGGTGTTCGTCCTGGTGCACATCGTCGGCGCGCTTGCCTACGCCGTCGGCTGGGTGCTGCTGACCAGCCTGATCGAGGGCCTCCTGCGCGGACGACTGATCGTCTTCGCACCACCCGGCGTCGTCCCGTTCGCGGCGCTCGGCATCTGGCTCTACTTCGCCGTGGCCGGCGTCTCGTACGCCGTGCTCGCGACCGAGCGCGCGGCGCGTGCCGAGGCGGCGGCCGTGCGCGCCCAGCTCGCCGCCCTGCGCGGACAACTCGATCCGCACTTCCTCTTCAACGCGCTCCACACCGTCGTGCAGCTGATCCCCGAGGCGCCCGAACGCGCGGCCGAGGCCGCCGAACGCCTCGCCGGGCTGCTGCGCACCGCGATCCAGGAAGATCGTGATCTCGTGCCGCTCGCCGAGGAGCGCGCGTTCGTGGAGCGGTACGTGGCCATCGAGGGACTGCGCTTCGGCGATCGACTCGCCGTCCGCTTCGACATCGGCGCCGGGATGGAGGATGCACTCGTGCCCGCGTTCGCCCTCCAGACGCTGGTGGAGAATGCGGTGCGGCACGGGGCCGGACCCAAGGTCGGTCCGACGACCGTGCGAGTCTCCGCGCTCGGTGCGAACGGTGTCCTGACGCTCGCGGTCGCCGACGACGGTGCCGGCGCGGACCGCGGCGCGGTGGAGGGCGCGAGCGGCACCGGGCTCCGGCGACTCGGCGAACGGCTCGAGGCGCTCTTCGGCCGGCGCGCCGCGCTCCGCACCGAGGGGCGGCCGGGAGAGGGCTTCACCGCCACGGTCTCGCTCCCGCTCGAGAGCGTGAACCGCGTCCCTGACACCGGCGGGGAGTGAGATGGACGGCACCCGACGCATCCCGACGCTGATCGCCGACGACGAGCCGATCGCCCGAGCAGGACTCCGTCGGATGCTGGGCGCGTTCGACTGGGTGCAGGTGATCGGTGAGGCGGCACACGGCCCGGCGACGGTCGAGGCGATCGAGCGGCTGCAGCCGGAGCTCGTCTTCCTCGATATCCAGATGCCCGGGATGCTGGGCACGCAGGTGCTCGCGCGTCTCACGCAGCGGCCCTTCGTCGTCTTCACCACCGCGCATGCGGAGCACGCAGTGACGGCGTTCGAGCTGGGCGCGGTGGACTACCTCCTGAAGCCGTTCGGCCCCGTGCGCCTGGCGGCGACGATGGACCGCGTGCGCGCCGCCCTTGGCGAGGCGACCGAGGCCGCGCCGGTGGACCGGCTCGCCGAGGTGCTGGGCAAGGGACCGCTGCAGCGGCTCTTCGTCCGGAACGGCACGGCGATCGTGCCGCTGCCGGTGGCCACGGTGCATCGCTTCGAGGCCGACGGCGACTATGTGGTGGCGCACACGGAGCGCGGCCGTCACGTGCTGGCGCTCTCGCTGAACCGGCTCGAGGAGCGGCTCGACGCCCGGCGCTTCGTGCGCATCCATCGCGCGCATCTCGTGAACCTCGATCATGTCGTCACGTTCCGGCGGCATGGCAAGGGCGGGATGACGGCCGAGCTCCGCGGCGGCGTGCAGCTCGCGGTGAGCCGGCTTCGGGCGCAGGAGCTGCGCCGGCTCGGGGTCTGACCCCGCGGCGGGCTGCTGCACGCGTCGGTTGCCACACTGTGATAGCGCCCTCTGTTCAAGCCGGCCGGAAGCACAGATGCTGGTGTCTCCCGCGGGCCGCGTACCGCCACACGCCGAGTTCCAGATGGCCAAAGCTCCCCCCGACGACCTCGCACGCGAGATCGACCGGCTGCTGAAGCAGCTGCCCAAGGGCGACCCGATGCTGAAGGGCACACCGCCCCCGCTCTCAGCGCAGCCCTTCGTGCCCGCTCCGCACGACGTCGGCACCGTCCCCGCGCCCAAGGCGCGCCTCGCGCGCGAAG
>JANNLH010000196.1:0-2049 GCA_031396725.1 Gemmatimonadaceae bacterium | reverse complement strand
CTCGAGCGCGGCGTCGGGGCCCATCGTACCGGTCGCGATGCCGCTCTCCTGCGCGCCGGCCGGCGCTGCGAAGAGAGCGGTCACCACGAACGCGGCGACCAACGAACGGCGGGCAAATGTCGTCAGCGAACTCATATCAGCGGTTTCCCCTCGAGTTGATCCTGAGTCCGCTTGCGGCTCTCACTCCGAAGTCAGCTCAACCATTATCCGGCTCGCTGTCGTTCGCCGGAGACTGTTCGCAGCGACGCGCTGAACACACCGACCTCACGGACGATCTCGGTCAGCACCAACGCGGTCTCAGCGCCGGCGCGCTCGATCACGCTCTCCGCCGCGCCGAACACTTCGCGGTGTTCAGCGCGGAGTGCGCGCGCCTGCACCGAGAACACATATGCCGTGAGGGGCGAACGTCGTGGTGCGCGGGCCCACGTCATCCACCCGGCGGCGAACCGAAAACGCTCGTCCCAGCTGCCCCAGGCGCGTGATGCCCCGTCGAGTGCGAGCAACCCTTGCCATCGCGCCGGGTCCACGGCGTAGCGCACCGGATGCCCGAGGCGCCGGTCAATGAACGCCGCGTTCGCGAGATCCTCGAGGGCGCGCCGCAGGGGGGCGGGCGTGTAGGTAAGCGCGCGGGCGATGTCACGGATGGTGTGCCAGTCGGCGCTCCGTCCTAGAAGGAACGCGACGACGTCGGCCTTGATGCCGACACCGAGCCCGAGTCGGAGCCGCAGCAGGAGTTGATGCGACTCCGTCGGACGCATCGCCGGCGGTGGGGATTTCGCGCGCGCGCGACCCATCGCGCCTGCGGCGACCGCGGGCGATCTGGATGCGAGTCCGCGCCAGCGCGCATCCTTCGCCTCAGTGAGTGCCACCTGCGCGAGCCAGCCGAGCCGTGCGCGCCCGTCATCAGCCTCGAGACTCGCGTAGTGCGGCGCCAGGTTCCGGAGGCGCTGCACGCTGATGAGGCCAGCGTTCGCGCGGAGCCAGTCGCGCATCACGTCTGCGAGCCGCGGTTCGAGGTCGCGGAGGGTGAGGGAGGCGAGCAGCAGGGCCTCGGGATCGATCGGGGCCACGGGCCCCGCGGGTTTGCGCGCTGCGGCCGTGCCGCCGAGCAGCTTCCATTGCGTCCAGGCGCAGGCGACGAACGCGTCCTCGAGGTCGCGCGTGAGCGCCGCGAGTGTCGACTCGGCGTCGCCACTCCACGTGGCATCCACGACTAGGCCTCGTCGAGTCGAAGGTCCGCGCGACACTGCCGCACCACACGAGCGAGCACGGTCGCGAACGCATCGGTGGCATCCTGGGACCGGACCCAGTCCATCGCCGCGGCGAGCTCGTCGGCAGTCGGATGCAACCGCAGGAGGTCCTGATAGTGCACGCTGCTGGGGCCGACGGCATCGGCAGCCGCGAACAGCTTGAAGAAGATCAGGTCGTAGCGGTCGACCACGCCGAGCCAGAGTCCCGCGAAGCGTTGCCACGTGACGCGCGCGGCGAGGCCCGGCGGCAGTCCGGCGCGCCATTGGAGCGCCGGCCCGGTGTTGAGCCAGTCGGCCGGCAGCCCGAGATCGCGCGCGACGCGCGCCGCAGCCCGCTGCAAGCGCTCGGGCATCGGTGTCGGCGGTGGCTGGATGGACTCCTCGCGTGGCGCGCGATCCGCGTGCGCGGTGGCGAAGGCCAGGATGTCGACATCGACGGTCGGCCGGTCGACGATCTCCAGCAGATTCAGCGCCGCCCCGCCGAGAATGACCACGGCGATGGGGTCGCCGTCAGCAGCGAGGAGCTCGCCGACGCGCTGCAGGGCGTCCCGGATGAACTGGCGGTCTTCGAGCTGCATAATACATCATAATACTATCTATAATAGATACTGTCAATAGCTATTACAGATTAGCATTTACTGCCATCACCGTAGCGCCTTCGTCAGCGCCGCGTCGATATCCTGCTGCCCGCCCACCCCCGTGTACACGACCTTCCCCGACCTGTCGAGCACCACCACATAGCTCGTCGCCGGTACGTCGTACGCCTCGATCGCCGTGCCGCGCCGGTCGTAGAAATGCG
>JANNLH010000186.1:0-40076 GCA_031396725.1 Gemmatimonadaceae bacterium | reverse complement strand
CCGCCACACCCCCTCAGCGTTGTTGCATCAGCAGTTGCAGCCTCCGTTCGTCCTCCGTCCCTCTGTGTCTCCGTGGTGAAGGCGTTTCTGTCAGTCTCAGAGCCGACGCCGGGTCCGGATGAGGTCGATCGCCCAGCAGAGCGCCAGCACGAGCGCCCCGAGTTCGAGCGGCGGGTACGCCCCGACTGCGCGCCAGGTGAGGATCCCGCTCGCGCCGAACGCCGTGAGACCGCTCCACGCGATCCAGCACTGCACCTCGAAGCTCAACGGGCGGCGCCAACGGCTCTGTGCGGGGGTCGCCGGCATCAGGTCCCCCTCGCCCGCAGAAAGGCATCCCACGGCGTCGTCGTGATCTCGATGCCGAGGATCGCGATCTCGAGCACCGCGAGGCCGAGGATCGTCGCGTAGAGCACGCTCGCCTGACGACGGCCAGCGGAGCGCTCACGCATTCCCTGCCGCACGCACCAGAGCGTGATGAGCGCCAGCACCGCCATGCTGACCCAGAGCAGCCACGAGTTCTGGCGCGGACCGAAGAACTGCTGCAGGTAGGAGAGGTGCGGCGGCAGGAAGTTGCCGGCCGGGTTCTCGACGCCGAAGAAGACATTCAGCTTCGCGACCTGCTGCACGGCCCAGAAGATCGCGAAGGCCCACACGCCGGTGGTGTTCGCGGCGCCGCGCAGCGCCAGCGCGGCGATGGCGAGGATGAAGAGCGCCGCGAGGTCGCTCACGAGCGTCGCGCCGATCGCCGGGAGCACCGCGCCCCACGAGGGCGCCGGGCCGACGCTGCCTTCGGGGGCGAAGCCGGTCAGGAATCCGGCGTAGAAGGTCACCGAGATCCAGCCCCAGAGCATCGCCCCGCCGAGGAAGGAGTAGCGCGCGCCGGCGGCGGTGACGTCGTCGCGGCTGGCGAAGAGTGCGCGGAGACCCATCGCGGCGAGGGCGGTCGCGATCACGAGCGCAGCGAGCCGCGTCGGCTCGTTGCGCTGCATCGCGATGATCAACCCGGTCGCCACCCACCAGAAGACGACCACGAGTGCGATGCCGCGCCGTACGAGGCGCGTCTCGCGCTCGGGCAGTGCCGCGTCGCGCGCCGGCGCGACCTCCTCCCCGAACGCCGCCGAGCGCTCGCTCACGCGGCCCCCTTGGGGAGCTTCGGGATCGCCGCCACCACCGCGGCGTGGATCCCGGCCGCATCGGTCCGCGGCAACGCGACATACCGCGCCCCCATCGCCGTCGCCATGCGTTGCGCCACCTCCGACGGCCGCGGCGACGTGTCGATCAACAGCGCGGTCCCGCGCGCCGCACGCAGGGCCTGCGCTGATGCGAGCGCGTCGGCCTCGGCCTGCGGCCGGCCCGGCGTCCCGTCGCGCGCGATGTTCGCCTTGGCGTCGGTGAGGAACACGACGACCGTGTCGTTCCCGGTGCGCCGCGCCTGGAGCGCGAGCTCACGCGCGCGGTCGATCGCACTCGCGAGCGGCGTCCCTCCTCCGCCCGGCAACGCCGCCAATGCCCGCTTCGCCGCGGCGATGGCCCGCGTGGGCGGCAGCAGCACCTCGGCGCCCGCTCCGCGGAACGCGATCAGCGCGACCTCGTCGCGGCGCGCGTACGAGTCGGCGAGCAACAACTCGACCGCGCCCTTCGCCTCCGCCATCCGGTGCAGCGCGGCCGAGCCCGAGGCATCGACGACGAAGATCGCGGTGGTGCCCGCCGGCTCCATCAGGCGGCGCAGGCGGAAGTCGTCGGGCCGGACCTGCACCTTCACCTCGGCGCGCGGCAACGCGTCCGCCGTGCGAGCGGCCTCGCGCCGCAACCGCTGCCAGGGCGCGGCGGCGCGCAGCGTCTCGATCAGGTCGAGCCGTCCCCCGGCGCGCGGATCGCCGCGGCGTGTGCCTACCTGGCGGCCACGCACACCACCGGCGCGATCGCCGCCGGCACGCCCGCCCGCCGCACGCCCGCGCGTCGGCGAGGACGCCGCGTCGAGCACGAGCCCCGCCGGCAGCGCAGCGAGCACCGCGCGCACGAGCATCTCATCGAGCTCCCGCTGCGTCATCGGATCGTGCTCGTCCCGCGTGTCGTCCACATCGTCCGGCTCGGCGTCATCGCGCTCGGGCGGCGGAGGTGACGCGTCGGCACTCGCCTCCGGTTCTGCGGGTGCCGCCATCGGCACCTGCGTGGCCCGAGGCCCGAGCACGAGCACCGCTGCCGTCGCGAGATCCTCGTCCCCGACGCGAGTGCGCCCATCAAGCGCCGCCAACGCACGCGCCGCACGGATCGCGAAGCTCGGCGCGCGCAGCGACACGATCCCGAACGCCGCCGCGACCGAGACCGCGCTCGCGATGACGGCATCGTCGGCGCGCACCGACGGCATCAGCGCGCGCGCGGCCGCGATCTGCTCCGCGTCGAACGCGGACTCCGTACCCAGGGATGACTCGGCCGGGAGCTCGAGCAGGAACGCCACGCGATCCGAGAGAGCCTCTGCAACGCGCTCGTCGGCCGCGTGATCGTCGCCGTCCGCCGCGACCGACTCGTCAAGCGCGATCAGCGCAAAGCGCGCCGCCGACGGCTCGGTGATGCCGCTCAATCGACTCGGCACGACCCCGGTATCCATCGTCTGCGACAGACGGGCCACGAGCGCCTCGCGCGCGCGTTCGGCGCAGGGCACGATGAGCAGTCCGCCGTCGGCCGCCGCGAGGAGTCCGCGCTCCGCCATCGGCCGGCCCGCGGCCAGCGTCATCGCGAGGTCGAGTCCGCCGAGCAGTCGGTCGTCGGTGATCGCGAGCGGCACGCGCCGCGCCGCCGTGCCCTCGGGGAGCAGGCCGCGCAGCGCACGCAGCCAGTGCTCCGCGATGTCGGAGCGAGGGGCGCGCACGACAGCGCCGCCGAGCAGGGCAGGATCCACCGCGATGCAGGCCGCGGCCAGCCGCGCGCGCGTTGAGGCGTCGAGCGCCTGGGCGGCGTCGGCGAGCAGCGTCACGCCGCCGGCGCTCCGAGGACCTCGCTCACCGCGCGCGCGATGCGGGCGGTGCTCCCGACATCGTCGAGAACGTTGCGGCGCAACCGATGCCGCAGCGCACTCGGCGCGATCGTGCGCAGGTGCTCGAGCGTGACCTGCCGGGCCCCGTCGTACGCGGCCAGCGCGCGCGCGCCGCGCAGCAGCGCGAGTTCCCCGCGCACGCCGTCGGTGCCGACCGCGGCGCAGAGACGCGCGCTCTCGCGGAGCAGCGTGTCGGGCACCTTGAGGGTGTCGAGCTTCTTGCGGGCGCGCTCGATGCGGCGGCGGGAGTCGGCGTCGGCGTCGGTCCAGCGCGACGAGAAGCCGTCGGGATCGCGGTCGAACGCGTCGCGCCGCTTGATCACCTCGACACGCTCGTCGAGGTCGGTGGTCGTCGTGACCTCGACCGAGAGGCCGAAGCGGTCGAGCAGCTGCGGGCGCAGGTCCCCCTCCTCGGGATTGCCGCTGCCGACGAGCACGAAACGCGCCGGATGCCGCACGCTGATCCCCTCGCGCTCCACGACGTTCTCGCCGGTGGCGGCCACGTCGAGCAGAAGGTCCACGAGGTGGTCCTCGAGGAGGTTGATCTCGTCCACGTAGAGGTAGCCGCGATGTGCGCGCGCCAGGAGGCCGGGCTCGTACGCCTTCTCACCGCGCGTGAGCGCGCGCTCGAGGTCGAGCGCACCCACCACACGGTCCTCGGTGGCGCCGAGCGGCAGGTCAACGACCGGCACGACCGACTTCTCGGACCGGAGCTTCTCGCCCGAGAGCTCGCGGGCGCGGCAGTCACTGCACTTGCGTCCGTTGGCGGTCGGATCGCAACCGTAGCGGCATCCGGTGACGACCGACATCTGCGGCAACAGCGCCGGCAGCGCACGCACGGCGGTGGACTTCGCGGTGCCGCGATGTCCGAGGATCAGCACGCCACCTATGGTTGGATCGACCGCCGTGAGGAGGATGGCGCGCTTCATCTCCTCCTGACCGACGATCGCCGAGAACGGGAACGCGACCCTCACAAGCACTCTCCGGGGGGAAAGGTGTCAGGGAGAGCTTACGGTATGGAGGCGATTGTCGCAATCCCCTGACAGTTATTTTGTCCGGTTCTCTTGACAGCGCGATTTCCGGGTCTTATCGTCGCCGGGTCCGGTCCGCCGACCTCGGGAGGGTTTGGCGTTCGGGAACGGCAAGTGACCCCCTCGGAATTCACTCGGAATGGGATCTCGGGAAAGCGCGATCGCGGGTGTGTCGGTAGGAGAGCAGTCGGGCGCCCTCACGTGGCGTGATCGACTGCTCGCCTGGCGCGACGCGATCCAGTCGAGCCCCACCTTCCAGCGGTGGGCGGCGAGCTTCCCGCTGACCCGGCCAATCGCACTTCGCCGGTCACGGGCGCTCTTCGATCTCACAGCCGGCTTCGTCTACACGCAGACTCTCACCGCTTGCGTTCGGGTGGGGTTGTTCGATTTCCTCGCGGAGCGACCGAGGACGAGAGCCGAGATCTCGGCGCACATCGGAGTGCCGCTCGAGGAGACCGAGCGACTGCTCCGCGCCGCGATCGCGCTTCGGCTGGTGCAGGGCAGGTCTGGCGACCGGTACGGCTGTGGTCCGATGGGAGCGCCGCTGATCGGGAACGCGGGTCTGGCTCGGATGATCGAGCACAACGCGCTGCTGTACAAGGACTTGGAGGACCCGATCGAGTTCTTCCGCTCGAAACAGGACACCACAAGAGCAGTATTGCAGCACTTTCCGTACACAAGCGTCGCAAATCCCGAGAACTTCGGCCGCGGCGTTGTCGCAGACTACAGCGCGCTCATGGCAGAGACTGTCCGGCCGCTCGCTGAGGACATCCTGGATCGGTATCCCTTGGGCGGTCGGCGCGCCCTGCTGGACGTCGGCGGTGGCGAGGGCTCGTTCCTAGCCGAGGTCGCTTGGCGGTACCAGAACATTCAGTTGAAGCTGTTCGACCTCCCTGCCGTCATCGAGGGAGCGCAGGTACGTCTGGCCCGGTTGGGGATTGTGGGGCGGGTGGAATTGTCCGGGGGGAACTTTCATCAGGACCCCCTCCCAATCGGTGCCGACGTAATCACCCTCGTGCGAGTGCTTCTGGATCACGACGACGAGTCGGTCCTGCGGCTGCTGCACAGGGTGAGGAAGGCCCTCGAGCCGGGTGGCGTCCTTCTTATAGTAGAGCCGTTCTCCGGGGTGCGCGGCGCGGAGACGGTCGGAGACGCCTACTTCGGACTCTATCTCAGGGCGATGGGGCGCGGCCGTGCGCGCCGAGCCGACGAGCTCCGTGCCCTGCTCGCCAGGGCCGGCTTCTCCCAGACCAAGGTCCACCGCACGCGCTATCCCGTCTACGCCGGCCTGATCTCGGCGCAGCCGTAGTCGGACAGATCCACCCCCTCGACGCCACGAAGGAGGCGCGAGGGGTTACCATTCTTCCCTAGTGTAAGTTTGTATTGACAGTATTGAGTGTAAGACATACGTTACGTCCGTTCGACTTTCCCCCAGCGATGAAGGCACGCCGTTGAACACGCTCGCAGTCGTCTTCGATGAACCCCGCCACCTCTCGCTCCGCGAGCTCTCACTGAAGAGCGCGGATGCGGGGGATGCGGACGTCGTCGTGGACATCGCGTGGTCCTCGATCAGCGCCGGCACCGAGCGCCTCCTCTGGGAAGGGCGCATGCCCGTCTTCCCCGGACTCGGCTATCCGCTCGTGCCCGGCTACGAATCGGTCGGCGTCATCTCACACGCCGGCACCAATGCCCATCTCGCACCCGGCACGCACGTCTTCGTGCCGGGCGCCAACTGCTACAACGAAGCGCGCGGACTCTTCGGCGGCGCCTCGCGCCGCGTGATCGTCCCCGCCGAGCGCGTGATCGCCGTCGACGCCGCACTCGGCGAACGCGCCACGCTGCTCGCACTCGCCGCCACCGCGCAGCACGCCCTCAAGCAGGGCGCGCGGCTCCCCGAACTCATCATCGGACACGGCGTCTTCGGACGCCTGAGCGCACGCATCGTCCGCGCACTCGGCGGCACGCCCACCGTCTGGGAGAAGCACCCCGCACGGATGGCCGGCGCGACCGACTACACCGTCTCGACCGCCGACGCCGACTCGCGCCGCGACTACGCGTGCATCTTCGACGCGAGCGGCGATGCCTCGCTCATCGACACGCTCGTGATGCGACTCGCCAAGGGCGGCGAGATCGTGCTCGCCGGATTCTACGCGACGCCGATCTCGTTCCAGTTCCCGATGGCCTTCATGAAGGAAGCGCGGCTGCGCGTCGCCGCCGAGTGGTCGCCAGGCGACCTGGCCGACGTGCTCGACCTCGTGAAGTCGGGTGCCCTCTCGCTCGACGGCCTGATCACCGACATCTCCCCCGCCGAACGCGCCGCCGATGCCTACCGCGCCGCGTTCGAAGATCCCGCCTGCCTCAAGATGGTCCTCGACTGGAGAGCAGTCTCATGATCGACACCGGAAGCGCCTCGGGCGATGCGCTCGTCCAGCTCCACAAGAACGTTCGTGCCGAAGCCAACGCCGAGCCGGCGCCGGTGAGCACCGCCAAGCCCACCAAGGAGACGCAGATCATCGCGATCTACGGCAAGGGCGGCATCGGCAAGAGCTTCACGCTCTCCAACCTCTCGTACATGATGGCGCAGCAGGGGAAGAAGGTCCTGCTGATCGGCTGCGACCCGAAGAGCGACACGACTTCACTGCTCTTCGGCGGCCGCGCCTGCCCCACGATCATCGAGACCTCCAGCAAGAAGAAGCTCGCCGGCGAGGAGGTCACGATCTCCGACGTCTGCTTCAAGCGGGACGGCGTCTTCGCGATGGAGCTCGGCGGCCCGGAGGTCGGCCGCGGCTGCGGCGGCCGTGGGATCATCCATGGCTTCGAACTCCTCGAGAAGCTCGGCTTCCATGAGTGGGGCTTCGACTACGTGCTGCTCGACTTCCTGGGCGACGTGGTCTGCGGCGGCTTCGGCCTCCCGATCGCGCGCGACATGTGCCAGAAGGTGATCGTCGTCGGCTCCAACGACCTGCAATCGCTCTACGTCGCCAACAACGTCTGTTCGGCGGTCGAGTACTTCCGCAAGCTCGGCGGCAACGTCGGCGTCGCGGGCATGGTCGTGAACAAGGACGACGGGAGCGGCGAGGCGGCGGCGTTCGCCGAGAAGGCGGGCATCCCGATCCTCTCGGCGATCCCGGCGCACGACGACATCCGCCGCAAGAGCGCCAACTACGAGATCGTCGGCATCCCCGGCACGCAGTGGGGCCCGATGTTCGAGACGCTCGCGACCAACGTCGGCCTCGCGCCGCCGGTGCGCCCCAAGCCGCTGACGCAGGACGAGCTGCTCGGCCTCTTCGCCGGCGATGTGGTCGGGCGCAACGTCGTGCTGCAGCCCGCGACCGTGTTCGACATGGTCGGTCGCGACGACGTCGCCAAGCCGTCGCTCGAAGTCATCTACGACACCGTCTGAGCGCTCAATACCGTGTCCACTCCCCTTCCGGTGATGAACGTCGAGAATCCTGCCGCCCTCACGGGCGACGGAATCGGCTGTCATTCGGGCAAGGACGAGATGCAGGCGGCCGCACGCGCTGCGGGCAAGTCCGAGACGCTCGACCAGTACGCCAAGGACTATCCCAAGGGTCCGCACGACCAGCCGCAGTCGATGTGTCCGGCGTTCGGCTCGCTGCGCGTCGGGCTCCGGATGCGTCGGACGGCGACCATCCTCTCGGGCTCGGCCTGCTGCGTCTACGGGCTGACCTTCACGAGCCACTTCTACGGCGCGCGCCGCACCGTCGGCTACGTGCCGTTCAACTCGGAGACGCTCGTCACGGGGCAGCTCTTCGAGGACATCCGCGACGCCGTCTACAAGATGGCCGACCCCGCGCTCTACGACGCGATCGTCATCACGAACCTGTGTGTGCCGACGGCGTCGGGCGTGCCGCTGCAGCTCCTCCCGAAGGAGATCAACGGAGTCCGCATCATCGGCATCGACGTGCCGGGCTTCGGCATCCCCACCCACGCCGAAGCCAAGGACGTGCTCGCCGGCGCGATGCTCAAGTACGCGCGCACCGAGGCCGAGGCCGGCCCGGTCGCCGCGCCGCGCGGCGGCAAGAGTCTGAAGCCGACGGTCACGCTGGTCGGCGAGATGTTCCCGGCGGATCCGATGGGCATCGGGATGATGCTCGAGCCGCTCGGACTCGCCGCGGGTCCGGTGGTGCCGACGCGCGAGTGGCGCGAGCTCTATGCCGCGCTCGACTGCGCCGTGGTCGCGGCCATCCACCCCTTCTATACGGCGAGCATCCGCGAGTTCGAGGCCGCCGGCCGCACGGTCGTCGGCTCGGCGCCGGTGGGCCACGACGGCACCGCGGCCTGGCTCGACGCCATCGGCAAGGCGACCGGCGTGGCGCAGGAGAAGGTGGACCTCGCCAAGAACCGGATCCTCCCCGCCATCACGGGCGCGCTGGAGAAGATGCCGATCAAGGGCCGCATCACGATGAGCGGCTACGAGGGCTCGGAGTTGCTCGTCGCGCGGCTGCTGGTCGAGAGCGGCGCCGACGTGCGGTACGTCGGCAGCGCCTGCCCGCGCACCAAGTGGAGCGATGCCGACCGCGAATGGCTCGAGGCCAAGGGCGTGCACGTGCAGTTCCGTGCCTCGCTCGAGCAGGACCTCGCCGCGATGCACGAGTTCCAGCCCGACCTCGCGATCGGCACCACGCCCGTCGTGCAGAAGGCCAAGGAGCTCACGATCCCGGCGCTCTACTTCACGAACCTGATTTCGGCCCGCCCGCTGATGGGCCCGGCCGGCGCTGGCTCGCTCGCCCAGGTGGTGAACGCCGCGCTCGGCAACAAGGCGCGGTTCGAGACGATGCAGGAGTTCTTCGCCGGCGTCGGCGAGGGACACGCGGCCGGTGTCTGGGAGAAGGTGCCCGAGGACAAGCCGGAGTTCCGCGAGCACTACAAGCGACACCTGGCGAAGATGGCGAAGGCTCGGAAAGCGCAGGAAATGGTCTAGGGGCAGATGTGAGATGTGAGATGTGAGGTCACTGCACGACGAACACCGTTCTTCTCTCTCCTTCGGAGTCACTCACGGATGTTGGTGCTGGATCACGATCGCGCGGGCGGCTACTGGGGGGCGGTGTATGTGTTCACCGCCATCAAGGGGCTGCAGGTCGTCATCGACGGACCCGTCGGGTGTGAGAACCTGCCGGTGACGTCGGTGCTGCATTACACCGACGGTCTGCCGCCGCACGAATTGCCGATCGTCGTGACCGGGCTTGGTGAAGAACAGCTGGGGCGCGAGGGGACGGAAGGGTCGATGCTCCGCGCGCACAAGGTGCTCGATCCCGAGCTCCCGTCGGTGGTCGTCACGGGGTCGATCGCCGAGATGATCGGCGGCGGCGTGACGCCCGAGGGGACGGGGATCCAGCGCTTCCTGCCGCGCACGATCGACGAGGACCAGTGGCAGTGCGCCAACCGCGCGCTCTTCTGGCTCTGGACGGAGTACGGCCTCAAGAAGGGGACGCGCCCGAAGAAGACGGAGCGTGCCGAGGGCGCCAAGCCGCGCGTCAACATCATCGGCCCCGCCTACGGCACCTTCAACACGCCGAGCGACCTGCACGAGATCCGACGCCTGGTCGAGGGGATCGGGGCCGAGATCAACATGGTGTTCCCGCTCGGGAGCCACCTGCAGGACGTGCCGCGGCTCGTGGATGCCGACGTGAACGTCTGCATGTACCGCGAGTTCGGCCGGATGCTCTCGGAGGCCCTCGAGACGCCCTACCTGCAGGCACCGATCGGCCTCCACTCGACGACCAAGTTCCTCCGCACGCTCGGCGAGATGCTCGGGCTCGACCCCGAGCCATTCATCGAGCGTGAGAAGCACACGACGATCAAGCCGATCTGGGATCTCTGGAGATCGGTGACGCAGGACTTCTTCGGCACCGCGAGCTTCGCGATCGTCGCCAACGAGACCTATGCGCGCGGCGTCCGGCATTTCCTCGAGGAGGAGATGGGGCTGCCGTGCACCTTCTCGGTCTCGCGGCTCGCCGGCAAGAAGACGAAGAACGACGAGGTGCGCGACCTCGTGAAGACCAGGACGCCGCTGATCCTCTTCGGCAGCTACAACGAGCGGATGTACCTGGCCGAGTCGGGCGCGCGGGCGATGTACATCCCGGCGTCCTTCCCGGGGGCGATCATCCGCCGGCACACCGGCACGCCCTTCATGGGCTACGCCGGCGCCACCTATCTCATCCAGGAAGTCTGCAACGCGCTCTTCGACGCGCTCTTCCACATCCTCCCGCTCGGGACGGAGATGGACAAGGTTGAGGCGACGCCGTCGCGGCTGCACCGGGAGATGGAGTGGACGGACGAGGCCAAGGCTCTCTTCGACGAGATCGTCGAGGCGCAGCCGATCCTGATCCGCATCTCGGCCGCCAAGCGGCTGCGTGATGCGGCCGAACACGACGCGCGTGGCCTGGGGGACGAGACCGTCACCCGCGACCACGTGCTCGCGTCACGTCGCTCGGTCAGCGGGGCCGGGGTCTGAGATGAGCGCCGCGATCGCCTCCGCCGCCGCCGCCGGTCGCTCCTCGTGGAGCAAGTGCCCCGCGCCCTCCCACGGGACGATCTGGGCGAACGGCAGCGCGACCGCGCGGAGTTTGGCGATCGGCACGAACGCATCCTGGGTGCCGTGGTACAGTGTCACGGGCGGCAGTTTCGCATCGGCGGTGCCCGTCAGCGACCGCAGCAGCGCCGGGATGTCCCAGTTGGCCATCAGGGCCATCGCGCCCTGCACGTGCGCCGGCGACGAAAAGAGCGTTCGGTACAGCGCGCGCTGCGACTCGGGCACGCTGCTCCCGGTGTCGTTGAGCAGCGCATCGACGATCGTGCGGCGCGCGCCGAGTGCGGCGCCGAGCCGCGCGGCCCAGGACGAGAGCGCGATCGGGTTGACCAGCGGGGCGAGCAGCTCGCGGTACGCGGCCGGCGGCGGCACCAGTGCCGCGCCGAAGCCGGCGATGCCGCGCAGGCTGCGCTCGCCGCGTGTACTGAGCTTCGCATCGCGCGCCATCGCCAGCAGGATCGCCACGCCGGCGGAGTGCCCGGCGGCGATCGCCGGCTTGAGCGCGAGCGTATCGCAGAGCGACCGCACCGCGCGCGCGACGCCGTCGATCGAGCCGCCGGTGTCCGGCGCCGACGTGAATCCGTGCCCGGGCAGGTCGGGTGCGACGACCGTGAACGACTTGCAGAGCACCGGCAGCACGTCACGCCACGAGTGCGTGGCGCCGCCGGTGCCGTGGAGCAGGAGCACCACCGGGCCAGTGCCCGCGACCTGGACGTGCCAGCGCACGCCGGCCGATTCGACGAATCGGCTGGACTCGGCGTTGGGCCACGACGCGCGGAGCGCGTCCCAGGACGGTGCAGGAAGTGGAGCGCTCATGATGCTCCGAAAGATGGTAGCGAGACGGGTCTCGAACGAGCCCGGATCCCCGGCCCGCGCGGGTACACGCGGAACACCCTTATACCCACTTGGAGGTGGAGTATGAGTGACAAGAGCGGGATGACGGAAGAGGAAGCCCGAGCCTTTCACAGCTATTTCGTGACCGGCTTCATGGGCTTCACGGCGATCGCCATCGGCGCGCACGTGCTCGTGTACATGTGGCGTCCGTGGCTCTGAGCCACCCAACCTGAGGAGAGATCATGCACAAGATCTGGCAGGGCTCCGACCCGCAGGCGATCCTCGCGGGATTGGGTTTCTTCCTCGGTGCGCTGGCGCTGGTGATCCACGTCTTCGCATTCAACGTCCTCGGGTATCCGAAGACGACGAAGGCGAAGTACAACCCGCCCGCGGTGGCCTCGGCGCTTCGCTGAGCCGTCCGAAGAACGACTGATCCACGTGGTGACGGGTGCGTCGGAGTCTCGGACGCCGCCGCATCCGCCCACGAGGTCCAGCGGGGAACCCCATTCTTTCGAGGAGTACGGTATGCACCGCATCTGGTTGATGTTCGATCCGAGGCGCGCGATGGTGGCCCTGACGGGCTTCCTCGCCGTCCTCGCGCTGTTGATCCATTTCATCCTGCTCAGCTCGAACCGGTTCTCCTGGATCGAGAACGGGACGCTTCCGGCCGCGCAAGCGCCGGTGGGTGCCTCGTCCCCGGCTGCTGCCGCCGAGATGGCGCCGCTTCCGGCTGGCCGGTAAGCACTGCCCGGGAATGGTGGCGCGGGGCCGGGGCGATGCTCGGCGTGAGCTGAGGCTCGTCTCGTCCCCCCCACCCTCCCCTCGCGGTGTCGCGACACGCAGGTGCAGGCAGCCGGTCGCGCTCTGCCGGTGAAAGCAGGACAACACAGGCGCCCTTCTCGGAGACCTTCGCGATGGCGATGCTCAGTTTCGAAAAGAAGTACCGGGTGCGCGGCGGGACGCTGATCGGCGGGGACCTGTTCGACTTCTGGTTCGGTCCCTTCTACGTCGGCTTCTTCGGCGTCACCACCATCTTCTTCACGCTCCTCGGCGTCCTGCTGATCCTCTATGGCGCAGCGATCGGACCGACGTGGAACGTCTGGCAGATCAACATCGCGCCGCCGGACCTCAGTTACGGCCTCGGCTTCGCCCCGCTCGCCGAGGGCGGACTCTGGCAGCTCATCACGATCTGCGCGGTGGGGGCCTTCGTCTCGTGGGCACTCCGCCAGGCGGAGATCTCGCGCAAGCTCGGCATGGGCATGCACATCCCGTGGGCCTACGGCATGGCGGTCTTCGCCTACGTGACCCTCGTGGTGATCCGCCCGATGCTGCTCGGCGCCTGGGGACACGGCTTCCCCTACGGGATCTTCTCGCACCTCGATTGGGTGTCGAACGTCGGGTACCAGTACCTGCACTTCCACTACAATCCGGCGCACATGATCGCCATCACCTTCTTCTTCACGACCTGCCTCGCACTCGCGATGCACGGGTCGCTGATCCTCTCGGTGACCAACCCGAAGAAGGGCGAGCCAGTGAAGACGAGTGAGCACGAGAACGTCTTCTTCCGTGACTTCCTCGGCTACTCCATCGGCGCGATCGGCATCCACCGCCTCGGCCTCTTCCTCGCGCTCAGCGCGGGCTTCTGGAGCGCGGTGTGCATCGTGATCTCCGGCCCGTTCTGGACCAAGGGCTGGCCCGAATGGTGGGGCTGGTGGCTCAACCTTCCCATCTGGCGCTAGGAGAGATCCCCCATGCTCGAATACCAGAATCTCTTCACCCGCGTCCAGATCCGGAGCGCGCCGGACCCGGGCCTCCCGATCGATGAGACCTTCGGCCAGCGCTACGGCAAGGGCGTCTTCAACTATTGGATCGGCAAGTACGGCGACTCGCAGATCGGCCCCATCTACCTCGGCTTCTGGGGCCTGACGTCGCTGATGTTCGGCTTCGTCGCGATCGAGATCATCGGGCTGAACATGATGAAGTCGGTCGGGTGGAGCCCGATCGAGTTCATCCGCCAGCTCCCCTGGCTCGCGCTGGAGCCGCCCCCGCCCGGGAACGGACTGGCGTTCCCGAAGCTCGAGCAGGGCGGATGGTACATGATCGCGGGCTTCTTCCTCACGATCAGCATCATCCTCTGGTGGGTCCGCACCTATACCCGCGCCCGCGCGCTCGGCATGGGCACGCACCTCGCGTGGGCGTTCGGCTCGGCGATCTTCCTCTACCTCTCGTTCTTCTTCCAGCCGCTGCTCGTCGGCAGCTGGAGCGAGATGGTGCCCTTCGGGATCTTCGCCCACCTCGACTGGACCGCGGCCTTCTCGATCCGCTACGGCAACCTCTACTACAATCCGTTCCACGCGCTCTCGATCGCCTTCCTCTACGGGTCGGCGCTGCTCTTCGCGATGCACGGCGCGACGATCCTCGCGGTGAGCCGGCTCGGCGGCGAGCGGGAGATCGAGCAGATCACCGACCGCGGCACCGCGGCCGAGCGCTCGGCGATCTTCTGGCGCTGGACGATGGGGTGGAACGCGACGATGGAGTCGATCCATCGCTGGGCCTGGTGGTTCGCGGTGCTGACGACCTTCACCGGCGGCATCGGCATCCTGCTCACCGGCACGGTGGTCGACAACTGGTACCTCTGGGCGGTGAAGCACGGCGTCGCGCCGGTCTACCCCGCGCAGAACGTGCTCACGCCGGAGCAGCTTGAGAAGCTGCGCGGCCAGTATCCCGGCGCGCTGCAAGGCGGATTCCCGACCTACACCGTGCCCGCCCCGGCCACGCCGATGGACACCAGCGGCATGACGGCACCCACCGCCGCGCCGGCGGTCCCGCCGACGGGAGGCAACTGAGATGCGGATCTTCCCGAATGGCAGGAGCAACACGCTGGCACTCGCCGCCGCGGCGCTGTTGGCAACGGGCGTCACCGGTTGCAAGTTCGCCGGCGGCCAGGACCGCGAGACGGTCCAGAAGGGCTACCGCGGCACCGCGATGGAGGTGAACTACGTCGCGCGTGACGTCGAGACCTCGATGGCCGACCTGCAGAAGAAACTGCCGGCGATCCTCCCGCCGGCAGGCCCTTCGCCGGAAGGACCACTCCCTTGGCAGAACGTCCAGGTGCTGAACGACATCAGCGTGAGCGAGTTCAACCGCACGATGGTGTCGATGTCGACCTGGATCGCGGGGGGCGCGGGCAACTGCTCCTACTGCCACAACCTCGCGAGCTTCGCCGCCGACACCTACCCGGACGGCAAGGCGATCTACACAAAGGCCGTCGCGCGCCGCATGATCCAGATGACGCGCAAGATCAATCAGGACTACGTCCAGCACGTCGGCAACACGGGCGTGACCTGCTACACCTGCCACCTCGGGAAGCCGCTGCCGAACGGGCTCTGGTTCTACACGAACGAGAACCAGATCCTGCGGCACTACCTCGACGGACAGGGCGCGCGAGTCGTCTCGAAGTCGATCGAGCCCTCGAACGCGAACCGCTCGAGCGTCAAGCAGACCGAGTGGACCTACGCGCTGATGATCAGCCAGTCCCAGTCGCTGGGCGTCAACTGCACCTTCTGCCACAACTCGCGGCAGTTCGCGAGCTGGGAGCAGGCCCCACCGCAGCGCGTGACGGCCTACGCCGGCATCCAGATGCTGCGCGACCTGAACACGAACTACCTCGCTCCACTGGCCCCGGTCTACCACGAGTCCCGACTCGGCCCGATGGGCGACGCACCGAAAGCCCAGTGCTCGACCTGCCACAACGGGGTCTACAAGCCACTGTACGGCTACCAGATGGCCAAGCACTACCCGGCCCTCTGGGGCGCACGGACGGACTGGACGAGCCCGCTGCCGGCACCGTTCACGACCCCGGCACCGGCGCCCGTCGTCATCGATACTGTGGCGACACCGGTGCCTTGAGGTTCTACCACGAAGGCATGAAGTTCTGAAGAACTGCGAAGACTGCAACTGACTTCCAAAGGGGCGCCGCGGATCTCTCCGCGGCGCCCCTTTTGCGAGTTCACCGCGGAGACGCGGAGGGACGGAGGCAGAACGGAGCAGGCAACGACATTCGAAGGGGGCGTGGCGGACAGATCTGTCCACCACACCCCCTCAAAGGCAGTTGCACCCTTCGCGGTCCTTCGGCCCTTCGTGCCTTCGTGGTGAAGCAGTGGCTTGCTCCGTTCTTCCTCCGTCCCTCCGCGTCTCCGCGGTGAACCTTAGATCTCGCCCTTGCGCGCGAACTGTCCGATGTGATCCGCAGCCCGGAACGCCAGCGCCTGGATCGTCAGCGTCGGCTGCCCGCGGCCGCTCGTCACGAAGGAGCTCCCGTCCACCACGAAGAGGTTCTTCACGTCGTGCGCCCGGTGGTACTTGTCCACCACCGACGTCTTCGGGTCGTTCCCCATCCGTGCGGTGCCGAGGAGGTGGACGGTGAAGCCCGGATCCTCATTGATCGGGCTGTCGTGCATCGACTTGGCACCGGCGGCGGTCAGCAGTTCGCGCGTGCGTTCCAGGAAGTACTTGTAGAGCCTCAGGTCGTGCTCGTGTTCCTTGAAGGTCGTGCGCATCGCCGGGAGGCCCCAGGCGTCCTTGAGTTCCGGGTCGAGCGAGACGGCGTTCGACGGCACCGGTAGCGAGGTCGTGTGCGCGTACCCGAGCAGCGAGTGCGAGAACCAGGGCTTGAGCCGCTTCTTGAACTCGCTCCCCCACTGCGGACCGCTCTCCGGCATCGAGAGCGTGGTCAGCATCGCCGGCACGTCGAACCGGAAATCGAACCCGCCGCCACCCACGAACCCGAGCTTCGGGTCCAGTTCGTACAGGTGATGCGAGATGCGCGACACCACCGGTCCCCGGTGTCCGTTCACCTCGTGCTCGAACTCGGCCCGCGAGAGCGCGCCGCCGTTGAACATGAAGTGCTTGCCCACCATCCCGCTCGAGTTCGCGAGCCCGTCGGGGAAGCGGTTCGACGTGGACATCAGGAGGAGGCGCGGCGACTCGGCGCCATTGGCGCAGAGCACGACCGCCTTGGCCAGCTGCTTGTGCTCGACCTTGTCCTTGTCGAAGTAGATCACGCCGGTCACGCGCCCGCTGTCGTCGGTGTCGATCGTCCGGACGTAGCTCTCCGACCGCAGCTCGCAGCGGCCCGACGCTAGCGCCTCGGGGACCATCGTATAGTTGGTGCCCGACTTGGCCCCCCACTCGCAGGGGAAGGCGAGGCAGAAGCCGCAGTTGTGGCAGGGCTGGCGCCCCTTGTACGGCCGCGAGAGGATCGCCATCGGCGCGGCCTTGGAGCTGTAGCCGAGCTTGTCGCATCCATGCGTGAGCAGCACGCCGGGGCCGGTGACGTTGAGCGGCGGCATCGGATAGGGCCGCGAGTGCTTCGGCTCGCCGGGCGAGCTGTCCACCTGCCCTGAGACGCCGATCGCCCACTCGACGGCCGAGTAGTAGGGCTCGAGCTCCTCGTAGGTGATCGGCCAGTCGGCGAGCGCGGCACCGGGGACACCGCCCCGCACCGAGAATTCGTTGAAGTCGATCGGCCGGAAGCGCCAGTAGTTCGCCGTGTAGTGGAACGACGTGCCGCCGACGACCTTCGCGTAGCCGACGTACTGCCGGCGCTGCGCCTTCTCCTTCTCGGTCCGTCGGTACGTCTGCGGCTGGAGCTCGGCGTCGTTGCTCCAACGCCCCGTGATCAGCGCGCCGAGCTCGTCGTGCTCCATCTCCTCGGGCTTCACCACGCGGCCCTGTTCGAGCAGCACGACGTCGAAGCCTTGGCGCGTGAGCTCGCGCGCCATCGAGCCGCCGGCCGGACCGGATCCGATGACGACGAAGTCCACCGCCGTGTCCGTCGTGAAGGTGCGCCCCGCCGGCTGGGCCTGCGTTCTCGGCATCAGAGCACCCGCCCCAGCATCGCGCGCTGGTTCTCGGGACGGTCGTACCAGCCGAAGGGCGGCTTGAACTCGAACGCGTGCTCCTGCCCGACGAGCGCCCAGCCCATGTAGTCCTTGTTGCCGCCGTACTTGGGGAGCGCGAACATCCCCGCGATCGTCCCGAAGCGGAGGAAGCCGAACAGCGGCTCGCGCTCCTGGGTCTTGAGGAACGCGTCCTGCTCGGCCTCGGCGAGCGCAGCCAGGCTCGTGCGCCCCGGATGCGCCTTGGCGACATCCGCGGACATCTTCTTGAGTCCGCCGCGCACGAAGTCCTGCTGGTCGCGCATGAAGGTCGCGAGGGCGCCGTCGATGAACCAGACGACGCCCGCCTCGCGCGCACCGGGCGTCTCGTCGGTCGGGATGATGCGCGCGGCGAAGGCCTCGACCTCGGCGGCCTCCGGCTCCGTCAGGAAAGCCAGCACCCGCGGCGGCGCCGCGGACTCGGGAGGCGGACCGTGCGCGGTCGCCTCGGGATCCATCTGCTCACGACAGGCGAGGGCGCCGGCGACCCACACGGCGCCAAGCCCGGAGATGCCGGCAACGAAGTCACGACGGGTGATGGACATCCGACAATATTGCATCCGGCCGTGACGTTCAGCGAGTCGGTCCGGTCAGGGCCGCCACTGATTGGCGCGCTCGCCCTTCGCGGCGAGGCGCGCCGTCTCGGCGATCCGCTTGGCGCGCGTCTCGGGCCGCTTGGCGTTCGTGATCCACTCGAGGATCCCGCGCTTCGTCGATCGCGGAAAGGCGTCGAAGTTCTCGCGGGCGCGGCCGGCGACCTTGAGTGCACGCGCGAGGTCGCTCGGGATCTCGAGCGCCTCGACGGCGTCGAGCGCGTTCCACGTCCCGTCGCGCTTGGCGGCCTCGACCTTCGCCAGTCCGGCCGGACGCATCCGCCCCTCGGCAGTCATGCGCGCCACCCGGCGTTGATTGAGCGCCGACCAGTTGGTCCGCGGCTTTCTCGGCGCGTACCAGAGCATCGATCGTTCGTCGTCGAGCGCACGGGGCAGGCTGTCGATCCAGCCCCAGCAGAGCGCCTCGCAGACGGCCTCGTCGTACTCGATGCGCGGCTTGCCCGTCGCCTTCTTGTAGCCAATGACCCAAACGCCCGCCGTGCGGCCGTGGTTGTGCTCGAGCCAGCGTCGCCACGCGGTGAGCGACGTCGGGTGGATCGTCTCGGCGTCGATCGACGGACGGGCGCTCACCGGTCTCGCGCACCAGGTGAGCGACGGCTCATCTCGCGTCGCCGAACACCAGTCCCGCCGGGTCGAGCAACGCCACGAAGCTCTTGACCTGCGTCGGCCCGAACGACGTCACGACCACCCGCTGACCGGTGAGCGGGTCCTCGAGCGTCACGCGCCCATCGCCCCACGCCGTGAGCAGGAAGGGCGCCTCGTGCGGCTTGCCGGCGGAGCGGCGGCGGTCCGCGAGTGCGCGCAGCGAGCCGCGCAGGAAACCGTTCGTTCCCTTCGGCAGCGTGAGCGCGTGCGCCCCCGTCTCGCCATCGCGCACGAGGATCCCGCCGTCAGGGGCGTCGTCGAACGAGAGCGCCCGCTGCGCCACCGGGTCGGTGTACACGTCGGCCGCCTTCCCCACCCCGAACTGCGACGCGAGGATGGCGAGCGTGAAGGTCAGCACGATCATCGCCACCGCCACCCGCAGCATCGGCCGCGGGGGCGTGAGCTGCTGCATGGCGGACTTGGAGCCTGGTTCCGGCTCGAAATGGATCTCGGCGCTCATGGCGTGCTCAGGTGGGAGACTCGGAGGCGAGGACGGCTTCGCGCAGGACTTCCCCGACCTTCACGGGGTCGGCCAGCCCGCGCAGCAGCGGCTCGGGCTTGGAGAAGCGCCAGGGCCGCACGTGCGGGAAGAGCACGATCCAGGCGAGCCGTTCCTGTGTGTTCAGCTGCAGCGCGATCTGCCCCGTGCGATCCCCGAAGACGCGCGCCTGCGCGCCCTGCACGTAGCGCAACGGCAGGTTCACCGTCAGCGGGAAGATGATCCCGAGCCGCATGACGAGCCGGCGGTCGGTGATCACGTACGTCGTGCTGTTCGCGATCCACCGCGCCACGGCCATGACGCCGCCGAGCACGGCTCCGACCAGCAGCAGCTGCAGGCCGAGCGTCGTCCAGAACCCCGCCGTCGCGACCTCGGCACGGTTGGCGATCGCCCACCAGAGCACCATCGCCGCGAAGTAGACCGCCAGCGGCCGCACGAAGAGCAGGTGCCGGGCGAGGGCGCGCGGCTGCGGCGCTCCCTCCCAGAGGACCTGTTCACCCGGCGGAAGCGCTTCCATCACTCCCTTGAGCCGCACACGCGGCATCGCCATCGTCGCCATCGTCAGATCCAGGGTTCGGCGCGCTTGGCGTCGGCGTAGAGGTGGCCACCGGCGAAATACGCCATGATCTTGTCCTCTTCGAGCAGCGTGATGCGGTCGTCACGCTTGGTCGTCGGCACGTCGGCGAACTGCGCTGCGGTGATCGCCTTCACGATCACGTGGTCGCAGCCCCAGAGCCCGAAGTGCGGCCATTGCACGAATCCGATCGGCAGCAGTCGGTGCGCGCCGCTTCCGGCGAGCGCGACCTCGTAGTAGCGGACCTGCGGCTCCGAGCGGTCCACCCAGACGTCCACGATCTTCCCCGCCTCGGCGCCGTCGGCGCACTTGACCGGGAGGCCGCGCGGATCGGGATCGCCCTCGGCGATCGTGTACCCGGGCGCCACGCGCATCGGGATGATCTTCGCCTCGCCGCGCGCGGTCACATCGGGCGCATCGGCGCGATCGGCCCACGCCGCCGGACCGACGCCGTCCTTCATCGGGTTCCCGGTCGGGACCAGCGGCGATCCGTTGAAGCCATCCACCGGCACTGCCTTGAGCTCGGACATCAGTGGGTCCCCCCGTCGGTGTGCTTCGTCACGTGGATGTATTCCTTCTTGGGGGGAACGGTCGGCCAGCCTTCGCGCGGGCCCTGCGGCGAGTCGAGCGGATATCCCTCGCGCTTGTCCTCGCGCCGCAGGTAGATCACCAGCCCGATGAAGAACGCCCAGAACGTGTACAAGGCGATCTGTGCCCCGTCGATGTACTCCATCTTCCGCTCCCCCTTGAAAAGTCGAATGGACTGCGTCGTGACCCGCTATGCCGGCATGTCGGCCAATCCGAACTCCCCGTTCCGCTCGCGCGCGATGGCGCCGGACCGGACCAACCGCACGAGGGGCCCGAGGGCCACCAGCGTGGCGAACAACAACAGCGTCTCGATGTGGTAGACCACGCTGTACGGGACGCTCGGATCGTTCAGTGCCCCCGTCAGCGCACCGGCCTGCACCTTGAGCGAGAGCCAGTCGCGGATCGCGCCCGCCGAGGCCATCGAGAGTCCTTCGCAGGTGGCGAAGACCGCGCCCCAGGCGCCGAGCGCGATCCCGTGCTGCGCCGCGTCGCGGAGCCCCATCGCCGCGCTGAGCGTGCCCACCGCGAAGAGCCCTTCGCCCATCCCCATCAGGAAGGTGCCGGCGGCGAAGAGCGGCCCCGACTGCAGGGGCGACGCGAAGATCACGCAGGAGAAACTCACCACGCCGATCGCCGTGCCGAGCGCGGCGACGCGGATCGCGTCACCGCCCCGCTCGAGCATCCGCGCGGCCATCAGGAACGCCATGATCGCCCCCGCGGCCGCGATCCCGGTCAGCGACGTGGTCTGCCCCACGGTCCAGCCGAGGATCTCGCCGCCGTAGGGCTCGAGCAGCACGTCCTGCATGTTGAAGGCGAAGAACCCGAGTCCGGTCGCGACGAGGAGCCGGACCGCATTGCCGCCGGCGACGAAGGTGCGCCAGGCGGCACGGAACTGCGGCCGCACCTCGCCCTTCTTGTACGGGACGATCCCGCGCACCCGCGCCTCCTGCTTCCAGAGCGCGATGCTGTTCAGCACGATCGTGAACACCGCCGCGCCCTGGATCACGCCGATCAGCTTCACCGGCTCGTAGCCGCGCAGCAGGCCGCCGAGCACGAAGGCGCTGATCAGCGCGCCGACCAGCATCATCATGTACATCAGGGCCACGACGCGCGGCCGCTTGGCCTCGTCGGCCAGGTCGGTCGCGAGCGCGAGCCCGCTCGTCTGCACCGTGTGTGCGCCGGCTCCCACGAGGAAGAAGGCGACGGCCGAGGCGACGTATGCCATCCAGCGCTCGCCGTGCACCTGGTCCCCCGTGAGGAGGATCAGCGCGAAGGGCATGATCGCGAGCCCGCCGAACTGCATCAGCGTGCCGCCCCAGATGTAGGGGACCCGCTTCCAGCCGAGCACGCTGCGGTGCGTGTCGGACTTGAAGCCGATCAGCGCGCGGAAGGGGGCGACGAGCAGCGGGATCGCGATCATCGCCGCGACCACGCTGGCCGGCACCCCCATCTCGAGGATCATCACGCGGTTGAGCGTGCCATAGAAGAGCGTCGTCGCCATCCCGACGGTGAGCTGGAACAGGCTCAGCCGCAGGAACCGCGACAGTGGCACGTCGGCCGACGCGACGTCCGCGAACGGCATCCACTCCGGACCGATCTGCATCACGGTCCGTGCGATGATCGAGAGGCCGCCCGGCTTCTTCACGTCACCAGACCGGCTCGAGCCGAACGTTGGCCGGCAACGCCGCGTGCTTGGCCGGCAGCAGCATCAGCCGCACGAAGGTGACGCCATTGCTGAGCTTCGCGAGATTCTGCGTGAACCAGCCGCCGACGCCCCCCGCGGCACGGCCGCGGGCGATCGCTTCCATGTTCTGGTTCATCTGCTCGAGCAGCGCCCAGAACTTCGGGTTGTCGGTGTCGATCGTGACCGGGAAGACCTGCTTGCTGATCGTGTTGGTCAGCGCGATCACGCGGCGGTCGAAGTCGTCCACGTTGAAGCCGAGCGATTCGAAGAAGCCGCGCCGCGCGTGGTCGCGCACGTACATCGTGGCGAAGACGGCCAGCAGGAAGAAGCGGATCCAGACCTTGTTGAAGCCCTCGAGCGTGTGCGGGTTGGCCCGCATCAGCACCGCGAACGCCTCGCCGTGGCGGAACTCATCATTGCACCAGTTCTCGAACCACTTGAAGATCGGGTGGAAGCGGAACTCGGGGTGCTTCTCCAGCTGGCGGAAGATCGTGATGTAGCGCGCATACCCGATCTTCTCGGACAGGTAGGTCGCGTAGTAGATGTACTTGGGCTTGAAGAAGGTGTACTTCTTGGCCTTGGTCAGGAATGAGAGGTCCACCGCCACGTTGAAGTCGGCCAGCGTGTGGTTGATGAACCCGGCGTGGCGACCCTCGTCGCGGCTCATGAAGCCGAAGAGGTCGCGGATGTCCTTGTTCTTGACCCGCTTCTTGATCTCGGCGTAGAGGATGCAGCCCGAGAACTCCGCCGTCACCGAGCTCACGAGGAACTCGATGAACGAGCGCTGGAGCTCCGGCGGCCAGCCGGTCCAGTCGAGCTGCTCGAACTCCGGGGTGCGCTTGAAGTGGTCCTTGTTGGGATCGCGCCGGAACTCGGCCACCAGCTCGTCCCACTGCTCGCGCAGCGGCGAGACGTCGAGCCGGTCCATCTCCGCGAAATCGGTCGTGTAGAACCGCGGGTTGAGCACGGCGTCCTCGGTGGCCGCCTTGGTGCTCTCGTTCACTTCCTTCACCGGGGGGGTCATGGTCGCGGGATACACGGCTCAGCCCTCGAATCCGACTTCGTAGAGTTCGGTGATGCCGCTCGTGCCGAGTACGCGCGTCATCACGCGGCGCGGCCAGCTCGCCTGCTCCACCGTCGCGCTGGCGGCCATCGTGCGCTTCTCGCCGAGCGGGATGCGCGTGGGGGCGCCGTGGACGAGCACGCGGTCGCCTTCGTTCACTTCGACTCCCTCGAGCACCACGTGCGCGTGGAACTCCTGCGGGGTCGATTCGAGATCGATCGTGCACGCGACCTGGCGCGTGCGCCGGTACAGCATCCAGCCGCCCAAGGCGGCCGCCGCGACCGCGGCGATGAGAAGCGTCGAACCGTTCATGAGGGGATCCTCCGGGGGGTGACCTGCAGTTCCATCGCCTGCGAGGTGTAGAAGCCACTCTTCACGACCTGCGTCCTGCCGACCTTCCATGCGTGCAGCTCCGAGCGGCCACCGATCGCCTCGCGGAGCGACGTCTCCGCCACCGGCACGATGGCCGGGGCGCGGTCGCCGCGCGGGAACCAGCGCCCGGCCGCGTGCATCACCGCCAGCAGCGGCGTGCGCGGGGCGAACGTGAAGACCATCGTGCCACGCACGCGTGCGCTGAGGGCGGAGAGCGCGTCCACCGCGTCCGGCGCCTCGTAGTGGATCAGCGAATCCATCGCGACGACATGGTCGAAGGCACCGAGCGCCGGGTCAAGCATGTCACCGGAGCGGAAGTCGATCCGGCCGCGCAGCGCACTCTCGGCCGCCCGCTCGCGTGCCACCTGCACCAGCGTCGGCGACAGGTCGATCGCGACCACCTCGGCGCCGCGCCGCGCGAGCTCCACCGCCGCCGCTCCGGTGCCGCAGCCGGCGTCGAGCACCCGCATCCCGGAGAGGTTCGTCGGGAGCCAGCCGAGCAGCGTGTGCCGCATCCGGTCGCGGCCCGCGCGCACGGTGGCGCGCACGCCGCTCACCGGCGCGTCGGAGGTGAGCGTCGCCCACGAGGATGCCGCCGTGCGGTCGAAGTACTCGTGCAGCCACGCGCGCGTGCGTGCATAGCCGGACGACGTCGACGCCTGTTCCATCAGTCGTAACCCAGCAGGTCGAAGATCTCGCGGTCGCGCATCGGCGTGCCGGCCAGCGCCGGGACACCCGCGGCCAGCAATCCCGCGATCCGCATGTACTCGTCCTGCACCGCCTGCACTTCCGGCGAGCTCTCCATCTCGAAGATCGTGCACTTCTTGAGTCGGCTGCGACGGATCGCGTCGATGTCCGGGAAGCGCCCGGTGAGCGTGAGTCCGGTGTGGTTGTTGAACCGGTCGATCTGGTCGGTCTCGGCGCTGCGGTTGGCGATCACGCCGCCGAGGCGCACGGCGTAGTTCTTGGACTTCGCGAGGATCGCCGCCATGATGCGGTTCATCGCGAAGATCGAGTCGAAGTCGTTGGCCGTGACGATCAGCGCGCGCTGGGCGTGCTGGAGCGGCGCGGCGAAGCCGCCGCAGACCACGTCACCGAGCACGTCGAAGATCACGATGTCGGTATCCTCGAGCAGGTGGTGCTCCTTGAGGAGCTTCACCGTCTGCCCGACGACATATCCACCGCAGCCGGTGCCGGCCGGCGGCCCCCCCGCCTCGACACACTGCACGCCGCCGAACCCGACGTAGACGAAGTCCTCCACCCGCAGCTCCTCGGAGTGGAAGTCCACCGACTCGAGCACGTCGATCACCGTCGGCACCATCTTCTTGGTGAGCGTGAAGGTGCTGTCGTGCTTCGGGTCGCAGCCGATCTGCAGCACCCGCTTGCCGAGCTGCGAGAAGGCCGCGCTCAGGTTCGACGACGTCGTCGACTTCCCGATCCCGCCCTTGCCGTAGACGGCGAAGACCTGGGCCCCGGTGATCTTCTCGTCGGGATCGAGGTGCACCTGCAGGGAGCCTTCGCCGTCCTCACGGGTCGGCAGGACCGGCAGCTTCATCGATGTGGCCACGCTCGCTACTCCTCTTGAACCCACATTTCCGGTCCGCACCGGGTCCGTCACGCTGTGCGGCGAAGGCGGTACCGACCGCCTCCACCGCTATGCCACCGCGTGGACGCCCTCGAGCCGGTCCTCCAACTCCTCGCTGGCCTCACGGAGCGCGGCGAGCATCTCCTCGCTCGGCTGCCAGTACCCGCGGTCGTTCGCTTCCATCAGTCGCTGCGCCATCCCGGCCGCCGCATTCGGATTGGCCTTCGCCAGCCGCTCCCGCATCGCGGCGTCGAGCACGAAGGTGTTGGTGATGTCGGTGTAGACCCACTGCGGCACGCTCCCCGCCGTCGCCGACCAGCCGAGCGTCGTCGCCACGTGCCCCGCCAGGTTGCGCGCGCCTTCGTAGCCCTGCGCGAGCTGCGCCTCGAACCACTTGGGGTTGAGCATCCGCGTGCGCGTCTCGAGCGCCACCTGCTCGCCGAGCGTGCGCACCTTGCCGTCCTTTCCGGTGTGGTCGCCCACGTAGACCGGCACCGCGGCACCCTTGGCCTTGGTGATCACGCGGTTCATGCCGCCGAGCGACTCGACGTACTGGTCGATGTCAGTGGTGCCGAGCTCGACCGAGTCGAGGTTCTGGAAGGCCAGCGAAGCGCCGCCGAGCGCGCGCTGCATGAGCGCAGGCATGGCCTTGGCGCCGGGCCGGGTGCCGTAGGCGAAGCTCTTCCGTTTCACGAACTGGTCGGCGAGCTCGTCCTCCTGCTCCCACTGTCCCGTCTCGACCAGCAGGTTCACGTTCGAGCCGTAGGCGCCGTCAGCGTTGCTGAACACGCGCAGCGCGGCGCTCTCGAGGTCGCAGCCGAGCGCGGTCTGGTGCTCGAGCGTGTGCTTGCGGATGAAGTTCATCGTACTGGGCTCGTCGGCCTGCGACGCGAGCAGCGCGGCGTCGGCCAGGAGCCTGACCTGCAACGGCAGCAGGTCGCGGAAGATGCCGGAGAGCGTGCAGACGACGTCCACGCGCGGGCGGCCGAGCTGCTCGAGCGGAATGAGCCGTGCGCCGGAAAGCCGGCCGACCGCGTCGAAGCGCGGCGCCGCGCCCATCAGCGCCAGCACCTGCGCCAGCGGTGTCCCCTCGGACTTCATGTTGTCGGTCCCCCAGAGGACGAACGCGATCGTCTCCGGGAATCCGTTGCCGTCGGCGATGTGCCGCGCGAGCAGGAGTTCGGCGCGCTTCCGGCCGTCGATCAGTGCCGCGGCGCTGGGGACCTTGTAGGGATCGAAGCCGTAGAGGTTGCGCCCGGTAGGAGCGACCTTCGGCGTGCGCACCAGGTCGCCACCGGGAGCCGGCGGCACATAGCGCGCGTCCATCGCCCGGAGCAGGCCGGGGATCTCGTGGTCCTCGGCCAGCACGCGGTCGAGCGCCTCGAACTCCGACTCGGTCATGGACTCGGGCGCCGACTCGCGGATGGCAGAGATCGTCTCGCGACGCGCCTCGGCCGGCATCCCTTCGCCGACCACGTGAAGGCCCATCGGGATCAGCGAGTACTCGAGCTCAAGCAGCTTGGCGCGCACCGCCTCGACCTGCGCCGCGACGTCGTGCGACCACGCGGGCTCGGCCGCGCAGAGATCGAGCGCGGCCGCGGCGGCCTGCAGCGACACGATATGGTCGGGATCGCTGTTGCCCTGACGGACCGAGTCGATCGAGCCCTTGAGCGCGGCGAGATCCTTGTAGAGCCCCGAGCGTGCGATCGGCGGGGTCAGGTACGAGACGAGGGTCGCGCCGCCGCGCCGCTTGGCGAGCGTGCCCTCGGAGGAGTTGTTGGACGCGTAGAGGTAGACGTTCGGAAGGTCGCCAATGAGCCGCTCGGGCCAGCAGGCGTCGGTGAGCCCGACCTGCTTGCCCGGCATGAACTCGAGCGCGCCGTGCGTGCCGAAGTGGAGCACGACGTCGGCGCCGAAGTCCTCGCGCAGCCAGCGGTAGAACGCCGAGAAGGCGTGCGTCGGGGAGAAGTTCCCCTCGAAGAGGAGCCGCATCGGGTCCCCTTCCCAGCCGAAGGCCGGCTGCACGCCGACGAAGACGTCGCCGAATCGCTCTCCCATCACGAAGAGCTCGCGGCCGTTGGAGAGCTGGCGACCGGGCGCCGCGCCCCACGTGGCCTCGATCTCCTTCAGGTGCGGCTCGCGCCGCACGTGATCGTCGGCCGGGATGCGGGCGTGCACGTTGGCCGGCGCGCCCACCTGCTGCGCGTTGCCCTCGGTGATCGCGGTGCGCAGCGCGTCCACGCTCTCGGGCACCTCCACGGAGTAGCCCTCGCGCTGCATCGCCCGGAGCACATTGAAGAGCGACTCGAAGACGGCGAGGTAGGCCGCACTCCCGGTGTTCCCCGCGTTGGGCGGGAAGTTGAACAGGATGATCGCGGCCTTCCGGCGGCTGCGCGGCGTGCGGCGCAGCTTGACCAGCTTGGCGACACGGTCCGCGAACATCGCCACGCGCGACTCCACCGGCACCGAGAGCGCCGCGGCACCGTCGGCGCCCGTGCCCTTGCCGCCATAGACGAGCGGACCGGTCGCGCCGTCGAGCTCGGGGATCGCCACCTGGAGTGTCGCCTGCAGCGCGTTCAGTCCGCGCGGGTCCTTCTCCCACTCGTCGATCGTCTGGAACTCGAGCGTCTGCAGCGAGAGATACGGCACGTCCAGTTCGGCGAGCACCGCCTGCGCCGCCTCGGCGTCGTTGTACGCGGGGCCGCCCACGAGCGAGAAGCCGGAGAGCGAGACCAGCGCGTCGACCGTCGTGCGCGGGGTCCCGCGCACGCGGGCCTTGGGATCCTCGAAGTACTTGGCGATCGCCGGCCGTGCGTCGAGCCCGGAGGCGAACGCCGCCACGACGGAGAGCCCGCGCGCCTCCAGCGCGCGGATCACCGCGTCGTAGTGCGCGGTGTTGCCCGCCAGCAGGTACGAGCGCCCGACCAGCACGCCGACGCGGCCCAGCGACTTGGTGCCCAGAGCCGGGAGCTTCGAGACGTCCTCGGTGATCCCGCGCCCGGGCAGGTCGGGATGATAGCAGCCGACCTCCGGATGCTCCTCGGGGTCGCCGACCGTGAGCGCGCCCTTGAGCGCGGCGCGCGGCCCGGCGGCATAGCGGTTCACCAGCATCCGCACGAGGTTCGCGATGTTCGTGTCCGAGCCCGCGAGCCAATACTGCATGCAGAGGAACCAGGCGCGCACGTCCTGCGCGGTGCCCGGGATGAAGCGCAACAACTTGGGGAGCTGGCGCAGCATCGTCAGCTGGCGCTCGCCCGCCGACCGCCCGTCCTTGCGCTCGCCGCGCAGCTTCTTGAGCAGCCCCATCGGTGACCACGCCGACGCCGGCGCGCCGTCCTCGTTCATCACGAAGCGGCCGAGCCTGGTGAGCCGCACGACCTCGTTGACGCAGAGGATCGCGACCACCGCGTCGCAGCTGGAGCGACGTGCCGCGATCGCGTCCTTCACCGGCCCCGCCGACTCCTCGGTGAAGAGCTGGGTCGCGATGATGATGTCAGCCGCGCCGATATCGGCACGCGCGCGGTCCACCGAGGCCGGATCGTTCGCGAAGTCCGCCGCGACGTGCATCTGCATCGTCAGCCCCGGCAGGTCGCGAGCCAGCTGGGCCCGGGCGCGCTCGAACGTGCCGGCGAGGTGCGCGTCGAGCGTCACCAGCACCACCCGCACCGGCACCCGTGTGGGAACGGCCGCGCGCTTACTTGCCATAGTGCGCCTTCGCTTCATAGAGCGTGTCGACCGTGATCGTCCCGATCCCCCGCTCCGTCGCGAACCGCTCCGTATTCAGCCGCGCCTTCTTCCGCACGAAGAACGGGATCTTCTTGAGCTCCCGCTCCCCATCCGCCGACCAGTGCAGCGCGATCTCCCCCACCCGACTGGCGCCGCTGTCCTGAACCGGCGCCACGATCTCGCCAGGGGAGACGCCCCTACTTTCTACTTCCGACTTCCTACTTTCAACTCCGACATGACTCCCCCGCTCCCCAAACTCAAAGTCATCGCGAAACATCATGATCAGATGCTCCTCGAGCCCCATCATCAGCGGATGCACCCACGTGTCGAAGATCACGTTCGCACCTTCCCACCCCATCTGCGGGCTGTGGCGCGCCGGGACGTCCTGCACGTGGAACGGCCCTGAGATCACCGCGCAGGGAACGCCGAGTCGCTTGGCGATGTGCCGCTCCATCTGCGTGCCGAGCACCAGCTCGGGCGCCGCGGCACCGATCGCGGCCTCGACCTCGAGATAGTCGTCGCAGATCAGTGCTTCGAGTCCATACGACTTGGCGGCCTCGCGCAGCTCGCGCGCCGACTCACGGGAGTACGACCCGAGCCCGACCACCGTGAAGCCCAGCTCCTCGCTCGCGATGCGCGCCGCGGCGATCGCGTGCGTCGCGTCGCCGAAGATGAAGACCCGCTTGCCGGTGAGATACGTCGAGTCCACCGACCGCGAGTACCAGGGGAGCCGGGCCTGTGCGGGAGCCAGCGCCGCGGAGACATCGACACCCGCGACCTTCCCCACCTCGGCGAGGAAGTCGCGCGTCGCACCCACGCCGAGCGGCACCGTGCGGACCATCGGCATCCCGTGCACCCGCTGCAGCCAGGCCGCCGTGGTGTACGCGATCTCCGGATAGAGACAGACGTTGAAGTCCGCCTCGGCCAGCGTCGCCAGCTGCGCCGGCGTCGCGCCGAGCGGTGCGACCACGTGGACATCGACGCCGACGCCATCAAGCAGCGCGATCACCTCGCGCACATCGTCGCGGCAACGGAAGCCGAGCGCCGTCGGACCGAGCAGGTTGGCACGCGGACGGCTGCCGTGGACCCCATCAACGCGCGCTGAACGCTCGCGCTTCGTCGCGCCGAGCATCGTGCGCACGAGCTGGTAGAACGTCTCCGACGCCCCCCAGTTCTCCTTCTTGGAGTAGGACGGCAGCTCGAGCGGCACCACCGGCACGGGGAGATTCATCCCCATCGCGAGTGCGCCCGCCTGGTCCTGGATCAGTTCGGCCGTGCAGGACTCGCCGACCAGCATCGCCTGCGGCTTGAAGCGCTCGTAGGCCTCGCGCACCGCGGTCACGACGAGATTCGCCGTGTCGCCGCCCAGGTCGCGCGCCTGGAAGGTCGTGTAGGTGACCGGCGGCCGCTTGGCGCGGCGCTCGATCATCGTGAAGAGCAGGTCGGCGTAGGTGTCGCCCTGCGGTGCGTGCAGCACGTAGTGCACGCCGTCCATCGACGTGGCGATGCGCATCGCGCCGACATGCGGCGGGCCTTCATAGGTCCAGAGGGTCAGCTGCATCGGTCAGACCTTGAGCCGCGCGATGCGGTCGAGCGGCCGCGCGAAGAGCTCCGCGAGGTCGGCGGCCTGGTCGAAGCCGTGGATCGGCGAGAACACCAGCTCGATGCTCCACTTGGTGCGCAGCCCTTCGGCTTCGAGCGGGTTGGCGAGGCCGAGCCCGCAGACCGTCAAGTCCGGAGCGAGCGCGGTGCAGCGGTCGAGCTGCTTCTCGACGTCCTGCCCCTCGGAGAGGATCATCCCGTCGGTGCGCGGCAGCAGCGCCAGCTCCTCGGCGACGAGCATCCGGTCGAGGTAGGGGGTGCCGACCTCGAGCAGCTCGACGCCGCACTCGCGCGCGAGGAATCGCGCGAGCGGGATCTCGAGCTGCGAGTCGGGGAAGAAGAAGAGTCGCTTGCCCGCGAGCACCTTGGCGTAGCGCTCGAGTCCGGCTCGCGCGCGCTGGGCCGGCGCGGCGATGGCACTCGCGAAGCGTTCGGGCTGGACGCCGAACGCATCGGCGGCGGCGCGGAGCCAGGCCGAGGTGCCTTCGACGCCGAACGGATAGGGCGCGGCGAGATGCGTAGCGCCGCGTGCGACGAGTGCGCGCGCGGTCTCGTTCAGGAAAGGCTGCGCGAGCAGGATCCGCGTGTTCGGCCCGATCGGCGGAAGATTCGTCGCGCGCCGCGGCGGGAAGAAGGTCACCGGCCCGATGCCGAGCTCGGCGAAGATCCGCGCGAACTGATCCTCGACCACGTCGGCGAGCGTCCCGCACACCATCAATGAAGGGGCGTCGGAGGTGTCGGCGGGCAGCTCGGGCACCATCGACTTGAGGCAGGCGTCCTCGCCCTGCGTGAAGGTCGTCTCGATCCCGCTGCCCGAGTAGTTCAGGATCCGGACGCGCCCCGTGTACTCGCGCGAGAGGCGCGACGCGGCGCGGCCGAGGTCGAGCTTGATCACTTCGCTGGGGCAGGACCCGACGAGGAAGAGCGTCGTGATGTCCGGGCGCCGCTCGAGCAACTGCCGCACCACGCGGTCGAGCTCCTCGTTGCAGTCGGCCATGCCCGCGAGGTCGCGGTCGCCAAGGATCGCGGTCGCGAAGCGGGGCTCGGCGAAGATCATCACGCCGGCGGCGGACTGGACCAGGTGGGCGCAGGTGCGCGAGCCGACCACGAGGAAGAAGGCGTCCTGCATCTTCCGGTGGAGCCAGACGATCCCGGTGAGCCCGCAGAAGACCTCGCGCTGGCCACGCTCCTTGAGCACGGGCATATCCGAGCAGCCGCCGGACGTCGGCGTCAGCGGCATCATCGGGAGCGCGGTGCCGGTCACGCGGCGGCCCTCGCCAGTCGCGCGTCGCTTTCGTCGTTCGCCTTCGCCGCTTCGTCGAGCCGCGCGCGGCGCAGCTTCAAGACGAACTGGATGGCGTTGACGATGTAGGCCGTGTAGGCGACCAGCGCGACGAACATCAACTCGCGCGCGGTGAGCCGGCCGGTGATCAGCGCGCCCACATATAGAAGGTGGAGCGCGATCACGCCCATCGAGACCACGTCCTCCCAGAAGAAGGGCGCGGCGAAGAGCCATTCGTCGAAGACCACCTTCTCCCAGATGGATCCGGTGACCATGATGAGCAGAAGCACACCGGTCTTCACGAGCACCGAGGCGTTGGCGAGCCAGAGTCCGTCACCGGTGGCGAGGTAGCGGATGACAAGTCCGGCCGAGACGAGGCAGACGAGGAACTGCACCGGGGCGAGGATCCCCTGGACCAGCGTCCACGGCGTCGCATCGCGGCGTGCGCGCTGCTCGGGCGTGTAAAGCGACGCTGACGGTCTGGACACAGGCAGGCTGCCTCGGGACGGGGTGTCTCCACCAGCGACCCGGTGAAGCGACCGGATCGTGAGGCCAGATATTGCGACCTTACACTCCAGTTGTCAAGCTATCCTTACGTAAGGGACTCTTGACAGTTTGTGTGTCAGGTGCAAATATGAGGGCGTTGAAGCCGGGGTCCCTCCCCACCGCGGTCCCGTTCGGAGGCCAAATGTCAGGTCCTCGTCCCGTCGAACAGCAGCAGCATCCGACGGCGCATCCTTCGGCCCAGACGCCCCGCATTCGCAGGGCGAAAGTGGCGCCGTCTCTGCTCAACGGTCTGGTCTTCCCGCCTCAGGCGCAGGAGATCATCGAGACGTCGCAGGCGGTCTCCCCGCGGCTGGCGTCGTTCGTGAAGACCCTGCTGGCCACCGACGACGAGGCGGCTTCGCACTTCGTCCATGGCCTGCTCGACGAGGGGCTGACGCCAGAGCAGCTCTATCAGGAGTGCTTCGAACCGGCGGCCCGGGTGCTGGGGGAGATGTGGTGCTCCGACGACTGCACCTTCTATGACGTGACCATCGGGACGGGCCGGATCCAGCGGCTGGTCCGGGAGTTGAGCCACCAGTTCCTGAGCGACCAGGCCTACCCGGGGTCCACCGGCCGGATCCTCCTGGCCTGCGCCCCGAACGAGCAGCACTCGCTCGGGATCGCGATCCTGGCCGAGTACTTCGTCCGGGACGGCTGGGACGTGCAACTCGGACCGGGTCTAGGGTCCGAAGGTTTGTTGGACAACGTGCGCGAAAGTGACTACAATTTGCTTGGCTTGTCGGTCGCTGTTACAGACCATCTGTCACGCCTGCAACAGGATATCCGTCGTGCCCGCCAAGTGTCACGCAACCGTGACATCCGCGTCCTGGTAGGCGGCCCGCTGATCTCGGCGGATCCCTCCTTGGTCCGCCGGATCGGGGCCGACGGGTTCGCGAACGACGCCAGAAGTGCCGTAAGGGAAGCTCGCCGTCTGATCACCGCCTGAAGGCATGGGCACTCTCGTACGTTCGCGGTTGGGGCTCACAATGATGGACACTGGCGATCGCTCCTCCGACGCCCCCAAGCCCGCTCTTTCCGAGTTCGCTCCGGACTGGGCCGCCAAACTGATCACCGCCTCCAGCGAAGTCGCGCTGGTGGTGGACAAGCTCGGCGTGATCCGCCACGTCTCCTTCAGCGGCTCGGACGCGCCGATCGACGGCGCCGAGTCGTGGATCGGGCAGAAATGGATCGAGACGGTGACGCCGGATTCGCGTCCCAAGATCGAGATGCTGCTGCGCGAGGCCTCGAGCAGCGGTGCCACGCGACGGCGCCAGGTGAATCATCCCTCGCGTGCCGGCGCCGACATCCCGGTCGCCTACAACGCGGTGCGCGCCGACGGCGGCTCCGTGATCGCGGTCGGCCGCGACCTCCGCGCCATCTCCACCCTGCAGCAGCGACTCGTCGACACGCAGCAGGCGATGGAGCGCGACTACTGGCGCCTCCGGCACGTCGAGACGCGCTACCGGCTGCTCTTCCAGCTCTCGACCGACGCGATCATCGTCGTCGATGCCGACACGATGCGCATCGTTGACGCGTCGGGCGCCGCGACGCGGCTCTTCGACATGCCGACCGACAAGCTCATCGGCAAGCACTTCCCGCTCGGGATCGCCCCGGCAGACGTCCGCCAGATGGAGGACCTGCTCGGCGCCGCGCGCACGACCGGCCACGCCGGCGACGTGCGGATCCACCTCTCCGAGGACCGCGGCGAGACGCTCGCGTCGGCCTCCTGCTTCCGGCAGGAGAACCTGACGCTGCTCCTCGTCCGTCTCTCGCGCTTCACCGCGCACGCCGAGCTCCCGGCGTCGCATCGCGCGAAACTGCTGGAACTCATCGAGCGCGCACCCGATTCGCTCGTGATCACCGACCTCGAGGGCGACATCCTCGTTGCCAACCGCGCCTTCCTCGACCTCGCGCAGCTCGCGAGCGAGGAGCAGGCGAAGGGTCGCTCGCTGGGCAACTGGGTCGGACGCCCCGGCGCCGACCTCGGTGTCTTCCTCTCGACCGTGAAGAAGCACGGTGTCGTGCGCCTCGCCGCGAGCGGCGTGCGCGGCGAGCACGGACTCGCGTCCGAGATCGAGCTCTCGGCGGTCGCGCTCCCCAACGACGACGACAGCAACGTCGGCTTCATCATGCGCGACGTCGGTCGTCGCGTCGCGACCGTCCCGCATGGCGCGCGCGACCTGACCAAGGCGGTCGAGGATCTCACCTCGCTCGTCGGCCGCGTCTCGCTGCCGACCCTCGTGCGCGACACGACGGATCTGGTCGAGCGGCACTTCATCGAAGCCGCCCTCGAGCTGACCGGCGACAATCGCACGACCGCGGCCGAAGTGCTCGGCCTCTCGCGTCAGACGCTGTACGTGAAGCTCCGCCGTCACGGCCTCTCGGCCGGCGGCGACCACGACGCCACGGCCGAAGCGAGCTGATTCAATAGTATGCGCGCTCCGGCCCGGCTCACGTCTTCCCCCACTGTCAGGTTTTCGTGACAGTTACTAGCGTCAGTACGTCGCTACGCAAGGCCAGCTGGCCCGAGCCCTCCGCGGTGCTCGAGCTCCTCAAGCCCGTCACCTGGTTCCCGCCCATGTGGGCCTTCGCGTGCGGAGCCATCAGCTCCGGCATCGCGTTCGGCGGACGATGGTGGGATCTCGCACTCGGCGTCTGCATCACCGGCCCCCTCGTCTGCGCCGCGAGCCAGGCCGCGAACGACTGGTACGACCGCGACGTGGACGCGATCAACGAACCCCAGCGTCCCATCCCCTCCGGCCGCATGCCCGGCACCTGGGGATTCCGCATCGCCATCCTCTGGACCGCGCTCTCGCTCGGCGCCGCCATCCCGCTCGGAACGACCGGCCTCGTCGCCGTCGCGATCGCGCTCGCCTTCGCCTGGGCGTATTCGGCGCCGCCGCTCCGCTTCAAGCAGAACGGCTGGGTCGGCAACCTCGCCGTCGGCATCACCTACGAAGGACTCGCCTGGATCACCGGCGCCATCGTGATGCTCGGTGGCGCGGTGCCGTCAGCACGTGTGCTCGCGATCGCCCTGCTCTACTCGCTCGGCGCGCACGGCATCATGACACTCAACGACTTCAAGTCGGTCGAGGGTGACCGATACATGGGCATCAAGTCGCTGCCGGCCGCGCTCGGCGTCGATCGCGCGGCACAGGTGGCCTGCGCCGTGATGCTCGTCCCGCAGTTCGTGGTGATCGCGCTGCTGCTCGGCTGGGGTGCGCCCTGGCACGCGCTCGCGATCGTCGCGCTCGTGATCGTCCAGTCGGCGATGATGTCGCGCTTCGTCCGCGCACCGCGTGAACGCGCGCTCTTCCTCTCGGCCGCCGGCGTCCCGTTCTATGTCTGGGGAATGATGGTCTCGGCGTTCGCGCTGCGGGGGCTCGTCGCGTGACCGCCGCCGCGATGCCCCTCGCCGGCCGCGAACCGCGCGCCTATTTCGGCTGGCGCTCGATCGCCCGGCTCGGACTCGCACAGATCGCGATCGGTGCGGTGGCCGCGATCATGACCTCGACGCTCAACCGCGTGATGGTCGTGGAGCTCTCGCTCCCGGCGACCGTGCCGAGCGTACTGGTGGCGCTCCACTTCGCGATCCAGATGTCGCGCGCCCGGTTCGGCTTCGACTCCGATCGCAGTGGCCGCCGCGCCCCGTGGATCCTTGGCGGCTCCGCGGTCCTTGCACTCGGCGGCCTGCTCGCCGCCGTCGCCGTGGCGCTCGCCTCGGAACGGATGGTGGCCGGTCTCGCCCTCGCCTTCTTTGCCTACGCGCTGATCGGCGTCGGCATGAGCGCCGCGGGCACGGCACTCCTCGCGCACGTGGCCGAGGAGATCGAACCGCGGCGCCTCGGCGGCGCGGCGGCGCTGCTCTGGATCATGATGATCTTCGGGATCGCGGTGACGGCCGGCGTCACGGGCCAACTGCTCGATCCTTTCTCGTTCGAGCGACTGATCGCGGTGACGGCCGGTGTATGCCTCATCGCGGCGGCGTTGGCGGGCATAGCGGCCTGGGGCTCGTGGGGCATTCAGCGTCCGCCGCTCGCGGAACCTGCAGTCCCGCGCACGGCCGGCTTCAGCACCGCACTCAAGGACGCGCTCATTGACAAGGCGACCCGCCGCTTCGCGCTCTTCGTCTTCGCGGCGATGCTCGCCTACAGCGCGCAGGACCTGATCCTCGAGCCCTTCGCCGGCCGCGTGTTCAACATGACGCCGGGCGAGAGCACGAAGCTCGGCGGCACGCAGCACGGCGGCGTGATGCTCGGCATGCTCGGCGCGGCGATCCTCTCGGCGCGCTTCGGCTCGCTGCGCTCGTGGGCCGCCGGTGGCTGCCTGGCTTCGGCGCTCACCCTGCTGCAGCTCGCGCAGTCGCCGGTGATCGGCGGCGTCACGCTGCTCAAGGGCACGGTCTTCGCGCTCGGTGTGGCCAACGGCGTCTTCGCGGTGGGCGCGATCGGCTCGATGATGGCGATGACCGCCGCCGACACGACGCGCGGAACCGGCATCCGACTCGGCGTGTACGGCGCCGCGCAGGCGATCGCCTACGGCGTCGGTTCGCTGGGCGGCGGCGTAGCGAGCGACCTCACCATCGCCGCGTTCGGCGACGTGACGCGCGGCTACACCGTGGTCTTCGCTGGAGAAGCCGTGCTCTTCGTGATTGCGGCGGTGATGGCGATCGTGAGCACGCCCTCGGTGCGCTCCGGCGTGCTTCGCCAGGCGGGCTCGGGCCCGGCGATCCTCGGGGCGATGCGCTGATGGCCGCCGTCGCGCTCCCGCTCCTCGAACAGTCGCCGCGCCTCGCGCCCGCGCTGCCGCGAGACCTTTGCACCGACTGCGGGATCTCGCGCTCGTCCCACGCCTCGAGCTGCGGCAAGGCCTGCCAGTTCATCCATCCGCGCTACGACGCCCTCGAGACGCAGGTGCACGGCCGCACGCGTGATCCCGCCGGCGACGAGGCCTTCTTCGGCCCGTATCGCGCGATGCACCGCGCTCGGCTGCGCTTCCCGCGTGACGGCGCGCAGTGGACCGGCATCACGACGCGGATCGCCGAGCGGCTGCTCGAGACGGGGCGCGTGGACGCGGTGCTGGCGACGGCGAGCGATCCGGACGACCGGTGGAAGCCACGGCCGGCGATCATCACACGCGCCGCCGACATGGCGACCTGCCGCGGGATGAAGATGGGTTTCTCCCCTGTGCTGGCGCTGCTCGACGAATGCGCGGCGCGCGGCTACAAGCGGATCGCCGTGGTCGGCGTGGCCTGCCAGGTGCACGCGCTGCGCGCGCTCGAGCAGGAGCTCGGGTTGAGCGCGCTCTACGTGCTCGGCACGCCCTGCAGCGACAACACGAGCACCGAGAACTTCCACACCTTCCTCGGGCTGCTCACCGACCGCCCGCAGGATGTCACGTATCTCGAGTTCCTCGCCGACTTCCGCGTCGAGCTCCGCTTCAGCGACGGGACGCAGCGCTTCATCCCGTTCATGAAGCTCCCGATCAGCAAGCTGCCGCGCGACTTCTTCCCGCTCACCTGCCGGGCCTGCTTCGACTACACGAACAGCCTGAGCGACCTGACCATCGGCTACATGGCCGGCGAGGGCGACCAGTGGCTGCTCGTGCGCACCGCGCGCGGCGAGGAGATGCTCGCGCTGCTCCAGGACGAGCTCGCGCTGGCCGAAGTGAGTGAGAAGGGGAGCCGCGTGAGCGCGGTGCAGACCTTTGTTCGCGTGCTGGAGAAGTCGGCCGGCGGGCTGCCGGTGCGCGGCGCGCCGGATTGGCTCCGGCCCTTGATCGGGTTCCTGCAGCGGCGCTTCGGGCCCAAGGGGCTCGAGTTCGCGCGCACGCGCGTCGAGATGAAGATGGCCGAGGGGATCATCAACCTCCGGCATGAGCGTCCGCATCGGATCAAGCGGATGGTGCCGGACATCGCGTGGCGTCTGGTGGCCCGGTACGGGCTCACGCCGCGCAAGGGCGAGCGCGTTTCTGTGGAGGCGGCATCGTGATCCGCGAACGGACCTACGACGTGGTGGTGGTGGGCGGCGGGCCCGCGGGCGCGACGGCGGCGTACGAGCTGGCCGCGCGCGGCCGCTCGGTGCTGCTGCTCGACCGCGCCTGGCGCGTGAAGCCCTGCGGGGGCGCTGTGCCGCCGCAACTGCTCAAGGACTTCGACGTCCCGGAATCGCTGCTCGTCGCGCGCATCAGCGAGGCGCGGATGATCTCGCCCAAGGGCCGCAACGTCGACATCCCGGTCGGCGACGGCTTCGTCGGGATGGTGGACCGCGACGTCTTCGACGAGTGGCTGCGCGAGCGCGCGGTCGCTGCCGGGGCGGAGCGCACCACCGGCGCCTTCGTGCGCCGCGACCGCGACCCGGATGGCGTGGCCCGCGTGGTCTTCACCGAGGGCCGGTCGCGCGCGGGGCGTGAGCAGTCGGTGCGCGCGCGCACGATCATCGGCGCCGACGGCGCGCTCTCGCAGGTGGCGCGGCAGTGCATTCCGCGCGCCGACGAGGGGAAGTTCGTGTTCGCGTATCACGAGATCGTGAAGTCACCCGAGGTCGACAGCGCGGTCTTCGCGCACGACCGGTGCGACGTCTATTACCAAGGCCCGCTCTCGCCCGACTTCTATGCCTGGATCTTCCCGCACGGGAAGACCACCAGCATCGGCACGGGTTCGCTGCAGAAGGGCTTCGGCTTGAAGGAGTCCGTCGCCGCGCTGCGCGAGCGCACCGGGCTCGACAAGGTCGAGACCATCCGTCGCGAGGGCGCGCCGATCCCGCTGCACCCGCTGCCCAAGTGGGACGACGGCCGCGAGGTCGTGCTGGCGGGCGACGCCGCGGGCGTCGTCGCCCCGGCGAGCGGCGAGGGGATCTTCTACGCGATGACCGGCGGGCGCTACGCCGCCGACGCGGTGGAACAGTGCCTCTCGACCGGCAAGGCCAAGGCGCTGGCGAAGGCGCGCCGCCGTTTCATGTGGGACCACGGCCAGGTCTTCTGGGTGCTCGACATCATGCAGCGCTTCTGGTATACGAACGACGACCGGCGTGAGCGCTTCGTGGCGATCTGCCGGGACGTGGACGTGCAGCGCCTCACCTTCGACGCGTACATGCGCAAGAAGCTGGTGCGCGGCAAGCCGCTCTCCCACGCCCGCATCTTCTTCAAGAACCTTGCGCACCTCACCGGCCTTGCGCCCGCCTGATGGACGCCTCGTGGATGCCGATCACCGGTGCGGTGGCCTTCTGGGCCACCGTGGCCACGGTGGGCGCGCGGATCACGGACATCGGGCCTTGGTATCGCTCGCTGCGCCAGCCGGCGTGGAAGCCGCGCGATGCGCTCTTCGGGCTGATCTGGACGACCGTGTTCATCTCCGCGGGCTACGGCTGCGTGCTCGCGTGGCGCGGCGGCGGCACGGAGGCCGAACGGATCACCTTCCTGGTGGCCTGCGCGGTGAACGGGCTCGGCAACTGGTGGTGGAGCTGGCTCTTCTTCCGTTTGCAGCGCCCCGACTGGGCGATGCGGCAGGTGATCCCTTTCTGGTTCTCGATCCTCTGGATGTATTGGGCCTCCCGTCCGCTGGCGTACGAGGCCGGGATCTGGTTCGCGCCGTATCTCACCTGGGTCGCGGCGGCCGTGTACCTCAACTGGTGCGTCGTGACGCTCAATCGGCCATTCCCCGGCAAGGTGCGGTGATGCGATGCTGATCTCCATCGCCGTGGACTTCCGGCACGCGAACGTCGCGACGCGCGAGCGCTTCCATCTGTCGGACGCGCGCATCGCGAAGCTCTACAACCGCGAGATGACGTCGACCGTCCGCGAACTCGTCTGCGTCGCGACCTGCAACCGCAGCGAGATCTTCGCCTGGACCGCGAACAACGACCCTGCGACTCCGGCGGCGTTCGACCACGCGGTCACGGCGATCGC
>JANNLH010000183.1:0-15022 GCA_031396725.1 Gemmatimonadaceae bacterium | reverse complement strand
GGAACGACAAGCGTCGTTCCTCTGTGCCCTCTGTGTCCTCTGTGGTGACCGCCTTTCTCGGGGCGCCACCGCCTCACTGCACGATGACCGCCACTTGCTTGGCCAGCTCCATCACTTCCCGCGCCTCCGCGGTCCGGCCCTGCTGCTGCAGCGCCATCGCCAGCTGCTGGCCGATCGCCGCGTAGTAGAACGGGATCACCGACGACCCCTCGTCCACCCAGCGTCCCTCGCGCACGAGCTGCCGCGCCCCGCCGTACTTCCGCCAGAGCTCGAGTGACCGCGTGACGTCCACCCACGAGTCCCCGATGCGCACCGTGTCCGGGCCCTCGGTGACCGGGGCGGGCATCAGCTTGTTCACGAGCCCGACGCGCTTCACGTAGGGGTCGAGCCCCAGCGGCGTCGTGTACGCGCCGGCCGAGAAGTACAGGGGGCGCGCGGGGAAGGAGTCCTTGATCGACTGGAGCACGAGCAGCTGGTCGCGCGTGAAGATCCCCGGCTCGAGGGTCGCCGTGATGCCGCCGAGCGCGACGCGCTGCTGGACCGGATTCTCGTAGAACTGCGGGATCGAGTCGAGTTCGCGGTCGCCGAGCTTCCAGAGGCTGCCGCGGCGGTTCAGCTGCCGCGCATACCACTCCATCGGGAGGTAGGGGGTGAGCGCGACGGTGACGTCGGGTCGCAGCTTCTCGACCGCCTGCGCGTACCAGAGCGGGAAGCTGTCGTTGTCGCCGTGCGTGATGATGATCGCGTTCGGCTCGAGCGACATCAGGAGATCGCTCGCCCACTCGGTCGTGAAGGCCTGGCCGGTGCGCGAGGCGGCGCGCCAGTTGGCGGCCACCGGCACGAGCGCCACCGCGGCGATCGCGAGCACGGCGAGCCGCGGCCGGAGCGCCCGCGTCACCCAGGCGAGGCCGAGTCCCGCGAGGAGCCCCCAGAGCGAGAAGGTCCACATGAAGAAGTAGTCGCGGTCCCGCGGCTCGCGGGCCACGAGGTCGCCCAGGTCCGGGCGCTGCGACCAGCCGTAGCGGAAGTTGAGATAGTAGATGAGCAGGAGCGTGAACGTCGCGGTGAGCGCCGCGAGGTACCAGAGGTGCGCGTCGCGATGGTCGGGATGCGTCGGCGACGGTCCCGCCGTGCGCACCGCCTTGGGCCGTCGCAGCGCGGCGAGCCCGGCGAGTCCGAGCAGCAGCATCACCGCGGCCGTGGCCCCCTGCGCGAACGGCATCCGGGCGCCGAGGTCGCGGATCCACTGCCACTTGAAGTAGAGCCAGAACATCCCGACCTGCGCGCCGACGGGGCCGCGCCGCTCGAGCACCGCGTTGCCGCCGTACTGCTCGCGCTGGATCGTCCCCTTGAGCCGACGCGCCGTCTCGGCGCTGAAGGTGCATCCGACCGCGATGGTGCCGTCCTCGCAGGCGCTGACCGCGCTCTCGTTCACGTAGGGCTGGTACGCGGCGCGGATCGGCAGGATCGCGAAGGGCGACGTGCCCACCAGGAACGCCACCGCGGTGACCGCGATCAGCCGCCAGCGCAGCAGCGTCGCGGGACGGTGGCGTGCGACCGCGAGCAGGGCGGCGGGTCCGGTGAGCAGTCCCGCCGGGTGGATCGCGTACGTCAGTCCGGTCAGGTACGCGATCAGCACGAGCAACCGGTCGGCGCGCTTCGCCTCGGTCGGCGCGGTGTCGAGCCAACGCAGGAGGAGCCACGAGATCAGCGCCAGTCCGACGAGCGCGAGCGGGTAGACCTTCTCCATCACCACGCTCTGGTTCCAGACCGTGAACGCGGCGGCGCCCAGGAGCGCCGCGCCGGCCGCGGCGGCGAGCCGATGCGTCAGATCCCCGATCATCGAGCGCAGCAGGCGCTCGGCGCAGAGGAACCAGAGGCCGGCAGAGACCGCGCCCGCCAGGGCCGCCAGGATGTTGATGCGGACCGCGTAGGTCTCCGAGAGCGGCAGCAGCCCGAAGGCGTGCGCGATCAGCAGGAAGAGCGGATTCCCGGGCTGATGCGGGACACCGATGTCACTCGCGGCGGCGATGTACTCGCCGGCGTCCCACATCGCGACGGACGGGGAGAGGGTGGCAAGGTAGAGCAGGAAGACGGCGCCGGTGAGGCCGGCGGCGAAGACGGGGACTCTCAGCGATGCGCGCATGGCCAGAATGTACCCCGGAACGGGCTTGACGCCCATCCGCTCGCGCCGGACCTTCAGCGGTCCCTCTTCGCGTGAGCCCGCCCTGATCGACCGCCGACGGTTCGTGACGCAACTGGCCAGTGCCGGCGCGGGGCTCGCGCTCGCGGGCCGCAGTGCGGGTGCCGCCGGGGCCTGGGTCCCACTCTTCAATGGTCGCGACCTCGACGGCTGGATCCCGAAGATCCGGCACCACCCTGCGGGCGTGAACTTCGGCGACACCTTCCGCGTCGTGGACGGCCTGCTCACCGTCGGCTACGACGCGTACCCGACCTTCGACGAGCGCTTCGGCCATCTCTTCCACCGCGAGACCTTCTCGCACTATCGCGTGCGCGCCGAATACCGCTTCGTCGGGCATCAGGTGCCGGGAGGACCGGACTGGGCGCTCCGGAACAGCGGCCTGATGCTGCACGGGCAGAGTCCGGAGTCGATGGCCGTGGACCAGGACTTCCCGGTCTCGATCGAGGTGCAGCTCCTGGGCGGCGACGGTACGAGACCGCGCCCCACGATGAACCTCTGCACACCGGGCACCAACGTGGTGATGGACGGCAAGCTCTTCACGCCGCACTGCGTGAACTCGCGCTCGGCGACCTTACACGGCGAGCAGTGGGTGGTGGCCGAGGCGGAAGTGCGGGGGAGCGAGTCGATCCGGCACTTCGTGAACGGCGTCGAGGTGCTTTCGTACCAGCAGCCGCAGCTCGACGAGCGCGACGCAAGCGCGCGCCGGCTGCTCGAGGCCGGGCACCCGAAGTTGCTGGAGCGGGGGACCATCTCCCTGCAGTCGGAGAGCCACCCGGTGCAGTTCCGGCGGGTGGAGCTGCTGCAGCTCTAGCGTGTCGGGCCAGCGTGCCGCAGCGGCGGCGCGCGCTCAGGGTTCGAGCCAGCCGTCGCGAAGCCGGATGATGCGGTGCCCGTACGCGGCGTTCTCCTCCGAGTGCGTGACCTGCACGATCGTCGTTCCCGCGGCGTTGATCTTCTTGAAGAGCTCCATGATCTCGCGGCCCTGCTCGGTATGCAGGTTCCCCGTCGGTTCGTCGGCGAGCAGCAGCTGCGGCTTGTGGATGATCGCCCGCGCGACGCCGACCAGCTGCTGCTGGCCGCCCGAGAGCTGCGTCGGGAAGAGGTCCTTCTTGGCGACGATGCCGAAGCGGTCGAGCGTGTCGGCCACGAGCGACGCCCGCTCGGACCCCTTGATGTTCCGGTAGGAGAGCGGCATGTCGAGATTCTCGGCCACCGTCAGGTCGCTGATCAGGTGGTACTGCTGGAAGACGAAGCCGATCATCTCCTTGTGCAGCGCCATCCGCTTCTTCTGGTCGAGCTTGTGCACCGGTTGGTCGCCGAGGACGTACTCGCCCGTCCAGCCGCCATCGAGCATCCCGAGCAGCGTCAGGAGCGTCGTCTTGCCGGCGCCTGACGGCCCCATGATGGTGACGAACTCGCCGCGCTTGATGTCGAGCGTGATGCGGCGGAGCAGGTAGGTCCGGCCGCCGGCAAGCGGGACCGACTTCTCGATGTCGCGGAGGGAGATCATGGCACCAATCTACCGCCCGCCATCAGTGCGCGCGGTTCAGCTCCCCCTGCAGGAACTGGAGCACGGCGATCTCGTCCCGCCTGAGCGCGGCCGAGCGCCGCTCACCGCGCCGGTGACGCCGTGGTGTCGGCGCGGCCCCTCCACGATGGTAGGCCTCGACGATCGCCGGGTGCACGTAGTACTTCCGCGCGACCGCCCGTGTGTTGCCGAGCCGCTTGGCCACCTCGTCGAGCGCCCGGTTCACATTCCGTCGCGCCGCGGCCTCGCTCTCCGGCGGCCCCGCCTCCCGCAGGGCGTGGGCGGCGAGCATCGTGCCGCTCCAGGTACGGAAGTCCTTCGCCGTGACCTCCATCTCCGTCAGCTCGCGCAGGTACTCGTTGACGTCGCCCGAATCGACCGAGATGCGCTTGCCGTCGGCGTCCAGGTAGTGGAAGAGCTCCTGCCCGGGCTGGTCCTGCAGCTGCTTCACGATGCGCGCGAGCCGCTGGTCGGTGACCGCGATCTCGTGCTCGACGCCGCTCTTGCCGCGGAAGGAGAAGGTGAGCGTGTGGCCATCCACGACGACGTGCCGCCGTCGCATCGTGGTGAGCCCCACCGAGCGGTTGGCCTTGAGGTAGGCCTCGTTGCCGATGCGGATCAGCGTCTTGTCGAGGAGCCGGACGAGGGTCGCGAGCAGCTTGCGGCGCGGGAGGCCGGGGACGCTCAGGTCGCGCTCGACCAGCTCTCGCAGCCGCGGCAGGGCGGCACTGAACTCGAGCATGCGGTCGAACTTGGTCCCGTCGCGCTCGGCGCGGAACAGCGGATGATACCGGTACTGCTTCCGCTCCTTCGCGTCGCGCGCCGTGGCCTGCAGGTGCCCGTCGGGATCGGGACAGATCCAGACGTCGGTCCAGGCGGGTGGGATCGCCAGTGCGTTCAGCCGCCGGCGCCCGGCGTGGTCGGTGATGCGCGCGCCGTCCGGCGCGTAGTAGGCGAAGCCAGAACCCGCGCGCCGGCGCGTGATGCCGGGGCGCGCGTCGGTCACGTACTTCAACCCGGCCGCGCGGGCGGCGAGGCGACCCACTCCGGCCGCGTCGAGGGGCGGTGGCATGGCGGGAGAAGCTACAGCGCGTCTAGTCCCCCGCCACCAGGATCACGAGCCACCAGCGCCCGTCGCGGCGCGTGAAGCCGGCCCGATAGTCCACCGGACTCCGGATCTGCGCGACCGCGACGTAGCCGCGGCGGCCGTCCGCGAGCGCGATCGCCCGCCACGCCGCCTCCGGGTCGTACTCGCCCGCGCGCACGATGTCGTACGAGAGCAGCCCGAGCACGGCACTGGCCGGGCCGGCCGTCTCGCGTACGACGACCGCGGAATCCCGGATGATCAGGTGCTCGAACGCGTCGAGCGAATCGGGGAGCGCGAGGAAGGTCCAGGGCGCCCAGAACGACTCGGCACCGGAGAATCGGCCGCCGTGACGCAGCACGTCGTCGAGCACGGACCAGAGCTTCGAATCGGGCTGGCCGAGTCGCCATTGCTCGCGGAAGCCGGCGAGACCGTCGTTGCCGCCGAAGGAGCTCTTGATCTCGGGCGCGACGATCGCGAGCAGCGCCGTCGTGTCGCGTCGCGCGACGATGCGGAGCAGGCTGTCGCGGAAGGCCGCGAACTGCGGGTCGCGCGCCGCCTCGTCGAGCGGGCGCACCTTGCCGATCGAGGGGAGGTGCGCGGGGGCGCTCGGTGGGGCAGGAGCGTCCGGCGTCTCGGCGCTCGGGTCCGTCTCGGCGGGCGCGCACGACAGGAGGGCGAGCAGTGAGCCAACGAACAGCAGGTCCTGGCGCGGCATCACTCGGCCTCCGGTCAGAGCGGTCGGAGCCGGGGCTCCTCCTGCGGTCGCAGCGCAGCCCCGATCAGTCCCGCTGCTGTGAAGAACACCACCACGACCACGAGGATCCGCACCGTGTCCAGCGGCAGCGACTTCACGAGGAAGGCCGCCGCGAGCACGGCCGGCACCCCCCCGATCGCGAGCCCGATGCTCATCGAGCGGTCGTACCGACCGGCGCGGATGAAGCGCGCGCTCGCGATCGGCATCAGCAGGGCGCAGGATCCCATCATGATCGGGAAGGCCGCCGTCGGGTGCATCCCCAGCAGGTAGACGAGGATCATGCAGGGGGCGTAGAGCCCGATGCCGAGCGGCATCAGCGCGCCGAGCACGAAGTTGCCGGCGATCCCCAGCGCGAGCCGCCGGCCCTCGAGACCGAACGCCTCGCCCCCTCCGGGCAGCAGCCGCGCGACGGTCAGTGCCATCAGGATGCCGGCCGCGGCGAGGGCCAGCCCCATGCCCAACTGGACGCGATGCCGAGGCAGCCCGGAGACCCAGCCCGCCCCGGCCCACGCGCCGACGATCGCCGCCGCGATCATGCCGACGAGTGTGATGTTGTCCATCGGCACGAGCCGCGTGAAGATGATCGCCTGCGTGATGGTCGGCAGTGCGTGCCCGACATTGAGCGTGCCGGGGATCGCCTCGTCCGCGACCAGCCGCCAACGCCGGAGGATCGCGGTGGTGGTCGCGAACGACCCGACGCCCAACGTGTCGAAGAAGTTCGTGACCGCGCCGATGAGGAACCTCACGCCAGGAACGGCGCCATCACGAGCATGATCGTCGCCAGCAGCTTCACGAGCACGTGGATCGACGGGCCCGCGGTGTCCTTGAACGGGTCGCCGACGGTGTCGCCGATCACGGCCGCCTTGTGCGCGTCCGATCCCTTGCCGCCGTGCGTCCCGAGCTCGACGTACTTCTTGGCATTGTCCCACGCGCCGCCGCCGTTGTTCAGCATCGTCGCGAGCAGGATCCCGGCGATGGTCCCGACCATCAGGAACGACGCGATCGCTTCGGCCCCGACGGCGAAGCGGCTGAAGATCGCGGCGATCACGATCGGGATCACCACCGCGACCGCGCCCGGGACGACCATCCGGCGCAGGGCTCCCCGCGTGACGATGTCGACGCACCGGGCGTAGTCCGGGCGGTCGGTGCCGGCGAGGATCCCCGGCTTCTCGCGGAACTGGCGCCGCACCTCGTCGATCACATAGGCCGCCGCGTGGCCGACCGCGCGGATCGCCGTCGCGGCGAACAGAAAGACGAGTGCCGCGCCGAGCAACCCGCCGACGAAGACCGCCGGCTTGGCGATGTCCACCCCGGTGAGTGTCGCGCCGTACGAGCGCACCGCGTCGAGATAGGCCGAGAAGAGCAGGAAGGCCGCGAGCCCCGCCGAGCCGAGCGCGTAGCCCTTGGTGAGCGCCTTGGTGGTGTTGCCGGCCGCGTCAAGCCGGTCGGTGCGTTCCCGCACCGCCTCGCTCGCCCCCGACATCTGTGCGATGCCGCCGGCGTTGTCGGTGATCGGGCCGAAGTTGTCCATCGCCAGGATGTAGCCCGAGGTCGAGAGCATCCCGATGGTGGCGACCGCGGTGCCGAAGAGCCCCGCGTGCGCGAGCCCCGTCGCGCTGCCCACGGCATACGAGCCGAGGACGGCCCCCGAGATCATCACCGCGGGGATCGCGGTGGACTCGAGGCCGACCGCGAGGCCCGCGATGACGTTCGTCGCCGGGCCGGTGAGCGATTGCTGCGCGATCCCGCGCACCGGGCCGTAGCGATGCTCGGTGTAGTACTCGGTGACGAGCACGAAGCCGATCGAGGTCGCCACGCCGATCACCGCGCACCAGAAGAAGCTGAGCCAGCTTCCCGGCGCCGTGGGCGTGTCGAGCAGCCCGCGGCAGGCGAAGAAGAGCCCCACCAGCGCGAGCACGACGGTCACGTAGAATCCGCGGTTGAGCGCCGACATCGGATCCTCCTCCTCGCGCATCCGCACGCTGAGCACGCCGACGATCGAGGCCAGCAATCCCAGTCCCGCGGCCACGAGGGGGAAGAGCACACCCTCGGGCCCGAACGCGCCGAAGAGCGTGATCCCGAGGATCATCGCCCCGATGTTCTCGGCGGCGATCGACTCGAAGAGGTCCGCCCCGCGTCCGGCGCAGTCGCCGACGTTGTCCCCCACGAGGTCGGCGATCACGGCGGGGTTCCGCGGATCGTCCTCGGGGATCCCCGCCTCGACCTTGCCGACGAGATCGGCGCCGACGTCGGCGGCCTTGGTATAGATGCCGCCGCCGAGTTGCGCGAAGAGCGCGACGAACGACGCGCCGAACCCGTAGCCGATCACGAGCAACGGTGCCTGCTCGGCCGCCACCCCGGCGGCGCGCAGGGCGACGAAGAGCGCGGCGATGCCCGCCAGCGAGAGCGCGGGCACCGTGAGACCCGCGACGGCGCCACCGCGGAGCGCCGTTCGCAGCGCACTCGCCGTCGAGTCCTGCGCCGCCGCGGCCACGCGCACGTTGGTCCGGATCGCCACCCACATCCCGAGCACGCCGGCCAGGCCCGAGCACGTCGCGCCGAATACGAAGGCCAGCGCCGTCGCCAGGGCGAGCATCGCCGCGGATGCGGGATCCGCCGCGGACGGCGCGCGCACGAAGGCGTACAGCAGGTACACGAGCACCGCGGTCGCGGCCGCCAGTGCCGCGATCGTCCCGTACTGCCGACGCATGAACGCCTCGGCCCCTTCACGGATCGCGGCGTGCACGGCGAACATCTCCTTCGTCCCCGAGGGGCTCCGCAGGAGCTCCCGCGCGAGGAGTCCCGCCGCCACGAAGGTCAGCGTGCACGCGGCCACGACGCCCGCGAGCAGTCGCCACTCGTTCGTGGGCAGCGCGCTCGTCGCGAGCAGCACGACATCGATCCCCACCAGCGCGACGAGCAGCGCGATCAGCAGGCCGCCTCCGCCGGAGCTCGTGGTCCCTCCCGTTCCGGGTGCCTCCGCGGCCACCGCGGTCATGACGACGCCCCATTCAGGCGGCTGTGCCGCCGGCCGTAAGCGAAGTAGAAGACCATCCCGATCGCGAGCCATGCTGCGAGGCGGAGCCAGTTGGTCCACCCGAGGCCGTAGATCATCGCGCCGCACACCACGATCCCGAGCACCGAGACCACCGGGACCATCGGGACCGTGAAGCCGCGCGGGATGTCGGGCCGCCGGACGCGCAGGATCCAGACCCCGGCGCAGACCAGCATGAAGGCGAAGAGCGTGCCGATGCTCGTCATCTCCCCGACGATGTCCCCGGGGACGAAGGCCGCGAACACGGCGGTGAACACGAAGAAGAGCGCGTTCGACTTCCAGGGCGTGCGGAACTTCGGATGCAGGTCCGAGAAGATCTTCGGCACGAGCCCGTCGCGGCTCATCGAGTAGAACACGCGCGACTGGCCCAGCAGCATCACGAGGATGACCGACGAGAAGCCGGCCAGGATCGCCACCGTCACGAACTTCGCGAGCCACGCGTACCCGGGCATGTACGTCACGATCGCGAACGCCACCGAGGCCTCACGCCCCTGCGTCCGGAAGTCCTCCACCGTCGCGATGCCGCTCAAGACGTGCGCGAACAGGACGTAGAGCACGGTGCAGACGACCAGCGAGCCCAGGATGCCGATCGGCATGTCGCGCTTGGGGTCCTTCGCTTCCTGCGCGGCCGTCGAGACGGCGTCGAACCCGATGTAGGCGAAGAAGACCACCCCGGCGGCGCCGAGGATGCCGAGGATGCCGCCGTAGTCGTGCGTCACGCCGCCCGGACTCACATAGGTCGTCGCGGCCGGGATGTAGGGCGTGTGGTTGGCGGGGTCGATGAAGCCCCAGCCGAGCACGATCACGAGCACCACGATCGCCACCTTCACGACGACGATCAGCCCGTTCACGAACGCCGACTCCTTGGTCCCGCGGACCAGCAGCGCCGAGAGCAAGAGAAGGATCCCGATCGCCGGGAGGTTGATCAACCCGTGCTCGCCCGTGACCGCCGAGACCTCGAAGGGGGAGTGATACCATCGGTACGGTATGCTCAGCCCCACGAACTCGAGCACCTTGTTGAGGTACTCCGACCACGCGATCGCGACCGTCGCCGCGCCGACCGCGTACTCGAGCACGAGATCCCAACCGATGATCCACGCAACGAACTCTCCCATCGTGGCGTACGAGTATGTGTAGGCGCTCCCCGCGACCGGGATCATCGACGCGAACTCCGCGTAGCAGAGCCCGGCGAGGGCACAGCCGACGCCGGCGACGATGAAGGCGATCGTGACCGAGGGGCCGGCACGGTCGGCGATGGCCGCCGCGGTCCGGACGAAGAGCCCGGCGCCGATGATGGCTCCGATGCCGAGCGCGAGCAGCGCCCAGGGGCCGAGGGTGCGCTTGAGCGCGCTCTCCCCGGTGTCGGCGCTGTCGGAGATGAGCCGGTCGATCGATTTCGTCCGGAAGAGCGAGCCAGCCAAGGGGCCTCCGCCTCGGAAGTGACTTGTATCTTGATGGGATCGCGTCGAACCTCGGCGCGGAGGCGTGCCTCGACCAGCGGCGGGGCCGGCTTTTAGCGGTCTTTTAGCGCCGTTCACGGTGGTCCCTGCCGTCGGGCTCCGGGAGCTTTCGTGCAGCACGCCTCCCCCCTCAGCTCCGGAACGCCGCATGAGCCGCGACCTCACCCTCGCGCTGTACGTCTTCCTGCTCGCGATCTTCGTCGGCTTCGAGGTGATCGCGCGCGTGCCGGCGGTGCTGCACACGCCGTTGATGTCGGCCACCAACGCGATCCACGGCATCGTGCTCCTCGGCGCGATGCTGGTCGCCGGGCACGCCGACACGCCGCTGCTCCACGGGCTCGCCTTCGTCGCCGTCGTGCTCGGCGCGGCGAACGTCTTCGGCGGGTTCGCGGTCACGGAGCGGATGCTGGAGCTCTTCCGGCCGAAGTCCGGCGAGCGATGACCGGCGCGTCGTTCCGCGATACCGCCGTCGCGCTCAGTTACCTCGCGGCGACGCTGCTCTTCATCGTCGGCCTGCGGCAGCTGAGCTCGCCGCGCACCGCCCGGGCCGGCAATCGTGTCGCGGCGGCGGGGATGCTGTTGGCCCTGGTCGCCACGCTCGTGCACCGGGACGTGCTCTCGTACACGACGATCCTCATTGGACTCCCGCTCGGCGCCGTGCTCGGCATCTACTCGGCGCGCCGGGTCCCGATGACCGCGATGCCGCAGATGGTGGCCCTGTTCAATGGCGCGGGGGGTGCGACCGCGGCGCTCGTCTCGGTCGCCGAATACGTGCGCGCGGCGAGGGCGCCCGCGGTCGGTCTCGGGATGAGCGCTTCGGTGCTGGCCGGCACGATCATCGGCGCGGTCTCGCTGAGCGGGAGCCTGGTCGCGTTCGCGAAGCTCCAGGAACTGATGGCGTCGGGTCCCTTCCGCCCGCGCCTGATGCGGGTGCTGAACGTGCTGCTCCTCGCCACCCTGGCGGCGCTGGGCGCTGGACTGCTCGCCGCGGGTTGGGGGCTGCCGGCGCTCTGGGCCGTGCTCGGCGTCTCGCTGGTGCTCGGCGCCACGGGCACGCTGCCGATCGGCGGGGGCGACATGCCGGTCGTGATCGCGGTGGTGAATTCGCTGACCGGTCTTGCGACCGCGATCACCGGGCTGGTGCTCGACAACGAGATGCTGATCGTGGCGGGCATGCTCGTGGGCGCGTCGGGGACGCTGCTCACGGTGCTGATGAGCCGGGCGATGAACCGGTCGCTCGCGAGCGTGCTGTTCGGCGGGTTCGGGGCGACGGCCGGGGGCGCAGGGGGTGCGGGCGCGACCCAGGACCAGCGCGAGCCGCGGCAGATCTCCCCCGACGACCTGGCGGTCGCGCTCGCGTACGCCCGCCGCGTCGCGATCATCCCGGGCTACGGGCTCGCGGTCGCGCAGGCGCAGCGCGAGCTGCAGGCGGTCGCGACGCAGCTGGTCCAGCGCGGGGTCGACGTGGTCTTCGCGATCCATCCGGTGGCCGGCCGGATGCCGGGCCACATGAACGTGCTCCTCGCCGAGGCGAACGTCCCGTACGAACGGATGATCGAGCTCGACGCGGCCAACGAGGCGTTCCCCTCGACCGACGTGGTGCTGATCGTCGGTGCCAACGATGTGGTCAACCCGGCCGCACGCGAGGATCGGACGTCCCCCATCTATGGGATGCCGATCCTCGATGCCGATCGCGCGCGGCTCGCCGTGGTGCTCAAGCGTGGGCGGAGCGTGGGCTTCGCCGGCATCGACAACGCGCTCTTCTACCGCGACGACACGCGGCTGCTCTACGGCGACGCACGCGCCTCGCTCGCCGCGATCCTCGAGGCGCTCAAGACGGCTTGAGCGCCTCGCTGGCGATGGCGCCCGGCAGCGAGAGGATGAACTCGCTTCCACCGCCCTCGCGCGGCCGATGCCGGACGTCGCCGCGCTGCTCCCGCGCCAGCCGGCGCGCGATGGCCAGGCCGAGTCCGGTGCCGCCGGCGTCGGCCGGAACGTCCGGCACCCGATAGAAGGGCTCGAAGACGCGCTCACGCTCCGCCGCCGCGATGCCGGGTCCCCGATCGGCGACCCGGAAGAGGAGCTGCTCCCCCTCGCGCATGACACTGAGCTCGACCGCCGTCTGGGCGGGGGCGTACTTGAGCGCGTTCTCGATCAGGTTCTCGAGGATGCGCAGCGACTGCACGAAGTCGAATTCGCCGGCGAGCGGCTCGTCGCGCCCCTCGTCGAAGGGGATCACGCGGACGCGCCCGGCGCGGTGCTCGGGCTGTCGGCGCTGCAGCGCTGCGCCGACGAGGTCCGCCGCGGTATTGAGCTCCGCGCGCAGCGGCAGCGCGCCCGCGTTGAGGCGCGAGAGGTCGAGCAGGTCTCCGGCCAGCCGATCGAGGCGGTCCGCCTCACGCTCGATCGCCGCCGCCTCGGGCGCGTACCGCGGGTCGAGCCGATTGGCCATCGCCTTGATCGCCGTCAGCGGCGTGCGCAGGTCGTGCGAGAGACCGGCCACCAGCGACTCGCGCAGCGCCTCCGCCTTCTGCAGGGCCTCCGAGCGCTCGGCCTCGGCCACCAGCCGCACCCGCTCGACGGCGAGCGCCGCGTAGTAGGAGAGCACGTCGAGGAACCGCCGCTGCTCGGGCGAGAGCGCGATCGGCGCGTGGTGCGTCAGTCGCAGGACGCCGACGCGATGGCCGTGCACGTCGAGCGGGAGTTGCAGGACGCGCCGATCGTCCGCGGGTCCCGCGGCGGACCCCCGCTCGCCGTCGACCGGGCCCACGGCACAGCGGTCGACCCCGAGCGAAGCCCGGATCACCTCGGTGATCGTCCGGACCGCGTCCTCGGCGCGGCCGGCGCTCAGCGTCTCCGCACCGAGACTGGCGAGTCGCTCCACCTCCTCGGTGCGGCGGCGCGCCGCCTCGGCCTGCGACTGCGCCTCCGTCACCAGCCGTTCGGCGATCAGCGCGGTGATCAGGAACGCGATCAGCACGAGCGCATCGACCGGCTTCGCCATCTGCAGCGAGTTGAAGTGCTCGATGAAGAAGAAGTGGAAATCGAGATAGGCGAGCAGTGCGAGGGTCCGTCCGAGGCGCCGGCCGCCGGTCGCGCTGCCACCGAGCACGATCACGAGGAATGCGAGCGCGACGTGCACGCGGTCGATCTGCCCGCGGACCGCGACGAAGGCGATGGTCAGCCCGGCCAGCAGTCCGAGCCAGGTGACCCAGAGGAGTGGTGTGCGGCCGCGCAGAGACCTCACGACTCCTCCGCGTCGGGTTCGAAGCGGTAGCCGACGCCCGGTTCCGTGACGATCACGCGCGGCGCGTAGGGCACCGACTCGATCTTCTTGCGCAGGTGCGTGATGTACACGCGCAGGTACTGCCGCGCCTGGCCGAACGCGCCGTCACCCCAGACCGCGTGGAAGAGCTGCTGGTGCGTCATCGTGCGCCCGGCGTTGGCGGCGAGCGTGGCGAGGAGCGCCCACTCGGTCGGCGCGAGGTGCACCTCGTCGTCGTTCCGCGTGACGACACGGCGCGCGAGGTCCACGCGGACGTCCCCCACGTGGAGCACGTCGCGCTGGCCGCGGTCGCGCCTCGCCCGCCGGAAGTGCGCCTGCACGCGGGCCCGCAGCTCGACGCGTCCGAAGGGCTTGGTCACGTAGTCGTCGGCGCCCGCATCGAGCAGCGCGACCTTCTCGCTCTCGGTATGGCGCGCCGAGAGCACGATGATCGGGTTGGCGCTGTGCTGCCGCAGGCGGCGGCAGACGTCGAGTCCGTCGACGTCGGGGAGCCCCAGGTCGAGGATCACGAGGTCGGGGCGCTCCGCCAGCGCGATCGCGAGACCCTCGGCACCGGTCGCCGCCGTGAGCCATCGGTCGCCGCGCTCGACGACCGCTTCGCGGACCACCTCACGGATCACCGGCTCATCCTCGATGAGGAGGATGAGCCGGCTCGACGAGGGCGCGGCGGGTGCGGACACGGAGGGAAGTTAGCGCGCTCCCACGCGTGGCGGCCCGGACGGCCGGACGCGGAACACCGAATCCCACCGCGGCTGTACGCGTCCGCCGCTGACGTTGAAGCTCAGGTATGCGTCCTGCCCGGGCACATAGTGCGTCCCCGCCGCCACCGGGAACGCGGAATACTCCACGTCACGCACGCGGACACGCAGCTGCGACCCATCGCGCTGCACGGCCACCGGTCCGACCCCCGGCACCTGGTACTCTCCCGTCGGGTCGATGGTCGTGTCCGCGGCCGCCGGCGGCACCAGCGGCTCGGGCTCGCGTCCTTCCGCGATCGCGATCAATGCGCGTGAGAGCGCCGGCTGCAGCCAGGGCGGCGGCGCGTCGTTCGCCACCCAGGCGATCGCGATCCCGCGCTCGTCATCCGCGTACGCGAAGCTGAAGAAACCGTTGTGGTGGCCGCTGTAATACCGCTGGCCGCCGCCTTCCGAGACGTACCAACTGCCCGGAGAGATCCCGGTCGTCCGGCCATCGTCGAGCCGCGTCGGTGCCGTCGCCGCGCGAAACGTCGCGGGGCCCACGAGGTCCCGGTATCCCGCCATCCAGTCGTGCAGGTCGCGGGCGGAGAGATAGAGGTTCGCGGCCCCGTGAAATCCCTCGAGGTCGAAGGCGTCGTGGTCCTCCCAGCCCGCACTGGTGCGCCGGTAGCCGCGCGTGCGCACGCCGGCCCACTCCTCGAACCTCGCGGGCCGCACGAAGGCTTCGAGCCCGAGCGGCCGCGCGAAGCGCTCCGCGATGACGTCCGCGTACGAGGAATCCGTCACGCGCTCGATCACCATCGCGGCCACGTCGTACGCGACGTTGTCGTACTCGAAGCCGAGACCCGGTGCGAATGCGGGGGTGCGGGCGTCGCGCGCGACCAGCGCGAGATGACTCGCGTTCGTGCGCACCTCGCCCGGCACGGCGCGGGCGTCGAGCCACTCATAGCC
>JANNLH010000104.1:0-5561 GCA_031396725.1 Gemmatimonadaceae bacterium | reverse complement strand
ACCGTCGTGCCCGCAGGCGTGCATCACGCCGCGGTTGGCGCTCGCGAACGGGAGGCCGGTGTCCTCGGTGATCGCGAGCGCATCCATGTCGGCGCGGATCGCGAGCACCGGCCCCGGTCGCCCGGTCACGAGCCGCGCCAGAACACTCGTCGCCGTCGGTCGCGTGATCTCGAGCCCGCCGAACCCCGCGAGGGTATCGTGCACGAACTGCGCGGTCTCTTCTTCATTGAAGGAGAGCTCGGGGTGCTGGTGCAGGTGCCGGCGCCAGGCGCTCACCTGTTCGCGCAGATCGACCGCCGACTGATGCGGCATCGCTGAAGTCATCGAGCAGCTCCTCGGGTCGCAGCCGCGTGTGCGTCGCTGTCGGGCCACTTCCCCAACGGGCAGCGCATCGCGGCGAAGTGTGCCTTGATGTTCATGTAACACCCGCATTCTTCACATCGGTCCCCGGTGTACGAGGGACACTCGACACAGATCGCGAGCCGCGCGGCGGAGGACTCCCCGTCGAGGAGAAGCGGGGCGCCCTCCGTGGTCGCGCGCGCGGCGCGCCAAGCGTCCCGCGCGAGGTTGCGCGCCATCTGAAAATAGGTCGGAAAGGTCTCGAGCCGCTCCGTCGCCAACATCCGCTCGGCTCGCGCAGCCTCGGCCTCCTGCCGAGCCGCCTCTTCCGCAGCCGGCAGGCGCGTGGCCGCCAGCCGCCGTGCCTCCACGACCATGCCTCCCACAGCCTCGATCGCCTCCGCCCCCTCGCGGGCGACCAGTGCCCGCGGATCGCCCCCCTCATACAGCACGAGCGAGGGATCGGCATCGACCTCGGCGCAGAGCAGGTGCACCGTAACTCCCGCTCCCGCAAGCACCTCGACCCTTCGTCCCAGGTCGCGACCGGCGCGTCCGCACCGCTCCGTCAGCACGAAGAGCAGGAGCCCACTGCTCTCGCGGAGACGGCGCTGGTAATCGTCGAACGAAATGAAGGACGCCAACCCCCGACCCCCGTCTCTGAGCGTTCCCCTGACTGGACACGCACGCCGGGAGCTCCGATGTTCTGCGCTTGTGACCCGGGGCACGGCACGCGACGTGCGTCGTGGCCAATAGTATCTCCGCAACACCCCACCCACCACCGTACGGAGGATCGATGGCCCCGAAGAAGAAGGCGACCGCGAAGTCCCTCAGCAAGACGAAGCTCTCGGCGAAACAGGCTGGGGCAGTGAAGGGCGGCATGATGCGTCGCGGCGCCGAGAGCTGTAAGGAGACGGGCGACAGCGGCATGATGGGTTGCGGCACGGGCTGAACCGGTTCGGCGCTCCGCCAGACCCGGCGCACGCGCACCGGACGTGACGCGCGTTCTCGCCGTCACCAGACACGCGGGAGTCTCGTTCAATGGCCGGTCCGGCCAGGTGCACCTCCGGATCGCCGACGTAGACTCCCGCGTGTTGTCGTCCGTGTGGGACGCACTGATCACGTCGACCGGGCTCGGCGGTCCGCTACGGCGGGGCCCCCGGCGCAGCGACGGCATCTCGGCCTCCGCACAGTTGTTTCCCTTCCTGCCGCTCGAGACTCTCCGGGCCGCACTCGATCACGGTCTCGCGGGTCGCGAGCTCCCTCCTTGGCTCACCGACGAGCTGGCCACCGCGGAGTCCGACGCACGGATGTACGCGGCCTCGTACGGACGCCACGTCACGGAGGCGGCGCGTCGCGGCTGGCTCGTCCACCCGCTGCGGCTCGGATTCCATCCCGCGCTGCTGCTCGGCGCCGGCGAACACGCGCGCGTGCTGGTGATGAACGCGCCCGAAGGCGCCCGGGCGCCGATCGTCCTCGCAGGGACCAACAAGGCCTTCGCGCGCGACCTGCTGACCGCGCACGGCCTCCCCGTCGCGCCGGGCGCGCTCGCGGGCTCGGCGGCGGCGGCCGTCCGCGCAGCACGACGCCTCGGCAGCGGCGGCCCCGTGGTGCTGAAGCGGATGACCGGCGGCAACTCGGACGGCGTCATCGTCGGGCTTGAGCGGGCGGCCGACGTGCGCAGCGCCGCGACGAGGCTGCTCGCCGGGCATCACGCAGTCCTGGTCGAGGCGATGGTCGAGGGGAACGAGTACCGCTTGCACTTCATCGACGGCCGCCTCCATCGCATGTTCCACGCAGAGCCCTACACGATCACCGGCGATGGACGCCGATCGATCTCCGCGTTGCTCCGGCGCGCGCATCCGCGCTATCTGGGGGCGATGTCGGCCGCCGAAGCGCACCGGCGACGCCTCGTGCTCTGTCTCTGGTCCGCGGGCGTCCGGGACTTCGCCGACTTGGGCCGCATCGTCCCCGCGCGCGGGAAGGTGCTGCGCGCCTCCCCGGCCTCGGGCACGGGGATGCGTCGCGTCGCGCCGTCGTCCGTGCTCCTGGCCGACGACATCGCGCGACTCGAGCGGTTCCTCGCGCGCTACCGGGCGCCGAGCTGTGGACTGGATCTCGTGATGCGCGCGCCCCGAACGCCGCTCGACGAAGCGGGCGCGATCCTCGAGATCAATGTGCCCTGCGGATTCGCCTATCTCGACCAGCCGGCGCGCGCGGTCGCCGCCGATCTCGATGCGGCGGTCGCGGACGATCCGGAGTTCCGCCGCAGCAAGGGGCGGATCCCTGTCTGGCTCGTGCTCGAGGAGGACGCGCCCCGACTCCGGGCGCGGGCGCTCGCCCTGCTCCGGTCGCGACATGGAAGAGTCCGCGCCGGTCGGCTGGACGACCGGCGGGACGACTGGGCGGCACTCCTCAACGACCCGACCGCGGACGCGCTGCTCCTGACGGTCAGCGAGGCCGCCGTCGAGGCGCACGGGCTGCCGCGCAACCTCGGCGCGACGCTCGTACACGAATCGACCGCGCGGGAGATGTCGCGGCGGGCGCCGATGACCTGCCGCACCCTCCGCCACGCGGCCGGGCGACTGCAACGCATCCCGCGCTGAAGCTCAACCAATCCCCGGCGGAATCCGTATCTTCGGATGTCCTCCTACCCAGGGATCATGCGCTTACACCTGCTCGCCTTGACCGGTGTCCTCACGCTCGCTGCCCAGCCGTCCGCAGCGCAGGGTCGCACCTCCGCCGGCTACCACCCCGCCGCGCGCTTCTCCGCTGCCCTCGACTCCGTTGCCCGCGCCAGCCGCGGCTTCGTGACCGTCAGCACCATCGCCACCTCCCCCGGCGGCCGCCCCGTCCAGCTCGTCCGGCTCGGTGACTCCGACGAGAAGCCGGCGCTTCTCGTCCTCGCGGGCGCCTACGGCCCGCAGATCGCCTCGAGCGAGGTCGCGCTCCGAGTGATCGGCGACCTCGCGGCGCGCCGCGCGGCACCCGGCACCGCGGCGACGCTCTTCGCCGACTACACCGTCTACGTCGTGCCGCGCCTCAACCCCGACGCCTCCGAGGCGTTCTTCGCGCCCGTGCGCGCGGAGCGGATCGGCAACGACGAGCGCAGCGACGACGACCGCGATGGCGCCGTCAACGAGGATGCGCCCGACGACCTCAACGGCGACGGATTCATCACGATGATGCGCGTGAAGGTGGACGCCGGCGGCGAGTGGATCGCCGATGCGGTCGACCCCTCGCTGATGCGTCGCGCCGATGCCATCAAGGGCGAGCGCGGCCAGTACAAGCTCTACGTCGAGGGACGCGACGACGACGGCGACGAGGCCTTCAACGAGGATGGCGTCGGCGGCACCGACATCTCGATGAACTTCGGCAACAACTTCACCTGGTTCGCCGCCGGCTCGGGCCAGCATCAGTTCTCGGCCAATGAGTCGAGAGCGATCGCCGATCTCATGGTCGCGCGCGCGAACATCGCCGCCGTCTACGTGCTCGGGATGCAGGACAACCTCATCAAGCCCTGGGAAGGCCGCACCGTCCCGGGCATCGGCGGGAGCCCGCAGGGCACCTCCGCCGGCGGTCCCTTCACGGCGATCCTCCCGGCCGACGCGCCCTGGTTCGCCGAAATCGGCAAGAAGGCGCCGCGTCCGGTCGCGGGCCAGGATCCCTCGAGCGCCAGCGAGGCGGGCGATCCGCTCTCGTGGGCCTACTTCCATATGGGCCGCTTCGCGTTCGGCTCGCGCGTCTGGTGGCCCGGCAAGGCCGCCGCGGACACGGCCGCCGCGCGCAAGGCGCCGACGCCCGATCCGGTCGCCAACGACCGCAACGACTATCGCTGGCTCAAGGCGAACAATCCCGCCGGCTTCGTCGAGTGGACGCAGGTCGCGGGCTTCACGATCGACGGCAAGCCGGTCGAGGTCGGCGGCTTCGCTCCGGGCGCACGCCTCAACCCGTCCGCCGCCGCCACGCTCGACTCGCTCGGCAAGCAGCAGGCCGACTGGGTGCTCGCGCTCACGGCGATGCTGCCCAAGACGAGCCTCGTCGGTCCCGCCACGGTCACTGCGGTCGGTCCGCGCATCTGGCGTGTCACGGCCGAGATCACGAACTCCAGCTTCCTCCCGACCAACGCCGCGATCGGCGTACGCTCGCGGCTCCCGCGTCGCGTGATGGTCGAGCTCAAGCTCGGCGCCAACCAGGTGCTGACCAGCGGCCGCAAGGTGCAGTACGTGGACGCGCTCCGTGGGTCGGGCGCGATGCAGCGCTTCGAGTGGCTGGTGGTCGGCGATGCCGGCTCCACCGTCACGCTCTCCGTCGGCGCGCCCAATGCGGGCACCGTCAATGAATCCATCACCCTTCGCGCGAGGTAAGCGACCGATGCTGAAGACACGCACGCTCCTGACCGCCGCGCTGCTCGCGGCCCCGATGCTCGCAGCCCCGATGCTCCTCACGGCGCAGGCGCGCCCGCAGGGCATCCCCACCACCCCGCCGACCCCGCGCGCGACGCAGGTACCGGTCGCCGGCGCGCTCGCGGCGCTCGGTTCGCCTCCGAATCCCAAGGTCTCGATCCACTGGGACCGCTTCTACGACCACCCCGGCCTGCTCGAGATCGCGCGCCGACTCGCCACCGCGCACCCCGAGCGCATCAAGCTCGGCACCATCGGCCGCAGCACGCTCGGCCGCGACATGTTCGTGCTCACGGTGACGAACTTCGACTCCGGGAACCCGGATAAGAAGCCGGCGATGTGGATCGACGGCAACATCCACTCGAACGAGATCCAGGGCGCCGAGTTCTCGCTCTACACCGCGTGGTACCTGGCCGAGATGGCCGACCGCGTGCCGGCGGTGGACTCGCTGCTCGACCAGTACACGCTCTACATCGTGCCGTCGATCAACCCCGACGCGCGCGACCACTTCTTCCATAAGCCGAACACGGCGAGCTCGCCTCGCACCGGACTCGCGCCGCGCGACACCGACGGTGACGGCAAGATCGACGAGGACAACCTCGACGACCTGAATGGTGATGGGCACATCACGCAGATGCGCCGCCGCAGCGCGAATGGTCGCTTCAAGGAGAATCCCGAGATGCCGGGGCAGCTCATCCCGATTCGCCCCGGCGAACAGGGAGCGTGGGACCTCCTCGGACAGGAAGGCTTCGACAACGATGGCGACGGACTGGTGAACGAGGATGCGGACGGGGGCTACGATCCCAACCGCAACTGGCCGTG
>JANNLH010000148.1:0-3439 GCA_031396725.1 Gemmatimonadaceae bacterium | reverse complement strand
GGCGTGCAGGAGGGTGTCGGCTACTTCCAGCTCTTCACGCGCAACGGGCTGCGCTGCAGCACCGCGGTGGGCTACCTGCGGCCGGCGCGCAAGCGTACGAATCTCGAGGTGCGCACCGATGCTCAGGCCACACGCGTGCTGTTCGAGGGCACACGCGCCGTGGGCGTCGAGTACCGGCAGGGCGGAACGCTGCATACGGTGCGCGCGACGCGCGAGGTGATCCTGGCGGCGGGCGCGCTGCAGAGTCCGCAGCTGTTGCAACTGTCGGGCGTGGGACCGGCAAGCCTGCTGTCGAAGTTCGGCATTCCGGTCGTGTGCGAACGCGCCGGCGTCGGCGAGAACCTGCAGGATCACCTGCAGCTTCGCCTCCTGTTCCGCTGCACCAAGCCGATCACGACCAACGACGATCTCAACTCGTGGTGGCGATCGCTGCTGATCGGCATGAAGTATGTCTTCGCGCGGCGCGGCCCGCTGGCGGTCGGCATCAACCAGGGCGGACTCTTCACGCGCGTGATGCCGGGCGCCGCGACACCCGACATCCAGTTCCATTTCGCGACGCTGTCGGCCGACATGGCGGGTGCGAAGCCGCATCCGTTTCCCGGCTTCACGTTTAGCGTGTGTCAGTTGCGTCCGGGTTCGCGCGGGTACGTGCGCATCGCCTCAAGCGATCCGCTTGCGCCGCCGGCGATGCAGCCGCACTACCTGTCCACGCCCGAGGATCGCGCGTGCGCGATCGCCGCCATCCGCTACGCGCGAACGTTGGCCAGCACGGCGGCGGTGGTGCCCTACGTTGCGGAAGAGCTGCGACCGGGACCGGCCGTGCAAACCGATGACGAAATCCTGCACTTCGCGCGCGAGTATGGCGCCACCATCTTCCACCCGTCGGGTACCTGCAAGATGGGGCCGGCCACCGATCCGCTCGCGGTTGTAGACGCGCGCTTGCGCGTGCATGGCGTCACCGGCCTGCGCGTGGTGGACTGTTCGATCATGCCCACTCTCGTGTCCGGCAACACCAATGCGCCGGTGGTGATGATTGCGGAGAAGGCCAGCGAGATGGTTCTGGCTGATGCGGTTAGTCAGGGAGTGTGACCAGCGCCGCCAGCAATTGCCACGAAGGTTGGAGCGGATGACTGGCGAATGTTCTCGGTCCTGCCTGCGACTCAGGACGAACTTCCGCCTTGAACGTGATTGCCGACGTTCAGGTCGACACAGCATAGGTCTCCAACCGGCCAGAAGCCGTCCTTCGCGACCGTCCGCTACCGAGCGTCGAGCCGTGCGATTTTGCTGAGCGCTCAAGGCAAGCCCGCTCGTTCCCAATCTGGCAATAACTTTTCGTAGAAGAACGAGACGTAGGCAGCAGGGCTGCGCGGCCTCGGTTTGTTGACCCGCGGGCCCTTGACTCCCGCGACCTCGGCCCGCCTCCGATACTGTTCGGCAAACTCCACTGACTTCGGGACGTCGCCCTTGTTGGCATACGCCATGGCCAAGTACGAGAAAATGTCCAGGTTCTCGAAGTTCAAATCGAGAGCCTTGAGGAACCAGTCGATGGCAGCGTCGTTCTCGCCAAGGGCGAAGTTTGCCGCACCCAGCGCGGTGAACACATGGGCACTCCCTTTGGGATACAACTCCAATGACCTCTCGAGCAGGGGGATCGCCTGAGCAGGCTCGCCCATTGCCAAGTGGAACACCGCAAGGTTGCTGTACGCACCCGGGCTCTTTGGCGTCCGATGCAATGACGACTCCCAAGCGTTTCTGGCCGCCTCGAAATCGTTGGCATGCTGGGCATACATAGCGATCGGGACGTACACGCGGTCGTTACCAGGATCGACGGCCTTCACGGCGAGCGCCAAGTCTCGTGCTTCTGTGAGCTTCTGAGTCTGGGCCGGGTCCGTGTACTCCAACCAATCTGCATGGACAGCGAGGATCGCTGCTAGGCCGGTCATGGCAGACAGATTGGCACTGTCCCGCTGGAGCACTTGGCGGTAGATCGATTCGATCTCCGCAAAGCGTTGGAGCGATTGAGTCTGAATTCCCAACGCGCGCGCTCGAAGAAGAAGGTCCCCGACCGCAGCATCGGTGACCTGACAGTCACTTGCAGGAGCCGCGGCGATCACCATCAGTGGGGCGATGCTGTTGCCGACTCTGGCCGTGACCTGATCCAGAAGCGCAAACAAGTTCTTCAGATCTCCCTCGAACGTTTCGTTCCAGAGCTGAGAATCAGTTCTCGCGTCTGCTAGATGGGCAGCAACCCTCAAACGGCGCCCGCTCGACATCACACTGCCCTGGAGGACGAAGCGCACGCCAGCCTCGCGCCCGACGGAAGGCAGCGTTAAGGGGGGGTACTTGTAGGTAAATGCCGTCGCGGCGGGAACGACGAACAAGTCTCTGATGCGTGTGAGATCAGAAGTGATGCTCGCCGTCAGGGCGTCCGCGATGTAACCCTTCGACTCAACCCCCGTGTGGTTGACGAATGGCAAGACTAGGATCGAGAGCGGCGATGCAGTCGGCGGAGAAGGAGCAGCGGCCCGTCGAGGCTCCGGCGCACTGCCCGTCACCACGCGGTGGGCTGTGACAGGCTCTCCGACGTTCTTGAGGTGCTGCTCCCCCAAAGGTTCGAAAGCCGCGCGCAGCGTTCCCCGGACGGCCAAGCGGAGGGCTTCCGATGCAACAACAGCGCCGGGCGCTGCGATCGTCTGCAGGCGAGCGGCAATGTTTACTCCGTCACCGTAGATCGAACCGTCCGGCTTTTCCACCACGTCACCCAGGTGTAGGCCGATCCGAAACCAAAGCTGCCGCTCAGCGCTTGCCTGCTCCGCCTTCGCATTCAGGTCCGATTGGATGGCGAGAGCCGCGGACGTCGCGCCCATCGCTGTGTTGAAGACCGCGAGTACGGAGTCGCCCGCGGTGTCGACCACCCGCCCTCCGTGCAAGGCTGTACAACGCCGGAACACCTCGCGCGCCGTATCGAGGGCGCGGATCGTGGCGTGATCGTCCCCGGCCATCAACCGCGAATAGTTCACTGCATCGGCCGCCAGTATGGCCACCAGTCGGGGAAGGAGTTCGCTGGGCTCCATGCTGTATTCTGCCCACAATCGGGCGTGCTGTCGCGGTAATGAACGCCAGCCTTGCGCAGCTGGAGCCCAGCTCGAGAGAAGAGCGTTGGTCGCCCAGCCGCTCCCGTGTAGGTTATTCGATCGGCGCTCGGGAACGTCTGCTTCGAGGCTTCGAGTCTCAACGCGCGTACGTCCACTTCGGGTCGAGAGCGCCAGTCCGATCCGCCACCGGCAACGACCGCACTCCGTCTGCTGCTGACGTTCAACCCGGTGGCAAGCAGCAACGTCGCTGACAATCCTCCAAGGGAACAGCCGGGGGGGATCACCCGTCGAACGAAGCGCCCAGCGCCGCAGCGGCCACGCGCAGCGCCGGCAAATGGGCCAGC
>JANNLH010000137.1:0-14710 GCA_031396725.1 Gemmatimonadaceae bacterium | reverse complement strand
TGATACGAAAGATTGTAGAACGCCTTGTCGAAGACGACCGGACCGGAGACGAGCCCGCCCAGCGACGCGCTCGTGTATTCCTGTCCGAGCGATTTCACCGCGCGATCGGTCCACTGCATGCCCGGCGAATCGAAGTTCATGCTGCCGGTGCGCGCGATGAAGTTGGAGCCCGGGCGCGTGCGGATGTTCATCTGCGCGCCGCTGAAGCCGCCGCGCGAGACGTCGTAGGTCGAGGTCGAGAGCGAGCTCGTGACCGCCGCATCACGCGGCAGGTTCGTCGCGTCGGTGGAGAGGCCGTTCAGCGTGGTCGAGTTCTGGTCCGCGCCGAGCCCGAAGACCGAGAAGCCGGAGGGATCGCCCTCCGCGCCCGGGATGAACTGCACGCCGGGGAGCGAGGCGGCCATCGCCGCCAGGTCGCCCTGCTGCTCGGCCGAGAGCGCGCTGGCGTTCACGGTGCGCTCGCTGCCGCTGATGTCCGGGGTGCCGGCGTTGCGGTTGACGCGGTTGCGCTCACCCGCGATCTGCACCGTATCGAGGCCCTGCGCGGCGATCGTGAGTCGCGCGTCGGCGATCAGGATGTCCTGGTCGGCCGTGCGCTTCACCTGGAAACGTCGCGGCGTGTAGCCGATCGCCTGGAAGAGCACGAAGTAGTCGCCGTCGCCGCCGGGGAAGACGATCGTGTAGCGGCCGTCGCGCGCCGTGCGCGCCCGGCGGCTCACATTCCCGCTGATCGACGTCGCCGTGACGATCGCGCCGGAGATCGCGGCGCTGTCGGGGCCGATGACCCGGCCGCGGATCACGTCCGCGCCTTCCTGGGCGGCGGCGGGTGAAGCGAGGAGCGACAGGACCGCGAGGAGCGGAAGAACGAGGGTCCCGATCAGGACCGGACGGCGGCGGAACGGCACGAGTGGGATTCGGCTGCAAGGTGAAGGCGCTCGGTGGGGGCCGGGCGACCATCTATAGACTCCTGCCGCCGGCGAAGCGTTAACCCGGCGGTCGGCCCTCCCTTACGGTGCCGCGTCGTGGAACGTTAGCCCGGTCTGGGACGCCCGCTCGAGCGCCCAGCGGAGCCGCCATTCGTCTCGGAAGAGGATCACCGGGTGGTTCTTCGCGTCGTAGAGCAGCGAGAGGTCCTGCGACTCCCCGAGCTTCAGGATCTCCACCTCGGGACCTGTGACCCAGCGCGGGTACCGGAAAGGCAGCTTCTCGAGCGTGCAGGGCGCGCCGTACTCGTGCTCGAGCCGGTGCAGCATCACGTCGAACTGCAGCAGACCCACCGCCCCGACGATCGGCACGGGCCCCATCTGCGACTCGGCGAAGAAGACCTGCGCGGCGCCCTCCTCGGTGAGCTCGCGAAGCCCCTTGTCGAGTGCCTTCCGCCGCAGCGGGTCCCGCGACAGGATGCGCGCGAAGTGCTCCGGCGCGAAACGCGGGATGCCCACGAACTCGAGCAGCTTGCCATCGGCACTCCGCGGCGCGTCGGCCGTCGCGAGCGTGTCGCCGATGCGCAGCGATCCGCGGTCGTGCACCCCGACCACGTCCCCCGGCAGCGCCTCCTCGGCGAAGGCGCGCTCGCGGCCGAGGAACTGCTGCGGCGGCGCGAGCTTGAAGGTCTTGCCCGTGCGCACGTGCGTGACCTCGAGACCGGCGGCGTAGCGCCCCGAGCAGACCCGCAGGAAGGCGACGCGATCGCGATGCCGCGGGTCCATGTTCGCCTGCACCTTGAAGACGAATCCGGTGAAGGCGCTGAGCGAGGGCTCGACCGGCCCGGCGGAACTCTCGCGGGCCACCGGCGACGGGGCGAGCGGGAGGAAGTCCTCGAGGAAGGCCTCGACGCCGAAGTTCGTGAGCGCCGACGCGAAGTAGACGGGCGTCTGTTCGCCGGAGAGGATCGCCGCGGCATCGAACTCGTGGCCGGCTGCGTCGAGCAGCTCGATGTCGTGCGCCAGCTTGGCCACGGCGGCGACCGCCGCGTCGTCTGCGCCGAGCGCCTTGACGAGCCGCTGGTCGTCGGGGCCACTCAGGTCGAGCGTTTCGGTCGTGACCCGTCGCGCGCCGTGGTGATCGCCGCGTTCGAACAAGAACGCGCGCTTCCGCCGTCGGTCATACACGCCGACGAACACCGTGCCGTGCACGTCGGACTCCTGGTGGATCGGCCAGTGCGCGGCGACCGCGGTGATGCCGAGCTCGGCCTCGAGATCGCTCACGAGCTTGAGCGGATCCTCGCCGACGCGGTCGCACTTGTTGACGACCGTGAAGATCGGCATCCGGCGTCGGCGGCAGACGTCGAACAGCTGGCGCGTGCGCTCCTCGACGCCCTTGCGGTTGTCGAGCAGCATCACGGCGCTGTCGGCGGCCACGAGCGTGCGGTAGGTGTCCTCGCCGAAGTCCTGGTGGCCGGGGGTGTCGAGCAGGTTCACCTGGTAGCCGAGGTACTCGAACTGGAGCACCGACGAGGTGACCGAGATGCCGCGCTCCTGCTCGAGGGCCATCCAGTCCGAGGTCGCGTGGCGCTGCGACTTGCGGGCCTTCACCGCCCCGGCCTGGTGGATGGCGCCGCCGTAGAGCAGGAGCTTCTCCGTGAGCGTCGTCTTGCCGGCGTCGGGATGCGAGATGATCGCGAACGTGCGGCGGCGCGCGATCAGCGCGTCGAGTGGGGCGGCGGGAGCGGAGGCTGTGGCGGTCACCGGGGAAAGATAACCGGACGATTGCCGGGCTCCGGTCCGGCCCTCAACTTCGGCGCGCCGCCCTTCCGGAGTCTCCCGTGCAGACCGGTCATCCCGAATTCCCCGTGCACTGCCGAGTGCGCCGCGCCGCGCGCGCCTCAGCCGCACGACTCCTCGCCTGTCTCGTGGCCGCGGGCTGCACCGCCGCCGAGCCGCCGGGCACGAGCGGAGTCACCACCGCGGACAGCGCCGGCGTGGCGATCCTCCGGGTCGCCGGCGACCTGGACGCGCTCCCCGCCATCGAGTCGCCGTCCACCGTGTCACTGGCCGGCGCGCCGGACGACCTCTACGAAGGCAACCCGCAACCGGCGCTCGCGCTCGCGGACGGGCGCTTGCTGCTCTCCGACGGCCGGAGCGCGATCGGCGTGTACGGTGCGGACGGCGCGTACACCGGGACGATGGCGCGGGCCGGCCGCGGTCCCGGTGAGTTCACCTCGGTGGGGCCCTGGTGGCGCGGGGCGGGCGACTCGGTCTGGCTGGCCGACCACGGAACGCGCCGGCTCACGCTCTTCGCGCCGGATCTCTCCTACGTTCGCGACCTCCCGATGCCCCCGTCGAGCAACACTGGTGGCGTCTCCGTCGTCGGCGGGCTCGGCGGCGACACCACTGCCGTGGTGGGCTTCACCTACACGGACCGCCGCGCGCAGGCGCCCGGGCGCTACACCGACTCGGTCGCCGTGGGCATCTGGCGGAAGGGCGCCGACTCCGTGGGTGTGCTGTCTCCCCGGCCGTACACCGAGAGTGCGATCTATCCGGCAGGTTCGACGCCCGAGGGCTGGGGACCGCTCCCCTTCGGCAACAACGCGGCATTCCTCACCTACGGGCGCTGCACCGTGTACGGCTTCAGCGACCGATGGGAGTTCCTGGTCGAGGCGCCGGGAGCCGACGGCGCGCTCCGTCCGGTCGCGATCATCCGCGCCCCCGGATCCGCGCCCGCGGTGGTGAACGACTCGATCAGGGAGTGGTACATCCGGACGACCGCGGCCTCCTTCCGCTCACCGCCCATCGCGGCGCAGATGGAGAAGGCGATGCGCGACCACGCGGTCTTCCCGGCGACCGTCTCGCATTTCGCGCGCGTCTTCGCCTCGCGCGACGGCCTGCTCTGGGTGCAGCGATATCGGGGCGCCTCCGTGGACGTCGAGGACTCCTGGACCGTGGTCGACGTGGGAGGCGCGCGCGCCTGGCGCCTCAGGGTGCCGGCCCGCGCGCGGCTCCTCGCGGTGGACTCGGCGCGCGCGCTGATCGCCGTGCGCGATGCCGACGACCTCGAGACGCAGCACTGGTGGAGCCTGCCCGCGGCCGCGGGGAGTGCGATGCTCCCCGCGTGCCGTCCGGACTAGCGCGACGGGTTCGTCACGCCGAGAGGATGCCGATCACGCGGTCGACCTCGTCGAGCGTGTTGTGGAAGTGCGGCGCCAGCCGGATCGCGCCTTCGCGCACGGAGTGCGTGACGCCCGCGGCCTTGAGTTTCTTCGAATCACCGTGGAGATCCGCGGTGCCGACCGCGACAATCCCGGCGCGCCGCTCGGGCTCGAGCGGCGTGAAGAGCCGCACGCCTGGCGTCGCCGCGGCCCACGCGACGAGTCGATCGCAGAGCGCCGCGACATGCGCCGCGATCCGCGACGGCCCCAGCTCGAGCAACAGCGCGAGCGACGCGTTCATCCCCACGATGTCCTGGTACGGGATCGTCCCCACCTCGAACTTGCGGGCGTCGGGGTGCCAGGCGGGATCGTAGTCGAGGAAGCGCCCGAAGTCCCCCGAGCTCGCCTGCGCGAGCCAGCCCGCCGCCGGGGGCTCGAGCGTCGGCACGAGATCCGGATGGACCCACGCGAAGCCGCTCCCCCAGGGTGAGCAGAGCCACTTCTGCGCGCCGCAGGAGATGATGTCGATCGGCACCGCGCGCACATCGAGCGCGAGCGGCCCAAGACCCTGGATCGCATCAACGGCGAACCACGCGCCCGCGGCCCGGCAGGCGCGGCCGATGCGCGAGAGGTCGATGCGCGCCCCGCTCCAGAACGAGACCCAGGAGAGCGCCACGCCTTTCACCCTCGGATCGTCGGCCAAGCGCCGGAGGATCGTCTCCTCGTCCGCCCCCGTCCCGGCCTTGGGGATGATCTCGAAGGTGAAGCCGCGCGCCTTCGCCGCCGCCATCCACGGGTAGATGTTCGCCGGGAACTCCCCTTCGCTGCCGAGCACGATGTCGCCCGGGCCGAGCGGGAGCGCATAGGCCGCGAGGTTCACGCCCCAACTGGTGTTGGTCGTGAGCACGATCTCCGAGGCGTCGCCTCCGACGAGTCGTGCCGCGAGCGCGCGCCCCTCATCCAGCACCGGGAAGAAGTCCTCCATCCCGAGCCGGTGCGGCTCGGCCCGCTTGAGTCCGTAGGCGTCGAGCGCGTCGCGCGTGCACTGCGGCAGCGGCCCCACCGCCGCGTGGTCGAAATGGATGGCGTCGCCGCGCGCCTCCCACGGATACTCGCGCTCGCGCATGGCCTGCAGGTCCGCTGGATAGTCGTACTGGGTCATCGGGGGAGAGGGGGCGGGTCCCTACGGTTCACGCAGGTGCGGCGGCGTGTCCTTCGGTTGCCGCCGCCAGCGCCGGTGCTGCCAGAAGTATTGCTCGGGAAAGCGGCGGACGTAGCGCTCGAGCACCTGGGTGTAGCGCAGGACGAGCGCGTCCACGTCCACCTCACGGTCGCCGGTGCGCTCGACCGGCACCTCCTCGAAGTGCATCTGGTAGCGGCCGTCGGGCTGACGGATGGCGACGAGGAAGACCACCGGGAGCTCGCCGCGCAGCGCGAAGACCGCCGCGCCGCGCGGCGTCTTGGCCGGGCGCCCGAAGAAGGGCACGAAGGTGGACGCGAGACCCTTGGCCGCCTGGTCGGAGAGGAACCCGACCGCGTGCCCGTCCTTGAACGCACGCGGGATCCGGCGCACGGCCTCGTCGTCGAAGACGACGTTGACGCCGAGCCGCTCCCGGGTGCGGCGGAAGAAATCGTCGGAGAGCGGATTGACCATGTGCATCGCGATCGCGTCAACGACGATCCCGCGGGCCGCCATGTACGCCGCGCTGAACTCCCAGTTGCCGAGATGTCCCGAGACCAGCACCACGCCGCGCCGCTGGGCGTACGCGCGCTCGAGCACCTCGAATCCGATCGGCTCGATGAAGGCCTCCAGCACCGCCTCGCGTCCGGCGCGCGAGAGCACGATGCTCTCGATCGCGACGCGGCCGAGCCCGCGGTAGGACTCGCGCGCGACCTGCCGGACGCGCGCGTCGTCGTACTCCGGGAAGCAGGCGCGGATGGTGCGCTCGACGCGATCGGCGCGGATGGCGAAGGGGCGCCATCCGAGCCCGCCGACGAAGGCGCCGAAGCGCGAGGCGCCGCGCCAGCCGAGCGGACGGAGCAGCGTGCTGAGGACCCGGAGCGCGGCGTACTCGAGCTTGTGGGTGAAGGTCGGCCGCCGCGGCGTCGCTCCCGCCGGCCGCGGCGCGACCGGAGGGCTAGCGCCCGCCATCGCCCGCCCCGACCTGTGCACCCTGCTGCAGTCCGTGCAGCCGCGCGTACGCGCCTTCGGTCGCGAGCAGCTCGTGGTGCGTGCCGCGCTCGATGATCCGCCCGGCGTCGAGCACCAGGATCTGCGTCGCGTGCGTGATCGTCGAGAGGCGGTGCGCGATCATGAACACGGTGCGCCCCGCGAGCAGGCGGTCGATCGCCTCCTGCACCAGCCGCTCGCTCTCGGTGTCGAGCGCCGAGGTGGCCTCGTCGAGGATCAGGATCGGCGGGTCGGTCAGCAGCGCCCGCGCGATCGCGAGCCGCTGGCGCTGGCCGCCCGAGAGCCGCGTGCCGCGCTCGCCGAGCACCGTGTCGTATCCCTCCGGGAGCGCGACGATGAACTCGTGCGCATTCGCCGCGCGGGCCGCCGCCTCGACCTGCGCCTGCGAGTACTTCTCCCCGGCGCCGTACGCGATATTGGCCCGCACGCTGTCGTTGAAGAGCACCGTGTCCTGGCTCACGATGCCCGTCAGCGCGCGGAGCGACGCGAGCTTGATCTCGCGCGCGTCCACGCCGTCGACGAGGATCCGTCCGGCGGTCGGCTCGATGAAGCGCGGGATCAGGTCCACCAGCGTGCTCTTCCCCGCCCCGCTCGCTCCGACCAGCGCGACGACCTCGCCGCGTCGCGCGCTGAATCGGATGTCCTGAAGCACCGGCTGGTCGCCGTAGGTGAACCCGACCCCCTCGAAGACGATCGCGTCGTGCAGCCCCGTGACCTCGCGCGTGCCCCGGTCCGCCTGCGCCTCGGTCGGATGGTCGAGCACCTCGAAGAGCCGCTCCGCCGCCGCCAGCGACTGCTGCGCGGTGGTCGGCGCCTGCGAGAGCTGCTTGAGCGGCTGCAGCAGCCGCATCACGAGCACCATGAACGCGATCAGCGTCCCGCCGTCGAGCGTCCGCCCCTCGAGCACCTCGCGCGCGCCGATCCAGAGGATGCCGACGGCGACCACCGTGCCCAGCACCTCGGTCAGCGGCGCCGAGAGGAGGGAGAGCCGCTGGATCCGCGTCATCCCCTTGGAGTAGCGCGCCGAGGCGCCGATGAAGCGGCCGTCCTCGTAGGCCTCGCCGCGGAACGACTTCACGAGCCGGACGCCGCTCACGACCTCTTGCAGCACGCTCGTGATCTCGCCGTACTCGTTGCGCAGCCGGCGATGGCCTTTCCGCAGCTTGCGCAGCAGCGGCTGCAGGATGCCGATCAGCAGCGGCGCGATCACCAGCGCGTAGAGCGTCAGCCGGGGTGACATCCGCAGCAGGATCACGATCGTCACCGCGATCGTCGCCGCACTCTGCACCGTGCGCGTCGCCACCTCGGCGAGGATCGCCTTGGTCTGCTCGGTGTCGGTGAGGATGCGGGCGATGATCTGGCCGGTCTTGGTGCGCGCGAACCAGGCCAGCGGGAGCCGCTGCATGTGCGAGAACACGGCCGCGCGGATGTCGCGCGTGATGTGCTCCTGCAGCGAGGCGCCGAACTGGCCGCCGGCCCAGAGGAAGACGTTCTTGAGCGTGACCATCGCGATGATCACGAGGATCACGCTGCGCAGCGAGCCCATCGGGTCGCCGGGCACGAGGAACGGGCCGACCAGCAGGTCCTGCAGCCGCGTCAGCCAGCCCATGTCGGACGCGATCTGCGGGCGCCCGAAGAGGGTGTTCAGGAAGGGGATCAGCAGCGTGAAGGCGACGCCATCGAGGGCGGCCGCGATCACGTTGAAGGAGACGTTGCCGGCCAGGCGCCAGCCGTGCGGGCGGAGGAACCGCAGCAAGCGGCGGTAGAGCCGCATCAGCGCAGACCCGGGCGCGGCCGGGGTGAGGTGGTCGGAGGCGCGGCGGCCGGCATGATCTCCCCAAGATAGCCCCCCGTGTGCCCCTGCGCGGCCCCCGTTCGGAGGCCCCTTTCGGGGGCGAGGAAGCGGGGGCAGTTTCAGCCCGTGAAGGAGCTTCTGCCCCCGTTCGCGCCCACGCGCGCCAGCTTTCCTTGCCCCGCGCTCCTCGCACTGGCCTCGCGCGCCGCGCTCGGCGGCGCGCGCGAGTCGATCCTCGGGGCGATGATGGCGGTGCGGCTCGCCACCGGGATGCGGCCGCCCTACCCGCTCGATCGCGGAGTCCGCGCGCTGCGCGCGGAGGGCGCCCGGCTCTGGCTGGACGCCCTCACCCTGCCGGCGAAGACGCGGACCGCGCTGCTGCGGGCCTTCGCGACCAGCGCTGGGGACGACCCCTCGGCGACGGCCGACGCGCTGGCGCAAGTGACGGACGTCACGGCGCCACACCTCGACCGGGCGGCACGTTCCGAACTGGTACGTCTCGGCGAAGGACTCCGGGAGCAGGCGGTCCTGCTTGCCGGGGCTCGCGACCGTCCCGTAGAATAGGTCGTCTCGGACCGCCGCACCGGCGAGGGCTCCTGCGCTCCACCGACATCTCCCCGATCTCCCGCGTCATGCGACGGGTGGATCTCGCCGCCGACGGTACGGCGCCGGGGGACACTGCGCGCACCGGATTCCCGAGTGTGGACCGGTGGCTGGGCGGCGGGATCCGGCGCGGCGACCTGGTCGTGCTGGCCGGGGACGTCGGGAGCGGCAAGTCGGCGCTGGCCCTCGCGATGGCGATGCGGATGGCGCAGGACGGGACGCGCGCCGCGTTCCTCACGACCGAGATGACCGTCGAGCGGGTGATGGAGCGCGCCGTGGCGATCGAGGGGCGCGTGCGGCTGGACGACCTCCGGCAGGGTGCGCTCGACGACGTCGCGCGCGCGAGCGTCGGCGGGGCCGCCGTGCGGATCCGGGATGCGATGCCGATCGTCGAGCAGGCGCCCGCAGATCTCGGCGCGCTCGGCACGCGGCTCCGCGACCTGGGGCGTGAGGGGATCGTCGTGTTCCTGGACTCGCTGCAGGGGCTCGGCGCACTGCCGGCGCTCGGGCTCGATGAGGAAGAGGCGGCGACGGTCCGGTTCCTGAAGCGCCAGGCGGTCGAGCACGAAGTCGCGATCGTCCTGACGACCCAGTTGCGCCGGCGTGCGGATGCGCCGGCGGATCACCGCCCCGAGCTGGCGGACTTTGGCGCGAAAGATGCGATCCGGCACCATGCGGATGTGGTGACGGCGCTGTACCGTGAGGAGATGTACCATCCGGGCGGTGGCGTGGAGGGGGGCACCGAGTTCCTCGTCCTCAAGAACCGCAATGGCACGACCGGATATGTGGATCTCTATTTCTACAAGCAGTGGCTGCGATTCGAAGACATGCTGGACCCCGACCGCTAGGAGACGTAATGCGATCCGTCCGTCCGCTGCTCACCCTCGTCCTGCTCGCCATCGCCGCACCCGCGGCCCAGGCCCAGCGGGGGAGCGACCCCATCCCCAAGCTCGAGGCGGCCCGCGCGGCCAACCCGGGCAGTGTGGCGGCGCTGCGCTCGCTCGGCGTCGCGTACTACAAGGCACAGCGCTTTGCCGACGCCCGCACGGTGCTCGACCAGGCGCGGCGCCTCGACCCCAAGGACGGGGTGAGCGCGCTCTACGCCGGGCTCAGCGCCGAGGCCCTCGGTGACCTCACGAACGCGAAGGCGGCCTACAACAGCTATCTCGCCGTCGGGCGCACGCGCCGGACGAAGAGCCAGATCACCGCGCGTCTCGTCGCGCTCCAGCGCACCGAGATGCTCGCCGCCGCGAAGGCCGCGGTCGCGAACGAGGCGCAGGTCTCGGCCACGCCGGGCTCGCCGAACACGGTGGCGGTCCCGCCCTTCCGCTTCTCGGGTCCCGACGTGTCGCTGGCGCCGCTCGAGCGCGGCATCGCCGAGATGGTGATCACCGACCTCGGCCGCTCCTCGCGGCTCACGGTGGTGGAGCGCGACCGGATGCAGGCGTTGGCCGACGAGATCCAGCTCTCCCGCACCGACCGCGTCGATGCGGCGAGCGCCGTGCGCGCCGGCCGCCTGATCCAGGCGGGGCGCCTGATCAACGGCAGTCTCGTGCAGTCGGGCCAGCAGATCGTGATGGGGGCGAGCATCGTGGAGGTCCCGACGAGCCAGGTCGGCCAGCCCACGCAGGTCACCAACAGCCTCGATGCGATCTTCGCGGCCGAGAAGGAGCTCGTCCTCCGCATCTTCACCGCGCTCGGCGTCACGCTGACCCCCGCCGAACGCCAGCTCGTGGACCAGCGGCCCACGAACAACCTGCAGGCGTTCCTCGCCTACAGTCGCGGCCTGCAGGCGAACGACGACGGCCGGTTCGAGGACGCGGCCCGTTTCTTCGAGACGGCCCGTACGCTCGATCCGGGGTTCGGCGCGGCCAATGCGCGCTTCCAGGCGGCGCAGCAGGCGGCCGCCGCCGCGCAGGTCACGTCGGCGTCGATCGAGTCCAGTCTCGGCACCACCGGGTTCGAGGCGGATCAGGTGACCGCCGCGCGCACCGGCACGCCGGCGGACCGCACCGGCGGGCTCAACACGACGCTCCAGCGCACGCTCACCGACGTGAACCCCTCGTCCATCACGCCGGTCGCGAATGACCGCACCGTGCTGAACGAGGCCCCGTCGCCGCCACGACTCGACGCGCCCAGCAGCGGGACGCGCATCGACCAGATCGGCACGACGACGGGGCAGGTGATCATCGTCGTCCGCCGCCCGTAAGCGAGGACCATCGGACATGCGCAGACTCCTCGCCCTCACGCTCCTCTCCGTCCCGACGCTCGTTGGGGCGCAGGGGCTGCAGGACGCCGCGGTCATCGTGGCGCCGCACTTCACGCAGTACAACATCGGCAGCGGGGCGGCAAAGAAGAGCATCACGCAGATGGCGATCCCACTGGTGTTCGTGTTGCCCTTCACCGACCGCTTCTCGGTGGACGTGACGACCGCGTACGCCACTTCCGACGTCAAGTTCGGCGACTCGACCGCCAGCTCGCTCAATGGCCTGACCGACACCCAGATCCGCGCCAACCTCTCGTTCGGCGGCGACTTCCTGATCCTCACCGCCGGCGTGAACATCCCGACGGGCCAGTACACGGTGCCCGAGGAGGACCAGGTCGCGGCCGGCCAGATCGGCAACGACTTCCTGAACTACCCGATCTCGTCGATGGGGAACGGCTTCGCCGGCACGGGCGGCATCGCGATCGCGCGCCCCGTCGGGAGCTGGAACATCGGCGCCGGCGCGAGCTTCCGAAAATCGACGCGGTTCACGCCCTTCTCGGTGCAGTCGTCCGACTTCCGGTTCACGCCGGCGGACGAGTACCGCGTGCGCCTCGGCGCCGACCGGCCCGTCGGCAGCGGCCAGGTCTCGCTCGGCCTCTCCTACTCGGCGTTCGGCGCCGACGCGACCGACTCCACCACCTACAGCACCGGCGACCGGATCACGGCGACGGGGATGTGGATGGTCCCGGTCGGCGACGGCGCCAACCTCTACCTCTCGGGGTGGAATCTCTACCGGCTGAAGGGCCAGCAGCTGGCGGGCGACGCACCGTCGGAGAACGTCGCCAACCTCAACGCCGCGCTGAGCTTCAGCGCCGGTGAGGTGTTGATCCAGCCGAGCGTCGAGGGACGGCTCTGGCAGGTCGACGGCGCCCGCTCCGGGCAGCTCTTCAACCTCGGCGCACGCGTCCGGTTCGCCGCCGGCCGCTTCTCGATCTTCCCGGCCGCGGGATACTCCTTCGGCACGATCTGGTCGTCGCTCGATCCCGGTGGCACGGATGTGACTGGGATGAGGGGGAGTCTGACCATCCGGTTCAACTGAGAACAGTAGAAAGTAGAAAGTAGAAAGTAGATCGGGGGCGGTGGCCGGGTCGGCGCCGCCCCTTCTCGTTCCTTCGTCCGCCCGAGTCCGCGCCGGTTCCGGGCGGACCACCTGTCGGAGTATGTTTGGTCTGGGACCAGACGCGGATGGAAGAGACGCCCCTCCATCCTTCATCCTTCATCCTTCATCTGCAGTGCCATGGCCGGCCACAGCAAGTGGAAGCAGATCAAGCACTACAAGGCCGCCGCTGACAAGAAGCGCGGCGCGATGTTCACCAAGCTCCTGCGCGAGATCACGGTGTCGGCCAAGGCTGGCGGCGGCGATCCGGCCGGGAATGCACGGCTGCGCACGGCGATCGACAACGCCAAGTCGCTCTCCTGCCCCAAGGAGAACATCGAGCGTGCGATCCTGAAGGGGACCGGGGAGCTCGAGGGCGTGGACTACGTCGAGGTGCTGTACGAGGCCTACGGGCCCGGCGGCGTCGCGCTGATGATCCAGGCGCTGACCGACAACCCGACGCGCACCGTGGCCGAGGTCCGGTTCAAGCTCTCCAAGTTCGGCGGCAATCTCGGGGCCTCCAACTCGGTCTCCTTCATGTTCGACCGCAAGGGACAGATCTACGTCGCCGCCGCCGGCCGCAGCGAGGACGCCGTGATGGAACCGGTCCTCGAGTCCGGGGCCGAGGACCTCACGGTCGAGGACGACCAGATCGTCATCACGACGGCGCCGTCTGAACTGCACGCGGTGAAGCAGGCGCTCGAGGCGGCGGGGCTGGTGGCGACCGAGGCGGAGCTCGCCTGGATCCCCAAGAACACCGTGAAGGTCGAGGGCGCCACGGCCGAGCAGCTGATCAAGCTGCTCGAGCAGCTCGAGGACCTCGAGGACGTGCAGAAGGTCGACGCGAACTTCGACATGGACGTCAGCGCGATGCCCACGGCGTGAGCGCCTTGAGCGCCTTGGGCGGCGTCCGCCGCGCTGGGCCGCCGCCGTGCTGATCCTCGGCATCGATCCGGGCACGGCCGTCACCGGCTTCGGCGTGGTGCGCGCCGGCGTGACCCCCGAGCTGGTCGAGTGCGGCGTGATCCGCACGCGCGCCGACCGGCCCCTCCCCGAGCGGCTGCACGACATCTCGGAGGGCGTGCGCGAGCTGATCGCGCGTCACCGCCCCGACGCGCTCGCCGTCGAGGACGTCTTCTACGCCCGCAACGTGCGCACGACCCTCGTGCTCGGCCACGCGCGCGGCGTGATCCTGCTCGCGGGGCAGGAGGCCGGGCTCGCGATCCACGAGTACGCGCCGGCCGACATCAAGAAGGCGGTGGTGGGGAACGGCAACGCGACCAAGACCCAGGTGCAGTTCATGGTGACCAAGCTGCTGCGGCTCAAGAGCGCGCCCCAGCCCGCCGACGCGGCCGATGGCGTGGCGGCCGCACTCACCTGCGCGATGCGCCTCGGACTCGAACGCGCGCTCTCCGGCGCGCGAAGCGGCGCGCGCCCCGGAGCCGGTCGATGATCGCGCGCGTCCACGGCACCCTCGTCGCGCACACGCTCGACCGCATCGAGGTGATGACGGCCGGCGGGATCGCCTACGAGATCCTGGTGCCGCTCAGCGTGCTGGAATCGCTGCCGCGGGAGGGGGGCCAGGTCGCGCTCCACACGGCGATGGTCGTGCGCGAGGACGCCTGGTACCTCTACGGCTTCTCCACCGCCGATGATCGGCGGCTCTTCCAGAAGCTGATGGGCACCACCGGCGTCGGCCCGGCGCTCGCGATGAACCTGCTCTCGACGCTCACCGGGGAGCGGCTCGTGCGCGCGGTGCGCGACGGCGACCTCGCCACCCTCACCCGCGTGCCGCGCGTCGGGAAGAAGCTCGCCGAACGACTGGTGCTCGAACTGCGGGACAAGCTCGAGGGCGTCGCCGGCGACGCGGGGGCCACTCCGGGACGCGCGGCGCCCGCCGGCGGCCCCGGCGCCGACGCCATCCGCGCGCTCGTCGCGCTCGGCTACGCCCCCGCCGACGCCGAGCGCGCGGTGCGCATCGGCATGGACGGCGCGCCCAGGGACGACAACACCGCCGACCTGATCCGCCGGTCGCTGGCGGCCCTCGCGAAGTAGATTCCCCGCGATGACCCGCGCCGAGATCACCACTCCCGAGACCCTCGCCGACGAATCCGTCGTCGAGCTCTCGCTGCGCCCGCAGCGGCTGGCCGAGTTCATCGGACAGGGCAAGGTGAAGGACGCGCTGCGGATCTACATCGACGCGGCCATCGCGCGCCGGGAGCCGCTCGACCACACCCTGCTCTTCGGCCCGCCGGGACTCGGCAAGACGACGCTCGCCGAGCTGATCGCGCGCGAGATGGGCGTGAACATCCACACGACGTCCGGGCCGGCGCTCGAGAAGCCCGGCGACCTCGTGGGGACGCTCACCAACCTGCGCGCCGGCGACATCCTCTTCATCGACGAGATCCACCGGCTGCGCCCGATCATCGACGAGTTCCTCTACCCGGCGATGGAGGACTGGAAGATCGACATCCGGCTCTCCGAGGGTCCGAAGGCGCAGACGATCACGATGCCGATCGAGCGCTTCACGCTGATCGGCGCGACGACGCGGCTCGGGATGATCACCGCGCCGCTGCGCGCGCGCTTCGGGATCGAGCTGCGGATGAACTACTATCCGACCGCCGAGATCGAGGAGATCGTGCACCGCACGGCGACGGTGATGCAGGCAGGGA
>JANNLH010000098.1:0-44886 GCA_031396725.1 Gemmatimonadaceae bacterium | reverse complement strand
CCTCGCCGGAGGCGCCCAGCCGATGACGACGGGCACCGGACAGCACCTGGTGTTCAACGGCGAGATCTACAATCACCGGGAGATGCGCGCCGCCCTGGTCGCGCGCGGCGCCGCGTTCCGGACGCACTCCGACACCGAGGTTCTGCTCCACGCGCTCCGCCTCGACGGCGTGGACGGGCTCGAGGCCACCAAGGGCATGTTCGCCTTCGCGATGCTCGACACCGCCCGCGGCGAACTCCTGCTGGCGCGCGACCGCTTGGGCATCAAACAGCTCTACCACACCGAGACGCGTGAAGGCTTCTTCTTCGCGTCGGAGCCCAAGGCGCTGCTGGCGCTCCCCGGTGTGCGCGCGGCGATCGACCAGACCCAGCTCCGGAGCTACTTCGTCCTGCGCTGCGCGCCCTCCCCCGCGACGCTCTTCCGCGGCATATCGCGGCTCGCGGCGGGGACCGCGCTCCGGATCGACCTCGCGAACGGACAGCGGACCCTCCGGCAGTTCTGGCGCTATCCGGCGCCTCCGGCGCATCGGGAGTCCCGCGTGCCGGTGCGGGAGTCGGTCGATCGGTTCGAGGCCGCGCTGCTGGAATCGGTCCGCCGGCGCCTCGTGGCTGACGTCCCGGTCGGCGCCTTCCTGAGCGGCGGTCTCGATTCCTCGCTCGTCGTCGCCGCGATGCGGCGCCTCGGGCACGCCGACGTCCAGACCTTCACCGCCACCTTCCCCGGCTCGGCCGACGACGAAGCGATCTTCGCCCGCCGCGTGAGCGCGCGCTTCGGCACGCGCCATCATGAGCGCCCCGTCACCGCGGCGGACTGCCTCGCCGCGTTGCCCCGCTGGACGGAGCTCAACGACGATCTCGTCGCCGACGCGTCGAGCATCCCGCTGCTCCTCGTCAGCGACCGCGCACGCGCGGCCGGCTGCAAGGTGATGCTCGCTGGCGAAGGGGCAGACGAACTGTTCGGCGGCTACGGCGCGCACCACAAGTTCCTGCTCCTGCACCGCCTCGCGGCCCTGCTCCCGTCGGCGGCGGCGCGAACGCGGCTGCTCGACGCCGCGGTGCACGCGCGGCTGGTCCCGCCCCAGGATCTCCCGCGCGTCCGCGAGTACTTCGCGCGCCGAGCGCCCTACCTGGGCGCTGCCGCACTCATCGGTCCCGAGGATCTGCGCGCCCTGCTCGCCGACGGTGCCTACGGTGCCGACCACGCGGGCGGAGCGACGCCCTGGGATGGACGGCGCGCCTCGGGCGCCGGGCTCGATGCGCTCTGCCGGTTCGACTTCGGCACCCGGATCCCCGACGACCTACTGGTCCGCACGGACCGCGCGACCATGGGCGCCTCGATCGAGGCGCGCGTGCCCTTCCTCGACCACGACCTGATCGCGCTCGTCAATCGGCTCCCCGGCGCGGCCCGGATGGTCCCCGGCATCAGCAAGACGACCCCGCGAGTGCTCGCGCAGCGTTGGGGCGTGCCCTACCAGACGATCGTGCACCGCAAGATCGGATTCCAGGTCCCGCTCGCCGACTGGTTCCGCGGCCCGATGCGCGGCTTCTGGGATGGCGTGCTGCGCGAGCGCGCCGTGCCGGGGATCCGCTACGACGAGGTCGCGCGCCTGCACGGGGCGCATCTCTCCGGTCGCGGATCGTTCGAGGAGATCCTCTGGCGCATCGCGGCACTGGAGACCTGGCATCGCCGCTGGATCGCCGGTGTCACGGCCGGTGACGCCAAGCAGCAGGAGCCGCAGGAGCAGCAGCCGGATCCGATCCACCACCTTCACCGCGCGAACGCGCTGGCCCCGCAATGACCCGTTCGACCCGTCCCGGACCCGTGTTGGTCGCTCCCGAGCTGGTCCTGCGTCCGCGCGGTACGTCCAGCGCCTCACGCGCCCCGGTGGTCGAGGTCGCGCCGCGCCCGCGCCTCCTCCTGCTCGCCCAGGCGTTGCCCTTCCCACCCGACGGCGGCGTGAACATCCGGATCTTCAACGTGCTGCGGCTGCTCGCGCGCCGCTACGATGTCACGCTCCTCTGCTTCATGCGCCGCGCCGAGCGCGAGGCGCCGGGTGCGATCGCCGACGCGATCGCCGGCCTCCTCCCCTACGCCGATGTCGCCGTCTTCCCGATCCCGCAGGAGTACAGCCGGGTCCGGTACCTCTGGGATCACCTGCGCAGCGTGATCACGCGCCGGGCGTACGTCTGGTATGCGTACGAGTCGGAGGCCTTCAGCGCGCGCCTCGATGCGCTGCTCGCCGCCGTGGACTTCGACGTCGTGCAGATCGACAGTCTCGATCTGGCCGCCTACCTGCCGCGGCTCGCACCCCTGCCGGTGGTCTGCGTGCATCACAACGTCGAGTCCGCGCTGCTCGGGCGCCGGGCCGGGCTGGAGCCGAGCCGCCTGCGGCGCTGGTACCTGCGCTTCCAGGCGAAGCGGCTCGCGCAACTGGAGCAGGAGTGGTGCGCGCGGGTCGAGCTCAACATCGCCGTCTCGGACGCGGACCGTGACGCCCTGCAGGCGGCGGCACCGCAGGGGCACTACCTCACCGTCCCGAACGGCGTGGACGTCGAGACCTTCACGCCCGCGGGCGCGCCCTCCCGCCCGGAGGGGATCGTCTCCACCGGCGGGCTCAACTGGTTCCCGAACGCCGATGCGCTGAAGCACTTCTGCGCCGACATCCTGCCGCGCGTGCGCGCCCTGCTCCCGACGGCGAGCGTGCGCTGGGTCGGCCGCGCCCCCCAAGAGCGGATCTCCGACCTCTGGGAGGCCGAGCACGTCGAACTCACCGGCTACGTGGACGACATCCGCCCCTATGTGCAGGAGGCCGCCTGCTTCGTCGTGCCGCTGCGCGTCGGCGGCGGGACGCGGCTCAAGATCCTCGATGCCTGGGCGATGGGAAAGGCGGTGGTCAGCACCTCGGTCGGCTGCGAGGGTCTGGCAGCGGTGGACGGCGACAACATCCTGGTCCGTGACGACCCCGAGCAGTTCGCGATCGCGGTCGCGGCCGTGCTGCGCGACCCGCAGCTGCGGGAGCGCCTCGGCCGCGCCGGACGGCGGACGGTGGAGGACACCTACAGCTGGGACGTGATCGGCGCCGGGATGCACGAGTCGCTCGATGCGCTGCAGCAGCCGGCGCGACGCGCGCCGGCGCTCGTCCGATGATCACCCGGCGGGCGTGGGATGGCTTGCGCATCGCGCTCGCCGCCGCGGTGCTCACCACCGTCTGGCGCGTGCAGGACCTCTTCCCGGCGATGTCCCCCTTCATGCTCCCGACGCTGATGCTGCTCTCGCTCGGGGCGCTGATGGTCATCAGCCCGCGCGAGCAGCAGCGCGCCGCGCTCGTGAGCCGCACCGGCGTGATGCGGGGACTCTTCGTGCTGATGGTGCTCGCAACGCTCAGCGTGCCGACCAGCCTCTGGGTCGGACTGAGCCTGACCTTCCTCGTCAAGAATGTCCTGCCGGCCGTGCTCCTCGCGCTCGCGGCGGCGGCGGCGATCTACCGCGTCGCCGATGCCCGCCAGGTGGCCGCCATCCAGCTCGCCGGCGCGACGCTCTACGCGATCGTGATCCTCACCCGGTTCGACATCGGCGAGGGGGGCCGGCTCGGCTCGCTCGTGTACTACGACGCCAACGACCTCGGCATGCTGATGGTCTGCATGTTCCCCCTGGCGCTCTTCTTCCTGAGCAACGCGGTACGCGTCGGGCACCGGGTGCTGGCCGTCGCCGCCCTCGCGCTCTTCCTCGCGACGATCGCCAAGACCGGCTCCCGCGGCGCCTTCGTCGCCCTCATCGCCGTCGTGCTCTACATGCTGCTCCGCTACACCACGGTGCACTGGGGGAGCCGACTCGCGACGGTCGGCGGGGTCGCGCTCCTCTTCTTCTTCTCGACCGGCGCGCAGTACTGGACCACCGTCTCGACCCTGCTCGAGCCGCAGAAGGACTACAACTGGATCGGCAACACCGACGGCGGCCGCATGGCGATCTGGGAGCGCGGCATCAACTATATGAAGGAGCGCCCGCTCACCGGCGTGGGACTCAACGCCTTCCCCATCGCCGAGGGCACGATCTCACCGCTCGCCGACCGCCAGATGTTCGGGCGTGGCGTGAAGTGGTCGGCCGCCCACAGCTCCTACGTCCAGATCGGCGCCGAGCTCGGCGTGCTCGCGCTGTTCGTGTTCGTGGGCACGCTCGTCGCGGCGCTGCTGATGGCCGGCCGGCTCGCGCGCGACGCGCGGGCGCGCGCGGAGCCCGGCATCGCCGCGCTCGCGCGCGCGCAGGGCGCCGGACTCATCGGCTTCATGGTCGCCGGGGCGTTCCTCTCGCAGGCATACGCGCCCTTCCTCTTCGTGTCGCTCGGGACGATCGTCGGTCTCGATGTGGCCGCACGGCAGTCGTGGCGCGCGGCCACGCCGGCACGGGTGGCCGCGTGACCGGCACCGATCGTCCGGGCCCGGGCGCACTCCGCGCGCTCCGCGCGCTCCGCGCGCTCCGCGTGCTCGTGAGTGACGGCGACTCGCGCACCGCGCTCGCCTGCGTCCGCTCGCTCGTGGCCGCCGGTCGCGAGGTCTGGGCGATGGCGCCCGGACGGCGCTCGCTCGCCGGCGTCTCGCGGCGCGTGCATCCCATCCGCGTCGCCGCCTCCGCCCTCGAAGCGCCGCTGGCCTACGCCGAGGAGGTCGCGAGGACGTGCCGTGACCTGGAGATCGACGTGCTGCTCCCGGTGTCGGATGCGGCGGTCGACGCGCTCTTGCTCCACCGGCATCTCCTGCCGCCGGCGGTACGGCTGCCGTTGCCCCCCTCCGCGACCTTCCGCGCCGGGAGTGACAAGATCCGCATGCTCGAACTGGCGCACCGCGCCGGTTTCGCCGTGCCCGCCTCGGCCCGCATCGACTCTGCGGATGACGCCGAGGCGGCGATCGCGGGCGCCACCTATCCCGCGATCCTCAAGCCCCACCGGTCGGTCGTGACCTGCGCCGGCGGCGCCAGCCGGAAGCTCGACGTCGAGTTCGTCCCCGACTCGGCGACCTGCCGCGCCGCCGTGCGCGCGCTCCCGCCGGAGGCGTTCCCGCTGCTCTTGCAGGAACGGATCTACGGAGGCGCCGAGGGACTCTTCGAGCTCCGCTGGAACGGCGCGCCGGTCGCGACCTTCGCGCACCGGCGGCTGCGGGAGAAGCCGCCGGCCGGCGGGATCAGCGTCTATCGCGAGAGCATCGCCGTATCCGACGCGCTTGTCGCCGCGACCGACGCGCTGCTGCGCGCCCTCGACTGGGAGGGCGTCGCGATGGTGGAGTGCAAGGTGGATCGCGCGACCGGGCGGCACGTCTTCATGGAGCTGAACGGCCGGCTCTGGGGATCGCTGCAGCTGGCGATCGACGCCGGTGTGGACTTCCCGGCGCTGCTGGTCGAGTGCGCCAGCGGCGACGCCAGGACCCCGCGCCCCGCGCCATCGTATCGTGCGGGCGTGCGCAGCCGATGGTTCTGGGGAGACCTCGACCATCTCTACGCGCGGATGGCCAGGACCCCGGCACAGCTCCACCTCGAGGCGCCCTATCCCTCGCGACTCCGGGCCGTCGTCGATTTCCTGCGCGTGCCGTTCAGTCGGGACCGCGGCGAGGTCGGGCGCTGGAACGACCCGATGCCGGCGTTGCTCGAAGGGGCGCGACGCCTCATGCCGGACTTGGCTCTGCCGGCCCTGGGCTCGCTCTTCGCCCGCCTTCGGGCGCTCCCGAAGCGCTCAGGCGCGCCGGTCGCTCGCCACCGCCTCAAGACCTGAGCGCGCTGCGCGCGCCTCGCGTCCCTCGCGCGTGTCGCTCGCGCGCTGCGGGGCGCGGACCATCGCCGGAGCCGGGCGACGCGGCGGCGGCACCACCAGATCGAGGGCACCGAAGAACGCCGCGGCCCGAGCGCGACGGCTGAACCGCTCCGCGACCGCCACCGGCGTGCCGCGCTCGCCGGCGCGATGCTGCAGGAAGCGGCGCTCGATCACGGCGGCGATCGCCTCGACGTCCGCCGCCGCCACCACGCTCGCCTCGCTCCCCCGGAGCAGCCGCGCGGTCGCGCTGCCCGGATGCGCCAGCGCGAGGAGCCACGCGTCGAACCGCATGTACTCATAGATCTTCCCGGGGATCGACATGTCGACGTCCTGCGGCAGCATCACGAGGAGCGAGGCGCCGGCCAGGAAGGCGAGCGCCTCCGAGCGCGGCCGCGTCGCGTGCAGGTGCACGTAGCCCCCGACGCCGGCCTCCTCCGCGAGCACGCCGAGCGGAACGCCGTCCGCGTGCGCCACCGCGCCCATCAGGTCCATCCCGATCTCGGCCGGGGAGAGCGAGTGCCGCTGCACCACACGCGCCAGCGCCTGGAAGAGCGCGCGCGGGTCGCGACCGAAGTAGATGGTGCCGGAGTAGGCGAGCACGAATCGGTCGCGTGCCGTCGGCGCGGGCATCGGATCGGCGTCGTAGCCGTTCGGGACGTCGATGATCCTCGACGCCGGATAGAGCGCTCGCATCGCATCGCCGACGGGCGCCGAGTTCGTGACGACGAGTGCCGATGCCTCGACCGTGAGCCGCTCCTCGCGTCGGTTGAAGAGCCGACTGACCGGACTGGCGATCGCCTCCGGCAGCCGCTGGGCGAGACTCCACGGATCGCGCAGGTCGGTGACCAGCGGAAGGCGCGCCGACCGGGCGACGTGGCGCGCCGCGATGCATGAGCGGCTCGGCGGCCCGCAGCCGATGACGACCCGGTGCACGTCCCGGTCGAGCATCGCGAGCGCCGCATCGGCCGCATCGCGCGCCCAGCGGCGCTCCCGCAGGAGCAGGACGAACGCGAAGTACGCGCGGACCAGGTCGCGGCCGCCGCCTGCCGGTCCGGCGCCCGTGGTGGGGAGCGAGTCGGCCATCGCCGTCCGCGGGACGAAGCGCCGGTAGAGGCGCGCGAGCCGGTCCTCGAGCGTGTCGAACCAGAAGGGCCGCTCGGACACGCCGACGCGTCGCACGCCGGGCGGCAGGTCGGCGATGCGCTCGGCGTCGGGCGCGGCGATCGACCGCTCGTCGCGCATGATCACGTCGAGTCCCCACCCGCGCTCCGCCGCGTGGCGCGCGAACTTCTGCCAGCGCAGGCTGCCGATCGCGGGATCGGGCGCGAAGTGGTAGCAGATCAGGAGGATCCGGCCGCGCGTCGGCGGCGGCTCTGCCGACCCCGACGGCTCGCGAGCGGTCTCGTCGGGCCCCTCGCTGGGCCCCTCGCTCGGCGACTCCGCGGATCGCAGCAGCGCGAGCACGGTGGTCAGCCGGCGCCGGTGCAGCACCAGCAGCAGCGCGCCATAGGCCAGCGCGCCCGCGCCGATCAGTGCGACCAGGAGCCAGAACGGCGAGAGCACACCGGCGAGCGACCGGCGCGTCAGCAGCACGGCCACCGCCATCGTCGCGGTGGCGATGACGGCGGGACGCAAGGCACCGAGGTACTGCTCGATCGAGAGATTAATCGCGGTGCGCAGGTAGCGGAGATAGGTGACCGCGGTGATCGCCGGATAGGCGAGCACCCAGGCCCAGGCGACGCCCGTCGTGCCGCTCCACGAGGCGCCGAGGATGAAGAGGGGCACCAGGACCACGAGCGCGAAGAGGTTGAAGTACATGCTCTGTCGCGCGCGGCCGGTGAAGACCAGCAGCTGCGGCAGGATGACCGCGATGCACCGCACGGCGGCGTAGATGGCGAGGAGCCGCATCGGGGCGATCGCCGCGAGCCAGCTCTCGCCGAGCGCGACCTGCACGATCAGGTCGGCCACGAGCGCGATCCCGATGCAGATGGGCATCGTGATGAGGGCGAGCCCCTCCGTCAGCGTGTACACATACCGCCGGAGCGCAGCGTGGTCGTGCTGCACCGCCGCGAAGATCGCCGGGGTCACCCGCCCCATCAGCGACGCGATCCGCTCCACCGCGATGCTGGCCAGCACCCACGCGAAGGTGTAGGCGCCGAGCGCCGTGCTGCCGAGCATCCGCCCGACGATGATCATGTCGGCGGTGCTGTAGGCGTACCAGGCGACCTGGCCTCCGAGCACCTGCGCGCCGATCGCGAGCGTGCCCTCGAGCTCCGCGATCCGGCGCGGGAAGTGGAGCCGGTGGGGGAACGCCACCACGAGGAGGAGCGTGCTGACACCGACACCGGTGAGGAGTCCCCCGACCAGCGCCCAGTAGCGCAGCCCCAGCGTTGCGTACGCGAGCGTGCTGACCGAGGTCACCACCGCCTCGATCCCGTCGATCCAGGCGAGCTGCCGGAAGCGGAGCGCCCGCGTCATCATCGCGCGCCGGAGCACCTGGACGCCCCGCAGCACGAACGTCCCGCTGAGCGCAATCGCGATCCACTGCACCGCGGGCTCGCGGAAGAACCCCGCGATCAGCGCCGATCCGCCGACGGTCACCGCGGCGATCGCCGCCGCGATCATGATCGCCGCCCCGCCCAGGCGTGCCGCAAGCGGCTCACGGAGGTCGGGCACCTGGATGATCGTCGCCGCGAGGCCGACGTCCGACGTCAGCTGTGCGAGCCCGATGAAGACCATCGCCATGCCGACGAGGCCGTAGTCCGCCGGCGAGAGCGTGCGCGCCACCAGGATCGTGATGCCCCAGGTGAGCAGCGACGTGAGCCACTTCACACCCCCCGTCCACGCGATGCCGCGCGCGAGGGACTGGTCGAGCGAACGGGCGGACGAGTGCATAACGGTGCAGGGGAGCAAGAGCGGGGCCAGTATGCCGTGCCGTTGCGCACACGGCGCACCCGTGGCGACCGCGCCGTGGAGGCCCGCGCCGCGGACCTGCTCGTCGGCGTCGGCACGCATCTTGACCTGATCCACTGCATGACGACCCTTCCTCCCTCCACGAGATCCGGCACCGAGTCGCCGGCGCGCGCGCGCCCTGGCCAGCTCGAGCGCGCCGCAGCGCAGCGTCACTCCCACCCGCGCCCGGCGCACCCGGTGGACCAGGATCACACGCCGCATCTGTTGGCCGCCCTCGCGTGGATCGGCAGGGCGCAGGACGTGACCGCCACCGGCGGCATCGCGCGCGGCTACAGTCTGGTGCATCACCGGCACTTCGGCGGCAGGGGGTGGCAGGCCGACTATCCCGAGACCACCGGATACATCATCCCGACGCTCTTCGCTGCCGCCGACCGCTTCGCACGCGAGGATCTCGTGGCGCGGGCGATGCTCGCCGCGACCTGGGAGTGCGGCATCCAGCTGCACGACGGCTCGGTGCGCGGCGGGATGATCACCGAACCGCTCTCCCCGTCCGTCTTCAACACGGGGCAGGTGCTGCTCGGCTGGCTGAGCGCCTTCCAGCGGAGCGGGGACTGGCGGTACGCCGACGCCGCGCGCGCCGGTGCACAGTTCCTGATCGACGCGCTCGATCACGACGGGATCTGGCGGCGCGCGCATTCCCTCTTCGCCTGCCCCGGCGATGCGCTCTACAACGCACGCACCGCGTGGGCGTTGGCGGCGGCCGCGGAGGCGCTCGGGATGCCGGCGGCGCGTGAGGCCGCGGCGCGCGCGCTCGGCGCCGTCGCGGCGCGCCAGCACGGCAACGGCTGGCTCCCCGACTGCTGCCTGACCGACTCCGCGCGGCCGCTGCTGCACACGATCGCCTACGCCGTCACCGGGCTGCTCGAGGGCGGCCGCCTGCTCGGCGATGACCGGCTCATCGGCGCGGCCCGATCGACGGCCGCGGCACTCGCCGATCGCGTGGACATCGACGGCCGACTCCCCGGGCGACTCGGCGCCGACTGGCGCGGCGCGAGTTCGTGGAGCTGCCTCACGGGCCAGGCCCAGATGGTCTCGAACTGGATCCGGCTCTTCGAGATCACCGGTGACCGCCGCTGGCTCGAACCCGTCCCGGCGGTGGTCACCTTCCTCAAGGCGACGCAGGACCGGCACGCGGGCGATCCGGGTCTCGCCGGCGGCATCACCGGCTCCGATCCCGTCTCCGGCGGGTACGGGCCGCACGAGGTGCTCAGCTGGGCCACCAAGTTCTTCGTCGATGCGCTCCTGCTCGACGAACGCGTCGGGTCGCGGACCGCCGGGTCGGGCACCCACGCCCTCCTGCTGGCCTGACGATGACGCGCGTGCTGCACATCCTCGCACCGGGCCCGCTCGGTGGACTCGAGCGCGTCGTGCAGACGCTGGCGGGCGCCCAGCAGGCGACGGAGGAGCAGGACGAGGTACGGGTGCTGACCCTCGTCGACGACGCGGCGGCGATCACCGAGGAGTTCGCCGCGCCGTTGCGGGCCCACGGCGTCACGGTCGAGACCATCGCGACCGCGCCGCGCGGCTATCGGCGTCAGCGCGCCGCGATCGCCGAGCGCTGCCGCGCGTTCGGTCCCGGCATCGTCCATACGCACGGCGCGCACGCCGACGTGCTCGCCACCGGCGCTGCGCCGGCCGTCGGTGCGGCCTCCGTGACGACGATGCACGGTCTCGTGGACGGCGACTGGCGGAACCGCACCTACGAATGGATGCAGCGTCTGGCCTGTCGCCGCCGCGACGCGGTGGTCGCCGTCGCCCGCCCACTGGCCGAGCGGCTGATCGCGAGCGGCATCGCGCCGGAGCGGATGCACGTCGTGCGCAACGCGTGGAGCCCCACCGCCACGGCGCATACGCGCGCGACGGCGCGGCAGCTGCTCGGGCTCGGGCCGGACCAGTTCGTAATCGGCTGGGTGGGGCGCGTCAGCCCGGAGAAGGGTCTTGACGTGATGCTCGAGGCCTTCGACCTGGCGGCGCTGGACGGCGCGCACCTCGCGATCATCGGGGACGGCGCGGCACGCGTCGCATTGGAGCGACGGCATCCGGGCGGCGCCACCGACGGTGGACGCTCGCGCTCGTGGCACGGTCGCCTGCCCGAGGCGTCGCGCTTCCTGCCGGCCTTCGACGTGCTCGCGGTCAGCTCGCGCACCGAGGGCTCTCCGATGGTGCTGCTCGAGGCGATGGCGGCACACGTTCCGGTCGTCGCCGCGCGCGTCGGGGGGATCCCGGACATCATCGGCGAGAGCGATGCGCTGCTGGTGCCGGCGGAGGACCCCGAGGCCCTGGCCCAGGCGATCGCGGCGGTCCGGCGCGACCCGCCCGCAGCCCGGCGGCGCGCGGATGGAGCCAACACGCGCCTGCAGCTCGAGTTCGACGTGCGGCGCTGGGTCGAGCGATACCGGTACATCTATATGGTAGCGCGCACGGCCGCGGGCCTGCGACCCTGACCTGGCCGGACCCCGGCTCAGTGCGCCCCGCGCCGCCCCAGCATCACCGGGAAGGTCCGCGCCAGGATCCGCAGGTCCTCGCCGAGCGACTGCCGACCGATGTATTCGAGATCGAAGAGCAGCTTCCGCCGCGCATCGTCCTCGTCGCGGTCATAGGCGAGGTTCACCTGCGCCCAGCCCGTGATCCCGGGACGTACGCGCTGCCGCCGCTGGTAGCGGGCGATGCGCCCGCGGAGACGATCGAAGATCGCGGGTTGTTCGGGCCGGGGTCCGACCACGTTCATCTCGCCGCGCAGCACGTTGATCAGTTGCGGCAGCTCGTCCACGCGGAACTGGCGCAGCACGCGGCCGATCGCGGTGATCCGCGCATCGCCCGCGGTCGCCCAGCGCTGCGGCTCGTCGGGCTGCACGTGCATCGTGCGGAACTTGAAGATGCGGAATGGTGCACCGCCGAGATCGCGGCGCCGCGTTCCGGTGTCACTCCCGGTCCCGCGGCGGCGGCGGTCGATGCCGATGCGCGTTTGCGTGAAGCGCACCGGACCGGCCGAGGAGAGCTTCACGGCGATCGCGATCAGCAGCATCAGCGGCAGGGCGGCGAGGATCCCGACGACCGCGACGACGACGTTCAGCCATCGGCGACCGCCCTCGGCGATCGTCAGCGGCTCGACCTCCTCGATGGTACGATCGCCGCTGCGCTCGACGCTGCGATCGCTCACGCGATCGCTCACGCGATCGTTCGGGCGGGACGACCGCCGGCCCGGTGCGCGATCGAGGACCAGCTCCGGCGCCGTCGTCGCGATCGACGTCGACTCGGTGTTCACGGGGAATGCGCGCGTTGTCATGCGTGCTACCACTGGCAATCCCCGTGCCCACGAGCGCCAACGCGCACTGCGGCGTCGCGCGACGGCGCGGCCGCGACGCGTCGGCACCAGAACGTAGCGTGACCGTCGCGTCGCCCCGTCGCTCAGCTCCCTATGCCCGGCTCGCGGCGGCCGGTGCGACCGCTGTCGGAGTGATCGGGCATAGCAATCCTTGCGTCGGCGTCCGATGCAGGCCGTGCCGCTCCATCAGTCGGTACAGCGTCGTGCGGTCCACCCCCGCCAACCGCGCGGCCCCGGACATGTTCCCCTTCGTGCGACCCACGAGCGACGTGAGGTATCGCGTCTCGAACAGCGCGAGGACGCGATTGCGGGCATCGTGATACGGCTCCTCGAAGGTCGTCGCGCCGAGCGCGACGTTCGCCGGACTCTCCTGCTCGCTCGGCTCGTCGAGCATCAGCAGGTCCGCCGGCTCGATCCGCTTCCCGGGCTCGGAGAGCACGGAGATGTTCTCGATCACGTTCTGCAGCTCGCGGACGTTGCCGCGCCAGACGTGCGAGGCGAGGGCGAGTTCCGCCGCCGCGCTGAACGTCGGAGGCACGGACCCCTTCTCGCGATGCCGCTGCCAGAAGCGCTCGAGGAAGAGCTGGCCGAGCACCGGGATGTCGGCCGGCCGCTGGCGCAGCGGCGGCAGGTGGATCCGCACGACGCGCAGCCGGTAGAAGAGGTCCTCGCGCAGGTCGCCGCGCGCCACGAACTGTTCGGGGTCGCCATTCGTCGCCGCGATGAAGCGCACGTTCACGACCGCATCGGTCTTCTCGCTCCCGACGCGCCGGACGACGCCGTCCTGGATCACGCGCAGCAGCTTGGCCTGGCTCGACTTGGGCATCTCGCAGAGCTCGTCGAGGAAGAGCGTGCCGCCGTCGGCCATCTCGAGGAGGCCCGGCTTGTCGCGCACCGCACCCGTGAACGCGCCCTTGCAGTGCCCGAACATCTCGGACTCGAGCAGCTGCTCCGGCAACGCGGCGCAGTTGACGGCCACGAACGGCTTGCCCGCGCGGTGGCTCATCTGATGGATGTATTGCGCGAACATCTCCTTGCCCGAGCCGCTCTCCCCGGTGATGAAGACCGACGCGTCGGTGTTCGCGACCTTCGCGGCGAGATCGACCGCGCGGCGGAACACCGGCGTGGTGCCGATCAGCGTCACGTCCTCGTCGCTGGAGACCATGTGCACGCCCTGCCGACGGACGACGGTCGCGCGGCGGGTCAGCACCGTGTGCGCCGCACGCCCGACGAGCAACTGCAGGCTCGCCGCCGAGAACGGCTTCGGGAGGTAGTCCCAGGCCCCCTCGCGCAGGACCTCGACGCTCGCCGCGACGGACGGCGCCGAGGTCGTCATGATCACCAGCACCTCCGGATTCAGCAGCAGCGCGGCCCGCAGCAGCGTCGACCCGTCGACCTTCGGCATCTTATGGTTGATGATCGCGACATCCACCGCGCGCCGGCGGAGCAGCGAGAGCGCGTCCTCACCGGTGCCGACGGTCGAGACCTCGTACCCCTCCTGTCGGAGCGCTGCCGCGCAGGTCTCCCGCAACGCCTGGTCCTCGTCCGCCACGAGCACGCTCAGGCTCGCGTTCTGTTCCGCACCGGGACCGGGCGGCGGCGTGGCCCGGCGCTGCGCCCCCGAATCCACCGATCCCCGGTCGGCGACTTCCACTGCGCGCCCATAGTCCGTCTCTGCCCATGCCCTGGTCATCGCTGCCTCGCTGTGAGTGTGTCCGTGCCGTCGATGCGAGGAGGGAAGGCATTTATCGCGCCAGACGGATGCGGGGACGCACCGCCTGTTTCGCCTGCGCGTTGCACCGATTCGCCGCCGAACGCGCGCGACGTGCGCACTGCAACCGTGCATCGTCGCGCCGTTGCCTAGTGCGTGGCGCACGCGGCACACTCGCATCTCTCGGTCCCGTACTTGCACTGAGGCCCGTCATGACAACGTTCCCGCCATCCGCCCGCGGCGTTCTTGCTCCGCGCCTGATCCAGATCCCGACTCCGGTGATCGTGCCGGCCCCTGTCGCCGCCGACACGCACTCCGCGCCGCCCGGACCCGACTGGCGCCGGATGGGGCACGCGCTCCGCCGGTACAAGTGGCTCGTGCTGCTCATCACCGTCACGGCGGTCGCGGCCGGCGTGCTCCTCACGCGCGTCGTGCGACCGACCTACACGGCCGACACGATGCTCTGGATCGACGGTGGCGCCCGCAGCGGCGACACCGGGGGCCCGATGCGGCCCGCGCAGCCATTCGACGCCGAAGCGTGGACGTCACTCCTGCGGTCGTACGCGGTGCTCGAAGGTGCCGTCGTCGATGCGCGGGTCTACCTGACGATGACCGCGGACGACGCGCCAGCATTGCGCCAGCGCTTCGCCCTCGCCCCGACCTACCAGCCCGGCAGCTACCGGTTGAACATCAATGAGGCGCGCACGGAGTGGACGCTCACACGGCTCAGCGCCGGTGCGGGCGCCAGCGTCGAGCAGGGCGCACCCGGCGACTCGATCGGACGCGCGTTCGGCTTCCGCTGGCTGCCGCCGGCCGCCTCGCTCTGGGCCGATCGCGACCTGCGTTTCAGCGTGACCCCGCCGCGCCAGGCGGCCACCGCGTTGCGCGAGGCGCTCGACGTGCGGATCGACGAACAGGCCAGCTTCCTCAGCGTCGAGCTCACCGGCCCCGATCCGGTGCAACTCGCCGCGACGCTGAACGCCCTCGGCGCTCGCTACGTCGCCGAGGCGGCCGCGCTCAAGCAGCAGAGTGTCGGCGCCTACAGCGGCATCCTCTCGGAGCAGGTCGCGTCCGCGCGTGAGGGGCTCACCAGCGCCGAGCGCGCGCTCGAGGAGTTCCGGATCCGGACCGCCACCATCCCCGGCGACATGGAATCGGTCCGCGGCGGCCCGAGTTCGGCCGGCGGCGTGGTCCTCCTCTCCGGGGACGGCCCGCGCGGCGAGGTCTACTACAATCTGCGCGCCACACTCGAGGCGAGCCAGCGCGAGCGCGTGCAGCTCGACGAGGCCGCGCGAGCCTCCGGCGGGATGGCCGTGCCGGTCATGCAGCGCATCGCCGCCGCCGAACAGTCCACCGAGCTCTCGCAGGCACTTGCCGAGCTCACCCTCAAGCGCGGCGAGCTGCGGACGCTCCGCTACCGCTACGCGGACGCGCATCCCCCGATCCAACGGCTCCTGACCGACATCGCGACGCTCGAGAACGAGACGATCCCGCCGCTCGTGCGCTCCACGAGCCAGCGCATGCTGGCCCGCGAGCGCGCGCTCGAACCCCGGATCGCCACCAGCGTCGGCACGATGCGCGCGATCCCCTCGCGCGATCGGGAGGAGGGACGCCTCCGCCGCAACGTCATGCTCGCCGAGGAGCTCTACGCCACGCTCCAGCAACGCTACGACGGCACGCGCCTCGCCGAGGAGAGTGCGGTCTCGGAGGTGCGGGTGCTCGACCAGGCCGTCACGCCGGCCACGCCGACCAAGGACAGCCAGCCCGCGATCCTGCTCTTCTCGCTCGTCGGCGGCCTCGTGCTCGCCGGCGGTCTGGCGGTAGTGCTGGACAAGTCCGATAAGCGCTTCCGGTACCCCGACCAGGTGACCAAGGATCTCGGCCTGACGATCCTCGGAGCCGTCCCGCACGTGAAGCCGGGCGTGAACGCGCTCGTGCGCACGCGCACGAGCACACCCTTCCAGGAGGCGGTCCGCGACATCCGCCTCAATCTCTCGTACGCACACGGCGGCAGCGGGCCGCTGCACGTGACCATCACGAGTCCGGGCAGCACCGACGGCAAGTCCTTCCTGTCGATGCACCTCGCCCGCGCCTTCGCGGACGGGGGTGCCCGCACGCTGCTGATCGACGGCGACCTGCGCCGCGGTGCGCTCAACGAGCGCTTCAACCATCCGCGGCGGCCGGGGCTCTCCGAGTTCCTGCGCGGCACACAGGCCGCCGAGCGCGTCATCCAGCGGACCGTGATCGACGGACTCGACCTGATCACCTGCGGCGGCCGTCAGCCCGAGGCGTCCGAACTGCTCGGCGCGCCGGCCCTGACCCGCCTGCTCAACGACCTGCGGTCCGACTACGACGTGGTGATCTGCGACAGTCCGCCGCTCAGCGCCGGTGTCGACGCGGTGCTGCTCGGCGCGGCCACGGGGAACATCGTCCTCGTCGTGCGGACCGGGGTCAGCATGCGCGAGGTCGCGGCCGCCCGGCTCGAGGTGATCGGTCGGCTGCCGGTGCGCGTGATCGGCGCCGTCCTCAATGATGTGCCTCACGACAGCGCGTTCAGCTACTACTCACACTATGCCCTCCCCGGCTACGAGACACGGACGGAAGAGGAACCCCAGACGGCGGAGGTCCGATGAACAGGATCCAGCGGTTCGCGCTCGGCATCACCCTGCTGCTCGCCACGACCGCAGGCCACCTGCAGGCCCAGGCGGCGACGCCGGCCGCGACCCGGCCGGCGAGCGGGGAGCTCAAGGTCGGCGACCGGATCGTGCTTACCGTCGCCGACGAGCCGGCGCTGAACGACACCTTCACGGTGACGACGGGTCCGGCGATCACGCTGCCGCAGATCGGGGTCGTTCCCCTCGCGGGCGTGCGGCGCAGCGACGTCGAGGCGCATCTCACCGGGGCCATTGCCCGCTTCATCAAGGCGCCGGTGGTCAGCGCCCGGACCCTCGTGCGGGTCGCCGTGCTCGGCGAGGTCGCGCGCCCCGGGTTCTTCGCGCTGCGCTCGGATGCCCTGCTCTCCGACGCGATCACCGAGGCCGGAGGACCGACCGGCGAGGCGGAACTGAAGAAGGCCTCGCTCAGCCGGCGCGGCAAGGTGCTGCAGGAGGGACCGCGCCTGCGCAACTCGCTTGCGATCGGCCGGACGCTCGACGACCTCGGGATGGAGGCCGGCGACGAACTGATGATCCCGCGGCGCAAGGACGGTGAGCGCACCATCCGCATCATCGGGCTGATCGTCGCCATCCCCCTGACCGCGCTCGCCCTCACGAGGTTCTGATGCCCATGCGCATCCTCTCCGTCGTCGGGACGCGGCCGAACTTCATGAAGCTGGCGCCCGTCGCCCGGGCGCTCGATGCGCGCGCCGAGGTCGAGCACGTGATCGTGCACACCGGGCAGCACTACGATGCGACGATGTCCGACGCGTTCTTCGCGGACCTCGAGATTCCGGCCCCGACCCACGCCCTCGGCGTGGGGTCGGGCACGCACACCGAGACCACCGCCGCGGTGATGTCGAAGCTCGAGCCGGTGCTGGCGTTCGAGCGCCCCGACCTCGTGCTCGTCTACGGCGACGTGAACTCGACCGTGGCCGCCGCGATGACGGCCGCGCAGCGCCGCATCCGCGTCGCGCACGTCGAGGCCGGACTCCGCAGTCACGACCGCACGATGCCCGAGGAGCTCAACCGGGTGATCACCGACCACATCGCCGACCTGCTGCTCGCCCCGTCTGTCGACGCGGTCGACAACCTGCACGCCGAGGGCATCGCGCCGGGTGGTATCCATTTCGTCGGCAACGTGATGATCGACTCGCTCGTCCGCATCCTGCCGCGCGCGCAGCGGGAGCGCGCGCTGCGCGGCGACGGCCAGGACGCCCCGTACGTGGTGACCACGCTGCACCGTCCGTCCAATGTGGACGATCCGGAGCGGCTGCGCGAACTGATTCGCGCACTCGAGGAACTCAGCCGCGAGACGCCGGTACACTTCGCAATGCATCCGCGCACCCGCCGTCGACTCGAGGAGATGCACCTGAAGCCGAACGGCGGCGGTGCCCTCCACGTGATGGACCCGCTCGGCTACCTCGAGATGCTCGGACTCGTCGCCTCGGCCAGTCTCGTGATCACCGATTCCGGCGGCCTGCAGGAGGAGACGTCGTTCCTCGGCGTGCCCTGCTTGACGCTCCGCCCCAATACCGAGCGGCCGATCACCTGTTCCCAGGGCACGAACGAGCTGGTCACGCCCTCGGGCGCCGGCCTGCTCGGCGGCGCGCGCCGGGTGCTCGGACGCACGAGCACGCGGCTCCGTCCGGTGATCGAGAAATGGGACGGGCACGCCGCCGACCGCATCGCCGACGTGATCTGCGACGGCATCCGCCATTGACGGGCGCGCCGCCGTGATCACCGTTGCGTCCGCGTCGCCGGACACCGAGGAACCGGTCCTCCTGCCGACCGTGCCCGAGAGCCCACCGGAGCGGTGCGGCCTCGTCGGCGAGCATCCCGCGATGCTGGAGATCTACCGACTCATGGCGCGGGCCGCACCGACGTACGCGCCGGTGCTCATCCTCGGCGAGACTGGCTCCGGCCGCGAGGCGATCGCGCACTGCATCCATCGCATCAGCCCGGTCGGCAATGGCCCCTGGGTGGCGGTGCACTGCGCGGCGGTCTCGCAGGAGCAGCTCGAGGCGGACCTCTTCGGCCAGGAACGCGAGGCGCCGGACGGCAGCGTCTCACGGCGCATCGGCCGCATCGAACAGGCCTCGGGTGGCACGATCTTCCTCGACGACGTCGCCGCCCTGGGACCCGCGCTGCAGTCCCGGCTGCTGCGCGCCGTGCAGGACGGCGAGATCGAGCGCGCCGGGAGCGGCGAGGTCGTCGCGGTGAATGCGCGCATCATCGCGAGCACCACGCGCGACCTGCGCAAGGATGCCTCCGATGGACGCTTCCGTCCGGACCTCTACTATCGGCTCGCGATCGTGACGATCCACGTGCCGCGGCTCTCCGACCGCGGCGACGACCTGCTGCTGCTCGTCGCGAGCTTCGTGCGGCACTTCCTCCGCCGGACGGGCACGCGCAAGGCGCTCACTCGGCTCAGCGTCGATGCCCGGCGGGCGCTCGACGCGCACGAGTGGACCGGGAATGTGCGGGAGCTGCGCAGCGTGATCGAGCACGCGGTGCTGGTGGCGCGCGACGATACGATCCGCCTGCGGGACCTGCCCGACGAGCTGCTGGAGGAGGCCCGCGTGACGCGCTCCGAGCGCGTGGCCGACGCCTTGGCGGTGGGAGACCAACTGCCCTCGCTCGCCGAGGTCGAGGCGCGTCACATCGCGCTCGTGCTCGCGCACGCGGAGGGCGTGATCCACGTCGCCGCCGCGATCCTCGGCATCCATCGCAACACCCTGACGCGGAAGATGCGCGAGTACCAGCTCTAGCGCGGCGGTCGGCGCGCTAGCGCTCCCAAGCCATCCCGCTCGCGAGGTATCCGGCCGTTGTCGGATCGGCCGGCGCCGGGAACCGCGACAGGCGGAAGCGGTCGTCGACGTCGCAGGCGACCGGGTCGACATACGCCCGCCGGAATGCGACCGCGCCGAGCATCCCGCTGTCGCGCACGATCGCCATCTCCCGTGTCCCGAACGAGTCGAGCGATCCATTGGGATACCCGAACACCGGTGCGGGATCGCGCAGCTCGCGACGCAGGTCGGTCCACGACTGCACGATCTCGGTGCGTGCGGCCACATCGCTGAGCCGGCTCAGCATCGGGTGCGTGAGCGAATGCGGGGCGAAGTCGACGCCGGCGCGCTCGAAGCGGCGCACCGCGTCCCAGCCGAGGGGAGCGTAGGCGGCCGTCGGCCTCGCGGACATCTCCACCTCGAGCAGCGCGCCGATGTCGTCCACGATCCGCAGCCGCTCGCGATCGTTGACCCATTTCAGGGCGTCGACGAGCTGCGCCGCGCCGGCGCGCCGCTCGGCGCTGGTGCCGAGGGGACGGGCGAACTGATGTCCGTCCACGCGCAGTGAGACCCCGCGGAGGGGAGAGCGCAGGAAGGCATCGTCGATCCGGTCCCACCAGCACCATTGGCGACCGGAGGTGAATTCGGTCACCAGGAAGACGGTGGGCGTGCAGTCGAAGCCGGCGAAGATCGGTGCCGCGAGATCCGCGAAATCCGCGTAGCCGTCGTCGACCGTGAAGACGGCCGTCGGGCGCTCCAGTGGCGTGCGCGCCGCCACCTGCTGCGCGAGGTCGCGCAGGCGCATGAAGGCCACGCCCTGCTTCCGCAGCTGCGAGAGCATCGTGCGGAGCATCGTCACATCGGTGCCGAGCGCCTCGCCGCCGCCGTCGGTGAAGCGGTGGAACATGAAGATCGTCGCCGGACGAACGCCGAGCATGCGCGCGACGGTCAACGCCGGTCGCGAGGCCAGGCCGGCATACGCGGCGCCACGGGCGGCGCGGTACACGGCGCGCGCGATGCGCTCGCCGACGACGCGATAGGTCTCCATGCCTCCGAACAGGGCAAGCGCCGTGCCGTTCGCGACGCGCCGCGCGCGATGCGGCGGCGCGTCGGCGGTGCTCCCGCAGGTGTGGGTGACGGCGCCGTGGCATCGAGCTCCACGCCCCGCAGCGCACGGACCCGGGCGCACGGTGGGGGGGAATGGAAGTTGCCCCTCGCCTCCTCGCACGTCCGACGCACCAACACTTCATTCCAGCGAGGTACCACATGACCGACACCAGGAAGCCCGATCGTTCGACCGATGCAGGCGAGGACAGCAATCGCGATCCGATCTCCGGCGCGCCCGGCGCGCATCCGGTCGGCACCGGCACCGGCGCCGCGAGCGGCGCGGCGGCGGGCGCTGCGATCGGCACCGCGATCGGCGGACCGGTCGGCTTCGCCGTCGGCGGCGTGGCCGGCGCCGTCATCGGAGGTCTCGCCGGCAAGGGGATCGCCGAGGCCGTGAACCCGACGGTCGAGGACGCGTACTGGCGCGAGCACTACACCTCCCGTCCGTACGTCACCCCGGGATCGGCGTACGACACGCATCAGGCCGCCTACCGCTACGGCTGGGAATCGCGTTCACGCAGCGCCGGCAAGTCGTGGAATGACGTCGAGTCCGACCTGGGCAAGGGGTGGGACAAGGCACGTGGCGCGTCCAAGATGGCGTGGGAGGACGCGAAGCTCGCGGCGCGTGATGCCTGGGATCGTCTCGACGGTGACAACGACCGGATGGACGACGACGGCGCGACCGCGGACGAGCGGAAGACGCACGAGAGCCACAGGTGACGCGCGGCTGATGCGCAAGGTGTCGATGGCCCGACTCGTGCCTATGGGAGTCGTTAGCCGTCTGTCCTCCCACCCGACACCATGCCCGTCGACCCCGCCCGCGACTCTGCAGGAAGCGGCATCGCCATCGTCGGGATGGCGTGCCGCGTTCCTGGTGCGAACTCGCCGGACGCCCTCTGGAATGACCTCGTGCGCGAGCGCGAGTCGATCCGATGGCTCACCGACGATGCCCTCCGGGCCGCCGGGGTCCGCGACGCACTGATCCGCGATCCCGCCTACGTCCGGGCGACGCGCACGCTCGACGGGGTGGACCAGTTCGATGCCGGCTTCTTCGGGCTCAGCCCGCGCGATGCGGCGATCCTGGACCCGCAGCATCGCCATTTCCTGGAGTGCTGCTGGGAGGCGCTGGAGCACGCCGGCTGCGACCCGCAGCGATTCGACGGCTCCATCGGCGTCTTCGGCGGCAGCGGGCACAACGCCTACCTGCACCTGAACCTGCTCGGAAACGCTGCGCTCGTGGACGCGGTCGGGCACTTCCTCCTCCGCCACACCGGCAACGACAAGGACTTCCTGACCACCCGCGTCTCGCACGCGTTGGATCTCCGCGGTCCGAGCGTGAATGTCCAGACCGCGTGCTCAACCTCCCTCGTCGCCGTCCACCTCGCCGCCGCGAGCCTCCTCGCGCATGAATGCGACCTGGCGCTCGCCGGCGCGGTCACGATCGAGCTGCCGCAGGGACAGGGCTACCTCTACCGCGAGGGAGAGATCCTCTCGGCGGACGGACATTGCCGACCCTTCGACCGGTCGTCGCGGGGCACCGTCTTCGGCAGCGGCGTCGGGGTGGTCGTCCTCCGGCGCCTCGACGACGCCATCGCCGCCGGCGACACGATCCACGCGGTGATCCTCGGCTCGGCGATCAACAACGATGGCGCCGCCAAGGCGAGTTATCTCGCACCGGGTGTGGACGGCCAGGCGGCCGCGATCCGCGAGGCGCTGATCGTCGCGGATGTCGATCCGGCGACGGTGTCGTACATCGAATGCCACGGCACCGGCACCGTGCTCGGTGACGCGATCGAGGTCGCCGCGCTACGGCAGGCGTATGGCGCGAACGCCGGCGACGGCCGCTGCGTGCTGGGTTCCGTCAAGGCGAACCTCGGGCACCTCGACACCGCGGCCGGCGTCGCCGGCCTCATCAAGACGGTGCTCGCGATGCGGCATCGCACGATCCCCGGCACGCTGCACTTCGAGGCCCCGAGTCCCGAATGCACGGCGCTCGTCGCGCCGTTCGTCGTGAGCCGCGCGACCACCGCTTGGGAACCCGTGCGGGAACCCGTGCGGGAACCCGCCGGACGCCCGGGACCGCTGCGCGCCGGTGTGAACTCGCTCGGCGTCGGCGGCACGAACGTGCACCTGATCCTCGAATCGCCACCGACGGCGGTCCCCGCATCGGGCGACCGCGCCGTGCAGGTGCTGCCGCTCTCGGCGCGCTCCGCGACGGCGCTGCGCCGCCGGATCGAGGATCTCCTTGCAGCGCTGGACCACACGCCGCACGCGCTCGCGGACGTCGCGCACACGTTGCAGCAGGGCCGCCGCGCGTTCGCCCACCGCGCCGTCGTGACCGCGACCGGGATGCCGGGCGCGCGCGCGGCGCTGCGGCGGCTACTCGACGCGCCCGCGGCCGAGGTCGCGGCCGCCGCACGGCCGCCGCTCCCCGGCGACGGCGCCATCGCGATGCTCTTCGCCGGAGGCGGCGCGAGCCATCCCGGGATGGGGCGCGATCTCTACGCGCGCGAGCCCGCCTACCGCGCGGCGGTCGAGCGCGCGTGCGCCTTCGTGCGGGACAACCGACTGCTGGACTACGACCTCCGCGACCGCGTGCTCGACGTCGATGACCCCGACGCCTCCGTGCTCGCGCGCCCGACGCGCGGGCTGCCGACGCTCTTCGTCACGCAGTACGCCTGTGCGCAGCTCTGGGAGGCGATGGGCGTGCGACCGACCGCGGTGATCGGACACAGCGTCGGCGAGTATGCCGCGGCCTGCGTCGCGGGGGTGCTCTCCCTCGAGGATGCGCTGCGACTCGTCATCCGGCGGGCCGAGCTGTTCGAATCGCTTCCCGATGGCGCGATGCTGAGCGTGCTCGCGACCGAAGTCGAACTGCGCACCCTGATCCCGCCCGCCCTCTCGATCGCCGCGGTCAACGCCGCCGACCTCACGGTCGTCTCCGGCCCCGTCGCCGACGTGCAGGAACTCGAGTCCATGCTGGCCGCGCGCGGGATCGAGTCGCAGCGCGTCCCGATCGACGTCGCCGCCCACTCCGCGATGCTCGACCCGATCCTCGCCTCGTTCCGGGAGGCGGTCGCTCGCACCGCCCTCCGGCCGCCCTGCGTCCCGATCGTCTCCAACGTGACCGGCACCTGGCTCACCGCCGAGCAGGCGCAGGATCCCGGGTACTGGGTACGCCAGCTGCGCGAGCCGGTGCGATTCGCCGACGGGTTCGCGCGCCTCGCCGAGCGCGCGCGGATCCACCTCGAGGTCGGACCCGGCACCGTGCTCGCCACGCTCGCGCGGCAGCAGCGCGCGTTCACCGGGGAGCACCTCGCCCTCAGCACGATGCGCCACGCGCGCGAGGCGGTGGACGACCACGTGCGCTTCCACGAGGCCTTCGGCGCGCTCTGGTGCGCGGGGGTCCCAATGGAGTGGGCGCACGTGCACGACGCCGCGACACGGAGGAGCGTCCCGCTTCCCACGTATCCGTTCGAGCACCAGCGTCATTGGTTCGCACCCGCGCCCGCGGCCGCGTCGGAAGAGGCGACCGTCGCCCGGACCGCGCCGGAGGCGTGGTGCCAGCAGGAGGTCTGGGAACCGCGCCCCTTCGCGCCGCGGCTTCCGGGCGTGGAGCGCTACGGGCTGTGCGTGGTCGGGGAGGAGCTCGACGCCGTCTTCGCCGCGATGTCGAACGACGTCGAAGGACGCCGGCTCGACGGCCACGACCCCGCGGTCCTGCGCGCCACCCTGCGGGCGCTCCGTTCGGGACTCTCCTGGTACCTCGTGAGCGTCATCGGGAGCGGCGACGACGGCCCCGAGGCGCTGGCGCGCGCGATCCTGCAGCTGAAGCATCACGCCGAGGCACTGGCCGATGCGGCACCGCCGATCGCCGGATGGCGCATCCTCGTGCGCGGCGCGGCGAGCACCGGCATCGACGGCGACGACGTGCCGCACTCGCCGGTCGCGCGCGCGGTCACCGCGGCGGCGCGCGTGCTGCGCGCTGAGCTCGACTACGACGTGCGGGTGATCGACTATCGCACGATCCCGCCCGGGCCCAACGAGCTTCTCGCCGAACTCGTCGCGGGCGCGGATGCGGTCGTCGCCGTGCGCGGCCATCGCCGCTACGTCCCGCGGCACCGCGCGCTCCCACTCCCGGACCTGCTCCCGCCGCCGATGGAGACCGACGGCTGCTGCGTGATCACCGGCGGACTCGGCGGACTCGCGCTCGCACTCGCGGAGCACCTCGTCGGGGACGGATGGAAGCGGATCGCGCTCCTGGCACGGCACGAACTCCCGGCGACCCCGACGGATCGCGAGTTCCACGCCGCGTCCGGCAGCCGCTCGGCAGCGCGCGCGGAGTCCGTCGAGCGCCTGCGCGCGCGGGGGGCCGAGGTACGTGTCTTCGCCGTTGACGTCGCCGACGCGCGCGCGCTGCGCGCCACCTGGACGGCGGTCGAGGCCGCGATGGGGCCGGTCACCCTCACCCTGCACACCGCGGGCACGCTGCACGACCGGCTCGTCGGCACCAAGTCCGACGTCGAGGTCACGCGCCTGCTGGCGCCGAAGAGCGCGGCCACGACCCTCGCGTCGCTGACGCGGGCACCGCTCGTACTCTTCTCCTCCACGAGCGCCCTGACGGGACTGCCCGGCCAGTTCGACTACGCCGCCGCGAATGCGTATCTCGACGGCGTCGCCGAGGACGCGCGCACGGTCGGGCGACCCGTGCTGGCGGTGGGCTGGAGCGTCTGGCGCGACGTGGGGATGGCGGCGCGGCTTCTGCGGTCCGCCCGATCCGGTCCGCGCGAGGTCGTGCCGGGTGCCGCCGTCATCCGCCGCCGCGACGCGCGCTACGAGCGGATCATCAAGGCCTCCGACTGGATCGTCGCCGAGCATCGCACCCGCCTCGGCACGTCGCTGCTGCCGGGCACGGCACTCCTCTCGCTCCTACTGGAGTCGGTCGGACCGGCCGCGGTCGCACTCCACGACGTCTCGCTGCTCGAGCCGCTGACCTTCGCTGCGGACGAGTCGCGCGTGGTGCAGGTCGCGCGCGAGGGCGACCGCCTCACGCTGCGCAGCGCGCGCGACGCCGATGCCGCAGAACGCGAGGACTGGATCGCCGAGCACGCCGAAGCGCTGGTGGGACCGCCGGTCGTCGGGCGCGCGGGCGGACGCCCGGGCACGTACGACACCCGCTGGAGCACCACGCGGCGGTTCACCGGTCGCGTCGTCCCGCACCACCAGATGGACTTCGGCCCGCGGTGGGCGTGCGTGGACACCGTGCGCTACGGGGACGGCGAGGCGCTCATCTCGCTCTCGCTCGGCCCTGATCGCTGGAACGACCTGGCCGAGTGGCCGATGCACCCCGCGCTGCTCGACATGGCGATCGGCGCTGCACAGGAGTTGCTGCCGAGCGACGATCTCAGCCGCGACTTCTTCGTGCCGCAGGCGTACCGGTCGATCCGCCGACTCGCGCCGCTCACCTCGGCGATCACGAGCCACGTCCGCCGCACCACGGCGACGGCGGATCACGTCGAGTTCGACATCGACATCTCCGACGAAGCGGGCCACGCGCTGCTGACCATCGACGGCTTCCGGCTCCGGCGGATGGGCGCCTCGGTGCTCACGGCACTGCGCGACGCGGCCAGCGCCCCGGCGGCGGCGGTGCCGGCGGGGTTCAGCGAGAGCGTCGCCGATGGCATCACCCCGGCCGAGGCCGCGCCACTCCTGCGGCGACTCGTGGCTCAGGTGCGGTCGGGCGCGGTGACGGTCGCCCCCCTGGACGTGGAGATGCTGCGGGCGCATCGCGCGCCGCTCATCGCCGGCGACGCCCACCGCACACACAACACACACAACACACACAACACACACAACGCGCGTGGCGCGCATGGTGCCCACGCGGCGACCGTTGCGGCGCGGCCGCGGCCATTGGACGGCGAGCCGGCGGCGCCGCGCACGGATCGCGAGCAGCTACTCGCACAGCTCTGGCGGGATGCGCTCGGCATCGCCGAGGTCGGGGTGCACGACGATTTCTTCGCGCTGGGCGGGCACTCGCTGGTCCTCACGCGGCTCGCCGCGCGCGCGCGCCGGCAGGTCGGCGTCATCCTGCCGCTGTCGCGGCTCTTCGAGACCCCGACGATCGCGGGCTGGCTCGGCGCAGCGACCGACCCGGCCACCGACCGGACCGCCGACTGGACGACCGTCCGCGCGGTCGCGCGGGAGGCCTTCGTCGCTCCGGACGCCGCCCGATGATGGAGCGCACAGCCGTCGGCCCCGTGCCGTACGAGTTCCCCGCGACGCCGACCCAGTCGGCGCTCTGGTTCCTCCATCAGGTCGATCCCACCGGCACCGCGTACCACATCCCGCTCGCGTTCTCGGTGCAGGGCGCGCTCGATGTCGGCGCGCTCTCGGCGTCGCTCGCGGCGCTGGTCGAGCGCCACGAGATCCTGCGCACCGTCTACATCGAGCGTGGTGACACCCTGATGCAGCGCGTGCTGCCGGCACTGCCGCTGGAGTGGGAGACCGGGCCGGGTGAGTGTCCGTCGGACGACCTGGGCGCGCTCGCGGCGACCTGCATCGAGCGGCCGTTCGATCTCGCGCAGGCGGGACCGCTCCGCGGACGCCTCTGGTCGTGGGGCGAGGATCGGCACCTGCTCGTGCTCGTGATCCATCACGTTGCGATGGATCACGCGGCGGTCGCGACGTTCGTCCGCGAGCTGGAGACGCTCTACGACGCGTTCCGAGCCGGCCGCCCGTCGCCGCTGCCGCCACTGCCCCTGCAGTTCGCCGACTACGCGATCTGGACGCGCGAACAGGACCTCCCGCGCACCCTCGCGGCCGGGCTCGATGCGTGGGAGCACGCACTGGCCGGTCACTCGGGCGTGCTCGACCTGACCACGCCCGGCGCCGCACGGACGCACGGAACGGAGGCCGACGGATCGCGCGGGGCGTCGCTCCCGGTCGCGCTCTCGCCCACGGCGGCGGACGCCCTGCGCCGATTCGCGCGCGCGGAACGGATCTCGCCCTTCACCGTGCTCCTCGGCGCGTTCCAGACACTGCTGCACCTGCAGAGCGGCCAGCGCGACATCCTCGTCGGGATCCCCTTCGCCAACCGCGGTGCCGACGAGCGCGTCGAGCAGGTGCTGGGGTGCTTCATCAACACGCTTCCGGTGCCGGTCACGATCGACGAGCACCAGGGGTTCGCCGCGCTGCTGCAGTCGAGCCGGCGCGGCCTCCTGCACGCGCAGTCGTTCCAGAACGTCCCGTTCGACGCGATCGTCGAGCGCCTGAGGCCGCCGCGCGAGCCCGCCAGGAACCCCCTGTACCAGGTCGGCCTGGTGCTGCAGGAGCCGCCGGTCCCGCTGCGCCTCGCCGACACGACCTGCACCGACATCGGCGCGCACAACGGCGGCGCGATGTACGACCTGCATCTCTGGCTCTGGGAGTCCCCCGACGGCGGCTTCGCCGGGACCGCGACGTACGATGCCGTGCGGTTCGACCGCGCCGACGTGCGCGCGCTGATCGAGCGATGGGAGCCCCTGATGGCGGCGCTCATCGAGCGTCCCGACGTCCCGCTGGCGCGATTCGCCGTCTCCACCGAGGAGGAGCGCGCCCAGCTCGCGCGGTGGAACGACACCGCGCGCGAGTGGGTCGCCACCGAGTCGGTACTCGACCTCGTCGTCGCGCAGGGCCGCTCGACTCCGGATGCCGTCGCCGCCACCGGGAGCGCGGGGAGTCTCGACTACGCGGCCCTGCTCGCGCACAGCGAGTCGCTCGCGCGCGCGCTCGTGGCGCGCGGCATCGGTCGCGGGGACCTCGTCGGGATCAACGTGTCGCGCGATCTCGGGATGCTGGTCTCGATGCTGGGCGTGATGCGCGCGGGCGCGACGTACGTGCCGCTCGACCCCGAGTATCCGGACGATCGTCTCGCGTTCATCGCCCGCGACGCTGGCCTCCGCGCGCTCCTCGTGGACGCGCCGGACCCGGGACACCCAGGACAAGGCGAGCGCGCCGCACGGCCCCGCCTGCTCCCCGCACGCTGCCCGACGATCGCGCTCCGGCGCGACGGCGCGCTCGATCCCGGCGACGCACCGACCGTGCGCGGCGACCTCCCGCGCGCGTCGACGAAGCCGGCCGACATCCTCTACGTGATCTACACCTCGGGGTCCACCGGACGCCCGAAGGGGGTCGCGGTACCGCATCGCGCGGTCATCAACCTGCTGCGCTCGATGCAGGAGCAGCCCGGGTTCGATGCGACCGACCGACTGCTGGCGGTCACCACGCTCTCGTTCGACATCGCCGCGCTCGAGCTCCTGCTGCCCCTCATCTGCGGTGGCACCGTCGTGATCGCCGATCCGGACCAGGTGCACGACGGCGATGCGCTGGCGGCGGCGATCGAGGCGCACGGGATCACCGCGATGCAGGCCACCCCGGGGATCTGGCAGCTGCTGCTCGAGTCGGGCTGGCGGCGAATCCCGGGACGTCGCTTTCGCGCCCTCTGCGGCGGCGAACCACTCCCCGCCGCACTCGCGGCCGCACTCCTCCCGCGCGTGAGCGAACTCTGGAACCTCTACGGACCCACCGAGACGACGATCTGGTCCACGCGCGAGCTCGTGCGACCCGGCAGCCCCATCACGGTCGGACATCCGATCGCGAACACCACCTGCCAGGTCATGTCGCGCGGCGGCCAGGAGCTGCCCCCCGGGATCGCGGGTGAGCTCTGCATCGGGGGCGCCGGCGTCAGCGCCGGGTATCTCCATCACCCCGAGCTGACCGCCACGCGATTCGTCGACGATCCAGGACGCGCCGGCAGGATCTTCCGCACCGGTGACCGCGCCGTTCGTGCGCGCGACGGACGGCTCGTCTGCCTCGGGCGCTTCGATGACCAGGTGAAGGTCAATGGACATCGCGTCGAACTGGGCGAGGTCGAGTGCGTGATCGAGGAGCATCCGATGGTGCGGCAGGCCGCCGTGCGCGTGAGCCGCGGTGAGGATGGGGACGTGCGGCTGGTCGCGTACGTCGTCACCGAGGCGGGCACGACCGTGCTCGGCAGCGAGATCCGCCACGCGCTGCGCACCCGGCTGCCGGACTACATGGTGCCGGCGATCGTGCTGCCGATCTCCGCGCTCCCGCTGACGCCGAATGGCAAGCGCGATCGCGCGGCGCTGCCCGATCCGCTCTCGGCGCCGCGCGAGTCCAGCTTCGTCGCGCCGCGCACCGAGGCCGAGCGCGCGGTGGCCGGGATCTGGTGCGAGCTGCTCGGCGTCGAGCGCGTCGGGCTCCTCGACAACTTCTTCGAGATCGGCGGCCACTCGCTGTTGGCCATCCGCGCCACCGCCCGAGTGCGCCAGCGACTCGGCGTGCACCCCGATCCGCGCGCACTCTTCTTCCAGACCCTCGAACAGGTCGCCGCCGGGCTGGCCATCGCGCCCGCGCAGGAGGCCGCGCCGTGATCCCGATGATGATCGGCACCGCCGAGCGACCGCTGTTCGCCGTGTACAGTGCGTCGTCGGGAAGGCGCCAGCGGCGGGCGGTCGTGCTCTGTGCCCCGTTCGGCGACGAGTACGGACACACCCACCGCACCGGGCGCCTGCTCGCGCAGCGGCTGGCGGCGCTCGGCGCCGAAGTCCTCCGATTCGACTACTACGGCACCGGCGATTCCGGCGGACAGGACGATGAGTTCGGGATCGACGGCGCCGTGGACGATACCATCGCCGCGGTCGCCGAGGCGCGGCAGATCGGCGGCGTGCGCCGCGTCACGCTGATCGGATTGCGCGAGGGCGCCGCGGCGGCCCTGCGCGCGGCCGCCATCGCACCGGGCGTCGACCGACTCGTCCTCTGGGACCCGGTGCTCGACGGTGTCGCCGCCGCCGCGCTGCCGGGCGATACGCTCCTCGTCGTCTCCGGGGATTCGCCCCGGTACCAGGCGCTGCGCGAGCAGCTCCGCGCCGTGTCGCCCCGTGTCGAGTTCGCCGAGGTCCCGGGCGCGCTGCCCTGGGAGCCGGTGGGGGAGGACGGCATCGGCATCGCGCCGCTGGAGATGCTCGGACGCATCGAGTCGTGGTCGCCATGACCCGGCAGCAGCCCTGGACCGAGACGCCGGTGATCTTCGGCCGCGATGCGTCGCTCGTCGGCCTCACCTGCCGACCGGCCGTGCCGCGGGGAGCCGACAAGCCCCTCGTCGTCTTCCTGAACGCGGGGATCGTCCACCGCGCCGGCCCGCATCGCATGACCGTGCACCTCGCGCGCACGCTCGCCGCCGCCGGTGTCTCGAGCCTGCGCTTCGACCTGACCGGCATCGGGGACTCCGTCGTCCCGACCGGCGCGCCGGCGATGACGATCCAGGAGCGCGTGCGGATCGATATCGACGACGCGATCGCGTTCGCGCGCGCACACTGCGGCGCCACCGCGTTCATCCTGAGCGGACTCTGTTCCGGCGCCGACAACGCCCTGCGCACCGCGGCGCGCCGCGACGACGTCGTGGGGCTCGCGCTGCTCGACCTGAACGTCCCGCCCACGCGAGGCTACTACCTGCGCCACTACGGCCGGCGGCTGCTGCGCGTCGAGACCTGGCGCAACATCATCACCGGCCGGCATCCGGCCGTGCGCGCGCTGCTCCGGCGTGGCACCGGCGGCGCGGCGCCGGCCGATGCCGAGGTCCAGCGGTTGCCGCACGACGCGGTGGTGCCGTACGACGAGATGCGGCAACAGTTGCAGCGCATCCTGGCGCGCGACGCCCGGCTCCTCTGCATCTTCACCGCGGGACGCGAGACGCAGTACAACTACGAGCGGCAGTTCGCCGATCTCTTCACGGGGCTCGAGTTCGGCGACCGCGTGCGCGCGCCGTACTTCGCCGACGCCGACCACACCTTCACCGGGCCGGCGCTCCAGGCACGTCTCTGCCGGACCGTCGTCGAGTGGGTCAGCGCGACTGCGTTCCCCGCCGCCGACGCGCGATCACCTCGCGTCGAGCCAGCGCCCGATCCACACTCAGCTGCGCCCCCGCGTCCTCGTCCGACGCGGCCAGGAATGCAGCGAGTGTCCGGATCGTCGGGAATCGAAACAGGTCGGTGACCGAGATCTCGCGCCCCAGTTGCTGCCGGAGACGCGAGTGGACCTGCACCGCCAGCAGCGACCGGCCGCCGATCTCGACGAAGTTGTCGTCGAGGCCCACACTCGGGAGCGACAGCACCTCGCGCCAGATCCCGGCGACGAGCGCCTCGAGCGGACCGGTGGGACCCGCGGATCCCGGTGGTCCCGCCGGCGCTGCTCCCTCGGGCGAACCGCCGGCGGGCGAGAGACTCGAGGGCGAGACACCCTCGGCCGGCAGCGACTGCCGGTCGGTCTTGCCGTTCGGTGTGCGCGGCAGTCGCGCCAGCGCGATGAACTGCGACGGCACCGCGAACTCCGGGAGCACCTCGCGCAGCCGCTCGCGCAGGTCGCCGACGTCCCCCGCGCCGTCGCGCCAGACCACGTACGCCGACAGGCGCGCGGCGGCCCCGCTGGCGCGCGCGACGACCACGCATTCGCGGACCATCGGAGACGCGGCGATCGCCGCTTCGACTTCGCCGAGTTCGATCCGGTGTCCGCGGATCTTCACCTGATGGTCGGCGCGGCCGAGGAACTCGAGGACACCGTCCTCGCGCCAGCGCACCACGTCGCCGGTGCGGTAGACGCGGGCGCCGCCCTCCGGCCGGAACGGGTGCGGAAGGAACCGCTCGCGCGTGAGTTCCGGGCGGTCCCAGTATCCGCGCGTCACCCCTGCCCCGCCGATGAAGAGCTCCCCCGCGACCCCAGGAGGTGCCGGTTCGCCGAACGCGTCGAGCACGAGCAGTTCGGTGTTCGCCACCGGACGACCGATCGGCACCGCGCCCGGGGACGCCTCGAGCGTCCACGACGTGGACCAGATCGTCGTCTCCGTCGGGCCGTAGAGATTGAGCACGTCGCCGAGCACGAGCCGGCGCAGCTCCTCGGCGAGGGCGGGCGGGAAGACCTCGCCGCCGATGCAGAGCACCGTGAGGCCGCGCAGCGCGTCGCGGTCGCGGTCCGTGGCGGCGAGCATCGCGGCGAGCGACGGCGTGCACTGCAGGTGGGTCACGCCGTGACCGGTGATCTGCGCCCCGATCGAGCGGTCGTTGAAGGCCGGACGCGCGCGGCTCGTGCGCGCGCGCAACCGGTTCAGGTGCCGGAGGTGCTTGAGCGCCAGCTCCGTCTCGACCCCGAAGTCCACGAGGCACGCGACGTCGTCCACGCCGACCCCCTTCAGCCGGTCCACCAGCGCGGCGCAGCTCTCCACCGTGCCGAAGAGCCCGTTCGCCGCCGCGTATCGCTCGGCGGAGTACTCGAGCAGCGCATCCATCTCGGCCGCCGAGAGGCGACCGAGGTCCACGTCGGGGATCGAGCCGTCCGCGTTCTTCTTGAAGGTCGGGAACGCCGCCGCATACCCCTTGATGAGGTTGACCGATGTCGCGAGGTAGGCCTTGAGCGGACCGCGGACGATCGCCCTGACCTCGTCCTCGGTCTCACCGACGAACGTGTGCAGCATCAGCGCAACCTGTCCCTCGCCCGCGTGGCCCGCCGCCTTGCGCGCCTTGCGGTAGAGCGTGATCCGGTCGCCGAGTTCGCTCACCGTCTGGCCGAGCAGGTGCGTGAGCACATTCACGCCGAGGCGGCCGGCCAGGGCGTACGACTCGGGATCGCCGGCGGTCGTGAACCACACCGGCAGCTCGGGCTGCACCGGTCGCGGCAGCGTGCGCACCAGCACCTCGCCACGCGGTCCCGGGAAGCCGACCGTCTCGCCGCGCCAGAGACGGCGGACCGTCTCCATCATCGCCACCGTGGTCGCCTTGGCGGTGGCGTAGTTCTCCGGCTGCAGCACGAAGTCGTCGGGCTGCCAGCCCGCGGCGAATGACACGCCGACGCGGCCGTGGGAGAGATTGTCCACCATCGCCCACTCCTCCGCCACGCGCACCGGATGGTGCAGCGGCAGCACGCAGCTCCCGGCGCGCACCCCGATCCGCGTCGTCGTCGCGGCGATCGCCGCGCCGGTCACCGCCGGATTCGGATACAGCCCCCCGAACGCATGGAAGTGGCGCTCCGGCGTCCAGACCGCGCTGAAGCCGTGCGTGTCACCGAACCGTGCGCCCTCGAGCAGCATCCGATAGCGGTCGTGGCTCTCCCCGCCGCCGTCGGCGGAGAAGTAGAAGAGGCTGAAGTCGATCCGTTTGTGTGCGTTCGCGAGGGCCGTCGCCGGGCCCTCCTCGCGCGGTTCGTCGGCGTGGATCACGACCTTGTAGCCGCGCGTCAGCGTCCAGAGCAGCTCGAGGACCGAGATGTCGAACGAGAGACTCGTGACCGCCAGCCAGACGCCGGGCGCGGTGCCCAGCCGCGCATCCATCGCGGCACAGAAGTTCAGCACGTTCCGGTGCTCGACCATCACGCCCTTGGGCCGGCCGGTGGACCCCGACGTGAAGATGCAGTACGCGAGATCCGACGGACCCGCCCCGTCCGGGAGGTCGATCGCATCCTCGGGTGCGCCCGGCGGCAAGCCGAGATCGACGCAGACGAGTCGCGCGTGCGTGGCCGGCAGCTCACCCAGCAGCGCGCTCTGCGTGAGCACGATCGCCGCACGCGAGTCCTCGAGCATCATCTGGAGGCGCGCCGCGGGATATGAGGGGTCCAGGGGCACGTACGCGGCGCCCGACTTGAGGACGGCGAGCACCGCGACCACCATGTCGAGCGAGCGGTCGCAGGCCACCGCCACCAGCGCGTCCGCGCGCGCCCCGAGCGACCGCAGGTGCCGCGCAAGGCGATTCGCGCGCGCGTTGAGTTCGCCGTACGTGTACTGCGAAGCCTCGAAGACGATCGCGATGGCCTCGGGCGTGCGCGCGGCCTGCGCCTCGATCAGGTGGTGCAGGCACTGGGCCGCGGAGGGTTCGCGGGCGGTCGCATTCCAGTCCTCGACCACCGTCCGCTGCTCCGCCGGCTCCATCAGGGGCAGCGTGGCCCACCGGCGAGCGCGGTCGGTCATCGCGCCCAGGATCCCCGCGAACTGGCGATCGATCGCCGCGACGTGGCGGGGATGCAGGACCTGCGCGTCGTAGCACCAGAGCCCCTCGCCCCGCGCGCTGAGCACGAGCGTGAGGTCGTTGCCGGGCGCCCGCCGATCGTCGAGCCGATCGGCGAGCCGATCGACGAGTTCGAGTCCGAGCGGCAGGTCGAACCCGCGCCCTCCGAGCGGGGCGAGCCCGGGGGAACGCGCGATCGCATCACGCGCGAAGCCGGCGCGCGCGCGCAGCACCGCGAACTCCTGCGCGATCGCCGCGTCCGCCGCGTCCACCGACGCCTCACGGTCGAGCGCGACGCGGAACGGCACGCGGCCTGAGAAGAACGGGGAGAGTCCGGTCGACGCGCCGACCACGCCCGCTTCGCGAAAGGCGATGTCACCGCCCGGGCGTCCGGCGAGCCGCGCCGCGTACAGGACGAACGCGCGGGCGATCACGTCGCGGTCGCCCTGGGCGACGAACGCGAGCGTCCCCTCCACGCGTGCGGGCGCCGCGCCATGCTCCGCGTAGGGCAACGCGATGGGCTCGAGTCCGGCGAGCCGCGAGACCCAGAAGTCCTCGGCGCCGGCGGTTCGCGCGACGAACGCATCGACCGCGTCCGCGCGCGCGAGATCGAGCGACGGCAGTGCCTCGCCCACCGCGATCGCGAGCGCCGCCAGCGCCGCCGCCGCGTCGAGCGGCGCGCCATCGATCGTCCGAAGCCGCGTCAGCGACACGGCACCGTCGGCGGTCGCGACGTGAAGCCCAGCGGCGTCCGCCCCGAGCACGGTCCCCGGCACGGTCCCCGGCACGGTCCCCGGCACGGTCCCCGGCACGGTCCCCGGAGCCGCGCGCGCGCCCGGGTCGGTCGCCAGCGGCGTGATCGCGCCGACCAGCACCGCACGGTCTCCCTTCACGATCTTCGGCAGCGTGAGCGGATTGCGATACGCGCCGAAGTCCAGCGCACGCGCCAGCGCGGCGAGCTCGCTCGGCGGGCGCGTCCAGTCGAGCCAGCCCAGCGCCCGCGGCCGCTGGGCGCGGCCATGATAGGTGGAGCGATCGAGGCTCTGGCGCTGTCGCGGCACCTGGTCCTTCTCGCCGGCGAGCAGCGTGATCAGGTCGGGGAACGACTCCAGGCCCGCCTGCAGACAGCGCGTGTTCAGGTCGAGCGCGCGGTCCCCGGCGCCGATGGGGAATCGCCGCTGCAGCACGATGTCCCCCGTGTCCACGCGATCCGTCATCCAATGCCAGGTCACGGCATACTCGCGCTCGCCGGCCAGCAGCGCCCACGCGGGTGCGTGAAGCCCGCCATACCGCGGCAGCGGACCGTCGTGGAAGTTGACGGCGCCGCGCTGCGGCAGCGCGAGCACCTCGCGCGCGATGACCCGGAGGTTGGCGACGCTGAGCAGGTAGTCGAATGGCTCCTCCGCGAGCACCGCCGTGAGGTCCGCGCCCGGAGGCACCCGGCGGATCCCGTGCGCCTCGCACCACGCGGCGACCGGCGGCACCTCGCTGATCACACCCAGGATCCGGTGCCCGCGCTCCAACAGGAGATCGGCGCATCCCAGCAGCAGGGAGTCCGCTCCGATGAGCCAGCAGTCGAGCGGCGCCGGCTTCACGACGGCCACCGCGGCGGGGTGCGATTCTTGCGCCCTCTCCCCTGCACCATGCCCGCGCGCTTCCCATGACCCGCCCCACGCCGTCGCTCCACATCAGGGCGTTCGCCGCTGCGGACATTCCGGAGGTGGGTCGGTTGCACCTCAAGGTCTTCCCTGAGGCCCCGGGCGAGTCGTTCCGCACGCCCGCTGCTTACGCGCGCTACCTGCGCGAGGTGCTGCTCGAGGGGCCGCGCGATGGGAAGGACTTCCCGTCGCTCGTCTGCGTGCAGGACGGGGCGATCGTCGGCTTCCTGGGCATCGTACCGCTGCGCCTGACGCTCCGCGGTGCTCCCGTCTGGGCGACCTGCTGCACGCAGTTCGTGGTGGACCCCGCACGGCGCGGCATCGCCGGCCTGCTGCTGCTGCGGCACCAGCTGCGCGGCGAGCAGGATCTCACGTTCAGCGACGAATGCACTCCGGAGGCCGCGCGGATCTGGGAATGGTCCGGGGCCTCCGTCCTGGCGCTCGGGAGCATGCGCTACGTGCGGCCGCTGCGCCCGGGCTCGTTCGCGCTCGGCTTGCTGCGCCGGCGCCGGAAACTCGCGCTCGTCGCGAAGGCCGCCGTCCCCTTGGCCTGGATCGCCGACGCCGTCGCCAAGCGCCTGCCGGATAATCCGTTCGGCGGCGCGGCGGGTGGCACCATCACGGCCGACCTCGACGCCGACACGATGGTCGCCGAGTTGCCGCAGATCCTCGCCACGCGCGCGATCGTGCCCGACTACGCGGACCCGGACGCGGCCGCACTGCGCTGGCGGCTGGCGAGGGCCGCCGGCTACGCACGACGCGGACCGCTGCGCGGCGCGGTCGTCCTCGACGCCGCAGGGGAGACGCTGGGATGGTACCTCGCGTACTTCCCGGAGGGAGCCACCGGTGAGGTGCTCCAGGTGGTCGCGGACGCGGACGACATCGGGACGGTGCTCGGGCGTCTCTTCCGCGATGCCGGACGTGCGGGCGTCGTCGCGCTCAGCGGACGCGCGGATCCCGCCCTCGTCCAGGGCTACTCCGACGCGCACTGCCTGTTCTCGCGCCGCGGACCGCTGATGGTCGTGCATTCACGGGACCCGGCGCTGGTGGACGCCTTCCAGCGCGGCCAGGCGTTCATGTCGCGGCTCGAAGGCGAGTGGTGCGCGCGGTTCGAGTGACCGCCGCACGACATCCGCCATCCCGTCGATGCACGCGAAGTCGGTCGAGAACAGGGCCTCCTCGGGGATCGTGGTCGCGAAGGTGCGCTCGAGGAACTCGATCACCTCGACCACGCCGACCGAGTCCACGTAGCCTTCCTCCCAGAGGTTCACGCGCCGACTGAAGCCGGGATCGTCGGCGGCGATGCGGTAACGGGCGCGGACGAACCGCTCGATGATGGCTGCGGCCGGATCGGGGTCGCGAGGGCGAGCGCTCATGCGTCGGCACCTGCGTCGGCACCTGCGTCGGCACCTGGGTCGCCACCGCAGTCGGCGTCCGAGGGGTAACGGACCGGGAATCGATAGCGACCCGCGCGGATGCCGCGGCGCACCTCGGCGGGATCCATCCCGAACAGGGTCGCGAAGCGCGCCGCCAGCCAGGCGCCGTCGATCCCGCGGTCGAGGAGCAGCGCCATCGTGCCGCCGTCGGCGCCGCCGACCTGCGCCCGCACCTTGGGACGCGCGTAGACGAACTCCGGCACCTGCCGCCCCATCACGGCGCGGACCAGGATTGCCTTCGCATCCGACGACTCCACCGCCGCGTCCGGCAGCGCCGCGTAGGCGCTCGCGCAGAGCGCGTACGGCTGGATCGTGTCGAGGCCCCGCTGGTTGAAGATCCCGACCTCGCGGTCCCCGGCGTCGAGGCCGCGGACGAGATGCCGGCGCAGGCGTCCGCGGGCCAGACGCGGCAGCGGATACACGACCGCGCCGCGGTGGATCTCGGGCGTGTAGTCCGCGAGCAGCTCGTTCATCGTGTCGCCGGTCAGCACCACCGGGCGCGGCCCGTCCGGATGCCGCGCGTGGAGCGCCGCGGCGATCGCCGAGTTGACGAGACCGCAGTGCACGTTGAAGTCGCGGAAGTCCTGGCCGTGCACGAGCGTGTCGTCGAGCAGCGCCAGCACGGCGTCGCCGCCAAGCCGGACGACCAGTGACGGCACCCCGAGGATCTGCGCGACGTGCCGCGCGTGGAACAGGTCGGAACCGCGCTCGGCATCCGCATCGTCGATCGACGACCCCGGCACCGCCCGCGGGTCCAGCACGAATGTGACGGCCGTGAACTCGCCGATGAACTCCCGCGCGAGCACCGCGATCGTGGTGCTGTCGAGCCCGCCGGAAAGCGTCACGTACAGCGGCCGTCCAGCGACCGTCGCGCGGAGCTCCCGGAAGACCTCGATCAGCCTGGTCCGGATCCTGGCCGCGTGCTCCGCCGGCGTGAGCGGGCTCTCCGGATCGAAATGGAGCGTGCTCCACCGCGTCAGGGTGAGGAGGTGATCCGATGGCGTGATGCGCACCGTGTGACCCGCGGGGACCGACCAGACCGTCCGCGCATCCGCGCCGATCAGGTCGTGCTGGTAGTTCGAGGAGGTGACGGCGCCGTCGTCGTCGCCGATGGTGAAGAAGAGCTTGTTCACGCCGAGCTCGTCACGTACGAGCGTGTGATGGCCGTCCGCGTCCTCCTCGTGCAACGCGAACTGCCCGTGGGCGGCCGCGAGGCGGTCGAGCGTCACGTCTGTCAGCACGAGCTCCTCCACCGGCACGGCCTCCCCCGACTCCCAGAGGAAGTCGGTGACGTGATGGCTCAGCGCGAGGGGGGTCATGACGCGGCGGCCATCGCGACGGCCGTCGACACGGCGCGCTCCGGTGTGCCGCCTGCGCGGGCTGTTCCACCGAGCTCGGCCAGCACCTGCAGCCCGCGGTCCACCATCGCGTCCGAGGCCGTGACCGAGATCCGGAAATGCCCGCGATGATGGAACAGCGGCGCCGGAAGCGCGAGCACGCCGCGCCCTGCCAGCTGCTCCACGAACGCGAAGTCGTCGCCATGGGGCGTGCGCGGATACAGGAAGAAGGTCGCGTCCGACGGCGAGAGCACGTAGCCGGCTCCGTGAAGCGCCTCGACCGCGCGCGCGCGCCGCGCCGCGATGCGCGTGAGGTCGGGACGGAGCTCGAGCAGGGACGGGAGCGCGCGCTGCATCAGGGCGGTCGGCGTGCAGAAGCCCATCGCGCGCGACCACTGCACGAGCTCGGCGGCGAGCGCCTGGCCCTCCGGCATGTCGGGCGAGACCGCGACGTAGCCGGTGCGCTGGCCCTGGATGAACAGGCTCTTGCCGAACGAGTAGACGACGCAGGTCCGGGCATAGCACTCGACCGGCGAGACGAAGGGCGCTCCCCCGAACCGCACGTCGCGGTGGCATTCGTCGCTGATGAGCAGCGGCGGCGCCCCCGCGTGGTGATCGAGCAGGATCCCCGCCAATGCCTCCAGCTCGTCGCGCGTGTACATCACGCCGGTCGGGTTGGCCGGCTGCGAGAGGACGATCGCGCGCGTGCGCGGCGTGAGCGCGCGGCGGATCGCCTCCAGGTCGAGGTGCATCGTCACCGGGTCCACATCCACCGTCACCGCGTTGATGCCGAGCTGGGACAGGTAGAGCGGATAGTCCATCCAGCACGGCGTGACGACGATCACCTCGTCGTCGCCGATCGAGCGCAGCGAGCGGAAGGTGATATTCAGCGCCGCCATCGCTCCCGGCGTGAGCACCACGTCGCGATGATGGAACGGGCGTCCGTAGAGCCGGCTGAGCTGGCCGGCAACGAGCCGCCGCGGGATCGTGGCGCCGCCGTACGGCGTGTACTGGAGCTCGAGCGCGCGGTCCCCCACCAGCGCGTCGCTGATCGCCTTGATCACCGCCGGGTCCGGTCCGTCGTAGGCGTTGGCGTACGACAGGTCGCAGAGGCCGGTGCCGGCGCGCGTCTGCGCGTGAAGCCGCAGCTGGTCGAAGCGCTCCTGTGGCGCGAGCAGCCGCGCGAGATCCGCCGGAAGGCGGGCGTGATCGCGAGGGACGGTCATGGGGTCCCGCGTGCGGGCACGCGTGTCGGCACGTTGGACGTCACGCGCTGCCGGTCGATCTTCCCTGACGGCGTGCGCGGGAACAGCGCGTGGGTCGTGATCGTGCTCGGCTGCATGTAGCCCGGCATCTCCTGCCGGCAGTACGACAACAGGACGTCCGCCGAGAACGTCGCGACATCGCGCGGCACCACGTGCAGCGCCACGGCCTGCCCGGCCACCGGATCCGGCACACCGGCCGCGACCACCTCCGCGACCAATCCCGAGGCGTGCACCACCGACTCGATCTCGTCCGGGCTGAGACGGTGCCCCAGGCGCTTGATCAGCTGGTCGCGCCGACCGACGAAGTAGAGGAAGCCCTCGGCGTCGCGTCGCACGAGATCGCCCGAGCAGACGACGCGCGCCGCGCCCGGCGCGTCGGGATCGGCGCGGAACACCCGGGCCGTCGCGACGGGATCGCGGAAGTAGCCGAGCGCGACGGTCGGCCCGCGGTGCACCAGCTCACCCGGCACGCCGGGCGGGCACTCCACCCCGTGCTCGTCGCGCACCAGGATGTCGGTCCGGGGGATCGCCTTCCCGATCGAGTCGGGACGGCGGTCCACCTCATCAGGCGGCAGGAACGTGGACCGGAATGCTTCCGTGAGCCCGTACATCAGGTAGAGGCGCACGTCGGGGAACTGCGCGCGATAGCGCGCCACGAGCGCGGGAGGGAGCACGCCACCCGTGTTGGTGATGTACCGCAGGTGGGGCAGCTGCATCCGCGGCAGCGGAGAGTGCTCCTGCATCAGTTGGATCCAGAGTGTGGGAACGCCGGCGAGCCCCGTGATCCGCTGCCGCGCGAGCGCGCGGCAGATGTCGGCGGGAAGGTGCGAGCGCATCAGGCAGAGCGTCGCGCCGGCCTCGACCGCGGCCAGCAGCTGGTTGAGCCCGTAGTCGAAACTGAACGGCAGCACGCTCAGGATCCGGTCGTCCGCATGAAGCGCCAGGAACTCGGCGACGATCTCGGCCCCGGAGAGCAGGTTCTCGTGCGAGAGCAGGATGCCGCGCGGCTGTCCGGTGGACCCTGACGTGTAGAGGATCGCGGCCGGCTCCGCGCCGCCGGAGCAGCTGGTATCGTCCGGCTCGACCGCGTCAACGCCCGCGTCTTCGTCGAACCCGACCGGCACCTGTTCCAGCGTGACCTCGAGCAGCGGCAGTCCGGCGGTCGCCGCCGCGTCGAGGAGGCGGAGCCGGCGCGGGCTCGACACGAGGACCCGGCTCTCGCTGTGCCGCACGATGTGCTCGACCTGACGCGAGCGGAGCGATTCGTTCACCGGCACCGCCACGGCGCCCGCCAGCCACGCCCCGTAGAGCGCCACGACGGACTCGGCCGTCTTGTCGAGATGCAGCGCCACGCGGTCCCCGGGTGCGACGCCAGCGCGCGTGAGCGCGCCCGCGAAGCGACGCGCATGCGCGGCGAGTGTCGCGTAGGAGAAGTCGCGCGCGCCATCGACCAGCGCGGTCGCGTCGCGTGTCGCGTCGCGTGTCGCGTCGCGTACAGAACCCGCGCGGGCCCGCCGCAGGAGCGACTCCTCGATCCGACGCGTCGCACGCGCCTGCCGGACTTCGCGGACCGGCGCCGCCGTGGTGGACATGCCAGTCAGGAAGGGCAAGGACCGGACCATCCTCGCCCTGTGGACGCCGCGCCTGTCGCGCCGGCGCGGCGAGCATCCGGCGGCCCCGCTCTTGCCCTGCTCGGCCTTCATGATCCACCGCCCCGACATCGACGGACTCCGCGCGGTCGCGGTCATCCCCGTCGTGCTCTACCACATGGGCGTGCCCGCCTTCGGCGGCGGCTTCACCGGCGTCGACGTGTTCTTCGTGATCTCCGGGTTCCTCATCACGTCGATCATCGCCGAGGACATCGAGCGGCCCGACCGCCGATTCTCGCTGATCACGTTCTACGAGCGCCGGATCCGCCGGATCTTCCCCGCGCTCTTCACCGTGCTGTTCGTCACGAGCGCACTCGCGGCGGTCGTCCTTCTGCCGCGCGACCTCGCGGACTATTCCAAGTCGCTCGTCGCGACCGCGGCCTTCGCCTCCAACATCCATCTCTATCGCCAGGCCGGCTACTTCGACGCCGAGGCGCACACCAAGCCGCTGCTGCACACCTGGTCGCTCGCGGTCGAGGAGCAGTTCTACCTCGTGTTCCCGCTCCTCCTGCTGTTGCTCTACCGCTGGCTGGGCCAGCGCGCGCGTGTGCGCGTGGTGCTCGCGACCCTCGCGCTCGGCTCGCTCGCGCTGAGCATCTGGCAGGTGCGCGTGCGTCCCGACGCGGCGTTCTATCTCCTGCCGGCACGCGCCTGGGAACTGCTGCTCGGGAGCCTCCTCGCATTGGGCGCTGTCCCGGCATTCCCTCGCGCTTGGCACGCCGACGCCGCGGCGGTGCTGGGCATCGCGCTGCTCGGCGTCGGCTTCGTCGCGTACTCGGGCGCCACGCCATTCCCCGGCGCGGCCGCGCTCGCGCCCTGCCTCGGCACCGCGCTGTTGATCCACGCCGGCGGCGCCACGACGGTGAACCGGCTCCTGGCCCGCGGGCCGCTCGTCTTCGTGGGCCTGCTCTCGTACTCGCTCTATCTCTGGCACTGGGCGCTCCTCTCGCTCGCCAGGCATTGGTCGCTCGAACCGCTCACGATGCCCCGGATTGCGGCGGTCGTGGGGATCTCGCTGCTCGCTGCTGCAGCGTCCTGGCGCTTCATCGAACGACCGCTGCGCGCCCGCCGCGCACCCGGGGCCGGCGCTCCAGCGGCTAGCGCATCGGGAGGCGCACCGGACAGCGCACCGGACCGCGCACCGGCCCGGGTGCCCTGGCGAGTGCTGGGCTGGGGAGGCGCCGTCTCGGCGGCCACGATCGGTCTCGGACTCGCCGGCGCGCTCTCCGAGGGATGGCCCGAGCGGATGTCCCCCGGCGTGCTCGCGCTGGATGCCGCGCAGCAGGACTTCAATCCCGAGCGCGCGCGCTGTCACGCGACCGACCGCCGGGACGTTCCGTATCGCGACACCTGTCGGTTCGGCGCACCAGCCACCGCGCCGCGGTACGCGCTCTGGGGCGACTCGCACGCCGCCGAACTCTCGGTGGCGCTCGGCGAGCTCGCCGCGCGATCCGGTGAATCCGTACGGATGGTCACGTACAGCGCCTGTCCGCCGGGATCGGTGCACGGTGGCGCGCGGGGGGGGACCGGCGGATGCGCCGCACACGAGCGCGCAACGCTTGATGCCATCCGTGCGGACACAGCCCTCGCGGTGGTCTTCCTCGTCGCGCGCTACAGCCAGGCGCGCGAGGAGCAGGGCGACGGATTCTTCACCGAGCTCGGTCGCGTGGCGCGGGCGCTCGCCGACGCCGGCAAGTCGGTCGCGCTCGTGTATCCCGCTCCTGAGTACGGCTTCTCGGTCCCGACCCAGCTGGCGCGGGCCGCGCATCGGGGCGACGACATCGCGACACTCGGGCTCCCGCGCGGCGCCTTCGATGCCCAGCGCGCGCGGATCGTGCGCGCGCTCGACGCGATCCGGACGGACGCCCGGATCGCGATGGTGGATCCGTCACGGCGTCTCTGCGATCCGGTGCGATGCCGGATCTTCGCCGCGGGACACGCCCTCTACTTCGACGACGACCATCTCAGTCTCAGCGGCGCGCGGTACGTCGCCCCGGTCTTCGCGCCCTATTTCGCGTCTGGCGGCTCGTCCGCCGCGGCCGACGGCGCTCAATCCGGTGCGCGCCAGGGTACGGGCACACGGGTTGCGTTGTATTAGCGATCGGAGACGACGCGCACGCCGCGGCCACTGGCCGCGTGGGGTGCGTCGCCCGCGCGACACTCGCGCTAGTCCGGCACGACCTCATCTGCTTCCCCGGAGTCCTCTCTATGTCGATCCGTTCGCGTTCCCTCCTCACGCTCGCCACGGCGCTCTGCGTCGCCGTGCCCGTCACGGCGCAGCAGGGCGCTGCCGCCGCCGATGCGGCGCCCGTCGCGGCGGTCCAGGCCACCGCCCCGGTCTCCCTCGCGCCCACGCTGGCCGGCGAGACCGTCGGCATCCGGCGCGCCGTGGCGACGACTGCCGAGGCGCCGCACTTGCAGCAGAGCTCCAACTCGCGCAACGTCACGTGGATGATCGTCGGCGGCGCCGCGCTCGTCGTGGGGTCGGTGGTCGGCGGCGACGCCGGCACGATCATCATGGTGACCGGGGCCGTGATCGGGCTCGTCGGGCTCTTCCGCTACCTGCAGTGAGGCGCCGCCGATGCTCATGACCATCGTCATCATCCTCGTCGTGCTCTGGGCCCTCGGCCTGGTCACCTCGACCACGATGGGGGGACTGATCCACGTCCTGCTCGTCCTCGCCATCATCATCGTGCTGGTCCGCGTCATCCAGGGTCGCAAGGTCCTCTAGCGTCAACAGGCTACACCACGCGACATCACCCGAACCGAGTGCTCCTATGAGCGGAACGAAGATCCTTGCGATCGTCCTGATGGTGGCCGGCATCCTTGGCCTCGTGTACGGGGGGTTCACGTACACGAAGAGCACCAGCAAAGCCGACCTCGGCCCGATCTCCCTCGAGGTGAAGGACGAGGAGCGCGTGAACATCCCGCTCTGGGCCGGGGTCGCGAGCATCGTCATCGGCGGCGCGCTGCTGCTGGTGCCGATGAAGAAGGGATAGCACGCAGCGGCACGTAGCAGCACGCAGTGCACGAAGGGCGCCCGCGCGGAGGGTGGGGGCCGCGGCCGACGGGCACAGCGGGCCCCCAAACCAGCGGGCAATTTTGCCCCGGGGGCCAGGGTGGCCGAAATAGCGGCC
>JANNLH010000083.1:0-29357 GCA_031396725.1 Gemmatimonadaceae bacterium | reverse complement strand
GACGCTGCAGCACGGCGTGGAGGCGTACAAGATCGCCTCCGAGCTCAAGAAGGCGGGTGTGGCCGCGGTGGTGTGGAGCGATTGGGGCGCGTTCAAGCTCGAGTCGTATGACGCCACGTCGTACAACGCGCGCCTGCTGATGGAAGCCGGCGTCGTGACCTCGCTGCACTCGGACGACGCCGAGATCTCGACGCGCATGAACTGGGAGGCGGGCAAGCTCCTGCGTTCCGGCGTGGAGGAGGTGATGGCGCTCTCCACCGTCACGAACCAGGCGGCCAAGGCCGTCGCGATCGACGGTCGGATCGGATCCCTCGAGGCCGGCAAGGACGCCGACTTCGTGATCTGGAGCGGCAACCCGCTCTCGCAGTTCACCAAGGCCGAGCAGACCTGGGTGGACGGGCGGAAGTACTTCTCGCTCGAGGAGGACGCGAAGCTGCGGGAGGAGATCGTGCGGCAGCGCGCGGCGCTGATCCAAGCGATCCTGACGGCCGGCCCTGCGGAAACCCCGCCGGGCGGCGGACCGGCACGTGCACGCACCCCGGGGCGCAACTGACCATGACCCTCAACTCGACAACGACCATGAACGGGACCGAGCTCTTCAGCAGGACCAGCCGCTCCCTGCGGCGCGTGGCTGCGCTGGCGTTGCTGCTCTCTCCGTTCGCGGCCGGAGCACAGGTGGGGATGACCAAGCCCCCGCAGACGGAGCCGGTGGTGCTGCGCGGCGCCACCATCCACACGGTCACGAAGGGCGTGATCCAGAACGGCACGATCGTGATGGACGCCGGGAAGATCACCGCCATCGGCGGTCCCGAAGTCGCGGTGCCGCGCGGCGCGAAGGTGGTGGACGTCACGGGCAAGCACATCTACCCGGGCCTGATCGACGCCTACAGCACCGTGGGCATCACGGAGATCGGCTCAGTCGAGGTCTCGAACGACATCACCGAGCTCGGCGATTTCAACCCGAACGTCCGCGGCGAGATCGCGGTCAACGCGGAGAGCCGTCACATCGGCACGACGCGCTCGGCCGGCGTGCTGGTGGCGTTCACCACGCCCGACGGCGGTGTGATCTCGGGGCTCTCCTCGGCGATGTCGCTCGAGGGGTGGACCTGGGAGGAGATGTCGATGAAGGGTGCGGCGGCGCTGAATGTCGCTTGGCCCGATCCGACCGCGCGTCCGCGTCGCTTCGGCGGCGGTCCGCCGCCGGGCGGCCCGAATGCGCGGCCGCAGCCCGCGCCCAAGACCTACGCTGAACAGGTGCAGGCGATCAAGGACTTCTTCGCCGAGGCACGCGCGTACGGTGATGCCGTGGCGGCGGGGCAGTCGGTGCGGACGAACACGCGCTACGCCGCGATGATCCCGGCGCTCAAGCGCGAGATCCCGGTGATCGTGGCCGCGGAAGGCGTGTCGCAGATCAATGACGCGCTGACCTGGGCGAAGGAAGAGGGGCTGCGGATCGTGATCCGCGGCGGGCGCGACGCGATCCACGTGGCCGAGCGGCTGAAGGCGGAGAATGTGCCGGTGATCCTGACGTCCACGATGGCGGCGCCGGAACGCAGCTATGAAGGCTATGACGGCGCGTACAGCTCCCCGGCCAGGCTGCACGCGGCCGGTGTGAAGTTCGCGATCGCGGGTGGGTCGGGCGGTCTCTACAGCTATCGCCTGCCCTGGGAAGCGGGCGTGGCGGTGGCGTTCGGGTTGCCGGAGGAGGAGGCGCTCAAGGCGGTGACGATCAACGCCGCCGAGTTCATGGGCATCGCCGACAAGGTGGGCTCGCTCGAGGTCGGGAAGCAGGCCACCCTGCTGATCACGACGGGCACGCCGCTCAACATGTCATCGAACATCCAGCAGTCGTACATCCAGGGTCGCGAGATCGACATGAACGACATCCAGAAGCATTTCTTCAATAAGTACATGGAGAAGATCCGGCAGCAGGCGACGCGGATCACGATGTAGGGGTGCTGAGAGGTCGTCACAGCCCGCCTAGGGTTTGCTCACCGGGCGGGCTGTGGTGCGTCCAGGGGGTTCATGGCCTGAGCAGCTTCGTGCCCATGCTGACCTTGCGAACGGCGGGACGAAGAGCCGTGCGTCCGAACGGGACGCGGGGTTCTCGAAGTCTCGTTTCATTCAGCGTCTGACCCGGTACTCAACGATCTGCTCGACCCCATCCTCGTTGCGCGTATAGCCAAGCAGGAAGCCCTTTCCAATCCACATGACCTCTAGTTCGCGAGGCGTCGAAGCGACCGCTATCGGCGCACCGGATGAAGACAGCACCACCCAGGTCGCGACCGGAGTGATGAAGTGGTCGGTCGTGCGCAGCCAGAGATTCCCGTCCTGGTCGACTCGTAGCTTGTCGAAGCGGGATGTGAGCGTCCGCGGAGGGATCTCAGCCAGGATGTTGACCGCGAGGTTCCGGTACCCACGACTCGGCTCCGCACTGAGATGCACTTCAATGGCCCGCTGCCACTCTGCACCAGTGACGGGTCGGCGAGGTACCGCCAGGACGGCCGTTCGCGGTCTCGGGATCCCATCGCGAAACTGGAAACACTCGCCGGTAATAGTATGGCACGCGAATGCCGATGCTCCGGAACCGGCCGCGAGCACCGCGCCTCCGAACGGGATGGTCGTGAATGCTGAGTGTCTCGCAGAGATGTAGAACTCGTGACTCCCGGGTCTGACGAGCGTGTCGGTGGAGCCCCCTGCCAGTCGCGCGACCGCGGTACTCACGGCCATGATCTCGCCGGGCCGGACCGTTCCGCGCAGCTGGTAGAAAAGGATGAGTGCCCCTTCCGTCCCACCACACCAGAAGATCTGGTCATGGTTCGCGCCGACCGGGAGCTGTTCGGTTCCTCGCAGCGCGCCGATCTGGTCGAGATACGTCAGCCGCGCATGGCTCGCGTCCTGGATGAAGACGCTGCCGTCCGCACACTGTCCGGCGGTTCGGATCTGCCGAAACTCTCCTGGACCGTCGCCGCGCCGACCGGCGACGCGCAGGAAACGGCCGGTCGAGTCGAAGTAGACGACGCGGTGATTACCCGCGTCGACCACGGCGATGCCCCCGTCCTCGAACTTTGCAAGGGCGGCGATCCCGTTGAAGAGAGTATGATCCTCGCCGTCCGCGGAACCGATGCGGATGTTCGGCTGCTCAGCCAGCCGGATTCGCGGGAGGCGCCCGCTCACGTCGCTCAGAGACGGCCGCAAAGAATCGCGATAAGGCTGCAGGGCGCAGACGTCGAACGGCGCGCCGGCGACAACTGCCGACAGCACCGCCAGACCTCGTAGCGCCCTGCGCGCCCTGGGCACTACTCTTCCGCCTTCACGGTGCAGTTCCGATTCGCCTGCGGTAGGCCACGATAGTGGCACGTCGTAAACGTCGAATCCGTGCACTGACAGACTCCGGACGGTCCATCCGCGCACGACGCATTCGTGCACGAGAGACAACCTTCGGCGCTTGCGGTGTCAGGCGTACCTGCCAGCCCAAGTAGGGAACCAACGATGAGCATGGCGTACGCAGCAGTCATTCTTCCGAAACGCATGCAGCCTCCTGGTTGCCGCGGAAAGCTCGCGGATTGCGAATCGTACGGTCCATCAGGTGCCACTGCAAGAGCCTGATGTCTGACCTAGGTGTAGTGACCTAGCACGTTGTTGACAGGAAGTGGGCGAGCCGCGCCGCCGGGGTCAGGTCGCCGAGCGCGCTGTGCCGGCGCTCGGTGTTGTAGGCGGAGGCCTCGGAGTTCATAGCGCACTGCAGCATGAAGTGGGCGACCTTCCTGCTGAGTCTCCGGGGGTTCGCCGAGTCGGGCACGGGCCGTCCGTCGCCGGAGGATCTCAAGATCGACAACTGGAACTGAGGCTTGAGGGCCGACCGGCGCCGGGGCAACATTCCCGGCGTTGGGGGCGTAGAACGATACCGGCGCCACTCGGTGTGGCGCCGGTCGGTCCATCTCAGCATTGGGGAGTCTCCGTGTTCCGTCGTTCCCTTCGCGTATTGCTCTCGTTGGCGGGCGTCCTGCTGCTCGCCACTCCCGCCGTCGCCCAGCAGGGTCAGGCGGCCCCGCCGCTCCCGCCCAACGGCTGGCGCATTGACATGGGCCACAGCGCGGTGACCTTCCGCGTGCGGCACCTCGGCATCTCCTGGGTGAACGGGCGATTCCAGGGCTGGCAGGGCGAGTTGATCTTCGATCCGGCCAACCCGACCGCGGCCAGCGTCACGGCGCGCATCCGCACCGCGAGCATCGACACGGAGAACGAGCGCCGCGACAACGACATCCGCTCGGGGAACTACCTCGCGGTCGACTCGTTCCCGGAGATGAGCTTCGTCTCCAAGCGCGTGGAGCGGGTCGATGCGACGCACCTGCGCGTGATCGGCGACCTGACGCTCCGCGGCGTGACGAAGAGCGTGACGCTCGACGCCGAGATGCTCGGCACGATCTCGGGCCAGCGCGGCAAGCGGATCGCGTTCACCGCGACGACGACGATCAACCGGATGGACTATGGTGTGGCGTTCAACGGATTGATGGAGGGCGCCAAGATCGTGGGGGACGAGATCCGGATCACGCTCGACATCGAGGCGACGCAGCCGCCGGGGTGAGGTAGGAGCGATTCGTGCGACCCCTGGGCATCCTCACTGCATCGACACGTCTTTTCCGGCTCGCGTTCGCGGGCCTGGCCTGCGCTGTCGCTGCGCCGAGAGAAGCTGGCGCCCAGGGTGAACGGCGCGAGTTCGGCCTGGACATCTTCGGGGTGTCCTGGCACTACGACGCCCGCTCCTATTGGGACGGGGCAGAGATGGTGCCCTATCAGGAGCGCAACCCGGGCGTCGGGCTTCACCTGCGGATCGGCGGGCGCGGCCGGCACGTCTGGATGCTGAAGGCGGGCGGATTCGAGGACTCGTTCCGGAATCTGAGCCTCTTTGCGGGACCGGTGTGGCAGTATCGGGTCCTCGGCGGTCTTCACGCCGGCGCCGGGGTCCTGTTGTTCCGCTCCGAGAGCTTCGTGAGCCCGGTCGTGCCGCTGCCGCTGCTCACGTACAGAGCAGGGCGCGTGGGGATCAACGCGACGTGGATGCCGCCCGGAGAGGCCGATGCCTCGGGTGCGTTTGCGTTCTTCGGCACCGTGGTCCTCTGGCGGCGATAGGCGTCGCGCGGCACTCCTCTCGACGCCGACGCTCGACGATATTTCCCGTCTCCCCGATCCCCTACCGGAGCATTCGATGTCGCCGAAGAACGCCCTGCTGCGGCAGGTCGCTCGACTCATACCGCTTGTCCTCGCGCTCACTTTCGCCAGCTGCGACAGCGGGCCCGCCGAACCGTCGGTGCCGGTCGCATCGGTCGATGTGATCGGCTGGCCGCCGGAGCAGATGCTCCTGGTCGGTGGCACGGCGCAGCTGACTGCCGTGGCGCGGGACGCCGCAGGTTCGGCACTCGATCGTCGCGCCACCTGGACGTCCGCGGACCCAGCCATCGCTCGGGTCTCCTCGACCGGACTCGTGACGGCGGTCTCGTCCGGCGTGGTGCTGATCACCGCCGGGGCAGGGGGTGAGATCGGGGGCGTCGCCCTTGCTGTGCGTGTCATTCTTCCCGTGCCCTCCGCGGCGGCTCCGGGGCCGGTCACGACCTCGCTCTTCGGGAACTCGCTCTCGCTCACGCTTGCTCCGGGCGCGACGACTTCGACCCTCAATGTTGGGCGCGAACTCGTCGTCACCGAGGACACGCGCATCCTGACGGCGACCGCGTTCACGATCGGTCCCCTCGACGTCACCTTCACCGCGCCCGTGACCGCCGAGGTCGCCGTCAACCTGGCGACCATCGCTCCTGCCAAGCGCGCCGGGCTCCGGCTCTTCAGCATTTCTCGTTCGGGCGACATCGACGGGCTCGCCGGCAGCAGCGTCGATCTCGTACGCGCGGTGGTCGTCGCGCCCCTCGTGCGCACGGGCACATACGTCGTGATCGTGCCGGGTGACCCGACCCTCATGGTGGCCGCCGAGGGGAGCTCGCGCCGTGTCGAGGTGGGGACGGCGGTGCCCGGGATCGGCGTGATCGCGCGCGATGCAGCCGGGAGACCAGTGCCCGGCGCGAGCGTCGAGTTCACCGTCGAGGGGGGCGGCGGATCGATCATCGGCGGCGCGATCGCCGTCACGGACATCGCGGGACGCGCCGACCTGCCCGGACAGTGGATCGCCGGGCCCACGAAGGGCAACCATCTCCTGCGCGCGCGGCTCCTCGGCACGGCCCTCAATGTGCCGTTCTCCGCCGTGGCGTTCGCACCGGCGGTGGCCGTGCGGATCGAGTCGGCGCCGACCTCGGGCGTGTCCGGTGTGGCGCTCACCGGGGCGATCCCCGTGCAGCTCGTGGACGTGGACGGCGCCCGCGCCGAGGAGAATCGGCCGGTCACGCTCTCGTTGATCGGGGGCAGCGGGACGCTCGGCGGGACGACGCAGGAGCTCGCCGTGCTCGGCGGCGCGATCTTCCAAGGGCAGCGCATCAACGGACCCGGGACGTATCGCCTCGTGGCCTCGTCACCGGGGCTGGTACCTGACACCACGGACGCCATCGTGATCACGCAGCAGGTGGCGTCGCTCGCGGTGCTGACGCAGCCTGCCGGCGCGGCGTCCGGCTTGCCGTTCACCACGCAACCGGTGGTCGAGCTGCGCGACCACGCAGGCCTGCGGGTGCTCGGAGGAACGGCGGTGGTGACCGCCTATCCGCAGGGCCCCGGTACGCTCTTCGGCACGCGCGTCGTGACGGCGGTGGATGGCATCGCGACCTTCACGAACCTCGCCGTCGAGGGAGCGGGCACGCTGCAGCTCAACTTCGTGACGAACGGGCCGGTGAACATCCTGTCGGGGGACCTCGTGGTGGCACCTGCGCCGCCCGGGGTCCGACTCCTCATCGGTGTCGCCCCGGTGGCCGACATGAATCCGGGGCAGGGCTTCGGGGTGCCGATCACGGCCGACCTGTCGAACCGTGGGGGTGCGGACGTCGCAGCGCTCGATGTCACGGTCTCGTGGGACCCCGCGCGCTTCGGCTATTTCGACCGCTCCGTCGGTCCGTGGCGTGACGCCGGTGGGCGGGACGCAGTGATCACGGTGGACGAGTCGCAGGTCGCAGCGGGCATCATCCGCTTCACCGGCACGACACCGGGCGCGACGACGGCGACCTTCCGGCTCGGTCAGCTGATCCTGGAGACGTTGACCACCGCGACCACGGTGGAAACGACGATCACTGCCGTGGTGAACGCGGCGGCGAACGCGGCCGCGGCACCGGTGGCCGTCACCGTGCTGCCGATGACTGTGACGGTCCGCGCACCCTGAGCAGCGCTACCGCGTGAGTCGCTGGATCATGAAGCGGTCACCCGCGAGCGCGTGATAGTACAGCGTGCGCGCATCCGGTGACCAGCTCCCGGCCTCGACCATCCCCGAGGGACCGCGAATCCGAGCCGGGGCCCCCCAGGGATCGGTGACCGCGGCGCGGCGCGCGATCCAGAGCGTGGGCGCGCTTCCGGGGGCTTGCGCGAGCCGGGTGAAGCTGAGGAGCAGTCCGTCGGCCGAGGTGGCGGGCGCGTACTCGAGCCCTGCGGTATTGACGGCGCCGTAGGTGGCGGCGCCGGCGGCCGAGGGGATGAACCCCGCGCCATCGGCTTGGTAGAGCACGAGGTCCGCGGAGGTCGGGATGGCGCCGCCGGTGAAGCGTCCGCGTGCGACGGTGAGTGTCGCGCCGTCGGCGGCGACATCCACGTCGAAGTCCAGGAGACCGCCGCCACCGGTGGTGATGGTCGCCATCAGGGACGGTGGCCCGGCCACGCTTCCCGCGAGGGTGGAGCGATGGATGGTGGAGAAGGTGGCGAAGTAACTGCGCAGCGAGACGAAGTAGATCGTGCCATCGGCCGTGCCGGCGGCCACGGCGTCGAGCGCGACCGAGTTGAGCGGGGCGAGGGGGCCGAGGTAGGTGAAGGAGCTGTCGTTCACACGCTCGGCGATGTGCAGGTCCGTGAGGTCGGCCGGATCGTTGCGGTTATTGAAGAGGAGATGTTGGCCGTTGCGCGTGATGAACGGCTCCATCGCGTCGCCGGCGTAGCCCGTGATCTGCACGGGGAAGGGGCCGGAGAAGCTGGTGTCCTCCTCGACCGCGATGGGGGGTGACGTCGAGGAGCCGGCACATCCGAGCGTCGCGTAGAGGGCCACGCACGCGGTCGGCCGGACGGTCCGCTGGCACCGGGGCAGGCACGCGGCGAGACGATCGATCATGACTGGCCTACGCGGTGGGGGAGTCGCGGGTTCCAGCCCGCCGAGGCTCGCACGGTCGGTGATCGCGTCGTATACTCGACCGACCCCGATTGAAACTCCTATCCCGGAATAGGATACACGAGGACAGCACTATGACGTACGTCGACGGATTCGTGATACCGATCGCAAAGAGTCGCGTCAAGGCCTACACCAAGATGGCGCGGATGGGAAAGCGAGCGTGGATGAAACACGGCGCTCTCGCATACTTCGAGTGTGCGGGTGATGACCTCAAAAGCATGCCTGGCTGCGGTACCTTCAAGAAGCTTGCAAAGCTCAAGCCGAACCAGACGGTGTTCTTCTCGTTCATTGTCTTCAAGAACAAGGCGCACCGCACCGCCGTGAACAAACGCGTAATGAAGCAGATGGATGAAGAGATGAACAAGAAGCCTATGAAGCCGAACGAGATGCCGTTCAATCCAAAGCTCATGGCGTACGGCGGCTTCAAGACGGTCGTGCAAGGATGAACTTCGAGGCGACGCAGCCGCCGGGGTGAGGACCCTCCTTCGCTTCATCGTCGGCCTTACCTTGGTGTCGGCGTGCAGGCAGCCGGTCCTGCGAACCGGCGAACCGGCGCACAAGGCCGTCTTCATCGTGCTGGACGGGATCCCCGCCGATGTGATCGAGCGGGTGTCCACACCCGTACTCGATGAGATCGCCGCTGCCGGTGGGTACGCGCGCGCGTACGTGGGCGGCGAGCGAGGCGGTCCGACCGAGACTCCGACCATCTCGGCGCCGGGTTATATGAGTCTCCTGACGGCGACCTGGGCGCACAAGCACAACGTCTGGGGGAACAGCCGTCAGTCGCCCAACTATGCCTACTGGAACATCTTCCGCATCGTCGAGACGGTCGACCCGTCGCGGCGGACCGCGATCTTCTCCACGTGGCTCGACAATCGCACGGTGCTCGTCGGCGAGGGGAATCCCGCGGCGGGAGACTTCCGGATCGACCAAGCCTTCGATGGATTCGAGCTCGACACGGTCGCCTTCCCGCACGATACCTCGTCGCGGTACATCCTGGCGATCGACGAGCACGTGTCGACCAAGGCCGGTGCGTACATCAGGGAGCGGGGGCCGGACCTCTCCTGGGTGTATCTCCAGCACACCGACGACGCGGCGCACGCGGCCGGCGACAGCGAGGCGTTCTACGCCGCGGTTCGCCAAGCCGATGCGCAGGTGGGGCGCATCTGGGAGGCGGTGAAGCAGCGGGAGGCCCTCGGCGAGGACTGGATGATCGTCGTGACGACCGACCACGGGCGGGATCCGCTCACCGGCAAGGGCCACGGTGGCCAGTCCTCGCGTGAGCGCACCACGTGGATCGTGACCAACCGCCCGAACCTCGATGCGCGCTTCAGGAGCGGGACGCCGGCCATCGTGGACATCGCGCCGTCGGTCCTTCGGCACCTGCGGATCGCCGTGCCCGCGGCGGTGGCCAAGGAGATGGACGGGATGTCGTTCCTGCGACGCGGGATGCCCGACAACCCGTGAGTGTTACCGTGCGTCCGATGACGGTGACGGTTCGCGCGCCCTGGCTGGGCCGTCCAGCACCTCCCGCACCTTCCGCGTGAGGGATCTGGAGCTGAACGGTTTGTGCAGGAACGCCGTGTCGCCGTGCAGGACGCCGTGCCGGATCGTGCTGTCGTCAGTGTAGCCCGACATGCAGAGCACCCTCACGTGCGGAAGGATCTCCAGCACGCGGCGCCCCAGTTCGGGCCCGCTCATCAGCGGCATCACGACATCCGTGAGCAACAGGTCGATGTGCGACTCGGCGTGCTGGCAGTGCAGCAGCGCGTCCGCGGGGGTCCGCTGCTCGATCACGGTATAGCCGCTGCGCTCAAGGATCATGCGCGCGATGATCCGGACCTGGTCCTCGTCCTCGACCAGCAGAATCGTCTCGGTGCCGTGCGCCCGCGACACGGATGAGGACTCCGGAGTTTCGTCCGGGACAGCATCTACCTGCGGAAGCAGGACGGAGAAGGTGGCCCCGTGGCCGAGGGCGCTCTGGATCCGCACGGAGCCCTGGTTCTGTTGAACGATCCCAAACACCGTCGAGAGGCCGAGCCCGGTGCCCTTGCCGACCGGCTTGGTGGTGAAGAACGGTTCGAACACGCGCTGCTGGGTGGCTGCGTCCATGCCCACTCCGGTGTCCGACACCGCCAGCTCGACGTAGCGGCCCGGCGCCACGTCGAACAACCTCTCGGCGGCGATGGTCGCCGGGGTGATGATCACATTGCGCGTTCGGATCGTCAGTGTGCCGCCGGTGGGCATCGCGTCGCGCGCGTTGACCACGAGGTTGAGGATCACCTGCTCCACGCTGCCCGGGTCGGCCCGCACGCTGGCGATGGCCGGATCGTGGAGGATCCTGAGGGCGACGTCCTCACCCACGACGCGGCGGAGCATGCCGGCCATGTTCGCAGTGACCGTCGCCAGATCGAGCACCCGCGGGCTGAGCACCTGCTTGCGACTGAACATGAGGAGTTGGCGCGTGAGGTCGGCGGCGCGATGCGCGGCCTTCACGATCTCCTCGGCGTCGTTGCGCGCGGGGTCGTGGGGCGCGAGGTCCGTGAGCAGCAGGTCCCCGCAGCTGAGGATGACGCACAGGATGTTGTTGAAGTCGTGCGCGACGCCGCCCGCCAGCTGGCCGACCGCCTCCATCTTCTGCGAGTGCCGGTACTGCAGTTCCAGATCCTCGCGCTCGGTGACATCCTGCGAGATCCCGATGGCACGCAGCGGCTGCCCGCCATCATCAAGCACGATGCGTCCGGAGCCGGCGAGGACGCGGACCCTGCCGTCGGCGTGCACCACGCGGTGTCGCACGCTGAAATCGCCGCCGCGCCGCGTCGCCTCAGCGACCGTCGCCGACAGTTCCGCGCGGTCCTCCGGGTGCACGAGCGCCACGAACGCGTCGAAGGTGCCATCGAACGCGCCGGGGGCGAGTCCGTACTGCGCCTCGAGTATCTCCGACCACTGCAGCTGGCCGCTGCGGTAGTCCTGGTCCCAGATGCCGATGTTCGTGCTGCGCATTGCGAACCGCATCCGCTCCTCGGCGGCGCGCAGCGCCTCGACGGCGAGCCGGCGTTCGCTCACATCGGTCACCATCGCGAGGAGCCCGTCTGGCGCGCCGTTGCGGTCGCGCACCGGCACGGCGAGCAGCTCAACCCAGACGGTCTCCCCGCTCACGCGGCGCAGTGGGATGCTGAGCGCGGCCGCGCCCGGCTCTGCCTTGGTCAAGTAGCGCGCGAGGTGGGGGAGCTCCGCGTCCGCCACGAAGTCCTCGTGCCGCTTGCCGAGGTGCTCGCCATCCGCGCAGCCAAGCATCTCGCGCATGCTGCGGTTCATGAAGGTGGTGATGCCCGCGACATCGGTGCTCCAGACGCCCTCCTTTGTGGTCTCGAGGATGCGGCGGTAGCGTTCCTCGCTTTCGCGCAGCGCCGTCTGGGCCTTGGCCAGCAACACCGGCGTGCGAGAGACGCCGTCCACCACCGCGTCCACCTGACCGGAGAGCAGCGCCTCGATGGTCGCCTCGGCCTCGGCGAGGCGGTGGGCAAGCTCCCGATCCCGGCCCCGTCCGGGGCTCAATGGCCCGCCAGGACCGACAGGACCCGGACGGTGTCGCTGAGGTTGCCGATCACGCGCTGCAAGGGCAGCGGTGCGAGCTTGAGCAGCGTCGGCGTGACGATGATGCCATCGGCCAGTGCGCGTCGCGGGGACTCGATCATGTCGACGATCTCGAGGTCGTAGCCCCCCGGGAAGTACTCCTCGCAGATCGCCCTCGCATTGCCCGTGGCGCGCAGTGAGTTCGGGGCGCTTCCGGCCACATAGAGGCGGAGCTTGAGCGTGGCATTCCGGCGTCGGGGAGATGTCATTCAGCTCTCCGGCTCCGGACGGCGCTTCACGGCCGCCCCGCGCCGGCGTCGCGGTTGTGTCTTCGTCACGCTCACCTCGACGTCCGCGTGACGCATCTTCCGCAGCATCGCCCGATCGCTCACGCGCAACTCCGACGCGCGTCCGGTCGCCTCGGCGTGGACCGCGATCTCGGCGGTGCGGGCCTCCATCTCGACCTGCACGACCTTCAGCCGCGCCGCGGCCTCGGCCTGTGCGAGCTTGAGCTGGAGCCGCTTGAGCACCGTCGCGGCCTGTGCCTGCTTCTTCGCCGCGCGCTCCTCCTGTTCCCACTCCCAGCGTGCCACGCCCATCAGCACCTTGCCCTGCGCCACGAAGACGTCGGCGAGGTCGACGCCGCTATCGGAGAGCTTGAGCTCGCGCACCTGATTCGAGTGCCCGGTACCGCGCGACTTGACGATGGTGAGTGCGCGGTTGCGCTCGCCGTCCTGCACGAGGTACGAGACGTGGATCCAGGTATCGGCGATGGTCGAGATTCCGGTGGCGGTCGCCTCGTCCACCGCAAGGCCGTCCATGAGCGACGTGTTCACGACGGTCACGCCCTCACCCTTGAGGAAGTCGATGAACTGCTGGGCGGCATCGGCGGAGGCGACGTGGGCCAGCTTGCTGGAGAGCGCCGAGAGCGGGTCGATGACGAGGCAGCGCGCCTTGTGGGCCAGTACGCGCTCACGCAGGGCGCCGAACTGATCCTCGATGTTCGGGCCACGCGTTCGGGTCGAGTGCATCGCGAGCAGGCCGCTTTTGAGGTGGGGCGCCAAGTCGACGCCGACCGAGCGCACGTTGCGCACGATCTGCGCCGCGCCCTCGTCGAAGCTCACGTACAGCGTGCGTTCCTTGCGCGCACAGGCGGCTGCCGCGAAGAGGCTGCAGAGCGTGGACTTGGCGGTGCCCGGTGCGCCCGAGATCAGCACATTGCTGCCCCGGTGGTAGCCGCCCGTGAGCATGTGGTCGAGGCGCGGGAGGCCTGTGGAGACACGCTCGTTGGTGACGCGATAGACCAGCTCCGCCGGGCCGCGGTTGGTGAGCTGCATCGCGCGCGAGCTCAGCGTGATCGGGAACTCATCAGAGGAGAAGCCCGATCCGCGGTACTTCACGACTCTGAGACTGCGGAACGCGGAGCCGTCGAGCACGTGATGCTTGAGGCTTACGACGCAGTCCACCATGAACTGCAGGAACTGATAGCGGTGTTCGGAGGCGTCGAGCTTCTGGGTGATAATGGCCGTCAGCCCGTTCGTGCGGAGCCAGTCGCGGATTCGGTAGACCTCGCGCCGTTCCGCGACCGGGTCGTCGAGGAGCCCGAGCAGGACGTCGATGCCGTCGAACACGATGCGCGTCGCCCCGAGCTCCTTGACTTTGGCGGCGAGCACCTGGAGCATCCCGATCAGGTCGAACTCGCCCGCCTTGACCACATCGGGCGAGAGCTGCGCGTCGAGGAAGAAGAGCTTGCGGCGGGTCAGGGCCGGCAGGTCCCATCCGAATGTTGCGGCATTCGTGAGTATCTGCTGCGTCGATTCCTCGAACGCGACGAAGATCCCCGCCTCCCGATGCTTCTGGGCACCGGTGACGATGGCTTGCAGGGCGAAGACTGTCTTGCCGCAGCCCGCACCGCCGGTGACCAAGGAGGTGCGACCGCGCGGCAGTCCTCCTTCGGTGATCTCATCGAAGCCCTGGATGCCGGTCGGCATCTTGGTGAGCGGCTTGATGGCGAGATCGGCGGCGCGCTTGACGATGTGGACTCCGGGGGAAGTCGTCCGCGTGGAGGGGGCGCCCTCCGGCGAGCCGACCTTTAATGCCTACTCGCTCGCCGGGGTGTTGTCCATCGCACAATAGGACTAATGCCGGTCGGCGGGGCCTTGGGGACAGCGCGCATCGCAGCGTATTGCCTTCGGGTCTGAGCAGTCCGCTGTCGCTGGGCGCGGAGAAGATCGAGTCCGGCTAGTTGTAGCTCCGGATCGTGGTACCCGTCAGCGGCACGTACGCCTTGAGGAACGGGGTGCGTTCGCCGCAGGCGCAGAGCAAGAGCGCGCCGATGACGAGGCAGCTGACTCGCCGCATCGCGCCGAACGATCCAGGAGAGTTCTCAGTCATTGATCCTTCTGTGCTGCGATGAAAGACTCTACGCCACCGCGCGCGGCGATTGTCCCGTCCATCGCCGGAACGCCCGGTGGAACGCGCTCGGCTCCGAGAATCCCACGAGCCACGCCACCTTCGCCACCGTCGCGTTGGGGTCTGCCAGGTGCCGGACCGCAAGTTCGCGCCGCACGCTGTCCAGCAGCTCTTGGAATGAAGTGCCCTCCTCCGCGAGGCAGCGCTGCAGCTTGCGCGGACTCATCGCCAAGGCGCGCGCCACGACGTTGACCGTGGGCGCCTCGCCCTTGAGCGCGGCGACGATCTCCGCCGCGGCCCGTCCGGCGACCGCGTCGCGTGTGCCGAGGGCCGCGAGCGCGGCCGCAGCGAGGGTGTCGAAGGATGCGAGCAGGGCAGGATTGGCCGACCGGAGCGGCAGGTCGAGGTCCGCGTTCGCGATGACCACCTCGTCCGCGTCGGCCCCGAACCGCGGCTTCACCTTGAACAGCCGCTCGTGTTCGGCGGAACCCGTCCGCGGCCGCGCGTGGCGCATCGTGACGGACAGCGGCAGCAGGGCGCGTTGGGTGAGCATCCGCAGCTGGTGCACGATGCCGATGAGGATCGTCTCCACGACCTGGCGAGGGTCGTGCTGCAGGAACTCGTCCCCGGTGGGGAGCACGGTGAGCACGCACCGAGTGCCGAGTCGCTCGCGCGTGATCTCGAGCGTCAGGCCATCATTGAGCAGGCGGATCAGTCGGGCACCCCGCCGCAGGGCTTCGTCGGCGGTGCGAGAACTCAGCATGACATAGCCGACGATATCGAGCGCGCCCGGGCTTGCCTCCACGGTCGCGTGCATGCCGAGTTCCGGGTCGCCCGACGCGGCGATGGCCTCGCGCCAGAGCGCAGCCATCGTCGCGCCTGGAATGCGGGTCGTGCGGGTCGCGAGGTCCGCCGGGTCGAGCCCTGCCCGGCGGCACACGGCGTCGCCGTCGAACCCTTTGGCTCGTAGGTACCCGACCAGGTCGGCGGCGACTGCCGGGGCCACGCTCACTTCAGGCAAGGTGCGGACCGGCGGTGGGCTGGCGCGATCGGCCACTCGGGTGGCGTACTTGGCCACTGTCCTGCCGATCGGCCGGGGGCATCCTTCGTGTGTCGTCACCACGGGCGACCGACCTCACACACAAAAGGATCCCTGCCATGCGCGTTGCCTCCCTGTTCCTGGTGCTCGCCCTCTCGCCGGTCGCCGCGATCGCCCAGTCGATCGAGGCGCCTGTCCGGTCCGCAGAACGCCCGGACCGCTGGCGCGCAACGGTGACGATCTTCCGCTCGCCGGGCACCGGCGTCCAGCTGTCGAAGGGCCATCTGGCCACCTTTATCGCCCATTATCCCACGATCATCAAGCGGGGCGGGGAGAATCGTAATACGAACTTCATCCGGGTGGGAGCCGCGTACTACCTCGCGCCCTACGCCTCCACCTCGCCGTACGTCTCGGTCTCGTTCGCGCCGAGCATCACAAAGGGCTGGTCGAACAGCGCGATCGCCGACGTCGGCGTGCGGCGCAACTTCACCGACCGATACAGCGGCCAGCTCGGCGTCGCCCTGCTACATGCTCCGCAGACGAACCAGACCCGCGTGAACCCCACGATCGGGCTCGGGGTGCGCTTCTAGTGGAACCGATCCTCGCCACGCGCCCGTCGCTGGCCGCGCGCCTCGGCGGCGCCACGTACATCGCTGCGAGCGTGGGCTTCCTGCTCGTCTTCTCGTGGCTTGCCGCTCGATTCGGGTATCCCGACGTGCTCGACCGCCCCGCCGCCGAGGTGCTTCCGCAGCTCCTGGCGCTCGGGGCGACGGGACGGGCGGTGTGGATCGTCTACGCCATCCTTCCGCTCACCCTGATCGCGGCGGCGGTCGGGGCGGCCGAGGCCTTGGGGCATCAGGATGGTCGCAATGCGTCGGCGCTCAAGCTCGGGGTGCTGCTTCAGGTGGTCGCGGCGTTGGCGATGACGCTCGGGCTCGCCCGTTGGAGCACCGCGCAGTGGGCGCTGGCCGAGGCGTGGCCGTTGGCCGATGGGGCGCAGCGGCAGCTGCTGGCGACGGTATTCGACGCGCTGAACAGTTACCTGGGTAATGCGATCGGGGAGTTCGTGGGGGAGCTCGCGCTCTACGGTTCGTTCGCGGCGTTCGCGCTGGCGCTCTGGCGCGTCGGCGGGCGGAAGATGGCGGTGCTCGGGGGCGTCACGGCGGTGCTCGGATTGCTCGGGATGTTCAGGAACATCACGCCGGTGGTGCAACCCGCGGCGGACGTGACCAACGTGCTCTTGCCGGGGTTCCTGATCGCGTTCGGGGTCGCGGTGATGCGGCGCGGCGAAACCACCGCGGGCTCCTCCCGTATGGGTATCCCATAAGTACACCCCATTCGCGGAGCGTCTGGCATGGATCGAGTCACATTCGCGACGTCCTCTGGCATCGCGTGGCTGGCCCTCTCGGTCCACTTCGCCGCCGGGCTTGCGAGCATCGTGGCGGGGACCATCGCGCTCTCGGCCGCCAAGGGCGGGCGCCTCCACAAGCGGAGCGGTGCGGTATTCACCTGGGGGATGGTCGTCCTCGGCCTCACGGCGGCGGGGATCGGCGTGTACGAGGACCAGCCGAGCCAGGTCTTCGCCGGGCTCGTCGCCGTGTACCTCGTGCTCACCGCGATGACGACGGTCAGGACGCTGCCCGGGATCGGTCAGCGCGTGAACGTCGGGATGATGGTCCTGGCATTCGCGTACGCCGTGACGAGCCTGTACGCGGGCGTGACCGAGTGGCTGGATCCCACGGTGCCGGTGGTCGGCCGCCCGCGCGTGGTGCCGCCGCTCGTCATCGGCACGGTCGTGTTGCTGGCGGCGATCGGCGACCTGCGCGCGCTCCGCGCAGGCGGCTTGCTAGGCGCGCGGCGCCTGGCGCGGCATCTCTGGCGGATGTGCTTCGCGCTCTTCGTCGCGACGGGTTCGTTCTTCCTGGGGCAGATGAAGTTCATTCCCGAGCCGGTGCGGGTCGTGCCGGTGCTCCTGGTGGTCGCGTTCGCTCCGATCGTGTTGCTCGCCTACTGGATGTGGCGGGTGCGCGTGCGCGGGCGGTTGAGCGGCATCTGACGAAGCCTCGTCACGCCGTTGATGCGGCGCCTACTCGGGGACAGGCTGAACAGAGTCGGCGATCCGCCGCACGAGCGCCGAATCCCCAAGGGTGCGGCCGATGATGAGGACGACCGTGCGCCTGGTCGCGCCGTCGGGGGTGACCCAGACCACGGCACGGGGCGTGTTCGCATCCCGATCCTCGGACCGCCGGATCTCCGCGCCCTCGACACGGGCACGCGGGAGTCCCTTGCCCTCGGAAGCGCAGAGTCCATCGTCGGCGACCCCCTTACAGGCCTGGATGCTGACCCAGACCCGCGGGCCCCTCCACGCGTACTCCCTGGCAGCAGGGGCCGAGCCGGGCTCCTCGCGCACGCTCGCGGGTGCCGTGACGGTGACGCCGTGCGCGCTCAACGGTCGTGTATCCGCCCGGAGCTCGTCGTTCGGGGCGACGTACTGCGGCCGGCACGCGCTCAAGAGCGCTGCGACGAGAAGGCCGAGAGAAACCGCGTGTGGCGCGAGTGTCCTGTGCACGGAGACGCCTCCCGAGTCAGACCAGCATCCGGTTCTGTTGCGGACCCCTTCAATAAGGAGGGTTTGGCGGGGAGTCCGCAACATGCATGGCACGCTGGCGTCGCGCGCCGAGAGAGGCGACTTTTGCGCGATGTCAGTCACCGATCGCCTCGCCGCCGCCCTCGCCGACCGCTACCGCATCGAGCGCAAGCTGGGTCAGGGCGGAATGGCGACGGTCTACCTCGCGCACGACCTGCGTCACCAGCGCGATGTCGCCATCAAGGTCCTCAATCCGGACTTGTCGCTCGCCGGGGATCGCTTCCTCCGCGAGATCGCGATCACCGCGCGACTCAACCACCCGCACATCCTCGCGCTGCTGGATTCCGGCGTGGCCGACGACGGCGCGATCCTCTTCTACGTGATGCCGGTCGTCACCGGGAGCTCGCTGCGCGACCGGCTCGGCGCTGGCATCCCCCTCGGGCAGGCCGAGGCATTGCGGATCGCGTGCGACGCCGTCGAGGCGCTCGTGTACGCGCACGCCTGCGGCGTCGTGCACCGCGACATCAAGCCCGACAACATCCTGCTCTCCGAGGGCCACGCGATCCTCGTGGACTTCGGGATCGCAAAGGCGGTGGGATCCGCACGCGAGTCTGCCGCACTGACCACTGCGGGGGTCTCACTCGGTACGCCGACCTATATGGCGCCGGAGCAGGCCGCCGGCGACGTCGCGGTGGACCATCGCGCGGACATCTATGCGATCGGAGCGGTGCTCTACGAGATGCTCGCTGGCGAACCGCCGTTCACCGGGACGGTCCAGCAGGTGCTCATCGCGAAGATGGTGGATGCCGCGCCATCGCTCTCGACGCGCGCGCCGAGCGTGCCGCCGGCGCTCGCACGGCTCGTGGATCGCTGCCTCGCGCGCGAGGCGCCAAAGCGACCTGAGACCGCTGCGGCGTTGCTCACGGACTTGCGCGCGCTGGCCCAACCGACGTCTGACGGGCCGAGCCGGGTTTTCTTGAGAAAGTCCCGCACGATGACCTATGCCGCCGGCGCCTCGCTCGTCGCGCTGGTCGCGCTCGGCGTCCTCTACTTGCGGGACGCACGCACGCGGTGGGTGAGCGAGACCGCGCTGCCGGAGATCGCCCGCCTGATCGAAGCCGACGCTCTCGACTCGGCCTACGCGCTCGCTGAGCGCGCCGAGGAGCGGACGCCGGGCGATCCGGCACTCGCGCGGTTGTGGACCGAGCTCGCGATGACCCACGAGTTCCTGAGCGAGCCCGCCGGCGCGGCCGTCACGCGCGCGCCGGTCGGCGACACCACGCGCTGGATCCCTGTGGGCACCACCCCCACCGGGCCGGTCCGGATCCCGCGCAACGCCTCCTTCTATCGGTACGCGCTCAGCGGGCATCGTCCCGTCACGGTGCTCGGCGCGCGTGTCGGAGGGAGCTACGCGCCGATCCCGGCGCCAGTCCCGTTACAGCAAGTGAGCGATCCCGACAGCGGAATGGTCCTGCTCCGCGGCCGCGGCCTCGTCTCGACGCTCTACGGCGTTCCGGCGTCCGACCCGCTCGACCTCGCGGACTTCCTGATGGACAAGCTTGAGGTGACGAACGGCGAGTACAAGGCGTTCGTGGACGCAGGGGGTTACTCGGACCCGCGCTGGTGGGACTCGACGATCGTGCGCGACGGCCGTTCGATCCCGTGGCGCGATGCGATGGCGCGTTTCACCGACGAGTCGGGACTGGCCGGCCCGGCGGGCTGGATCGGATCCGCGCCGAGGCCGGGGACGGAGGACATTCCGGTGGGAGGCGTGAGTTGGTACGAGGCGCGCGCCTACGCGCGGTTCGTCGAGAAGTCGCTGCCGACACTGCTCGAGTGGAACGCGGCGGCGATTCCCGACGCGGCGCGGTGGGTGGTCCCCCACGGACGCTATGAAGCTGACGGCCCGGTGCGCGGTGGTGCGCCGGGTGGCGTGAGTCCGCGGGGCATCTACGACCTGGCCGGGAATGTCCGGGAGTGGACCGCCAACGCCCGCGAGCCGGGGCAGCGCTTCATCCTGGGCGGCGGGTGGTCCGACCCGACGTACCTCTTCGGCGAGGTATACACCGCCCCGGAGTTCGATCGTTCGCCCATCAACGGCATCCGGTTGGTCCGCCGGCTCGGCGACGCGCCGGACCTTGCACGGGCGTTGGCTCCGATCCAGCGGAGGGCGCGAGACGTGGCGCGCGCGACGCCGGTGGACGACGCCACCTTCCGCGGCTACCTCGCGCTCTACGACTACGACCGCACGCCGCTCAATGCCGAGGTGACCGCCCGCGACAGCACGCACCCGGACTGGGTGCGCGAGGACGTCGCATTCGACCTGCCGGGTGGTGGTCCGCGAATGCTGGCCGCGATCTTCCTCCCCCGGCGCGCGCAGCCGCCGTACCAGACCATCGTCATCTGGCCGGCCTCTGACGCCTTTGTTCGGCCCGACACGCGCGCGTTGTCGATGTCCTACGTGGACTTCCTCATTCGCAGCGGCCGCGCCGTGGTGTACCCGATCTACCAACACACGTACGGGCGTGGCCCGAGCCTTCCCGGGGACCGACTGGATGGGGCGATCGCGCACCGGGATCGCATGGTGCGGTGGACGACGGAGATGCGCCGGTCGATCGACTACGCGTTCACGCGTTCCGACATCGATACGACGCGCCTGGCCTACGTGGGGACGAGCTGGGGAGGGCGCATCGGCGGAACGGTGCTCGCGACGGAACCGAGGATCCGCACGGCGATCCTCAACGTCGCGGGCTTCAGCTCGGCGACACCGCGACCCGAAGTGGACCCGCTGAACTTCCTGCCGCGCATCACGATCCCCGTGCTGATGCTCAGCGGCCGCTACGATAGTGTCTTTCCATACGAGTCGTCGCAGTTGCCGTTCTTCCGGCTTCTCGGGTCACCGCCAGGGCTCAAGCGGCACGTGCTGTTCGAGGGCGGGCACTTCCTCCCGCGTCCGATGTGGGTGGCCGAGTCCACGCGATGGCTGGACGAGCGGCTCGGGCCGGTCAGCCGCGCGCCGTGACCCCCTTGGACAGATGCGGGATGGACCGGATGGTCGTGCTTGCGGTCCGTGATGTGCCACACCGGCGACGTGGTCGGCCTCAGCGCGGCGCGACGGGGATGGCGCGCCGCGTGGCGATCATCGGAAGGCGCGCGCCGCCGTGGTAGTCCACGATGCCTTCCATCGTGCGGCCGCCGTCGGTCAGCCGTCCGTGGAACCGCACGTCGCCCTCGCGCGAGGCGACGACCATCCGCACGGAGTCCCCGTGCACGGTGAACGATCGGATCGCCAGCGTGTTCGTCAGGTACATCGTGATCGAGCCGGCCCATCCCCGTTCCACCGGACCGAGCGCGAGGAAGCCGGGGGAGGTCCGATCCCCCACGCGCATCGTGAAGTCCCAGAGCCCCTGCAGGTCGGGGCCGCTCGCGGGCGTGGCCGGGACCGCGGCGGTGCTCGCGGGGGACGTCGCGGCCGTTGCCTGCGCGCTGGCCGTGCCGGATGTCAACAGGGTCGCGGCCAGGGCCGCAAGGGACAGCGCCGCGAGCCTCGCGGCGTGCCTCGCGGGGCGAACGCGGTGGCGATCTGAGTGATTGGACACGGTGATGTGCTCGTGGTCGGGGGTGGCGATGCGCGAAGGGTAGGCGGGCACGGTACCCGGTGTCAACGCAGGGACGCTACCTCGTCGCTTGCATCGGCGACACCAATCGCCGCGCCGACCCGATGAACTCGACCGGGAGGCCTCGAGCACGGAGCCGTGCGATCAACGCTGCCTGTTCCGCGTCCTGCGCTGGCGCGTTCGCCGTCGGCAAGTAGAGCCAGCGTAGCGTAGGTGAATACACCGCCAGCGCTCCCGATACGTTCGGCGCGTCGAATGGTTCGAGCCACAACGAATCGCTGCCGATGCGCGCCCAGCGAGCGGTGGACACGACGGTCCCAGCGCTCGATCGGCCGGTGATGCGCTGCACGTACGGCGCGGCACCGGGCGCGATGAAGAGTGGGGACGACCTGTTGCTGGCGAACCAGCGGGCGCCACCGTTGGCCGTCGCGGGCATCGCGGCAATGCCGGCGCCGATCGGCACCGTCGGTGCGAGGGTGGCCAGCCACTCGCGCATCAACCCCAACGCGCCCTCGTGCTGCGCGGTCTCGAACACCACCCACGTACCGCCGATCCGCACCGCACCGGGACTGCCGAGCATCGGCGGTGTGACAGCGAAATGCTCCTGCACCACACGCCCCATCGACGTGACATCCACCCTCCACATCGGCCGGCGTTCGCTGGCCAGATACGCCTTCGTCAGACTATCGCTGATCGCGAACGAATCGGCGGGCGCGGGTGCGTTGATCTCCAACGCGAGCACCGTCATCCTCTTGTAGGCTTGCCCCACGCGACGCACGTCGCGTTGCGTCGGAAGCAGCACGCCACCCGCTCCCCGTTGCCAGCCGGAGTACCAGTACTCCACCTCGTGACGTCCCCACGGCGCGAGTCCGAAGTCGGCGGCAGCGTCAGCCGTTGTGCGCACCATCACGGGCAGCGCATCACGGCGGCGTACGAACAGGGTCACGGGCGATGCGTCCACGGTGGCGGTGAGTCGAGCGTGCCGCTCGCCGTCCAGCAGGGTATCAGCGAGTGTGCCAAGCCTCGGGAGCGCGCGAAGGGTGAGGACCAGCCGCTCGGGAGCCAGCGCGAACAGCTCACGTCGTTCATCCACGTAGGCGAGGTTGAGCGGCGACCATCCCTGCTTGTTGGCCGAGGTGGGGCCGTAGCGCGCCGCGATGCTGTCACGCACGAGATCCACGACGCTGAAACCCGCCCCGGCGCCAAGCACGCTGCGGGTGTTCCGCCAGGCGTGATTCGTGTAGTCGCGCAGCTCCACGTTGCGCTCGTACGACGGCTGAGCGGAGAACGGTCGCGTCGCGAAGGAAGTGGGGAGCCACTGCGTGACCATGTCGAGGCGCAGACTCCGGATGCCGCGCAGCGCGGAGTCGCCACCCATACGGTCGATGGTGCGGTCCAGCAGGGCGGTTGCGGACTCGGGCGACTGCGCCGTCAGCGGATGCACGCCAAGCGTAAGGACCAGGCAGGCAAGCAGGCAGATGTGTAGCATGAGATGGGGAGAGAGGAGGGAACGGACTACATTCAGAGGTCGACGACAACACTGCCGCGTTTTCTTCCACTCTCCACACGCGCGTGCGCCGCCGCGATCGAGCTCAGCGGAAGACAGCAATCGATGAGCGGTGTGAACTGACCCGCGGCCGCCATCTCCACGAGAGTGTGCAGGTCGTCGAGCCGCTCCGTAGCCGGACCGGCATAGACGCGATGTTGCGTCGTGAGGTCCACCCAAGGCGCGTGAAGCAGCTGCGGCAGGGTGGCCAGCACGAGCAGCAGCCTCCCGTCTGGGGTGAGCGCGTCGCGCACACGGGAGTAGGGCGCGTTCCCCACCGTATCCACGATCACGTCATAGCGCAGGCCTTCGGAGGCGAAGTCGCTGCTCGCGTAGTCCACGACGCGCTTGGCGCCAAGTTGCTGCATGCGGTCGCGGTTCGCCTCGCTGCATACCACCGTGACCTCAGCACCGCGCGCGACGGCGATCTGCAACATCGCCGAGCCAACGGCACCGGAGCCGCCATTGATCAGCACGCTTTCACCCTCGCGTAGCCTGGCGCGCCGAAAGAAGTCGAGCGCGGTAGTGCCGCCGAAGGCGAGTGCCGCAGCTGCACGATAGGAAAGCGCTTCGGGCTTCTTCACCACCGGCGCATCGGCCTTGATGCAGCAATACTCGGCGTGCGCGCCAAGCTTGGCGCCCCGGAAGGCGATCACCGCGTCGCCAACGGCGAAGTTCCGCACCGCCGCCCCGACGGACACGACGTCGCCGGCGAGCTCGCTGCCGAGGATCTGCTGCCGCGGAGCGGAGATACCGAAGACGAGTCGACTCAGGACTCCGAACCCGCGTGGCACACTCAGGCTGCGAATCCGCCAGTCAGCTGAGGAGACGGTCGTCGCGCGCACGCGGATCAGGAGGTCGTATGGGCCGGGCGTTGGTCGTGGGACCTCCTCCACCTTCACCACCTCAGGCGGCCCATAGCGTCGGTACACCGCTGCCTTCATGCGATCGGGTTCGTGCGTCATGGTTTGGAGCTACGCGTTCCCCACGCAAGCGCCTTGCTGAACCCGATGCGAATGGCGACGAGGTCCGCCGCGGAGCGCTTGACATCAAAGTTCAACGAGCCGTCCGGATTGTCGGTGATGCCGCCCTCGGTCAGGTACTCGCGACGACCGTGTCCTTGATACGCGACGCCGAGATCCAGGGAGGAGTGCTTGCTGATCGACACCTGGATCCCACCGCCGCCGCTCCAGAAGAACCCGGCATCGCCGAAGTTCTCGTCGGCGGCCACGAACTCGGGAAGGATGCCGCCGCTGAGTGCGCTCAGCGTCGCGAAGTGACTCACGCCAACGAGCGCGTGGCCATAGAGGCGGAACATTCCCCGCTGGCGCGACCACTCGGGACCAACGCTGAGGGAGAAGATGTTGTTGGTGGTGGAGACGTTCGCTTCGATGCGGCAGCCGGGCGTCGCGCCGAGGCAGACCGGTTGACTCTCCTTTCCATAGTTGAGCCATCCGCCTTGGAGTCGAAGCGCGGTGTTCCCGCGGCGGTCCAGTCGGAGCAGGAGATGCGCTTGGATCCCGACAGCATTGCTGACCTGCTGTTTGAAGGCCCCAACGGGCTGCCCTACGTCGACTGCGGCGCCGAAGTGCCAGCGGGGGATCACTGTGGTGGAGTCGAGGGCGGTAGCAGGGGTGTCCTGACCGGCAAGGCAGGAGGAGAGCGTGAGCAGTCCGGCGACGGCGAATGCGAGATGGCGCATGGAATTGGCGAGAGGGAGGATGGTGCAGCTTACGATGTAAGTGGAAACATACACCGTAAGTTAGTGTTGTCAAGACAGCCGCTGGTTGCCTTACAGTGTCAGTCGAGGTCATCTTCTGCGTATGCCCACGCCACGTCGCACTCCGCTCAGCCGCGACCGCATCCTGCGCGCCGGCATCCGGTTGGCGGACCGGCAGGGGATCGATGCCTTGTCCATGCGCAGGCTCGCCACGGCGCTACGAGTCGAGGCGATGTCGCTCTACAACCACGTCGCCAACAAGGATGAGCTGCTCGACGGGATGGTGGATTCGGTCATCGGCGAGATCACCTTGCCCGCGCTCGGTGGCGACTGGAAGGCGACGATGCGCGCGCGCGCCCATTCTGCGCTCGCCGTGATGACGACGCATCCCTGGGCGCCGATGCTGATCGTGGCGCGGATCACCGTCGGCCCCAATAGGTTGCGCTACATCGACGCGACGCTCGGCGCGCTTCGCGAGGCCGGGTTGTCGTGGGCCGAGACGGATCGCGCGTGGAACACGCTGGACAACTACATCTTCGGCTACGCCCTGCAGCAACAGCACTTCCCGGTGAGCCCCGACGAGTATGCGTCAGCCGCGGCCAGCTACCTGCCGATGATACCGGCGGCGTCGTATCCGTATATGCACGAGCTCTCATCGAAGGTGGCCGACGGTTCGCACGACGGTCTGCCGGACTTCGTGTTCGGTTTGGAACTGATCCTTGATGGGCTGGACCGACTCCGAGGGCGACCCTGGCAGGACCGCGGCTGAGGTCGCACTCCGTGGGTCAAGGAGCGGCAAGATACGCGTGAGTCCGTACCCCGGGCACGTCGGGTGGCGGCATCGCACCGCAGGCGGCAACTTTGCGCGATGTCCGAGCCCATCACCCGCCTCACCGCCGCCCTCGCCGATCGTTATCGGATCGAGCGCGAGCTGGGCCAGGGGGGAATGGCCACGGTCTACCTGGCCCACGACCTGCGCCACGCCCGCGATGTCGCGATCAAGGTCCTGCACCTTGACCTTGGCGCCGCACTCGGCAGCGAGCGATTCCTCACCGAGATCCGCACCACGGCGCGGCTGCAGCATCCGCATATCCTCCCGCTGCTCGACAGCGGCGAGGCCAATGGACTCCTCTTTTATGTGATGCCGTTGGTCACCGGCGAGACGCTGCGCGCCCGGCTCGAGCGCGAGCGGCAGCTGCCGGTGGCCGATGCCGTGCAGATTGCCCGCGAGATCGCCGATGCGCTGGGCCACGCGCACGCGCTCGGCGTCATCCATCGCGACATCAAGCCCGAGAACATCCTGCTGCAGGGCGGCCACGCCCTGGTCGCCGACTTCGGCATCGCCCTCGCCGTGCAGACGGCGGGAGGCCAGCGGATGACGCAGACGGGCTTGAGCCTGGGCACGCCGCAGTACATGAGCCCCGAGCAGGCGATGGGTGAGCGTACGGTGGACGCGCGCAGCGACAACTATGCGCTGGGCGCCGTGACGTACGAGATGCTGGCCGGCGAGGCACCGTTCACGGGGCCGAGCGTGCAGGCGATCGTCGCGCGCCTGATGTCGGAGGAACCGCGCGCGCTCGGCACGCAACGCAGGTCCGTGCCGGAGGCGGTCGAGGCCGCCGTGATGAAGGCGCTCGAGAAGCTCCCGGCAGACCGCTTTGCCAGCGCGCCCGAGTTCTCGGCGGCGCTCGCGGCGGGTGGTACGGTGGCGCGGCCGATCACCCGAGCCGCCGTGGCCGCCGGACCGATGGGGCTGCCACCACGGGCCGGCTGGGCGCTCGTCGCCGGGTCCATCGCCGTGGCCCTCGGCGCGGTCGCATTCTCGATGAGCGGTCGGACGCCGGACAAGCCGTTGCGCGTGGTCCGGTTCGAGCTCACCTCGCGCGATGTTCAACAGTTGGTGTCGCCGGGCGGGACACGGTTCGCCTGGTCCCCTGACGGGGACGAGTACATCTACACGGGGACCGGCGGCGCCACGACGTTGCTCTGGTCGCGGAAGCTCGACGCGCTCGAACCGACGCCGGTCCGCGGAACGGAGCACGCGACCAGTCCGGCCTTCTCACCCGATGGCCGCCAGATCGCGTTCCTCACGGTGGCTCCCTTCTCGGTCAGGGTGATCCCGCGCAGTGGTGGACAGGCGCGCACGATCGTGAGTGACAAGATCGCGGCCGGCGGCGGGGTCACGTGGTCGGAGGATGGCTTCCTGTACTTCGACGCCGGCCCAGGACTGGCGCGGGTGAGAGAGGACGGCACCGACTACGAGATGGTCTTGCCGCTCGACACGGCGGATCGGGAGACCGGCCTGGCGTGGCCGAGGGCGCTCCCGAACGGGCGTGGGATCGTGATGCGCGTCCGACGCGCCAACGAGCCCATCGCGAACTGGAACATCGTGGCGCTCGACCTCGACGATCGCTCCCGCAAGACACTCGTGACCGGCGTGTTCGCGCTCTACAGCCCGGAGACGGAGCACCTGCTCTGGGTCACCGCGGATGGCGCGCTGATGGGCCAGCGCTTCGACCTCGATCGACTGGAACTGCGGGGCGAACCCGCTCGACTGATGGACGGGCTCTCGCTCGGTGGATTCGGCGCCGTGGACCTGGCGCTCTCTCAGGCCGGTGATCTGCTGTACACACCGGGGTCATCAGCCAACACCACGGGGCTCCTGAGCTGGGTGAGTCGCAGTGGTGCTACCGTGGTGGCGGACAGCACAGTCATCGACGGGCTCGTGCGCTCGATGAGTCTCTCGCCCGACGGGTCCGCCGTGGCGTTGACGATGGAGCGCCCCACGGATGTCACGGGACTTTCGCGCATCTGGGTCACCTCGATGGGGGGCGGACCGCTGCAACTCGTGACCACCGAGAGCCGGACCGCGCGCAGTCCCGTGTGGAGCGCCGACGGCCGCTCGTTGTTCTACATCTCGATGGAAGGGACCAGCGTCTACCGACGACGCGCCGACGGCAGCGGCAGCGAAGAGATGGTCGCGAACGTGCAGCGAGGCATCGTCGGAATGACCGCGCATCCCTCCGGCGGTTCGATCGTGCTGGTGGGGGAGGACTCCGGTGACAGGCGCCGCGAGCTCCTCGACCTTCAGCTCACTGGCGACCGGGCGCTGACCAGCCTCGGGATCCCCGCAGGCGTCAACATCGAGCCCCCGGCGCTCTCACCGGATGGCCGCTGGCTGGCCTACGTCTCGCCCCTCACCGGGCGGGATGAGGTCTATGTCAGCCCGTACCCCGACGTGAAGTCGGGGCGCGTGCAGATCTCGGGGGAAGGGGGCGGAGCGCCGCGCTGGAACGCGCGTGGAGAGGAATTGTTCTACGTGAACGATGCCGGCGCCGTCGTCTCCGTGCGGTTCACCACCGAGAACGGATTCCGTGTCCTCACGAGCACGTCGCTCTTTTCGCCGCAGTCCCGCGGCGGTGAGGGTCGGATGCTGTACTCCCCGGCGCCTGACGGTCAGCGTTTCCTGATGATCGACATCGCGGGCGATCGCGGTGGCTCGGGCGTGTCGCGGCCGGTGGTGGTGCAGAACTTCACCGAGGAGCTCAAGGTGCGGATTCCGTGACGGGCACTGCACGTGACCCTACGCCGCGAACATGTCCTGCAGGACCCCGAGCGCCTTGGCGAGGGTCGGAGCCGTCAGGGCTCCGAGCCGCTTTAGGAGCCGCTCTCGGTCGACGGTCCGCAGTTGATCCAGCACGAGATGGCCATCCTTGCCCGCAAAGCGGCACGGGATCCGGAACGGATACGGATGGCTGCCCGTGGTGAGGGGAGCCACGATGAACGTCCCCATATGGGCGTTGAGCTCGTCGGGGGACACCACCACGCACGGCCGCGTCTTCTTGATCTCGCGACCCCGCGTCGGGTTGAGCTGGACGAGGTAGACGTCGCCGCGCCGGATGGCGGACGCTACCACGTCCAGTCCTCGTCATCGAACCGCGTGCTGCTGGGGGTGTCGACGAGGCCCTCCGGCGCATACTTGGCGGCCGCGTCCGCCCAACCCGCCCGCGGCGAGGTCGCGGCCGTGATCACGACGGCGCCGGGCTCCACGCGGATCTCGACCTCGTCCTCCAGTCCTGCCTGCTCCAGCAACGGCTTGGCCAGCCGGACACCACGTGAGTTGCCGATGCGAATGAGGCGAGTCTTCATGAGGTGCTCCGAGGGTGGTGAGTACAATGTACCCACAGCTGCTTCGGCGCGCCAGCCCCCCGCGACCCCGGGAACGCGCGTGCGCTCACTGCTTCAGCTTCGCCCTGAGCTCTCCGAAGAACCCCTGCATCACGACGAGCGTCGGCGTCCCGGCCATATTCTCCCACTTGTTGTCTCGGACCATCAGGAACCGCCGGTCGTCTGGCGAGATCGCGAAGGTGCCGCTGGCCGCCGATCCTGCCCGCACGCCAGCCGGGATCTCGAACAGCACGCGCGGCGGGGCGGCCGAGAAGGGAGGACCCGGGTCGATCCGCACGACGTGCATCTTGCGGTCGGCGACGTAGAACAGCTCGCGCCCGCTGTGCGACCAGAGCGGCGCGCTGCCTCCGCCGTTCGAGAGCTGCCACTTGCC
>JANNLH010000081.1:0-1955 GCA_031396725.1 Gemmatimonadaceae bacterium | reverse complement strand
AGGCGCACCATCCGCGCCTCGACCTCCTTGCTCTCGACGATGGCCATCTCGCCCCAGTGTCGCGGTCTCGGTGGAGCAGGTCTCCAAACGCTACCGGCGTCACCGCCGCAGAGGCTTCTCGACGCTCAAGACGGCCTTCGTGCGCGCGATCCGCTCGCTGGGCCGGCGTGAAGCGGCGGCCGCGACAACCGACGAAGACCACTTCTACGCGCTGCGCGACGTCCAGCTCGAATTCGCGCAAGGCGAGACCGTCGGCATCATCGGCCGCAACGGCTCGGGCAAGTCGACGCTGCTGAAGATCCTGGCCGGCATCGTCAAGCCGACCACCGGCAAGGTGCAGGTGGATGGAAAGCTCTCGGCGCTCATCGAGCTTGGAGCGGGGTTCCACCCGGAGATCTCCGGCCGGGAGAACATCTTCATCAACGGAATCATCCTCGGGCTGTCCCGCGCCCAGCTCCGCGAGCGCTTCGACGAAATCGTCGCTTTCGCCGGCCTCGAGGACTTCATCGACGCGCCCGTGCGCACGTACTCCTCAGGGATGTACGTCCGGCTCGGCTTCTCCATCGCCATCAACGTGGACCCGGACATCCTGCTGATCGACGAGATCCTCGCCGTTGGCGACGAGAAGTTCGCCCACAAGTGCATCGACAAGATGGCGGAGTACAAGAAGACGGGGAAGACGATCGTCCTGGTGTCGCACAACCTGGGACAGATCGAGAAGTTTTGCGACCGGGCCGTTTGGATCGAGAAAGGGCGTGTCGCCAACGACGGGGGCCCGCGCCGCGTGATCGACGACTACCTGGCGCACATCGCCCGCGAGGAAGAGCAGCTCTACGCGGCCCTCACGGTGCAGGACGCCCTGGAGACCCACGACCGGGAGGCCAAGCGCTGGGGCTCGCGCAACGTCGAGCTGAGCGCCGTGCGGCTGCTGGACCGGCGTGGCGACGAGCACCACATGTTCCTGACGGGCGAGCCACTGGCCGTCGAGATGCGCTTTTCGGCACGCGAGGAAGTCAAGGAGCCGGTCTTCGGCATCGCCATCTACCGCAGCGACGGCCTGCTGTGCTACGGCAGCAACACGCACCTGGAACGCAAGATCATCGACGTGATCCGCGGCGAGGGGCTTCTGCGGGTGGACCTGGAAAGCCTCGATCTGGTCGAAGGCAATTATTTCCTCGATGTCGCCGTCCACAAGGAAGACGGCACCCCGTACGACTACCACCACCGCTCTTACCGGTTCGGGGTGCGCTCGCCCATCAAGGACATCGGGATCTTCCGTCCCCGCCATCGCTGGAGCCTCCAGACCGAGGCCGATGTCGCGCCGCTCGAGCTGAAGTCCAAGGACGAGCCTTGAGCGGCCCGGCGCCCAACCTGCCGCTGCCGGACTCTGGAGGCGAGCATCCGGAAGCCGAGCTGGACGCGCTGCTGCGGCACATCCGCAGGTCGGTCGTCGCGGGATCCGCTTCGTGGGACGCGGGCGCCGTCGGGCGCGAGCCTCTGCCTCAGAAGAGCTTCATCGAGTCGATGCGGGGCGAGGTCGAGCACTTCCTGAGCCACGCCGACCTGACCCGCGAGATGGAGGCGGAAGCCGGTCTGTTCGCGCAGCTCAAGGCCCTCGGCGAGAAGCTCAACGACAGCTCGCTGTTCGAACCGGGAGCCGAAGGGTCAGGCGGATCGATCCTGGGCCGGATCAAGGGGGCCCTGCGGCGTGTCCTGTGGCCGCTGTTCCGGCTGGTGCTGGGCCCAAGGCTGCACCGCCAGAACGAGTTCAACACGACGCTGGTCCAGTTCGTGAACACGCTGTCGCAGCTCGAGGTGCAGGTCGTGTCGGTGCAACGGCACTACAAGGCGCACCAGTCGAACCTGGGGAAGAACCTCTTGAAGGTGCTGGATCTGCTGCACCAGAGCGACCTGCGCATGAACGAGAAGATCGATCTCCTGGTCGCCGACCTCGA
>JANNLH010000189.1:0-27551 GCA_031396725.1 Gemmatimonadaceae bacterium | reverse complement strand
GGCGATGACGCGGGCGCGGGACCATCTCGCGGTCACCTTCCCGTTCAACGTCTACGAGTCCCGCCGCGGCGCCGACTACTCGCTCTCGCAGCTGAGCCGTTTCCTCGACCGCGGCGTCGTCCGCGCCTTCCAGCGCGTCGTGCTCGAGGTCGCCGCCGCCGCGCCCCCGACCGAGCCCTCGCCGCCGCCGAGCGTCGACCTGCGTGCACTCCTCAAGTCGCGCTTCAGCCCACCGGCTTCGTGACGTTCACCGCGGAGACGCGGAGGGACGGAGGACGTGCGGAGGAAGCAACTGCCATCGCTTCACCACGAAGGCACGAAGCGATGAAGGACTACGAAGCACGGCAAGTGCCTTTGGGAGGTGTGGTGGGCAGATTCAGCCGCCACGCCCCCTTCGATCCCGTTGCAGTGCTTCGCAGCTCTTCGACCCTTCGCGCCTTCGTGGTGGAGCGGTGCGAGTTGCCGCCTCCGCGGTGAAGGCCACGAACCCGGTGGCCGATCAGAACCGTCCTGCCCGGTGCCGCGTGATGATGTGCGCGATCGCCGCCCGCACGTCGCTGCCCGACGAGTCGTACGCGGCCTCGAACTTCTCGAGGTCCGTCAGGTAGATCCGCCGCGACACCAGCGCCGCGTTGTCGAGCCGCACGCGTCCGGCGTACGCCCGGTCGATCACCCGCCAGAGCGGCGCGATCGAGTCCACGAGCACCCGCCGTGCCACGCCGTAGACCGAGTCGCGAAGCGCCAGGCGGCGCGCGCGCGCCGAATCGCCGGGGTGCGCGTTGAACGTCGAGTCGAGCGCGCGGTAGAGCTGGGCCCAGTACGCCGCCAGCACCCGGTCGTCCGCCCAGCGGTCCACCGACGCCCGCGCGCTCAGCGTGTCGCCGCGCGCGTGGAAGAAGCGCTCCGCACCCCGCGCTCCGACGAAGTTCGCGAAGCTCTCGTTGAACACCGCCTCGCCCTTCGCGAAGTAGCGGTTGTGCGTCAGCTCGTGGATCACCGTGTTCACGAGGTCCACCGAATCGGCGCGCAGCGAGCTCGAGAGCAGCGGGTCGTTGAACCAGCCGAGCGTGCTGAAGGCGGCCGCCGGGCGCAGGTAGGTGTCGTATCCGTCGCGCGCGAGCGCGCGCTCGGCCTTCAGCGCATCCTCGAGTTCGAAGTAGCCCTTGTACGGCAGCCGCCCGACCACCGGGAACCACCAGGTCTTCGACACCAGCGCGTCCTGCCGCGCCCCCGAGAGCACGAGCACGAGCGTGTCGCGGTCGAGTTGGGTGAACTGCGTGAACGCATCCTTGGCGGGGAGCCCGAGCGAGTCCACGGCGAAGCGCCGCGCCTCGAGCACCAGCGAGAGCTTCGCCCGCGTCTCCGGTGCGACCGTCGAGTCCCGCACGAGCTGCGCGATCGGCTTCCGCGCGCGCAGGATCCGCCCCTCCTCCCACGCCGCCCGAGCGATGTAACGACCGAGTGGGGTCGCCACCACGAGCACCGCCGCACCTGCGGCGATCCCCAGCAGCACCAATCCGATCCCGCCCAGTCGAAGCTTCAGGCGCTCTCCCGGCCCGCGTCCCCTGCTCCGGGATGTCAAGGGTGTTCCCCGCCGATCCCGCATCCTTGGAAGATGCATCGCTCCCCGCCGTTGGCTATCCTTACCAGTCCATGTCCTTCGTCCATCTCCACTGCCATTCCGAGTACTCGCTCCTCGACGGGGCGAACCGGATCGACGACCTGATCGCCCGGGCGCTGGAGTTCGAACAGCCCGCGCTCGCCGTCACCGATCACGGTAACCTGCACGCGGCGTGGGAGTTCCAGGAGAAGGCGCGAAAGGCCGGCCTCAAGCCGATCATCGGCATGGAGGCCTACGTCGCTCCCGGCGACCGCCGCCAGAAGGTCCGCGCGGCCCAGGGCGAGAAGAACTACTTCCACCTCGTGTTGCTCGCCCGCGACCTCGCGGGCTACAAGAACCTCGTGAAGCTCACCTCCCTCGCCTACACCGAGGGATTCTACGGCAAGCCCCGCGTGGACCGCGAACTGCTCGCGAAGTACAGCGAGGGCCTGATCGTCTCGAGCGCCTGCATGGCGGGCGAGGTCGCGCGCCACCTGCTCGAGGACCGCTACGACGAGGCCAGGGCCGCCGCCGAGTGGTACGCGGATGTCTTCAAGGACCGCTACTACCTCGAGGTCCAGGCCCACGAGGCCGGCGAACAGCAGAAACTCAACAAGCAGATCTTCAAGCTCGCCAAGGAGCTCTCGCTCCCGGTCGTCGCCACCAACGACGCGCACTTCCTGAAGGCGGAGGATCACGCCGCCCACGACGTGCTGCTCTGCATCGGGCTCAAGAAGGACCGCCTCGACGCCGACCGGATGCGCTACGACCGGGGGCTCTACTTCAAGAGCGCCCCCGAGATCGCCGCGCACTTCAAGGGGCGCGCCGACGTCCTCGAGAACACCCTCGCGATCGCCGACCAGGTCGATGTCCAGTTCGGCAAGAAGTACCACGTCCCCGCCTTTCCGCTCCCGGCCGGCGTCTCGAGCGAGAACGACCTGCTGGTAAAGCTCGCCGAGACCGGCGCGGCCAAGCGCTACGGCACGCCCTGGTCGGCCGAGGTCGAGGAGCGCCTCCGGTTCGAACTCGACGTCATCACGCGCACGGGGTACGCCGGCTACTTCCTGATCACCGCGGACTTCATCCAGGCCGCGCGCGACCGCGGGATCCCGGTCGGCCCGGGTCGCGGCTCGGCCGCCGGTTCGCTCGTCGCCTACTCGCTCGGCATCACCAACGTCTGTCCGCTGAAGTTCGACCTGCTCTTCGAGCGCTTCCTGAATCCGGAACGCGTCTCGATGCCCGACATCGACGTCGACTTCTGCGAGGAGCGGCGCGGCGAGGTGATCGAGTACGTCCGCGAGAAGTACGGACGCGACTCGGTCGGCCAGATCATCACCTTCGGGACGCTCAAGTCGCGCGCCTGCGTCAAGGACGTCGGCCGCGTGCTGGGCTTCACGCCCGCCGAGACCGACGCGATCGCGAAGCTCATCCCGAATCAGCCGAACTTCTCCCTCACGGTGAAGGAGGCGATCGACAAGGTCCCCGAGGTCGCGCGCCTTTACGAGCAGGACGAGCGCCACAAGCAGCTCTTCGACTTCGCGATCTCGCTCGAAGGCCTCGCCCGCCACGCCGGCGTGCACGCCGCCGGCATCGTCATCGCGCCGGGACCGCTCGACGACTACGTCCCGGTCTGCACCGCCGAGTCCAAGGGCTCGGGCGCGGGCGACGACGAGCGGGTAGTGGTGACGCAGTACGACATGAACGCGCTCGAGAAGGCCGGGATGCTGAAGATGGACTTCCTCGGCCTGACGACGCTGACGATCATCTCCGACACGCTGCGCGCCATCAAGGAGCGCCGCGGGCTCGAGATCGACCTCGACGCGCTGCCGCTCGACGACGAGGCCACCTACCGCCAACTCCGCGCCGGCCGCACCGCCGGCGTCTTCCAGTTCGAGTCGCCGCTCGCGACCGACATGGTCCGCGCGATGCGCGCCGACCGCTTCGACGACCTCGTCGCCTCCAACGCGCTGATGCGCCCCGGCCCGCTCGACGCCGGGATGCACAAGGTCTACCAGCGGCGCAAGAAGGGCGAGGAGCCGGTGAGCTACCCGCTCCCCGAGCTCGAGGAGATCCTCGCCCCGACCTACGGCGTCATCACCTACCAGGAACAGGTGATGCGCATCGCACAGCGCCTCGCCGGCATCTCGCTCGCCGAGGCCGACGTGCTGCGCAAGGCCGTCGGCAAGAAGGACGCCGGGTTGATCCGCAAGGAACTGGGCAAGTTCGTCGACAAGGCGATCGCGAAGGGGTTCGACAAGCACGTCATCGCCGACATCTCGGCCCAGATCGAGACCTTCGGCCGCTACGGCTTCAACAAGTCGCACTCGGTCGCCTACTCGATCCTCTCGTACCACACCGCCTGGCTCAAGACGCATTACACGCCCGAGTTCATGGCCGCGCTCCTCTCGGCCTGCATCGGCGACACCGACTCGGTGGTGAAGTACATCAACGAGGCGCGCGACCTCGGGATGGAGATCCTCCCGCCCGACGTGAACGAGTCGGGCTGGAAGTTCACGGTGATCGCCGACAAGCGGATCCGTTTCGGGCTCGGCGCCATCCGCAACGTGGGACGCTCGGCCGCCGACTCGATCATCGCGGCGCGGCGGGAGACGCCCTTCACCTCGCTCTACGACCTCTGCGAGCGCATCGACCTCCGGGTCTGCAACAGGCGCGTGTTCGAGGCCCTGACGCACGCCGGCGCGCTCGACGGACTCGGCGGCCACCGCGCGCAGTTCGTCGCCGCACTCGACGGCGCGATGCAGTCGGCCTCGCTGGCGCAGGACGAGATCGCGACCGGCCAGGGCTCGCTCTTCGGCGAAACGAACCTGGGCGGCGACGAGTCCCCGACCCCGCCGCTCCAGCCGACCCTGCCGAACATCCCGCCGCTCTCCGAGAGCGAGCGGCTCACGCAGGAGAAGGCGATCCTCGGCTTCTACATCTCGGGCCATCCGCTCGAGCCCTACCGCGCCGAGTGCGAACTGCTCGCGACCCACACCGTCGCGCAGCTCGGCACCTGGAGCCCGGAGCAGATGGCGATCGCCGGCGTCGTCACCGCGGTCAAGCGCCAGCTCAGCAAGAAGTCGGGGAACGAGTTCGCGCGGCTCACGATCGAGGACTTCGCCGGATCGGCCGAGATCCTGGTCTTCCCCGAGGCCTGGGCGGCGATCGCCGACCGGGTGAGGACCGACGTCCCGATGCTGATCAAGGGCGGCTACTCCCGGCGCGACCAGGACGCCGAGAACCCGACCTTCATCGTCGAGACCGTCACCCGGCTGGCCGAACTGCGCGCCACGGGCTCGTTCGCGGTGTCGCTCGAGCTCGACACCGAGGCCGGGCTCCCCGCCGACGTGATGCGGGATGTCCGGGCGGTGGCGGATGCCCATCCCGGAGCGGCGCCGCTGGAGCTACGTTGGAGGAGTCCGGACGGGACCCGTGCGCGCCTGCGCTCGACCTCCCTGAAGCTGTCCACCGCCGGACCCGCCCTGCTGGAGCTCCGTGCCCTCCTGGGCCCGGAGCGCGTTCGTCTCGTGCGTGGGAGTTGACCGTGGGGACCTCAGCCCTCGAGTTCGAGAAGCCGATCGCCGAGCTGGAGAAGCAGATCGACGAGATCCGCCGCGTGGCGGAGGAGCAGAAGCTCGACGTCGACCAGCAGATCGGGCCGCTGCAGGAGAAGCTCGGGGAGATGCGCCGTGACATCTACCGGAACCTCACGCCGCTGCAGCGGGTGCAGGTCGCGCGCTCCGGCCGGCGTCCCTTCACGCTCGACTATCTCCGCCTCGCCTTCAGCGACTTCATCGAGCTGCACGGCGACCGCGCGTTCCGCGACGATCCCTCGATCGTCGGCGGCTGGGCGCGCCTCGATGGCGAGACCGTGATGGTCATCGGCCACCAGCGCGGCCGCGACACCAAGGAGAACCTGCACCGCAACTTCGGGATGCCGCACCCGGAGGGATACCGCAAGGCGCTCCGCCTGATGAAGCTCGCCGAGAAGTTCCACGTGCCGGTCATCACCTTCATCGACACACCGGGGGCGTGGGCGGGACTCGGCGCCGAGGAACGCGGCCAGTCCGAGGCGATCGCGCGCAACCTCCTCGAGATGAGCCAGCTGACCGTGCCGATCGTCGCCACCGTGATCGGCGAAGGGGGCTCCGGCGGCGCGCTCGCGCTCGGCGTGGCCGACCGCATCCTCATGCTCGAGAACGCGGTCTACTCGGTCATCACCGTCGAGGGGTGCGCGGCGATCCTCTGGAAGGACGGCAAGAGCCCCGAGATGCGCGAGCGGGCGGCCGCGTCGCTCAAGATCACGGCGACCGACCTGCTCGACCTGAAGATCATCGATGAGATCGTCCCCGAACCGGCGGGCGGCGCGCACGCCGACCACGCGGTCACCGCGCAGGCCGTGCGCGACGCCGTGCTGCGGAACATCGACGAGCTCCGGCGCCTGAAGCCCGACAAGCTCGTGCGCCGCCGCCGCGAGAAGTACCTGAAGATGGGTGCGTTCGACGAGTGACCGCCGCTGCCGTCGCGACGCACCTGGTCGAGGTCGAGTTCAAGGGGAACCGCCGAGCATTCTTCACCTGGACCGGGGACGCACCGCCGCCACTCAAGGCGGCGGTGATCGTGCAGGTCGATCGCGGCGAGGACCTCGGCCGCATCCACTCGACCGGCGAGCTCGCCGACCGCCGACGGACCGGCACCACGCACGGCAAGGCCTCGCCGCCCGAACTGCCGCACGTCGTGCGGTTGGCGACCAGGCAGGAGATCGACACGGCGGTGAGGCTGCGCGTCGACGAGGACGCGGTCCGCAAGGCCGCGATCGAGCTCGTGCGCCAGCAGAAGCTCGACATGAAGATCTCCGACACCGAGTGGCAGTGGGACCGGCGCCGGCTGACCTGCTACTTCACCGCGGAGGAGCGGGTCGACTTCCGGCAGCTCGTGCGGCAGCTCGAGCGGCGCTTCTCGACGCGCGTGCACATGTGGCACATCGGCGTCCGCGACGAGGCCCGCCGGCTCGACGGTGTCGGCCGCTGTGGGCGCCAGTTCTGCTCGAGCTCCTGGTTGCCTGAACTGCGCCCGGTGAAGTCGAGCAGCGCCAAGGACCAGCGGCTCTCGACGCTCAATCCGTCGCAGATCTCGGGCACCTGCGGCCGCCTGATGTGCTGCCTCCGGCACGAGCACGAGTTCTATGTCGCCGCGCGCAAGCGCTTCCCCAAGGAGGGGAAGGTGCTCGTGACCGCCCTCGGCGACGAGAAGGTCGTCAGCAACGACATCTTCCGTGACCAGGTGACGCTGCGGGATCCGGCGGGCGAGTCGCGCACGATCCCGCTGGCGCAGCTCCGGAAGGAGTTGGGCGAGGGCGCCCTGCCGGTCGACGACGAGACCGAGCGCGCCGACGAGGTCGCCGACGAGCGGGAGTTCGTGCCGCTCAGGCGCAGCGAGCCGGCCGCCGCGGCGCCGGCGCCGGTGCCGGCCCCCGCATCCATCCCGGTCGAGGACGACGAGGGAGAGTCGGAGGGAGAGCCGGACGACACGTCCGACGAGTCGTCCGGCAGCGAGTCGTCCGGCAGCGAGGCGTCGACCGGGACGGGTGGCGAGTCCGCGGCCGAGAAGCGGCGAGGCCGGCGGCGGCGCGGTCGCCGGGGCGGCCGGCGGGGACGCGGCACCGACGGCGCGCCGCCGGCACCGCCGTCCGCCTGAACACGCGACCCATGCCCCGCTTCTACCTCACCACCGCGATCGACTACGCGAACGGCGACCCGCACCTGGGACACGCCCTCGAGAAGATCGGCGCGGACGCGATCTGCCGGTATCATCGCCAACTCGGCGACGACGTCTGGTTCCTGATCGGGATGGACGAGCACGGCCAGAAGGTCGCGCAGACGGCGGAACAGGCGGGGATGGCGCCGCAGGCCTTCGTCGACGGCGTCGCCGGGCGTTTCGAGGCGATGTGGGCGCGGCTCGCGCTCTCGCACGACCAGTTCATGCGCACCTCGCACCGCGAGCACCACCGCGCGGTGCAGGACCTGCTCACGCGCATCTTCGTCAACAGCCCCGACGACTTCTACGAACGCTCGTACACGGGGATGTACTGCGTCGGCTGCGAGAGCTTCAAGCAGCCGGCGGACATCGCGGACGGGAAGTGCGCGCTCCACCCGACGCGCACGTTGCAGGAGATCACCGAGCGCAACTGGTTCTTCCGGCTCTCGTCGTACACCGAGCGGCTCAAGGCGCATTTCGCGGCGCACCCGGAGTTCCTCGAGCCGGCGACGCGCCGCAACGAGATCCTCGCCCTGCTCGAGCAGGGGCTCGACGACATCTCGGCGAGCCGCGCGCGCTTCGACTGGGGGGTGCCCTTCCCGCGCCCGCTCTCGGACGGGGAGACGCAGACCACCTACGTCTGGTTCGACGCGCTCCCGAACTACTGGACCGCCCAGTTCTTCCCCGGCTCGCGCGCGAGCTGGCCGGCGAGCGTGCACGTGATCGGCAAGGACATCACGCGCTTCCACACCGTGATCTGGCCCGCGATGCTGATGGCCGCCGGGCTCCCGCTCCCCGAGCGCGTCTGGGCACACGGTTTCATCTCGCTCGGCGGGGAGCGCTTCTCCAAGTCGGCCGGGGTCAAGCTCGAGCTCTCGGACGCGATCGACCGGTTCGGCGCTGATGCATTCCGCTACTACTTGCTCCGCGAGATCCCGTTCGACGGGGACGGCTCCTTCTCGTGGGAGCGATTCGAGGCCGTCTACACCGCCGAGCTGGCGAACGGGATCGGCAACCTCGCCAGCCGGACCACGGCGATGGTCGAGAAGTACTGCGATGGCGTCGTCCCCCCCGGCGCGCGCGGCGACGTCGATGCCGCGGACCTCGCCGATTGCGCGGCGGTGCGTGCGGCCGTGGACGGTTCGCGCGGATTCGTCCTGCACGAGGCGCTCGAGGCGGTCGTGCGGACGGTGGGTCGCGCCAACCAGCTGATCCAGGACTCCAAGCCCTGGGTCCTGGCGAAGGACCCCGCCCATCGCGCCGAGCTCGAACGGGTGCTCGCCACCCTGATGCGCCAGCTTGCCCGCCAGGCGGTCTACCTTGCCCCGGTGATGCCGGGGAAGGCCGAGGAGCTCTGGCGGACCCTCGGCGCCCCGGGGACCGCGGCGGGGACGACCCTGGCCGCCGCGGACGCCCTGGATTGCGCGGGATGGCGGGTCGCCAAGGGCGAGGGACTCTTCCCGCGTCCTGCGCCGCCGAAGCCGGCCTGAGTCCCAGCGGGAGTGCGCGCTGCCCCGCGCGCGCCGCGCGGCGCACGACGTGACACGAGGGGGGTGACCGTGGCTCCCGACCGGGAGTCGCTCGAGGGTGATCAGGGATGCCCTGAATCGGGCATTCGTTTCGCCGTTTGTTCGGGACCAGTCCCCTCCCTTCAGTCCTATCTTTCGTCCATGCCACGCCGCCGCTGGACCGTCGTCTTCCTTCCCCCCCGGAACGAGCCGTCGCGGTCGTATGAGCTCCCGGAGTGGACCCTGCGCGCCATCGCGTGGTCGGGGGCTATCGGGCTCATCCTGGTGGCGGCAGCCCTGACGGTGCTCTTCACCCCCTGGGGCACCCCGGGGTCCCGGCTGGTAGCCAACGAGAACGAGGCCCTGCGGCGGGAGATTGCCGTCGTGGAGGCCCAGTTCCGCGAACTCGAGGACACGATCGCGGGGATCGCCCGCCGCGAGGAGCAGATGCGGACGCTGGCCGGGCTGCCGATCGACACCGCCCGGCCGGCGCTGGCCGTCACGGCCAGCGGCCCGCTGGCCCTCACAGCTTCGCTGAGCGGCCTCTCGCTCGACCCCGCCCCCCGGCGCCCCTTCCTCGGCCGGCTCGGCTGGAGCACCCGGCCCGACATCGAAGGGCTGATCCTTCGCGCCACCGACCTCTCACGGAGCTTCAGCGACGTCTCCGACACGCTGGAGCGGAACTTCAAGCGCTTCGCCAGCACGCCCAGCATCATGCCGACCGTCGGCTGGCTCTCGAGCCAGTTCACGCGCAGCCGGTTCCACCCGATCCTGCACGAGAATCGCCCGCACGAGGGGATTGACGTCGTGGCACCGACGGGCACGCCGATCGTGGCGCCGGCCGCGGGTCGGGTCGTCTTCGCGGGCAGCGACAAGGGCTACGGCCTATCGGTCGAGATCGACCACGGCAACGGCATCCGCACCCGCTTCGCGCACTGCTCGCGCATCGGCGTCCGCACCGGCCAGCAGGTGACCCGCGGCCAGCTGATCGCCGCGGTGGGCAGCACCGGCCTCGCGACCGCGCCGCACCTGCACTACGAGATCCACGTCGAGGGACGACCGGTGGATCCGTTGAAGTATGTGCTTCCCTGAAGAGTAGGAAGTAGAAAGTAGGAAGCAGGAAGGGCGGCCCGCGGGTCGCCCTTTCTACTTCCTACTTCCTACTTCCTACTTTCTACTTCTCAAAACTTCACCGCCGGCACATCCCGATTGGCCGCATTCGTCACCTCGAAGTACTCGCGCGCCTTGGCGCCGGTGACCTTCGCGGTCAGCACCTGCGGGAACTTGCGGATGTACGCGTTGTAATCGCGCACCGCGTTGTTGTAGTCCGTGCGTGAGACGCCGATCCGGTTCTCCGTCCCCACCAGTTCGTCCTGCAGGCGCAGGAAGTTCTGGTCGCTCTTGAGCTGGGGATACGCCTCGGAGATCGCGAGCAGGCGGCCGAGCGCGCCCGTCATCTGCTCGTTCGCGTTGGCCATCTGGCCGATGTTGCCGCCCTGCACCGCGCCTGCGAGCCCGGCGCGCGCCTTGGCAACCTCGGTGAAGATCGTCTCTTCCTGCTTGGCGTAACCCTTCACCGTCTCGACGAGATTGGGCACGAGATCGGCGCGCCGCTGCAGCTGGACCTCGATCTGCTGCTTCGACGCGGCCGCGGCCTCGTCCATGGTCTGGATCGTGTTGTAGCCGCATGCCGAGAGGAACAGCGGCGCGGCGAGCAGCAACCACTTCGACTTCATCCGGGAACTCCGCGTGAGGGACTGGTGCAATTTACGCGCTGCGAGCGCGTGATGTGTCAGAGGTGCGATCGGGACCGCCTGCCGGGCCACGTCCCGGCTCAGGGCGAGTGGACCAGCGCGTCGACGTGCGCCACGAAGCGCTCGAGCCCGCCGTGGTAGGCATCCAGCGCGGCGTGGGCGCGCGACGTCGGGATCGCCGCCGTTCCTGCCACGTGCGCCACGACGTCGAGGAAGGGCGTCGGGTCGAGTCCCGCCAGCGCGGCGGCGCGGCGTACCACCGCGTCGGCGCCCTCCGGAGGCCGCTCGCCGTGCGCGCGCACCAGCGTCCGGAAGAGCACCAGGACCGTGCTCTTGGTCGCGGCGAGCAGCTCCAGCTCGCGTGCCGCGTCCCCCTCGCACGCCAGGATCGCCTGCCGGAGGTGGATCAGCTTGCCCATCGCCTCGAACTCCAGCTGGTGCCGGAGGTGCGCCGGATCCACCGCCGCCTGGACGTCCGGTAGCGCGCCGGTGATGACCCGGTGCCGGTCGAGGATGTCGGCGAACTCCATCGCGAAGATGTCGCGGCTCGACCGCCACTCGGCCTCGGTCAGCACGAGCGGTGGCGGATTCCCCGCCTCGGCCCACGCGCGCGAGGTGGCCGCCGACTCGCGGAGGGCCGCGGCGCTCAGCGACTTCACGATCACGAGCACGTTGAGGTCGGAGCGCTGGGCCACCTGCTCGCCGCGCGCCGCGGACCCGTAGAGCACGACCGCCGTGAGACGCTCGCCGTGCGCGCGCGAGAGCTGCGCCGCCAGGTCGTCCAGGGACATCGTCGCCGCTGCCGTCGTCGATGTGTTCGAACTCGTCGCCATGATCAGAAACTCCCGCTCGAGCCGCCGCCAGAGAAGCCACCGCCACCGCCGAACCCGCCGAACCCGCCACCACCGAACCCACCGCCACCGCCGAACCCGCCGCCGCCCCAGCCGCCGCGCCGGCGTCCGCCGAGCAGGATCGGCAGCGCCACCGACGCGATGTCGCCGGCGAGCCCGCCCCGCCGCCGGCCCGCGGCCCCGAGCAGCGTGATCGCAAGGAAGAAGAGGAACAGGAACACCACCGGCGAGAGTCCGCCCGTCGAGGTCGGCGCGCGAGCCGGGACCATCGTCGAGTCGAGCGAGAAGGCGAACTCACCCGCGTAGCGCTCGGCCAGCCGCGCGGTAATCAGCGTGAGACCCGGCCCGTAGGCCTCTTGGGCGAGCAAGGGCGTGGCCTCGCGGATCATGTCGCCGGTCTGGCCGTCGGTGATGAACCCCTCGGCCCCCTGCCCGACCTCGATCCGGATGTAACCGCGTCCCTCGCCGCTCGTCGCGCGCGGCACGAGGAGCACGACGACGCCGGCGTTGCGCGCGCGGTCGCCGATGTCGGCCTTGGCGCCGACACCCCACTCGCGCCCGATTCGCAGGGCGACCTCGGCTACGTCGCGCCCCTCCAGACTCGGGAGCGTGACCACCGTGATCTCGCCGCGCGAGCCTGCGCGCACCACCTCGATCAGCCGCTCCATCTTGGCGGCCTCCTCGGCGGGGATCACGTTCGCGAAGTCGTTCACGACGCCCCGCGGAGCGGGGATCTGCGGACCCTGGAACGCGAGGGCCAGCGCAAGGACGGCAACAGGCGCCGTCAGCGTCAACACGGCATCGTCTCCTGATGGATCGAAGTGGCGGCTGCATGGCCGCCAGAGCGGAACCTAATCAGTGTACGCCGCGCGGGCCGGAAGGTGTCAGCGGTGCGGGCGACCTCACACGCGAGCGCGCCCGCGACCGCACACACGACCGCGGCAGCGGATCAGTCCGGCGGACGACGTGTCGGGTCGACCGGTCGTCCCGACGACGGCGGCGGGCGGTCGAGCGAGGGCGGCTGGACGCGGTCGAGCCGCGAGCGCGTATACACGGCGATCGCGCCCCACGGCGCGCGGTCGCCGAACTGGGCGCGCGACTCCGACGCCGACAGGATGGCGACGAAGTACACGTCGTTGGGGAGGATCTGCGCGGTCGTGCCCCACACCTGGTTGTCCACCACGTAGGTGAGGCAGCGATTCGTGCGCGTCGTGCGGATGCAGTCGTTGATGTTGCGCGGGAACAGCAGGCCCGGATTCCCCAGCGACTGCATCAGCTGGAAGAAGTCCTGCGACTTGCCGCGGTGGTACATGATCAATTCCGGGTCGTAGACCTTCCAGCCGCGCCGGTTCGCCTCGAGCAGCCGACGATCGTTGAGGCCCGGCTCTGCCGTGATCGTGACCGCCTCGGTGACCGCGGCGACCTCGGTCATCAGGAACTCGAAGTCGACGGTGTCCCCCGCCGCGAGCGGCTTCACCGACGCCCGCCCCACGGCGTAGCCGAGTCGGCGAACGTCCAGCAGGAAGGGGAGGTTGGCGCGGATGCGGAACTCGTAGTTGCCGAGTCCGTCCGTCGTCGCGGTGCCCAGCACGACGCCGGTGGTGTCGCGGGCCGAGACGAGCGCCTGGTCGACCGGCAGGAGCGTGGCGCGTGCGCGCACGCTGCCCCGGACCAGCTGCGCCTCGGCCGTCGAGCCGAGGGTGGCCAGCGTGACGGCCCCGGCGGCCAAGAGGCGCGGCAGGGTGATCCGGAGGGAGAAGGGAATGGGAGTCATCGGGGGGAGGAACGGCGAACGGCCGCCGACATCACGATGATGCCGGCGGCCGTCCGACGCAAGCGTACCGCTGTGAAACGAACCGCCTTACGGCGTGGTGCGGGGCGGCTGGCGATCCTGGTACCAGACGATCGACGGCGTCGCCGAAGCGGCCGCCGGCGAGCCCGTGACCGAAGGTCCGAAGGCAATCGCGGTGAGGACGGAACCACCGACCGTTGCGCCGGCGAGCGGGTCGGCAGTCGTGGTGCCTGCCGTGCCAGCCGGGGCGGCGGCCGACGCCAGCGCCGTCGCGACGCCGGTCGCGGAGAAGGAGAAGGTGAGCGCCGCCGGAGCGCGCGACGAGAACGCCGAGGCCGAACCGAGCCCGACGTTCGTGAAGACGTTCACCGCGGCGACCGCAAAGTCGATGCCGGTCACGGGGCCGAGGCCGAGCGTGGCATTGAGGCCGCGCACGTTGATGGTCGTGGCGCTGACGGCCGGCAGGACGTCATTGAGGATCAGCACCCGCTGCGCAGGAACCTGACCCGCCCGGGCATAACCCCAGTGGAGCAGGGTGTAGTACTGTCCGGCGACGAAGTTGAACGACGTGTCCGCCAGCTGCGCCGTCGACGCGCCGGTGGAGTTCTGGCTGTTCAGGTTCGGGTTCCAGGTGAACACGCGGAGACGCCGCGTGCCGGCCCGGAGGCCCTGGTAGCCGCCCTGACCCAGACCGCGGTAGGGGACGTTGATGAACGTCTGCGGCGTGAACGAGAGCTGGTCGATGAAGCGGACCGTGGTGTTGAAGGTGTCCGGCACCGCGTTGATGTACCGCACGAACGCGAGCGGCGGGATGTTCGGGGTCGTCGGACCCCCGTCGTCTGTCTGGCAACCGATCGCGCCGAGGACCAGCGCGCCGAGGATGCCGAATCGGGCAATGCGCATCAGAGAAGACTCCGTGGAATGTGCGACTGCAGAAGTATGGAAACGGCCAGAGACCATCATTGAGGATCAGGACCTGGGCCAGGATCATCGCCTCGTCCGAAGCCACCAGCCGCAAGGGTGATCAGGGAACCCACGGCAGCGATGCCGAGGATGAGCCCCACGACCAGCATGGCCGTCTTTCCCCTCGAATACTGGCGCTCCTGGAATCCCCGGACCCCGACCTTCGGGATCGTCACCGGCTCACCTGTCCAGACGGTGTGGGAACCCCGCAACGAGCGCGTGCGAGTGACGTTCAGGACGATCGATGTCTCGTTCTGTTCGACGAGGACACCGTCCACCCGGTCCACCGACTCGCCCAGCCTTTCACCCATCAGCAACCGGCCTTGATCATTGAGGACCACTCCAATGATCTCGCCGCGATCCGGCACCGACTCCTGCAACGGAAGGAACGTGTGGCAGGCGGTCTGTACCGCCAACAGACCCGCGCAGAGCATCGAGGTGAGCCGACGGGGCCACGCGCTCCCGCGTCGGCCACTCACGATGGACTGTGTCACGTGGGTCAGTTGGTGAAGCCGTAGGTGTTCGGGCCGGTGTTCTGGCGCGTGCCATTGTAGAACGGCTTGGACCGAGCCTGCATCTCCTGGTACGGCACCGGCCATTCGATCGCCGTCTGGGGCATCAGGTCGCCCCAGCCGCGGCTGTCGATGAACCACTGCATGTACCCGGTGAATGCGGTCTCCATCCGCTTCTCATACTTCATCGCTTCGAACAGCGTGCCGCAGGTGCCGTTCGGGAGCTTCGGCACGCAAGCGTTGCCGCCCGGGACGACGCCAGCGCCGACGCCGGCGACCGACGGGAGCCCGTTGCGCACGCGGGAGATGTTGATCAGGGCCTCGGCCGCCGCGTAGTTCGGCACGGCAGCGCGGAGGTGTGCTTCGGCCGCGAGCATATCCAGTTCCGTCTTGGACATGTCGACGTAGGTGCCGGCGATCGTCGTATTCGACTGCGTGAGGCCGTACCGGCGGTGGTCGTACATCGACTCGCCCGGGCTGGACACGACGACGTCGTCACCAGTCGGACGATTGCGGACGTACCGCGGCGCGATGATGTTGTTCGGGCTGAGCGCCTGCTGCGCCGCGCGGGTGTCGCCCGCCGGCCAGCGTCCGTCCAGCGTGCGCACGAGGAACTGGCGCTTGACGGGGTTGGCGACCCACGCCTGATAGGCGCCGGAGCTGTCCGCCATGCCGATGTAGCGCATGGGGAAGGTGTGCCAGCCGCCGGTCACGTAGATCTGGTTCGCATCGAACCCGGCACCCCAGCCCGTCGTGCCGTTGATCGACATGGTGAGGTCGGCGGTGATGCCGTTCGTCGCATCGGCGAGCACTTCGGTCCAGTTCACCGCGGCCCGCTCGGTCGGCGTACGGGCGATCCCCGCCCGGGCGCGCGCCTTGTAGCTGCGCACGATCCGGATGAAGCCCGCCTGATCCGGCGTGTTGCCGCTGATCCAGGTGCTGGGCAACGCCGCCATGCCGCGCCCGGCGATCGCGATCGCCGAGTCGTACGCCACGAGCGCCGCCGCGTTCACCTGCGCCGCGCCCGAGAGCGGCGGGATGTCGAGCGTGTTGATCGTCTGGTCCGCGATCGAGCCCGAGTCATACGCGAACGACTGGTTCGCGAAGGTCTGGCCGAGCACGAGGTACGCGAAGGCGCGGAGCCGGTTGCTCTCGGCCGCCGAGAGCGTGTTGATGCCGGCGTCCTCGATCCGCTTGAACGCCGCCAGCGCGTTCAGGATGGACCGCGAGAGTCGCTGGAACGAGAAGTAGTTGTTCTGGTTGCTGGCGGCGTTGTCGTTGCCGAGCTCGTTCGAGATGAGCGAGCGGTTAGCGACGCGCGCCGCCATGCCGAAGTTTGCGACCGTGGCGAACGACTCCTCGGCCATGATCTTCGACTGCGTGTTCACGGACTCCGATCCGCGCTGCGGATTGAAGACCTGGTTGCCGAATCCGCCCACCGTGGCCTGTACTCCGGCCGAGGTGGAGAGGACGCGGTCCACGTCCGGGCTTTGAACGTTGGTGACGTTGAGCTCGTCCCCGCAGGCGCCAAGCCCGAGGAGCGCGAATGCACTCGTCACGATGACTGACTTTCGCATCATTTATCCTCTTGTGAGGCCAGGGCGACGGCGGACGTTGCGCCCGCCGCCGTCAGGCCGGCTCAGAAGCTGGTTCCGATCTGGAAGGAGATCGTGCGGAGGTTCGGGAAGCCGTAGGCGTCGATGGCGTTCAGCACGCCCGAGCCCAGGTTGCCACCGCCCACGCCGACTTCAGGATCGAAGCCGTTGTAGTCGGAGAAAGTCAGGAGGTTGCGGCCGATCAGCGAAAGGCTCCAGTCGCCGATCCCGGCCAGGCGGCCGAGACGGTAGCCGAGCGAGACTTCGCGGATCTTGAGGTAGCTGGCGTCCTCGACCGTGTAGTTGTTCGGGGCGAGCACGTCGTACAGGCCACCGATGCCGCCCGACGAGCGCGCACGGAAGTAGTAGCCCATCGGCTTCGCCTGCTGGACGCTCTTGCCGGCCTGGTCGGCGCTGGCCGTCATGAAGTCACCCGTCGACCACTGACGGGCCTCGTTCCACACCGACTTGCCGACGGTCGCGTCGAGCAGCGCGTAGGCGGAGAACTTCCGCCAGCTCGCCGTGTGCGACATCGACCAACGGAAGCGCGGCAGCGCCTGGCCGACCGGTCCGGTGAGGACCGCACCACTCGCCGTACGCTGCAGGATCGGCATGCCCCAGTTCAGGTACTCGGCCGCATTGCCGCCGCCCCAGGGGGCGTCGACGGCCGCGAGGCGCGTCTGCCAGAGGTTCTTGATGATGCCGTCGCCGAGCGTGTTGCCGGCGCCGACGTAGACGACGAAGCCGTCGTCGTTGCGCTGGAAGTCCTGCCCGGCACCGCAACGGCCCTGGAAGTTCGCCGGAAGGTCGGCGCACTGCCGCACGAACTTGCGGCCGTTGATCTCACCCATCCGGCCGCCTTCCTTGATCAGGAACATCGTCTCGGAGCCCTGCTGACCGGCCGCCGAGTAGAAGAACTGCGGCACGTCGAGGCGCGAGATGACCGAGGTCGTGCGGTCGTAGTTCAGGCGGACCGAGTAGTTCAGGTCGCGCGTCTGGACGATCGGGACGTTGAGCGAGACCTCGAACGTGTTGTTCGTGAGCTCACCGACGTTCTGCCACTGGTCGTTGAAGCCGGCGATGCCCGGCACGGCGACCGGCATCAGCTGCCCGTCGACGACGTTGTGCGCCTGCGTGACCGTGAGCCCGTACTTGCTGAAGAACTCCACGTCGACGCCGACTTCACGCTCGGTCGAGACTTCCGGCGCGAGGTTGCGGTTGCCGAGCTGGTTCGGCGACAGCGCGAGGCCGTTGCCGGAGATGGAGAAGGTCTCGTACTGCGCCGAGAACGGCGGACGGTTGCCCGCTTGGCCGACCGAGGCGCGGAACTTGAGGTCGCTGATCGCGTCGATGCCGAACCACGACTCCTCGCTCGCACGCCACGCCACCGAGCCGCGGCCGTAGGTCTGCCAGCGGCGGTCGGCGCCGAACAGCGACGCGCCGTCGCGGCGGACGAGCCCGCTCAGGATGTACTTGCCCTGCCAGTCGAGGTCCAGGTTCACGAACATGCCGATCTGCCGGACCTGCTCGATGAAGCTGCTCGCGCCGCGCGTCGACGCCACCGTGGCGCCGATCGTGTTCAGGCCGGGCACGATCAGGTCGCTGCCGCTGGCGCCGAGGCCGCGGTCATCCTGGGCCTCGAACAGCGTGCGGAAGGTGAGGCGCGAGGAGAGGTTCTCCTCGAACCAGTTGCGGCGCGCCGTCACGTCGAGGGAGGCGTTCAGCGAGTAGGAACGGTTCGAGCTGCGGCTGACCGCGCCGAGCTGCGTCGCACCGGCCGGGCCGGTCGTCGTCCGGTAGCCGCGGTCCGTCAGCGACTCCTGGTGGTTGTTGCGGGTGTCGAAGCCGAAGTTCGCTTCGCCGTCCAGCCAGAGCAGCGGCTGCCAACGGGCGGTCGCCTGCCCGATGTAGCGGCTGATGCGGTTGATCGGACGGAAGTTCTCGAAGTCGTACATCGGGTTCTGGTTCTGCGCGCCCTGCTGCTGCACGACCGACCGGATGAAGAGCCGGCCCTTCGAGTCGCGGCGGAGCAGGTCCACGTTCGCCGGCTGGCGCGTCAGGCGGAACCACGAGCCGCCGGTGTTCCAGTCATTGGCGTCCGTGTAGTTGGAGCGCACGGAGAAGTTCCACGCCGAGGCGAGCTGCTGGTCGACGTTCAGGCGGAGCGAGGTGCGGGTGTAGCCCTTGGCGAGCTTCACCGCGCCTTCGTTCCGGAGCTGGTTGGCCGAGGTGAAGAAGTTCGTGCGGCCCACGCGGCCCGTCGCGTCGATCGTCGTGTTCAGGTTCGTACCGTTCGTCAGCGCCGTGCGGATCGGGTTGTAGGTGCGCGGGAACGGATTCACCTGGAACACGCCGCGCGTGATCGTGGTGCCCGGGTTCAGCGCGATGCCGCCGTCGTTGATGATGCTCGTCGGCGGGAGGGCGAACAGGTCGCCGTCGTTATTGATGCGGTACGCTTCCCGCTCGAGGTCGATGGTCGCGGCGCAGGCCTGCGCGCCGGTGACGTTCGCGCAGAAGCGCGTGTAGTCCTCGTTCATCAGCATGAACGAGGTCCGCGGATACTCGTACTCGTTCTCGATGTTCGCGGCGCCGTACTCGACCTGCGAGCGGAAGCGCACACCCTCGCCGACGTTCTTGCCCGACCGCGTCGTGATCTGGATGACGCCGTTGCCGGCGCGCGAGCCGTAGAGCGACGACGCGGCCGCACCCTTCACGACCTCGACGTTCTCGATGTCCTGCGGGTTGATGTCCTGGATGCCGCCCTGCGAGATGACGCCGTCGATGATGTAGAGCGGGTCCTGACCGCGGCCGCTCGCGTTGATCGACTGGGGGCCACGCAGGATGACCGCCGGAGCCGAACCCGGACGGCCCGAGGCCGACACGATGTTCGCGCCCGGCACCTTGCCCTGGAGCTGCGCCAGCGGGTTCGCGCCCGGGACCGGCATGTCCTCCGCCGTCACCTGCGCCACCGTGAACGGCAGCTTCTTCACTTCCGTCGCGCCCGTCACGCCGGTCACCACGACCTGGCTGAGGCGGTTGACGTCCTGCTTCATGCTGAAGTCGTGCGTCTGCGATCCCGCATTGAGCGTGATCGACTTCACTTCGGGCACATAGCCGAAGGAGCGGACGCGAAGTACGACCTGCTGCCCGCGCACGCGAGCACCGGGGATGTTGATGGTGTACCGACCCTCTTCGGTCGTACCCACCGAGGTCGCCAGTGCTTCGATCGTGACATTCGCTCCAAAGAGCGGCTGTCCTGCCTCTGTCGTCACACGACCCGTGACCACCGCGGCGCCTTGCGCCTGCGCATCACTTGCCGTGGAGAGAGAGAGGATCAGCGCGAGGATGGAGGCGCTGAGCCCCCGAATCCCGTTCCGTCCCAGCATGAGCATTCCTCGTGAAGGGGTTTTCCGACGGATGGTCGCGTGCTCACGCGCCATCGCCAACCTGCAGATGCACCCGCCGGGAAGAGCGGGCACGGACACAACACCAACTGCCCCTCCACCCGGAGGGGGAACCGAAGGCGAGTTACGGTAACGCCTAGGTCACAGGGGGCGCAAGACGCGGGTCGACCACCCCCGACCACCCGCCCGCCACCGGCCCACAACCTCCGGCCGGCCCCAATGCGTCCCGTATCTGGAATCCGGGGATTCCACACCGCCCTACCCGGACCAGCTCGGCCCCGTCACAAACCCGTCCTCGCCATCCCCCGAAGCCCCCGCCGTCGCGCACGCTCCCTGCCGCGACTATCCTACCTCCATATGATCTCCCGACCCCGCTCGGCCAAGAGACTCGTCGCCTTCCTCGCCCTCCTCGGCATCGCCGCCTGCGACTCCGCCTCGGCCCGGGACACTTCCACGGACACGGCGCCCGACGCCGCCGCGACCGCGGGTGCCGACTCCGCCCTGCTCGCCCGCGCCGACCTCGGCCGCATCCGCGGCAACAGCGCCAGCACCGTCTGGCTCGTCGTCGTCTCCGATTTCCAGTGCCCCTATTGCAAGGTCTGGCACGACGAGACCGGCCCGCTGATCGAACGCGACTATGTCCGCACCGGCCGGGTCCGCATCGCCTATCTCAACTTCCCGATCACCACGCACCGCAACGCGTGGCCCGCGCACGAGGCCGCGATGTGCGCCGCCGAACAGGGGAAGTTCTGGCCCGTCGCCGACGCGCTCTTCGCCACACAGTCCGCGTGGAAGAGCCGCTCCGACGCGGTCGCCTATTTCGATTCGCTCACGCGCACCATCGACCTCGACCACCCGCGCCTGCGCCGCTGCGTCGCGGCCGGCGGGACCCGGCCGATCATCCAGGCCGACTTCGACCGCAGCCTCAGGACCGGCGTGGGCTCCACGCCGACCTTCTTCGTCGGCGGCCAGATGATCATCGGCGCGCAGCCCTACGCCGCCTTCCAACGCGCACTCGACGCGGCATTGGCCGCCTCCGCGGCCGCCTCCGCGGCACCCGCCAAACCCAAGCCCGCGGGCTGACGCCCGCGCCGCGCCATGCATCCGCTGCTCGCGTGGCCCTATGCCGCGGCGGCCCGGGCGGCCGAGCTCCTGGCGCACGCCCCACTGCCCCGCGACGCGAAGGTCGCCCGCGCACTGCGCGCACGCCGGGGGCTGCTCGAGCGCTACGAGTCCTGGGCCCGCGCACACCGCGACCCTGAGCGACCGCTCCTGTGGATGCACGCACCCTCGGTCGGAGAGGGGCTTCAGGCGCGGCCCGTGATCGAACGGCTGCGCGCGCGCCACCCGTCGCTCCAGCTCGCCTACACCTTCTTCTCGCCGAGCGCCGAGCGCTTCGCCGCGAGCCTCGGCGCGGACTTCGCGGACTACCTCCCCTTCGACCGACACGCCAGCGTCCGCCGCGCGCTCGCCGCGCTCCGCCCACGTGCGCTCGTCTTCGCCAAGCTCGACCTCTGGCCGACGCTCTCGGCCGCCGCCCACGCCGCCGGTGTGCCGCTCGCGATGATCTCGGCCACGCTCGCCGACGGATCGGGACGTCAGCGCCCGATCGCGCGGGCGATGCTCGGGGACGCCTACGCGCGACTCGCCGCGGTCGGCGCGATCGACGCCGATGACGCCGCGCGGCTCATCGCGCTCGGCGTCCCGGCGGACCGCATCCGCGTCACCGGCGACACGCGCTACGACCAGGTGGCCGCACGCGCGGCCGCGACCTCGCGTGCCGGCGCCCTGCTCGCACCGCTCGTGAGCCCGCGACCGACGCTCGTCGCGGGCTCCACCTGGCCGGGTGACGAGTCGGTCCTCTTCGCCGCATGGCCCGAGCTCAGGCGCGACCTCCCCGGCGCGCGGCTCATCGTCGCGCCGCACGAGCCGACGCCCGCGCACCTCGCACCGATCCGCGCCTGGGCCGTCGGGGCGGGTCTCTCGCTCGCCCCGCTGGCCGAGGCGAACGAAGGCCACGACGTGGTGCTCGTCGACCGCGTCGGTGTCCTCGGCGAACTCTACGCGCTGGCCGACGCCGCCTTCGTCGGCGGCGGCTTCCACGCGGCCGGCCTGCACTCGGTGCTCGAGCCCGCGGCGTTCGGTGCGCCCGTGCTCTTCGGCCCGCGGCACGCCAACAGCCGTGACGCCGCCCTGCTGATCCGCTGCCGCGGCGGCGAGTCCGTCGCCGACGCTCCCGCCCTGGCCGAGGCACTGCGGATCGTGCTCACCGAGCCCGACACCCGTGCCCACGCCGGTGCCGCGGCGAGGGAGCTCGTGCAGCAGGGACTCGGGGCCGCCGAGCGCTCGGTCGAACTCGTGGAGACCGTGCTCGGGCTCTGATCCCCCGGCGCGTGGACGGAGCCGTGCGCCGACCGAACGGCGGTCACCACAGAGGACACAGAGAACACAGAGCACGACAACTGCCTCTTGGGGCTGGCGTGGTGGACGGATCCCTCCGTCGCGCCCCCTTCAACGGCCGTTGCAGTTCCGCCGTCGCAGTTCCGCCGTCGCAGTTCCGCCGTCGCAGTTCCGCCGTCGCAGTTCCTCTGTGCCCTCTGTGCCCTCTGTGGTGAAAGGCCGTTGCAGTTCATCCCGAACGAAACGCGAGAGGGCCGCCCGACCGGGCGGCCCTCTCGCTCCTTCACGAGCACCGCAGCGCTCTACCGATTCCGCAGCCCGCGCGGCGTGAAGGCGAACGAGAGCCCGATCGCATCACTGTCCCCGAGCAGCGCCGAGAGCCGCAGCGCCATCCGCGGATTGATCTCGAAGTTCGCCCCGATATCGAAATCGATGTTCGTCTCCGTGTCCGACACATCGCCCCCGGGCGTGTCGATCGACACGCGGTCGATCGAGAGCCGCGGGTGCACGAACGGCGTGATCGCGAAGTTGCCGTCGAGCGCGAAGCGATGGCCGGCGGCGACGCCGACCGGGATGCGGATCACGCTGAAGTTGTCGCTGGTCGAGAAGCCGAGGCCGCCCGTGAACACGAGGTCGAACGGCATGTCCGCGGTCGAACGCGCCAGCTGGTAGTTCAGCGCGCCGCCCAGCATCAGGAGGCCGTCGACCGGTCCGTCGAAGTCGACGAAGCCCACGTCGAGCGTGAACTGCAGCTTCGGATTGCCGAGTCCTTCACGCCACTGGAAGACCAGGCCGGTGCCGTTCCCGTCGAGATCGGCGACGGCGAAGTTGTACTCCCGCTCCGCGACGCGCGTCGGCTGGAACGAGGGATAGGCGAAGGCCTGCGCCTGGAGCGGCGCGGCGGCGGCGAGGAGGAGGGCCGAGAGCCCGAGGATACGACGCATCATGGTATCGGTGTGGTGAGTGGTGGTACCGAACGGCGATGGGCGCCTCAACTGGTACTCGGCGCCCATCCGTAAGACTCTTTGACACTTGGGCGGGTCACATGGTTCCGCACGGCCGGGCTCAGGCCTTCGACGCGCGCTCCGTCACGACGCGTACGACGTCGTCCACGACCTGGAGGAAGCCCCCCTCCACCGCGAACCGCGCCGCATCGTCCCCGATCCGCAGCACGCCCTTGCCGAGCGTGGTGACCATCGGCGCGTGCGACGGGAGGATCCCCACCTCGCCGTCGAACGCGGGCGCCGTCACCGACGACGCCTCGCCCTCGAACAGCGTCGCCTCGGGAGAGATCACCGAGACCTTGAGCACGCCCATCACGCCATCGCCTTGGCGTTCTCGACGACGTCGTCGATGCCGCCGGCCATGAAGAAGGCCTGCTCGGGGAGGTGGTCGAACTCGCCGGCGACGAGGCGCTCGAACGAGCTGATCGTCTCCTCGAGCTTCACGAACTTGCCCGGGCGGCCGGTGAACTGCTCGGCGACCGAGAAGGGCTGCGACATGAAACGCTGGATGCGGCGCGCGCGGCCGACGATCTTCTTGTCGTCCTCGGCGAGCTCGTCCATGCCCAGGATCGCGATGATGTCCTGGAGCTCCTTGTAGCGCTGCAGGATGCGCTGCACCGAGCTGGCGACGTTGTAGTGGCGCTCGCCGACGAACTGCGGATCGAGGATGCGCGAGCCCGAGGCGAGCGGGTCGACGGCCGGGTAGATGCCGAGCTCGGTGATCGCGCGCGAGAGCACGACCGTGGCGTCGAGGTGGGCGAACGCCGTCGCCGGCGCCGGGTCGGTGATGTCGTCGGCGGGCACGTAGATCGCCTGCACCGAGGTGATCGAGCCGTCGCGCGTCGAGGTGATGCGCTCCTGGAGCTCGCCCATCTCCGTCGCCAGCGTCGGCTGGTAGCCCACGGCGCTCGGCATGCGGCCGAGGAGCGCGGAGACCTCCGAACCCGCCTGCGTGAAGCGGAAGATGTTGTCGATGAAGACGAGCACGTCCGACTTCTCGACGTCGCGGAAGTACTCGGCGACCGTGAGGCCGGCGAGGCCGACGCGGAGGCGGGCACCCGGCGGCTCGTTCATCTGGCCGTAGATCAGGGCGACCTTGTCGAGGATGTTCGCTTCCTTGAACTCGAGGTAGAGGTCGTTCCCCTCGCGCGTACGCTCGCCGACGCCGCAGAACACCGACTTGCCGCCGTGGGCCTTGGCGACGTTGTTGATCAGCTCCTGGATGACGACCGTCTTGCCGACGCCGGCGCCGCCGAAGAGCCCGATCTTCCCGCCCTTCACGAACGGGGCGATCAGGTCGACGACCTTGATGCCGGTCTCGAAGATCTCGGTCTTGGGCTCGAGGTTGACGAAGTCGGGGCGCTTGCGGTGGATCGGCCAGCGCTCGACCGAGGCCGGGATCTCGGCCCCCATGTCGACCGGCTCGCCGAGCACGTTCAGGATGCGGCCGAGCGCCGCGGCGCCGACCGGGACCGCGATCGCGGCGCCCGTGTCGCGCACGTCCATCCCGCGGATGACGGCGTCGGTCGAACTCATCGCGACGGCGCGCACCTGGTTGCGTCCGATGTGCTGCTGCACCTCGGCGACGACGCGGACCGACTGGCCCGACTCGGAGGTGGCCCGGATCTCGAGCGCATTGTAGAGCTCCGGCAGGTGGTCGGCCTCGAAGGCGACGTCGATGACCGGTCCGATGACCTGGACGATCTTGCCGATGTTCTTCTCGGTGGCGGTGGCGGTAGTCATTGGGATCAGCCCTGGAGCGCGGAAGCACCGCCGACGATCTCGGCGATCTCCTGCGTGATCTGCGCCTGTCGGGCGCGGTTGTAGGTGCGGCGGAGGAGGTTCAGCATCTCGCCGGCGTTGTCGGTGGCGTTCTTCATCGCCGTGCGGCGCGCGGCCTGTTCCGCCGCGACGGTCTCGACGAGCGCACGGTAGACCGCGTTGCGCACGTACGAGGGGAGCAGCTCGGTGAGGATCGCCTCGGCCGAGGGATAGAGCAGGTAGTCCTTCTGCGCGCCCTTGGCCGACGGCGGCGTCACCGGGAGGACCCGGTCGGCCGTCGGCGGCGTGGAGAGCACCGAGTTGAAGCGCGAACCGACGACGTAGACCGCGTCGAGCTCGCCGCCGATGAAGCGCGCCATCACGTCGTCCACCAGCGAAGCGGCATCGGCCGCCGTCGGGCGGTCGGTGATGTCGACCCGCGTCACCGCGACCGCGCGGCCGATGTAGCGGAAGTAGCCGACGCCCTTCTTGCCGACGACGTGCAGCTCGACCTGCGTGCCGGCCGCGTCGAGGCGGCCGATCAGCGCGCGCGCTTCCTTGATCAGGTTCGCGTTGAACGCGCCGGCGAGGCCGCGGTTCGACGTGAGCAGCAGCACCGCGGCGCGCGACTCCTTGGCCGGCTGCCGGAGGAGCGGGAAGCGCTCCGCCAGCTCCGGGTTGTACAAGCTCGCGATCACGTCGCCGAGCGCGCGCGCGTACGGCCGCGCCGCGACGACGCGGTCGACCGCCCGCTTCATCTTCGACGTCGCGACCATCTCCATCGTGCGCGTGATCTTGCGCGTGTTCTCGACGGATTTGATCCGACCCTTGAGTTCGCGACCCTTGGCCACGGCCTACGCCCGGCTCGCCTTGTACTGCTCGATCCCGCGGCGGAGCTCGGCCTCGGTGTCCTTGGACACCAGGCGCTCCTTCCGGATCTTCTCGCCGACCTGCGGGAACTGCGCCTTCATGTAGGCGTGGAGCCCCGCCTCCCACTCGCGGACCTTGGCGACCGCGACGTCGTCGATGTAGCCGTTCGAGACCGCGAAGATGATCATGACCTGCTGCTCGACCGGCATCGGCTGGTACTGGCCCTGCTTGAGCACCTCGACCGTGCGCGCGCCGCGGTCGAGCTGGCGCTTGGTCGCCGCGTCGAGGTCGGACGCGAAGGCCGAGAAGGCCTCGAGTTCGCGATACTGCGCGAGGTCGAGGCGGAGGCGGCCGGCGACCGACTTCATCGCCTTGATCTGCGCCGCGCCGCCGACGCGCGAGACCGAGATGCCGACGTTGATCGCGGGACGGACGCCGGCGAAGAAGAGGTCGCCCTCGAGGAAGATCTGGCCGTCGGTGATGGAGATGACGTTCGTCGGGATGTAGGCCGACACGTCGCCGGCCTGCGTCTCGATGATCGGGAGCGCGGTCAGCGAACCGCCGGCGGCGAAGATCGTCTTGTTGTCGATGATCTTCGGGTCGGTCGAGAGCTTGGCCGCGCGCTCGAGCAGGCGCGAGTGGAGGTAGAACACATCGCCCGGGAACGCCTCGCGGCCCGGGGGGCGGCGCAGCACCAGCGAGAGCTGGCGGTACGCGGCGGCCTGCTTGGAGAGGTCGTCGTAGACCGCGAGCGTCGCCTTCCCCTCGTGGTACATGAAGTACTCGGCCATCGCGACACCCGTGTAGGGGGCGATGTACTGCATCGGCGCCGGGTCGGAGGCCGAGGCGACGACGACGATCGTGTACTCCATCGCGCCGGCCTGCTTCAGCTTCTCGACGACGCTCGCGACGGTCGAGGCCTTCTGGCCGATCGCGACGTAGACGCAGATGACGTCCTGCCCCTTCTGGTTGATGATCGTGTCGACCGCGATCGCGGTCTTGCCGGTGCCGCGGTCGCCGATGATGAGCTCGCGCTGGCCGCGGCCGATCGGGATCATCGCGTCAATCGCCTTGATGCCGGTCTGCATCGGCTCGCCGACCGGCTGGCGGACGATGATGCCGGGGGCCTCCGACTCCACCTTGCGCGACATCGTCGTGGCGATCGGACCCTGGCCGTCGATCGGGCGTCCGAGCGCGTCGACGACACGGCCGATCATGGCCTGGCCGACCGGCACCTCGAGCACGCGTCCGGTGCGGCGGACCTCGTCGCCTTCCTTCAGGCGGAGGTAGTCGCCGAGCACGACGGCGCCGATGTTGTCCTCTTCGAGGTTGAGCGCGAGGGCGGTGATGGTCTCACCGGTCTCGGAGGAGAGGATCTCGAGCATCTCGCCGGCCATCGCCTTCATGAGGCCGTAGATGCGGGCGATGCCGTCCTTCACCTCGAGGACCGAACCGACCTCCTCGACGTCGAGGGAGGTGAGGTCCGCCGCCTCGATCTCGCGGAGGAGGATGTCCTTGATCTCGCCGGGGCGCAGCGACGTCTGGGAAGCCATTGTTCGAAGGGGGGAGCGGGTGGTGTCCGGAGATGCAGCGCGCGCTGGGCGACCGTGGTTCTGTGAGGGCGCGGAGGCGGGTCAGGTGGAGCTTGTGAAAAATATCACAAGTCTCGGGCTTGGGCAACACCCCTCGGTCCGAGGGAATCGAGAGCTGGGGCCGGTCGGGCGCGCACCCTGAAACGGCATTTACCACAGAGGACACAGAGGGCACAGAGGGGGGCGGG
>JANNLH010000115.1:0-26663 GCA_031396725.1 Gemmatimonadaceae bacterium | reverse complement strand
CCGTTCAGCGCGCAGAAGGAAACTTCGGGATGGATCTCATGCACGCGATCGCGCGCACGCGGGTCGGCGCGCAGCGCCGCATCCACCTCCCGGATCTTCGGCAGGATCGCGAAGGTCTGCTTGCTCAGGCGCTTGCCGTGCGCGGCGAAGGATCGCGCCGACGCATCCTCGTAGCTGGCCGCGTCCACCACCGCCCGGATCGGCGCAGGGAACACGCTGCTGCGCCTGGGACCGATGAACTCCCGCGCCGCCACGTCCGTCGGACGTGACCCCCGTTCGGGCAGTCCGATCGGGATGTCGATCGCGATCACGGCGAGTTCCGGGACCGCGGCGAGGAGGTCGCCGAACGTCGCGAAGATCCGCGTGTTGGCATCCGTCTCCCCGATCACCGTCCGCGCGAGCAGCCATCCTGCGGGACACCCGTCCACGCCGGCGACGACCGCAGTGTTCATCCTGACGTTGTTCGGATGTCAGGGGACCGCAGGCGTCCATCGGCCTCACGCAACAGTCGAAGCGTCTCCCCATCCGGCTCACCGCCGAAGTACCTCCCGAGCAGGGCACTGAAGACCCCGCCGGGCGCAACGGCGTCGAACAGCGTCGCCGAGGATCGCAGCTTGAGGTCGTCGGGTGCGCCGAGGATCTCGAGCGCGGTCCGATCGCGATGGGTGAGCAACGCGGCGGCACACTCCCGGAGTCTCGCGCCCAGCACCGGATGTTCGAGGTACGCCACGGCCTCCTCTCGACTACGGATCGCGTACCGCTGCGCCATGCTCGACCGGCCGAGTCCTGCGAACTGCGGGAACACGTACCACATCCAGTGAGAGCGCTTCGCTCCCGCGCGCAGTTCGGCGAGCGCGCGGGCGTAGTCGGGCTCCTGCGCATTCACGAAGCGCGTGAGCCCGAAGGGGTCGTCGCGCTTCCCGCCGGTCACAACGCCGCGTTCGCCGCGGCCTGGGTCCGTCGGGCCGACTCCGCCGGCAGGGTTGGGTCCGTGGCGCCGCCCAGATCGGTCGCGATGGTCACGAGTCCGGTGCCGAGACCCTTGAGCTCCTGGCGCCACAGGAAGGCGCCCGTGGCCGGATCCAACGCGAAGAGCTCGCCGGCGCAGGTCGCGAACAGTCCCTCACGATCCCGCACCACGTTGACGAACGTCGCGGAGCTCTTGTACTTCACCGGGAGCGCCGCGCGCCAGACTTCGATGCCGTGCTTGCGATCGAAGGCGAGGACGTGGTGCTTGAGGCCGATGTACACGAGGGAGTTCAGGGTGCGGGCCATGGGTTCGTGGGGTGGAGGTTCTCCGGATCGGTCACTCAGTGCGGTGTGATGTGCCGCTCCGGCTGGCGCAGCTCGGCGACCGGCTGTTGCGACAACCGCGCTGTGAAACGCTGGATCTCCCCCGCCCGCTCGACCTCCACGGCGATCGCGTCCACCGCGTGTTCGATCCGCGCCAATCGGCGCTCGATCTCATCGGCGTCCCCGAGCGACTGCGAGCGCTTGGCTCGTGCGAACGCGTCGGCGATGAGCTTCACCATCATGAGCACCGAGCCGCAGAGGATGGCGGCGATCATGACTTGAGCGGCAGGATCCACGAGACGGCTCCGGTCGGGGGTACGTGGAACCTACGTGATCACGGGTCGGGAGTGTCAGCGTCCCGACCGCCCGCCTCCGGACACCAGGATTCGGCGATCCGATACTCCTCGCCCCGCCGCCACTCCAGCACCCACGACTCCCCGTCGAGGCCGAGCGCCTGAGGCCGGTCGTCGCGCCAGAGCTCCGGCGCTCGCGACACCCGGGCGATCGGGAGGGACTACGCTCACGCGCTCCGGGTCCACGTCAGCTCGACCCCGTCCTTCGAGCCGAGCGCCTTCCGCAGGAGCGCCACCAGTTCCACCGACGCGCCTTCCTCTTCCAGCAGGTCGATCGTCCCCGCCTCGAAGTAGTAGTCAGTGTCGCTGGGTGACTCCTCCTCGAGCAGTTCGACTAGCAGCGAGAGATCTTCGTCGGTGACCGTGCCGATGGAGGCACCAGAGTCCTTGTCGCGTAGCGTGATCATTGATCGCCTGGAGGGAGCGTGGAGTGATGCGCCTGAGGTGAGGCGGGGCCCAGCCCGGTCAAATAGAATGCGGCGCCACAGGCGCCGCCACCGCGGTTCCGGTTCGTTGACCGGCGGGCGCACGACGCCGGCCAGCCTCGCCACTATCGTGAAAGAATGTGCATCGCCGCGAATCCGATGATCACGCTCAGCGGGATCACGTTGATCCCCAGCCCGGCCCACGCGGCGCGGTGCCGCGTCGGGCGTCGCAGCGCCAGCAGGGCCAGGACCGTGCCGACGAGCGCGCCGCAGACGACCACCACGACACCCTCGAACGCCGCGCCGACCGCCGCCATCCCTTGGATCTCGCCCGACGGCGCTGGCGTATCAGCGTCTCCGCCGAGGACGAGAGCCAGCGGGACCCACGCGATCACGCCGACGACGATGGACGCCCACGCCAACCGTCGCGAGTCCGACCAGGCGGCCAACATGCTACCTCCGTTATCTGCGCTCTTGACGTCAGGTCGTGCCGTGCTCCGTCGGATAGAGTGCGGCGCGGGCCTGCTCCACGCCACACCCGCTCCCCTGGAGGACCTCGCGTGGCAGACCATCGAGCTGGAGCAACCCGATCAGGAGGTGCGCACTGCCGACGAACGCCTCACCGTGGGCGCGTGCCTCCCGCATCGCGTACTCGATGGCGGACTTCGCGATCTCCCCGTAGGGAAGATCGAACCGGTCCTGCGTTCCGGCGCCGCCAGGACCCGCACGCCGCTCGAGTTCCGCGACGATCTCCACCCGATCGACCCCTTGGAGCACGCTCGCCACGGCCGGCGATGGGCTGCGCAGGGCGCCGAGTGCGAGATGCTCAGGACGCACCATCCCGTGACGAAGCCGGTGGGCCTCGTCGCGCGCGAGCATCAGCGTCTGTTTGAGTTCCTCGGCGAATGGCATGCTCGTCGCCTCCACGTCAGTCGTCGATCGGCTCCTTGCCCGCGATGCCGTCCCTCATCGCCTGGATCTCCTCCGCGGAGTGCGGCTGCCAATCCAGGTACTCGCGCACGACCCGCAGTGGCTCCCTGGAGCGATAGGACTTGGTCGGATTCCCCGGGAACCGCTTGTCCGTGAGATTGGGATCATCGACGAACGAGCCGGTCGGTTCCACGAGGTAGATCCGACCAGGCCCTTCGCCCTTCGCCAACTCCGCCCCCCACGTGGCCGCGTTCAGGGTCTCGCTGAAGTAGACCCACGGCGACCTGCGCTCCGTGTAATTGGAGGAGTAGCCCGGTTCGATCAGGTCGCCGGGTTCGAGCGCCGCGCGTGTGCCATGGTAGAACTGTCGTCCTGCGCCGTAGGATTCCATCGCGCACGTCGCGGCTCACCAGGTGGCGAGATCGTCCAGCACGACCGGGACGTCCAGATGCTCCAACAGGAGCTGGAAGCGCTGTTGCTCCTCGCGCTTGAACTTCGCCTCGTCGGGATAGAGCTCCTTGGTGATCGCGGCAGCGCCGGCAAAGTCCTCGAATGCCGTCGCTGCGTCCTTCCATACGATGGTGAACCGCATGTCCCAGCGCGCCGCCTCACTCGCGTGATTCACGGGGAACGCGGCCGACATCGACAGGATGCGGCCGAGTTTCTGGTACCGCCGCAGGATCGGCAGGTGGTTCCGGACGTAGAGCTCGACGAACTCGTCGAAGTGACCCCACTTGGTCTTGTAGTAGTACTCGACGACGAATCCGGTGGCGCGGGAGGGTCGCTCGGGCGCGGCCGGGAGTGCGGCGAACGCCGCGCCCGGTCGGCCGACGGTCGCCAGCGCGGCCAGGGAGGACAGCGTGAGTGCGGTACGTCGATCCATCTCGAGGACCTCAGGAGTTCAAGGGAGCCGCGCACACCGGCCTTGACGATACCGCGTGGCCGCCCACCCGCCAGCCCTCGCCCGGCGTTCGGCATCACGTCAGGCGCTCGGCCCGGCGCCTACGGTTGCCGCAGCAGCACCCCGGTCGCCTGGACGCCGGCCCCGCGGGCGACGTCGAACGCCTGCACGACGTCCTGATAGCGGACGGTGCGCGCGCCACGCACGAACAGCACCTTCTCCGGGCGATCACGGTAGACACGCGTCAGTTCCGCGCCGAGTTGCTCGATCGGGACCGGCGTGCTGTTGAGCGAGTAGGTCGGCCCCGGATGGACCTCGAGGACGATCGCCGGCCCCGGAGCACCGGTCGCCGCTTCCTCGGGCAGCTGCAGGGGCAACGCCATGCGCTGCTGCAGCGCGTGGAGCATGAAGATGATCAGGAGCACGAGCAGCAGGTCGATCATCGGAACGACGTTCGGATCCCGGTTGAGGCCCTGCGCGTGTGGACTCTGCATCCCGCCTCCGAGTTGGTCTCGGAGGCCACGTTAGCGACGACTCGTTAGACGGCTCTTGCGGCAGGATTGCGGGACGATGAGCGGTGCGTGAGGAGTCGGTAACCCCGGTCAGCCGCTCTTTCGGAGGCCCAGCGCCTGCGCGACGGTCTCGGCGAATCGATCGACGTCATCGAGCAATTCGTTCACGGCCGAACTGAGGGAAGTTTCGAATGAGGATCGCTCGGCGTCGCCACTTCGGCGCTTACGAGGCGCACGATGCGCCTTGGGCGCGCCCGCGCCAGCTGACTTGCGCTTCGGGCGCTTTCGCGCGGCCTTGCTTGCGGCCATGACTGCCTCCCGGTGCGTGTCGTTGTTGCCCGCCCATCCTGCGCGTCTGCCGGGCTGTTCAAATAGAACGTGCCGACTTGGCCGACGCTACCGAACCGCGTCTCTCGGCTCCGACCCTCGTTCAGCGGTCAGGGACGCGCCAGGAACGCGAGAACGGCTCGGTTGAATGCGGCAGGCGCTTCGAGATTGATCATATGTCCTACCCCCGGCAAGTCGATGCGTTCGGCACGGGGAGCCCGTTCCGCCACGGCGAGCGCCATCGCGCGGAGCGGCGGCGTGTCGGCGCCGCCAATGAGCAGCAGCACAGGCATCCGCAGTTCGCCCAATCGCTCGTCGACGGGTGGCGACTGCTCGCGCTCCAGCTCCTGGTCGCGCGCGCGCCGCATCAGGTGACCGGCGTTGTCGGTCACGATCTCGCGGATCCGTGCCGCCTGCGCGGGAGAACTCAGCGCCGTGCGGATGTACTCACTCTCGAGCCACGCCAGCGCGAGGCCGATCGAGTCTCCGCGCGAGAATGCTGCCCGCCCGCCGGCCAGCCAGAGCGTATCTGCGTCGGGAGGCCATTCGCCGCCGCGCACCGAAGGCGCGGCGAGGACCAGGCGGCGCACCATGTCCGGGTATGCCAGCGCAAGGTCGATCGCGATCCCGCCGCCCATCGAGAGTCCGACGAGCGTCGCCCGCTCGATCCGATGGGCTCGGAGGAGCGACGCCAGGTCGTCGGAGGCCCGGAAGGGCCGGTCAGCCGGACTCGAGCGTCCGAAGCCGCGGGCGTCATACCGGATGACCCGATAGTCGTGGCGGAGCGCTTCGAACTGCGCATCCCACATTCGCCGATCAAGGTTGCCGCCATGGATCAGGACGACCGGAGCGCCCGACCCCGCGGCCTCCCAGAACAATGTCCCTCCCTCGATCGCGACCCGTCCGGTGTCCACAACGGCAACAGCCGCCGACTCGGCATCGCGTGGCACATCTCCTTGGGACGTACGGGTGGCAGCGATCGCGGCGGCACCCACGGCCAGCACGAAGCACAGTGGCGTGAACACCAGCGCATCCCACTTCGCAAAGGGCGTCCCGCGCACACGTCGGAAGAGCCCGACGTAGCGGAACTCGCCGATCGTCCGCGCGGCGAACGTGGCGGCGACCCCCCACGAGCCGACGCTGAGCACGACGGCCGGCAGACCCGTTCGGATCACACTCGCCTGCCCGAGGAGGAGCAGACTCGCCGTCACGAGCGCCGCGGCCACCGCCAGCGCTGAGAGCCGGCCAGGTCGCATCACTGGCGTCCCATCCGCTCGGCTCGGAACGCCCGCGCCGGTCCCGACGCCGCGCACTGCCCAATAGAGATGCAGCGCCGCGATCAGGGAAAGGACGCTGCTCAGGATCACGGCCAGGGCTCTCACCGGAACAGATCACCGATCGAGTCGGCGCCCGGCACCAGCAGCGGGATCGCGATGCCGAGTCCGACCAGTACCGTCACCACGGCGAGCATCGGCTTCCAGGTGCGGCGCAGCAGTCCGGTCGCCCAGTGATCAAGCGACCGCCGCCGCAGCCGACGGTAGACCACGGTCGCAATGGCTCCGTCGAGCAGCACCTCTGCGAAGAGCACCGGTGCGTTGTAGAGGACCGACGCCGTGGCGCCGAGGCCCACGACCAGCACGCCAAGGAGTATCAGCGGCGCGACGACCACGATGCCTTCGTCCACGTCACCCAGCACCTCCAGCCCGCCCCCGACTGCCCGGGCCGGTGCCTCGGCGATCGCGTCGCTCCCGCCGACAGATCCCCCGGCCGCGCCAAAGTCCCCGCTGCCGCCGCCGCCGCCAAATCCGCCGCCCCCGCTGAACGGAGACACCGACCCGTCCACGCTGTCCGGCACCAGCTGGTCCAACGGCACGTCATCGTCGCCATCGTTCCCTCTCCACGACAACCACGCGCGAAGCAAGCCGAGGAACACCCCGTAGCCACCCAGTGACGCGAGGGCATACCGGATCCACGGGGTCGTCAGTCCGAGCGTGAGGAGACCGGCCGAGGTCAGGAACCCGAGGGTTCCACCGGCGGTCAACGCGCACAGCACCGCGAGTCGCGGATTCTCGGTGCGCTCGATGTGTGTCGCAAGCCGGCCGATCAGCCTCCGACGATGTGGCGCGCTGATCACGCGATCGGGCACGCACCCTCCGGTTGTGGCGGCCCCTGTCCTCTAGGGCGCAGAGGAACGGTCGGAGCAATGTGCACGCCGCGGAGCATAGACCGTGCCCTCATGCGCGCAGATGCCGTCCCTGCCGGGCGAGCGCCCGGAGCGCCGGGCCGCCGATCGGCGGGAACGCCAAGGCCTTCGGATGCGTCGCGTCAGCCTGCAGCGGCTACTCCGCCGTCGTCGGATCGATGATCGCCGTGATCTCGGAGACGCGATCCGCGGGGAATCCGCCCTGGCGCGCGTGCTCGCGGACCATCGCTTCGTTCGGAGCCCGATAGATGCAATGGATCTGATCGCCGGTGACGTAGCTATGGACCCACTGGATGGTCGGCCCAAGCTCGTTGAGAACGCCGCAGGACTTCTGCGAGATGGCCTTGAGCTCGGCCCCGGTCAACTTGCCTGCACCGGGAATGTTGCGTTCGATCAGATACTGGGGCATTGGGGTCTCGCTCAAGGGTTGGGGATACAGGGAATACAACGAATGCCGACCTAGCCAAGGTAGTCCCTCTCCGGATTCTCGGCCCGCACCGCCTGGAGCGCGTCCGGACCAAGCCGCTGCAGGCACTGGGCCGGATTCAGGCCTGCGGCGCGGAACCCCGCGCAGAAGAGGCGGTCGACCGTCGCGAGTTCCAGCACGTGTCGCTGCGGGCCGCCCGATGCCGCGTCACCCCGCGATTCGTCAGCGCGTGCATCGGGCGCGAAGGACAGCGTGACCCCTGCGCCCTGAATACGGTCGGGGAATCTCAGCTCCCACAACTCGTGGAGGAGCGATGCGGTCGCTCGGTGCTCATCGCTCCGAAGCTCCGCGCTTCGTGCCTCCGCCGATGCGAAGAGATCGGGCAACCGATGACCGAACTTCTTCATCTCCGGCAGCGTCGTGTGCCGGGCCAGCGTCGCCTTGAGGACGAACTCCACCGCATGATGGAGGATGTGCGCGGCAGCCAGCGGGCCCGCGCGCGCGCGGACCGCCAGTCTTCCGGATGCATAGTAGCCGAGCGCCAGGGCAGCGAACTCGTGTCGGACCCGATCGGGCAGTGGCGGCATTCTGTTCCTCGATGAAGTCCGGGGCGTCTAACGCGAGGTCGTGCTCGCCTGCGGCGACCAGCCGATCGTGAGCAGGAGATCGGTGTAGGGACTGCTCACGATCGATCCAGCGGTCTGCTCGAAGGTCGGATCGGTCCAGCGGGACGTGATGTGATACCGCCGCCATTGCGCGTTGAGCATGATGGCTCCTCCCCGCTGCAGCGAAAGTACCGAACCCAAGGACGCGTTGGTCCCTCCGACGACGCGCCGCGTCGGCACGACGTCGGCCGACGCAAGAACGTCGAGCGGTTCGGCGTATGCGTCGCCGCCCAGATGGATCAGCTCACCGCCGACGCCGGCCTCCACGAGCAGACGCGTGGTGAGCGGATGGCGGACGGCGAGACCGAGAAGACCGCTGACGAGCGTGCTGGAGCACTTTCGGCAAAGGGTGGCGTCCGGAGACTCGGAGAGCCGGTTGGCCATGGCGACCGCGACGCCGGTATTCAGTCCCAGGGCGCCAAGAAGTCGGACACGCGCGGACGCACCCACGATCGTACCGCTCGTCTCGCGGAACGTGCGCGGGATGCTGAGGAATCCGGAGCTCGCCGGCGCCGGGACCGGCACGATTACCTGTCCGCCGACCGAAGCCCGCATACCGAAGTACACACTCGGCTCGACGCGCTGCGCCTCAACTGGCGCTGCGAGCGGCGCCGCGGCGATCAGGGCAACAAGAACCGGTACGAGACGCACGGCCATCAGCATCAGGCCTCCTTGGGTTGCGACGCGCGGATGCCCGGGCGCTCCTCACGGACCTCGTACCGAAGCTCCACCATTCCGTTCTCGCGAGCCCGGCCTAGGTCTCGCGCAACGCCTGCACCACGCGCTCGATGCGTGCGTGCGCGTCCGCCGCAACCGCGGCCAGCGCGGACGACAAGCCCCCGGGCGCAGCCCCAAGCATGGCGCGCGGGTCGATCAGGCGCACGGTTGACTGCGTATCGCTCACCCACTCGACCGTCACGTTGCATGGCAGCAGCAGGCCAATGGCGGGATCGGCGGTGACGGCGGCGAAGGCCAACGGGGGATTGCAGGCGCCGAGGATCGCGTACGGACGGAACTCCCGTCCGAGCTTGTCGCGGAACGCTGCCTGCAGATCGATCTCCGTCAGCACCCCGAAGCCTTCGGCCTTCAACGCATCCTTGGTCGCATCGACAGCGGCCTGGAAGGCCAGTGGAACCTCGACGGTGTATCCGAGTTGCTCAGTCATTGTGCACCCTCTCCGATCTGTGCTGCGGTCGCGGAGCGTGCCGCAAGTGGCGTACCATCGTCGGGGCGCACACACAACGAGCGGTCAGTGTGGAGTGATCGGGCGCTCGATGCGTTGCGGTTCCGGAAGACTCTCGCCTCGAGCCAAGCGTGCGTTGAACCGTTGCAGCTCTCCGTTGCGTTCGGTCTCGATCGCGATGGCCTCCACCGCCGCCTCGATCCTGTTGAGACGCTCCTCGAGGTCCGAGGAGGGAGGCGACGCTTGCAGCTGTCGCACGCGCACCACGGTCCGCGCGAAAGTCCACGCGATGAACGAGGCGGCCGCGAAAAGGCCGAGAATTGCGATGAGGAACGTGCGCTCGCCCATGTGTCAGGCTCCGAAGGGAGGTCCATTACCTACGGCAAGAAACCCCGTTAGTGTCGGCCAGCTACGCCTTCGGCATCAGAGCCCAGAGCACCAGGTAGACCAGGATCCCCGGAAAACCCGCAGACAGCACGGAGAGCGCTACATAGACGAGTCGCACTCGACCCACCGGCACATCGAAGCGCGCCGCAATGCCGCCGCAGACGCCCGCGATCACTCGGTCGTTGGAGCGCCGCAACTTCAAAGAGCCTGCCATTGGCGATGCCTCGCTTCAGATGCTGAACGCCAGGTCGTGCTGTGTTCGGTCAAATAGAATGCGGGGGCGCGGCCGCCGCTACCGAAACCGCTCACGCAGTAGCCGGAGGACGGTCTCGATGAACCGGCCCTTCTCCACCGAGTACGCCCCCTTGTTCCATCCCACTGCCGTCGCGGCCCGATGCTTCTCGGCCGCATAAGCGAGCGCCAGCGCCCGGTCGGCGCGTAGCGCGTCGCGGAAGGCAAGCTTGTCCTCCCACGCCGGCGCGGGCAGGATGTACAGGTGGATCTGCACGGTCCGCTGACCGGCCACGTCCCGGACGTAGTAGCGGCGACTCGGGTCGTCTCCGTGCGGTCCTCGGTACTGGTAGCCGAGCGCCTCGAGCGGTGCGATGCAGGCGTCCGCGGAGGGTGCACTCGAGACCGCGACCGCGATGTCAAGCACGGGCTTCCCGGCCAGTCCAGGCACCGCCGTGCTACCCACATGCTCGATGACGACGATGTGCGCCGCGAGGGCGTCGCGCAGGCGCTCGGCCTCCGTCGCGAAACGTGACGCCCACGCGCCGTCGTGATCCTCCAACCGAAGCTCGCCGCTCATCCGGCGCAGTCTAGTCGATGTCAGGGAAACCCTCCACGCCGGAGTTCTCGTCTCCGGCCGGGGGTGGCGCTCTCAAGACGACCAATACTTAGGTCTTTACGAAAGTATTCCGCGGTTGTAGAATCCTCCGGTCAACTCGATAACCCGAGCATTGGGATGGTGTCGGACATGGTTCGATCCGCAGCCGCTGACGAAGTCTTTCAGGCCTTGTCCAACCCGACTCGACGGAAGGTCCTGGAGCGACTCTCTGTCGGACCAGCCACCGTCAGCGAATTGGCGGCACCGTTCGACATGCAACTCCCGTCATTCGTGCAGCACCTCTCGGTGCTCGAACAGAGCCGGCTGGTGAGGTCGAAGAAGCGCGGGCGCGTGCGGACCTATGAGATCGCACCCGAACGGCTCAAGGTCGCTGAAGACTGGCTGACCGCGCGTCGCCAACTGTGGGAAGCCCGACTCGACCGGTTCGAGCGATACGTCAAACAACTCAAGGAAGAGGAATCAGGCTCATGAGCAAGCACTTCGCCTTCGATCCGACACTCGATTTCGCCATCGAACGGTTCATCGACGCTCCGAAGCGTCTCGTCTGGGAAGCGTTGACGAAACCGGAACATCTCAAGGAGTGGTACATGCCCAAACCCTGGGGGCGTGTTGCGCGCACCGAGATGGACGTGCGACCAGGCGGCATCTTCAGCATCGACATCGCGATGGGAGACGGTCAGGAGTTCCCCAACCTCGGCTGTTACCTCGACGTTGTTCCGATGGAGCGACTCGTCTGGACGTCCATGCTGTTCCCCGGCTATCGTCCGGCTGTCTTCGACGACATTCCGATCACCGCCGTCGTGACGATGGAGACCGCGGGAACGGGCACGCGCTACGTCTTCACGGCGCTGCATCGCAATGCGGCGGACCTCGAGAACAACAAGGCCTCGGGCTTCTACCAAGGCACCGAGATCGCGGTCGATCAGTTCGTGGAGCACGTGCTCGCGATGCAGTAGTTCGGCGCCGGCGAAGCATCCTCGGTCACGGCGGACCGGTCAGGTGGCGCTTACGACGCGCGCTCGCGTTGTGCGGATCCACCACTCGGCTCCGGCCAGCGTCACGCACCAGCCGAGCCAGAGCGAGAGCACGAAGACCACCCGGATATCCACGCCGTGCGGGGTCAGGGCGAGATCGAGCGGGATGGCGACGACCCGGATCGCGGCGATCGCGAGTGCGGCCGCAGTGCCCCGCAGCATCCACTCGCGGTGCGCCGCCGCACGTCCGGCGCGGATGTGGCGCAACCCAACGCTGACCGCGACGATCAGGAAGAGGCCGGCCACACCCACGATCACCTGCTCCGCGATCCCGCCGAGGGGCTGCCAAAGGCCGAAGAAGAGACCGGTCAGTCCGCTCAGCCACGCCAGGCTGATCGCGATGCGCCCCGATACCCGATGGACCTTCGGCGTCCGCGTCCGCACGCGGCGCGCCAGTTGCAGCGCGGCGAGCGCGAGGAATCCGGCACCCGAGAGCACATGGATCCGTGTGACGGCCCGATGGGCGGCGAACTTGCCATCGGCCTCGGCGACGACTTGTGCCCGCCGATCTGGTTCCGGTTCCGTCACGCCGAATGCGTTGATGATTCGCGTGCGGAAAGGCTCCATCCGCGTCAGGACGTCGTCTGGCGCGACGGAACGCAGCACTGCGGCCGTCACGCCGAGCAGGGCAAGAAGGGCGAAGACGACGCGGATCAGGACGTCCGGCCAGCGCGATCCTCGTCTCACTCGCATCGGCTCATGGTTGGCTGGCGTCGCCCAGCAACAGATGGTCGAGCATGCGGCGCAACACGACGAAGCAGGGCCAGGCGATCGTGCCCCCGGCCGCACCGAGCATCACATCGGACTGCGGCGAGACGAGGCAAGAGTCGACCGGTCCGGTGAAGGCGAGGGCGCTGCCCGCGCCGGCGAAGACCCAGATGAGACCCACCTCGGGGATCTCACGGTCCGGGGTCGGTGTCACACCGATCAGGAGCACAGCCGCGATCACTGTCGTGACGAGCGCAAGGCCGAAGATGGTCGGCCATGCCGCGAGCTCGAGCGTCATGAGCGCCGGCAACGCCACGAGCATCGGGGCGGCCAGGCTCGCGAGACCGACCGCGATCTGCGACCGCACCGTCGCGCGCGGGGGTACCCGACTCATTCGGGGACGGTCAACCGCGCTGGTGTGGACATCGGTGGAGCCTCCTCGTCGGGCTGTCGTCAGGTCGTGCTCTGACCGTCAAATAGAATGCGGCGGTGCAGCCGCCGCCATCGCACGCCGCCGCACCCCGAACGCCGTCGCACCGGGAACGCTATCCACGCTCGATGACGTAGTACACAGCCTTCTCGCCCGGCGTACACCTGGTGCTGCGGTATCCAAGGCGGGAAAGATCGAGGTCGGCGAACAGGGGTTCTCCGACGCCGAGAAGTCGCGGGGACACAGCGATATGCATCTCATCGACCAAGCCGGCCTCGAGATATTGCCTGATGGTGGCGGCACCCCCGAGCAGTCGAATGTCCCTGTCCCCGGCCACGGATCGTGCGCGGTCCAGGGCAGCACGAATGCCGTCGGTCACGAAGTGGAAGACGGTGCCACCCTCCATCTCCTGCGGCGGGCGCTGGTGGTGCGTGAGCACGAACGTCGGTGTGTGATACGGAGGATCCTCTCCCCACCATCCGCGCCACGCGTCGTCGGGCCATCGGCCGCGTACCGGACCGAACATGTTACGACCCATGATGAATGCACCGATGTTCGCCATGCCTTGTTCAGCGACATCGTTGTCGATGCCGGTGGTCCCGCCCCCGCGACCGGTCATTCGCATGAAGAACCGAGTGCCGGCGAGCCACTCATGCAGTGCGCCGCCGCCCTCCCCGAGCGGAGACTCCATCGACTGGTTCGGCCCGGCGCCGTAGCCGTCGAGCGAGATGGTGAAACTGTGTACGAGCAGGCGCGGCATGAGGCATCGAGGTGGAAGGTGGGCTGCAACAGCAGCCGGCGGCCGCCGCGTGAGGCGGTCGCGCCTGTCACTGGAGAATCTTCCAGAAGGAATCCTTGCGCGCAATCTTGTCGCCGGCGAACTCGAGAAGATCGGCACCCCGCACGCGGATTGGGTGGCCGGATGCCGGGGTGCCCGTGAGTGTCCACTCAGAGACTCCGAACCCGTCTCCGACCCAATGCGAGTCCTCTCCGTAGTGCACATCCGGGATGCCCTCGAATCGCTTGGCCAATCCGGCGCGCACTTCGGCCTTGCCGACGTAGCGGTCGCCGCGTGGAGTCGCGCCCCTCGGCATGTAGAGGACACACTCGTCCGCGAAGAACTCCATGATGGCGTCGAGGTCGTGACGATTGAACGCGTTCAGGAACGCCTTCAGTCGCTCGACCGTCACTCGCTCGGACATCGGTTGCCCCCCAGTACCGGCCCTGTTGTGAGGAACAAGAGACCCACTGCGCCTGAGAGCCACATTCTCGCCCCTGCGGAGCGGACTACGGCGCCGGCGTACGACAGAGTCCCTTTGGCGTCCAATCGTGCGCGGGGGTCGAGCGCGGCAGCGCTGCATCCTGCAGGATCAAGACGACCGACCGGCGAGGGCCCGTTCCCGTCCCGACGAGGACCATTGGCTGCCCGCCGGGCACGATGACTCCCGGGTCGCCCGCGCGCTGCTCCATCCGCCCGGCCGGCGTTTCGAGGCACATCGCACCCTCCAGCGTGAACCACGCTTCTGCACCCGGATGTCGATGGACCACTGTGGCCATGCCCGGTTCGAACACACCTTCCATGTAGGTGGCGGCGAAGGTCGGCGCGGCAAAGTACGGGAGCGGCCCGATCCTCGCGACGCGAGCACCGGTCGCGGGTCGATACTCGGCTGGTGCGATGGTGAAGAGCCAAACGCGGCCGAGGGACTCGACCACTGTGCCCCGTGCACTCGCGGCCGCGCGCGCAGCTGCCGCGTTCGGGAACGTATCGAGATGCCAGTACAGCGCCGGGAGCGCCGCGAGCGCGCCGAGCTCCTGACGCGCCGTGATGAAACAGCCGAATGCCCGGTCAGCTCTCGCGGCCACGGGGATGCAGGTCCCATCCGTCTGGGCCGATGCGGACTCTGACGCGAGGCTGAGTATCAGGGCGATCCCCAGAGCGAGCACACAGCGGTAGCGGGGCATCGAGCTCTCCAAAGTTGGGATGCAACCTCAGTACGATACGGCGGGGCCGTCGCCCCGCCACCCCAGCTGGCCATCTGCACCAATCGTTGCTGGATCATCGGCGGCAATGACGATGGGGGCGCGGCTTCCATCGGGCGCCGCCGGCACCACAAATACCCGTTCCTTCGAACGTCGCGACAACATCGCTTCCCGCCGGCCATCGTGGCGGAGGTTCGGACAGCCCGGCGTCTACCGTGACGCGCCTGAAGCGGAAGTGAGCAATGCCTGGATGTCCGCCCTGCGCATTCGGACCAGGAGCAGCGTGGCAACGGCCCACGACAGGGCGACGGTGGCCCAAGCGACAAGTGAGCCTCGGAGAAAGATCGGTGTGACTGCCCCGCCGATCGCGGCGGGCACGATACCGGTCGTGTTGTTCACCGAGGCATGCATCAACATCACGAGAAGCAGGCTACCGCCGGTCTTCCAATACACGAATGCAAGAACAGCCGACAAGGCCATCACCTGCAACAGATACGCCGGAAAGCTCTGTCCAGTGCTCCCGCTATCCGGGAGAACGAACAGTGGCAGGTGCCAAGCGGCCCACACGGCGCCGAGCACGAGACTGGCGCCCCCGAGGCCGACGTACTCCGCGAGGCGCGGAAGCGCGAAGCCTCGCCAGCCCAGTTCCTCCCCGGCTTGCGCCCAGGTCGAGACTGCGATCCCGGCCAGGATCAGCGGCACCGGCGTGTCGCCGAAGGGCGGCCACTCATCCGTCACGATGCGATGGACGAGGGCAGCTACCAGCTTGATGACCGCGAAGAAGCCGATGGCGAACGCGTACCAACGCACGCCCACTCGCCAGTGCCCGATGCGCGCGAGCAGGCGCATCACGCCCGCGCGGCCCTCTGCGTGCGCCGTCAGGGCGAGCGCCACAAGAGCAGGTGCGAACACGCCAAGCAGGAACACCGGTCCGCGACCGCCGAAGAATCCGGTGTTTCCGGGCGCCGCCAAGCCCGCAGCCGCGAACCACACGGACCACGTGACCAGGAACGTGAGCAGGAAATAGGCGAGCAGGCGCATCTGCATCGCTCCGGAGAACGGTGGCCGACTCATCGGTCGATGCACCAACAATCGTTAGTCGGTGCCCTTCACCAATGCCCAGGCGCCGCGCAAGAGCGGCACCGACGCACACGCTGGACCACCATCCTTCGCTATCCCACTGATCTCACCTTCGAGGATGGGCTCGGCGCTCCGTGGCAGGAGCTGAAGCCGAGTGACCGCGATGCTCTCCAGCGACACCTTGGCCCGACGGTCCCAACGCGACCCCACTTCGCCTGCTCGCGTGCCTGAGTTCACATAGAGAAACCGCCCGCCCGCCGGCCCTTGCACGGCGCCTCCGCGCAGGCGGGCCCCGCCCGAGGACGACGGAACGATCTCCAAGGGGATGTCGAACTCCACGCGACCCCGCACGGAAGTCGTCGGTGGCAACAGCTCGGCTCGGCCGATCTGAACGGCCCAGCGCACGCCTGGGGGTGAATCGAGCACGCTCAGTCGTATCCTGATGGATCGGACGTTCGTGGGATCTGTCCTTGTCGTCATGGGGTCAGCATCTGGCTAGCGTCGGGTTCTGCTGTGGCCGTTCAATCACTGGCAACCATCGTGAGGCCGTGCCGCGAGATTCTCGCGGCGCTACGGATTCACGGGTGCAGAACCCTGGCCGAAGAACCAGAAGATCATCGCCACCAGGGCCGCGATCCCGATCACGAACAACAGGATCTTCCGAGAGTTCATCCGGTCTCCCTGTACACGATTGTGCGGACTAGCATCGTCCTGACGGCAGGTCGTGCTGTGGACGCTTCAATAAGAAGCCGTTGTGGGGCGGCCGCTAGGCCGTCCGATTCCCCCGACTGGAGCACACTCGGTCTATCGCTTCTTCCCCCCGACACCGGGCGCGGCCGTGATCTGCCGCATCCACGCTGCGATCTGGCGCTGGTCGAGGTCTTCCTCGGTTCTGAGTTCCACGCCCCGCGTAGCCTTGCCCATCGCCACGGGAGTCACCGGCGGCACCGGCGTAAGCGTCACGCCGTTCACGAACATGAGCTTGACGTGATTCGCGAAGCCCCCGCAACAGAAACACCAGCCATCGCCGATGCCATAGTATGACATGCCCCACTTCACGGAGCGCTGCAGACCGGGCAGCGTCCTGGCCGCCAGGGCATCAACACGTTCGGCGATGCCGCGCTGCGGCTGCGGCAGGCTCGCCATGTAGGCGAAGACCGGCTTGTCACCGTCCGCTGCCTTCGCAGTGCTTGCCTTTCCAGTGACCATGGATTCAGACAGCGCCGTGGCTGCTTTCCCGTGGGCCGCCTTGCGCTTGGCCGGCTTCCGGACGGAGGACTTGGAGGGCTTGGAGGGCTTGGAGGGCTTGCCTGACTTGCTAGCGGGCATCGTGGTCTCTCGTCGCGGTGATGGACTGTCCGACCATGAGCCGATGTCCGTCCGGGGTGCGCAGGGTGAACTCACGGAGGCCGTACGCGCGATTCGTCGGCGCGGTCAAGATCTCGGCACCTTGAGCACGCACCTCGCGATGATAGGCGTCCACATCGTCCACCACGAGGTGGATGTACCACGAGTGATTGCCGGTCGCCGCCGCGGGCACTTCGTCGCGGCACTCTCCGAGCATGACGTGGAACGCGTCCTTGCTCAAGAACGCCCAGCCTGGAGCGCTGATGGCGTCTTCAGTGAAGCCGAGGACGTCGGTATAGAAGCGCCGCGAGCGCTCAAGATCCTGGACGGCGAGCACCGACCGTGCGCGTAGAATCTCCGGCATTCGCGATACTCTCCTGTTGTCCGGCTAACGTGGGCTTGTACTGCGGACACTCCTAGAGACTGCGGCCGAGAAGCGGCCGCTTCACTGTCGAGGAAGGCGGAGGGGCGCGTACGAGACAGCGAACTCCCTACGGGTCCGCCCTCTGCGCGACGCGTCTATTCGGTCCCGCACTGAGGATGAGTGCTGTGGCCGGGGTTCCGGCGCCGCCGCCGCGCTCGAACGAGAACGCGCTGCCGATGTCGAAGTCGAAGTAGTCGTCGCCGCCGGCGGGCAGGAGGTATCGCGTGCGCTGGAGCGACGAATCCCACATCCGCAACATCGTGGCGCCCGGCGTGATCGCGAGAGTCACCGTATCGCGCTGGTTGGGAGCGACAAAGCGGTAGGTACCGGCGAGCGTTCGCATGGCCGCGGAGTCGGCATCGGCGACGCGTCGCGTCGTCCTTGGGGGCCCGCCGAATCCATTGATGTCTGCGAACCCGCGCAGGACCTCGTTCATCAGCGCACCGCTCACGCCATTGGTGAGAATGAAGATCCCTTTGCCAAGCTTCGGCCACATCGTGAACGTGGCCACGAACCCTTCATCGCGGCCGCCGTGGCTGAACGAGATCGAATCACCCTCGCCACCCACACCGACGACCAGGCCCACGATGCCGTTGCCGTACGGCGGTTGCTGCTGCACCTGGCGCGAGATCATCTCGCGCGCCATGGCAGGGGAGAGGACGCCCGTCGTGTCACCGTTGTACGAGCGTGTCAGGTCAAGCGCCCAGCGCGCGAGTTCAGGTGCTGTGGTCCAGAGTCCTGCGGCCGCCATCTCGGGATACGCATGGTACCGTCCGGTCACCGGCGTGTCGAACCGCTCGTGGCCGGCGGCCGCCTCCGCATCGCGCGCGGCCGGGAGCGGATTCTCGAACGTGCTGCGCCGCATGCCGGCAGGGTCGAGCACCAACCGCTTCATCAGCGCCGGGAACGCTTCGCCGGTCGCGTCCGTGGTCATCAGCTGCGCGATCGTGATCCCGCCGCCCGAGTAGAGCCAGCGCGCGCCCGGGACCGTGTCGTTCCGGACGGCCGCCGTGTTCGCGGGCGGCACGCCATCAAGCACCTGTGGCACGGTCGGGATCGGCGTGCCCATGCGGTACCCGGGGAATCCCCAGACCGTCAGACCCGCCGTGTGGCTCAACAGGCGCCGCAGCGTCACATTCTCGCGGTCGGTGAACGCACTCGCCGGCAGCTTCCACGACGTGAGGGTCGCGTTGACGTCGGTGTCAAGCGAAAGCCGGCCCTGCTCCACGAGCCGAAGTGCGCCGGAGGCGAAGACGGGCTTGCTGATGGATCCCGCGAGAAAGAGCGTGGTGGTGTCGACCGGCGTGTTGCCACCGAACTCCGTGACCCCGAAGCCGGCGGCCCACGCGATCCGGAAATTGTCCACGACGGCGATGCTCACGCCCGGCACGTGGTAGTAGCGCATGCGGTCGAGGAGGCGGAACGACGTGTCGGCGCGTCCCTCGAGGCGGACAACGGGCTTGAGTCGGTCGGCGAGCGAGGCGGCGCTGGATTGGGCGGACGCGAGTACCGGCGCTGCTAGGGCTGCGAGAGAGAGGAGGAGGGCTGATCGGAGCGGCATGGAGCCTCGCTGGTTGGCTCTTAGGACGATTGGATCGGGAGTATGGCGCGGACCGTTCTGCGGGATTGGACGACTGCTCGGTCGTTGGGTGGACGTGTCAACGGAACTGGAGCACGATCCGCCATCGGTCACCAACCGCCGGTAGCCCGTGGCGCACCGAACTCATCGCGGTACCGGCGCAGAGGAATGGCCGCTCGCGATGCGCCAGCCTTCCGACTCATGGGTGAGCACCAGACTGATCGCCCCGCTGAACCCAAAGAGCAGGGTGGTGGAGTCGCGGAACTCGGTCGCGAAGCGGGCGTTCACGACCGCGAGGCCCGGTGCCAGTGCCTGGACCGCTACCTCGTCGTAGCGGGTCTCAATTCGCTGCCCGACAGCCACCCCTGCGAGCGCCGCTCGAACGGCGGCGGCGCTCAGGTACTGCACGGATCCGCTCTCCAAGAACCGAAAGTCAGCGCGGTCCGAGTAGAGTGCGCCCAAGGAATCCCACCGAGCCGCCGCGGATAGGCGCGAGAACTCCACCAGGAACACCGCAGCGCTATCACGAATCGCCGCGCTGTGCTCTGCGGTGAGCGAGTCGGGTGGCGGTGCACATCCGAGCACGAGTCCCCCGAGTCCGAAGGCCGCTAAGAGGCGACGCATACCTTTCCCCCCCCCCTTCTGGAAGTCTCTCGCATCGGACTGACGTTTGGTGGTGCTGTGGCCGTTCAAATAGAATGTGGAGGCGCAGCCGCCGCTACCGAAGCACGGCCATCAGCGCCGATCATCGTTACGGCGGGGCGCGCCGAAGCCACATGTCCGGGCGGCGATGACCATGGATGACGCCGACGACGCTGATCCCGGTCGGATACACCTTGAAGTAGATCTCGCACGGGACGCGACGCAACAACACGCGCCGCAGCCGACCGCGAACCACCGGAGAACGCTCGGGTGCGTCGACACTCTGACTCAGCGCGGCGTCGACCTGGGCCACGAAGTCGGCCGCAGCGTCACTCGATCGGGCGAGACACCCCTCGAACGCCTCCGCAATCTAGGCGCGGGCTTGGGCCCGGATGCGGAGGAGGGCCACTGAGCGCATCCGTGCGCGGAGCTCGTCGCGGAGGGCTGCCCACGGAATGCTTGCGTCGGGACCCGCGTCGGCCTCCGCCTCGCGCCGGTCGAGTCCGGTGGCGAGAGCGGGCGAGACGGGTGCGGCGGCGGCCGGATCGAGACTATCCCAGAGCCGCCCGATGAGCGCGATGCGCTCTTCGGCGGTGAGAGATTCGAGAGCCTGTGATCGTTCGACCATGGACGAAGGAGGTGGAAGAGGCACCCGCTCCGCAACACCTGACCCACGTCGCCATAACGTGAGCTCCTGTTGCGGAGACTCCATCAAATGCGGCCGCGCGCCGAGGTCTTGGCTGCCGTTGGCGCGACGGGCCGGAGGTTGGGCGTCACTCCGGTGTTCCGCGTGGTCGGAGCGAACCTCAGCGTCTCAAGACCGACGAGCCTACGCGACGCGTCGAAGCGGAGACCTTCGGCTTCCAGCAGCTCCCGCTGCGATCGTCCCCACGCATCATGCTTTGGCCGCCCAAGGCTGCCGTCCTCTGCGACCACCCGGTACCAGGGCGTCGCCTCACGGACTGGGTCGTTCTGGCGCGCGAGCAAGAAGGCCACTTGGCGTGGCACAACACCGAGGAAGGCGCCAATGTCCGCGAAGGTGGCGATGCGGCCGTGAGGGATGGCGGCGGCGACCTGCATCACCTCGTGATGGATTCGAGCGAACGCTTCAGACTTTGCCATCGCAGATGCGCGGGAATGCCGTCCAGGTCCACCGAACGTCAGGTTCTGTTGAGCCGATCACGGAAGATGCGGCGGCGCAGCCGCCGCTTCCAGAGCCCGGCTGTCAACAGCAACCATCGTCAGATAGCGCCCCATGCACAAGCCAGAACTAAGGCATGGTCGGCACCGGGGAGATCGAAGCGGGCTGCGTCGAACCCCCGGGGCACCCACTGCGAGGCCTGCCGGTGCTCCGGGTGCTTCGGATTGGCCAACGCTTCGAGGAGCGCCTGATAGCCCGGCGGACCTCCGCTGTCCTCTGGCGGTGCGGCGCCGGCACCCCCGAGCACCTGAGGGAACAGCTGCTCCGACCCTCGTGCACGCGGCATCGGGGCTGCCGCCAGGAGCGTGATCTCATGCTCCCAGTCATCACCGAAGTCGTAGAGGTACGTAAAACGGTCGCCGACAGCAAGGCGCAAGTGCGTGAGCGGAACGTTGGATGACCGTGCGTCGTCGAGTTCAGCGGCAGGATCGGCGTAGAGCGTCTCGCGGACGTCGAACTGGTACAGGTGATAGTCAAGCCACGAGAAGACCGACTGGATGACCCGATGTAGCTGCGCCAGCGTGAACGTCTCGGGGACCGACACCTCGCGCCATACGGCGGACGCGAGCCCTACGATGCCAATGCGAAGGACGAGCACGCGCGCGCCATCCTTCGATGTGCGCGGAACCGAGGAGCGCGTTCGTCTTGGTGGCATTGGTTCCCGTTCCGCGGCTCTCGAACGTGTGCGTCTGCCGCGCGCGCTCCCACAACATGCGCTTGTGGGGCCGCTGCAGTACTTCCATAAAAGTGGAGCAGCGGCACCACAACCGCTATCGCCCCCGCGCTCGTCGACAGCACGCGTCGTTATGCGCGCCTCGCACGAACAGGGGACACTCCTTCTGCATACTCAGTAGGAACTCAAGGCTTGGTGGCCGTACCGACCGTCCGTCGCTCGGATGTCGTCCGCCGTTACGCCCGTCGTTCGAGCGGTAACGTCGTACATCGAAACGAGCCTGGCCAGCGAGTGACTTCCGAATAGTCGAGGGGGATGGGTGTTAAACCCCGCTGGTGAAGTAGTCGAGCCAGTCGTTCGCTCCGCGTATCAATGAGCACCCGTCCATTGCCCATGGAGAACGTGTTGATCGCTAGACCGCGCGTCTCGGCGTCGGTTGCTTCGATGAGATCCAAGTGCCGTTCAAACCAGCGAATGGTGTCCGGCTGAAAACTCCGACGGACGAAGAGCGCCGCCCGCTCCGCCACGATATTGAACTTCGTGTCGAGGTGAATCACACCTCGGTGAGTGAAGGGTATGGGGACGACCTCGCGCGGACTCTGACGGTCCGCCAGTTTGCGCCGCAGCTCCGCCACACCTGCCGCGTCGGTCGCTTCGCTGAGGCCAACCAGGACCGTATTGCCGAACAGCATGACATCGCCGCCTTCGATTCGCCCGTGGTCGAGGTGCACCGTGGTCGACACACGCGGAAGCAGCGAGGCGAGCGCGCGTTGCTCTGGTTCGCGGTATCGGGTCCCCATGCGGGCAAGAAAGCACGCCTCATCGATGCAGAATGCGATATCCCTGGTGTAGTGCTGACTACTGACACTCGGTACCGAGTCCAATAGCAGTACCTTGACCCCATGGTCCCGAAACAGGTCCATCACGCGCGCTTGTTGCTCGCGCACCTGTTCGTAGCGGTAGTTCTCCCAGACGTTGTGTCGCAGCTGTTCACGCACTGACGCATCGAGAACCGCGAGGACGCTACGCCAACTCGCACGGTAGGGATTGGCCCAGCACATCGCCACGGTTCTTAGCGTGTCGAACTCCGTGGCCACATTCACGCGAATCATGTCACCCGCACCTGGGTGAAACGGTTCAGTCACCAGCACACGAATCTCCGTAGTCGAGCCCGCTGACGGTAACCTTGCCTTCGGCCGCATGACGTGAGCTTCTAGGGATGCCGGCCTCGCGGCCGATGCCCAGCGTCGGCGCACGGCGCCACGAGCTGCGCGTCGGCGACGAGACGGCAATGTGGCGCATCATGTATCGGTTGGACGAGGATGCCGCGGTGATCCTCGAGGTGTTCGAACAGAAGACGGGGCAGCCCCCCAAGCATGTGACTGACACCTGCAAGGCTCGGCTGAAGCGCCACGACAGCGTGTGAGGCCACGGGAGGAGCCAATGCGTAAGGAGAAGCGTCAGCGCCTCGAGTCGGCTGGCTGGAAGGCTGGATCCGCCCACGCGTTCCTGGGACTCACGGACGAGGAGGCAGCGCTGGTGGCCGTGCGGGCCGAGCTGGCGCGTCTCCTCAAGGAAGCACGTGAAACGGCACTGGACGCAAGTCCGTTTGGCGGAGGCTATCGGGTCCAGTCAGTCGCGCGTGGCCAAGATGGAAGCGGAAGACAGGTCGGTCTCGATCGACTTTCTCGTGCGCTCGCTGATCGTCTCCGGAGCTTCGGGGGCGAAGATCGGCGAGGCCTTCGCGATGGTTGGCCGCAAACGGCCTGCGCGCAAGTCCGGCGAACGTGTGCCACTGCTGCAGCAGCTTCCATAGATCCCAGTTGTGGGGCGGCCGCAGGACGTCCCCTAAAGAATAGTGCGGTCGCTCCACGACTGCATCCGTACCCGCGGCTGTCGGCAGCAAGCATCGCGAGCTTACCGCGCGCACGACGAGCGTCCTACATGACGATTGAGAAGTTGAACTTTGCCCCGTCGCCCCGATGGGCCTTCGCAAAAGCCAGGACTTCTGTGAGTTCTGTGACTACCTCAGCGTGCTGGTTCTTCAGCAGCCCGAAGCGGACCGAGTTCTCCTGGATGTGCCGGAGCAGGGTCTCCAGCACTCTGATCGCGTCGGGCAAATCCGTCCATGAGCCGTTGATCGCCATGTAGTCGTTGGTGGACTCCATTCCGTCGGGCAGCTCGAACTCGTCCATATTGAACCGCGCGTCGGTCGAGTCGCAGAGGTCGGCGAAGGGCGGCATGCCGAGCGATTTGCAGAGGTCATCGAGCTTGTCGGTGTGGTCGAAGAGCGCATATCGATCTTCCGCCTCGGACTGCACGTTTCCGTTAACGAGGAGGTTTGCCCAGAGGACGGTGCTCATGACGGCCCTTGGTGCGGGTTGTCGTGCTCGTGTCTTCCGACACAGAGTGCTCGGCTTGGTCAAGCTGACGTTGAGTTGTGCGGTGGCCGTTCTATAATATGCGGGGCGGCGGCCACGCCAACCTGGTTCTACCATGAGGCGGGGCCGCCGCCCCGCCTCCCTAGCACGGCCACCTGCACCAACCGTCGTTAGGCCGCACGCGCGCCACGACCCGCCAACGCCGCAAGTGCGAGGAAAAGCACTCCCGCGAGCATCAGGACGCTGCCCAATCCTCTCGTCGACCACCACTCGTCTATTGCGACCTGACGCGACGGAACGTGGAACTCCCTACGCCCGAGCAAATAGGTGCGCTCGCTGACGCTGCGAGTCAGCCGAGTCGAGTCCACGACCGACGAAGCTCGCCCGAGCTCCGCGCGGACCGAATCGAGCTCCGCGCGCAACTTGGCTACGCCCCGGATGTCATCCGCTTGGAGCGCGCGCTGCTGCAAGTTGATCAGCACGGCTCCTGCCATGAACGCAAGTCCGATCAGCAGCGCAGCCAGACGACTCCTCATGGGAAGCCTCCCGAATGATGACAATCTAACGTCACGTTGTGCCGCGGCCGCTCTCATCAATGCAGGTGGGCGCCCGTCTGCAGCAACTGCCCTCAGCCCGCGGCGGGCAGCACATCGGAGGTGATGACCGCGCGCGCAATCCGATTGCGCCCTGCTTCCTTCGCGTTGTACATCAACGCATCGGCCTTCTGCACCAAGAGTTCGAGGTCGAGAGGCGACACAAGGAACGTCACGGCGCCGATGCTGGCGGTCACGCCGGTCGCCCCGTCCGCAGCGCGATGCACCAGTGCCCGAACGCGCTCGAGCGCGACCTCGATCTCGGGCTCGCCGAGTTCAGGCAGGAGCACGGCGAACTCGTCCCCTCCCAGCCGCGCGCATAGATCGCTCGGACGGAGGGCCTCGCGCAGCGCCATCCCGACCGCCTTCAGAAGAGCATCGCCTGCCTGGTGGCCAAAGGTATCGTTGATGGACTTGAAGCGGTCGAGATCCAGATACGCCAGCGTCACCGGGCGCTTCCTCCGGTGGCAGAGCGCCAACAGCGGAATCGCATCCTCGTAGAAGGCGCGTGCGTTGCGCAGCGTGGTGAGCGAGTCGGTGCGGCTCAGCTCGAGCGTGTCGGACAGCGCTTGTCGCAGACTCGCGATCAGCCACGCGACGAGGATAAAGGACGCTCCGTTCACCGCCGTGTTTGCGATCAAGATCGAGCGGCTACCGTATTCCAGGCCCGCCAGCCAGTTGAAATAGAGCCACGACGCCGCGCTGAGTCCTGCCGCGGCGACGCCTGCTCCGCGTCCAGCCTGCCACGCCATGAGTGCGATTGGGCCGTAGTACAGCGGGTAGACTCGGAGCTCCGTGCCGCTGGCATAGTCGAAGCCGCCAATCGCTCCGATACCGGCGAGCCCGATCGCCCACACCCCCAAACGCGGCCAGGCGCCGGCGCCGCGAGGAGGGCTACCAAACCTCTCCATGAGATTCACACTCCGAGTTGTGCTCGTCGGGCTAACGTCCGGTTCTGTTGCAGCCGCTCCCAATAGATGCGGTGGCGGGCCACCGCGCGCCTTCAGCGCCCACAAAGCGGTGGCCCGCCACCGCTTGCCTAACCCGGCTGTCAACAGCAACGATCGTTAAACGCCGCCCCTGCGGCGCGGTGCTCTGATCGCGGCGAGCGAGGATCTCACGAGCTTTCCGTGCCTATCGACGCGACATGGAATGACTTGACACCCGGCGCCGAGCAGCTTGAGTACGGCCTGCGCAGTTCGCTTGCGCTTGAACAGAGTCGCGGCGAGAGGTTCGTTGAGCGTGTACACGTCGTCGGAGACGTCGTAGAAGAGTACGAATCGAGATAGCATGACGCCAACAATGAGGTAGCGCGTGCGATCATCTGAGTCCTTCACGCGACGCGTAAGGTCGCGTTTCTGCGCACTGGTCAGCGGCTCCAGTTCCGCCTCAACCGGCCACTCGGCGTCCGCAGCGCGCATGGAGGCCTGGACTTTCGCGGCGTACGGGTTCCGAACAGCCTTCGAGAAGTCGTAGTTGCGTCGCATGGTGGAAGGTGTCGCGCGGGCGTCTAACATGAGCTTCTGCTGCAGCAGATGAAATGAAGTGCGGCCGCGCGGCGGCCGCTACCCCAGCTCTACTGTCAGCATCAAGCATCGTTAGGTTGCGGCGCGGGAGTGTCGCGCGCGCTCAGGCCTCTGGCGCGCCCATTTGGCGGGGAGCGCTAATGCGTTGAACGGCCGTGCGGAGGTCGGCAATCTCGCGATCCTGCTGCGCGACGCGAGCGGAGAGTAGCAGCACTTCCTCGGCCACGGTGGAGCGCTTCTCGAGGGCTCGAACGGCGCGGACCATCAGGCGCACAAGCCAGGCGGCCCCCGCTAGGGCAGTGACGACGAGAGCAAGCCAGATCACTAGACCCGCGAGAGGATCCATCACGTTACCGGCGGGCACGGTTTGCATGGCAGTCCTCGAAATTGAGATTCGTCAACCGTTCATCTAGCGTGAGCTTCATCTTGGCACGAACCTCAGACGGGCGACAGCTCGATCGGTTTAGGGTCCGCCAAGACCGTACGCTAGCGAGGGCGTCGCTCGTCATCCGTGTTCCGAGCCCGAACCGTTGCCCGGCCCCGAGGTCGCATCGTGCCTTCCGAGACATCGGAGCGGCGGCCCGCCGCCGCTCCCGAAGCACGGCCATC
>JANNLH010000102.1:0-2480 GCA_031396725.1 Gemmatimonadaceae bacterium | reverse complement strand
ATCGGCTCCGGGACCGTCGCCCGCGAGTTCACCGGGATGACGGAGTTCGAGGCGGCGGTCCAGACGCTTCCCGACCCCGTGCCGCTCGAGTTCGCGCGGGAGTTCCAGGTGAGCACGATCTTCCATCCGATCGCGCCGGAGTTCGTGGACCGCGTCTCCGAGGACAGCCGAAAGCTTCCCGCCCTGGCGTGGAAGGCGATCGTCCGATCGATGATGACGGAGGAGGTCGCGCGCGGACTGACGGCGGCGCGCATCCCTACCCGGATGATCTGGGGCGAAAAGGATTCGTTCGTGCCTCGCGCGGCGCAGGATTCGCTGCTCACGCTCCTCCCACACGCCAGGCTGAGCGTCTACGCGCAGACCGGTCACGCGGTGCACTGGGAACGGCCGGAGCGCTTCGTGCGTGAACTCGAGTCGGTGCTCGGCGTGCGCTGAGTTGCCTGGAGTGAAGCGCCCGACTGTCGGGGTCCTGCGGCGGGCGGTACCTTTGCGCCCGCCGCGAACCCCGGAGCCGGTGTGCCGCCGAAGAAGCACAAGACGAAGCGTCTCGCCCACGACGGCGCGACCGCGCGACGCCAGTCGGCCCTGCTCCGCCTGAGCTCCGCGATCGCCGCCGCGCTCAACGAGCAGGAGATCTGCGAGAGCGTCGTGAACGGCCTCCGCGACGAGGCGCTCGGCTACACCTTCCTCGGCGTCTTCCTCCTCGACGAGGAGACGGGCGACCGCGTGATGGTCGCCAGTGTCGGCTGGACCGCGGCGCTCCCGGGCTTCCGCCTCACGCCCGGCCACGGCATCACCGAGAGAGCGCTGCTCGACGGCAAGCTCCACTACACGCCGTCCGTGATGCGCGAGTCGAACTACGAGCCGACGCTCAACAGCGGCTCGGAAGTGGACGTGCCGCTGATCATCGACGGCAAGGTGATCGGCGTGCTCGCGGTCGAGAGCACCGAACCCGAGGCGTTCGGCGAGAGCGACTTCGAGATCCTCACCGCGGCCGCCAACCAGGCCAGCATCGCGATCGCCCGTGCGCGTCTCATAGTCGCGCAGAAGCGTCGCGCCGACGAACATCAGGCCGTGCTCGCGTCGATGGCCGACCTGCTCACCCAGCGCGAGCTCTCCAAGACGCTACAGGCCACGCTCGAGCGCGCCGTCTCGCTGCTCGACGTCACCGGCGGCGAGCTGGCCATCTTCGACGCCACCAAGGAGGAACTCGTGGTCGCCGCGAGCTATCGTGTCGGCACCGACACGCGCGGCATCCGGCTCAAGATCGGCGAGGGCGCGATGGGGCTCGTGGCCGAGTCGCACGAACCGCTGATCATCCCCGACTACCATTCCTGGCTCGGGCGGTCGTCCAAGTACTCGGACGTGCCGGTCAAGTCGGTGGTCGCCGCACCCCTGCTGATCGGCAACCGCCTCGTCGGCGCGATCGCGATGGTGGACTCGCGCACGACGCGCACCTTCCACAGCGACGACCTGCGCCTGCTCAACCTCTTCACGCCGCAGGCCGCGGTGGCGATCGAGGGGGCGCGCCTCTACGAGGAGGCCGCGCAGCAGCGCGAGTTCTTCCGGAGTCTCCTCAACAACAGCCCGGTCGCGATCGTCCAGCTCGACACCGACTACAACGTGGCGTCGTGCAACCCCGCCTTCGAGCGGCTCTTCCTCTACAAGGAGCACGAGGCGCGCGGCCGCAACCTCGACGAGCTCATCACCGACCAGACGACACTGGGCGAGGCCGCGCAGTACAGCCGCGACGCGGTGGACCGGCCCGTGAAGGGGATCGGCCGGCGACGACGCAAGGACGGCACTTTCGTCGAGGTCGAGATCCTGGGCGTGCCCGTCATTGCCGACGAGTCCCGGGTGGCGCTGATGGGGATGTATCACGACATCAGCGAACTCTCCGAGGCGCGGCGGGAGGCCGAGGGGGCCAATCGCGCCAAGAGCCAGTTCCTCGCGAACATGAGCCACGAGCTGCGCACGCCGCTCAATGCGATCATCGGTTACAGCGAGATGCTGCAGGAAGAGGCGCAGGACGCGGGGATGGACTCGTTCGTCTCCGACCTCGGCAAGGTCCACATGGCGGGCAAGCACCTGCTGGCGCTGATCAACGACGTGCTCGATCTGTCGAAGATCGAGGCCGGCAAGATGGAGCTCTTCCTCGAGACCTTCGACGTCGGCGAGATGCTGGACGAAGTGGCGACGACGATCGAGCCGATGGTCGCGCGCAACGCGAACACGCTCACGATCGTGCGCGATCCGAACCTCGGCGCGATGCACGCCGACCTCGTGAAGGTGCGGCAGACCCTGCTCAATCTCCTCTCCAACGCCTGCAAGTTCACCGAGCAGGGGGCGATCCGCGTGGACGTCCACCGCGGCGCGGGCCCGCAGGGCGACCGCTTCACCTTCGCGGTCACGGACTCCGGCATCGGGATGTCGGCGGAGCAGATGGCGCGGCTCTTCGAATCGTTCAGCCAGGCCGAGGC
>JANNLH010000063.1:0-9178 GCA_031396725.1 Gemmatimonadaceae bacterium | reverse complement strand
GGCGGCCAGTCGAATCCTTCGAACCGTACGGCGAGGACGACGAACGGGACGGCGAGCAGCCCGAGGGTATCGAAGAGCAGGAAGTAGCGGTTGCGCATTTCCGGGTGTTCGGGATTCGGTCTCAGTGCAGCTATTCGGATGCTATTGTATTGCGCCGAGGTAGGCCAGTGTGCCTAGGCCGGATCTGTCGTCCAGTCTTCTCCCCGCACCGGGAATCCGTACATTCCCCGCTTGCGTCTGTCGGCGGAAACGCCTGACACTGAGCCTTTCCTACCCCCAAAGCACGCCTAATGTCACAGCCTGACGGCCGCCCGATCCTCGTCGTCGCGGGTGCCCGCCCGAATTTCATGAAGGTGGTGCCGATCCTGCACGAACTCGATCGCCGGGGGATCCCGCGGCTCTTCGTCCATACAGGCCAGCATTACGACGTGAAAATGTCCGAGGCGCTGCTCGCCGACCTCGATGCGCCGACGCCGGATGTGCTGCTCGAGGTGGGGTCGGCGAGCCACGCCGTGCAGACCGCACGCGTGATGGAGCGGTTCGAGCCGGTGCTCCTTGAACACAGGCCCTCCTGGGTGGTCGTGGTCGGCGACGTGAACAGCACGCTGGCCTGCGCGCTGGTCGCCTCCAAGCTGCGGCAGGAGCTCGGCTGCCGGATCGCGCACGTGGAGGCGGGCCTCCGCTCGAACGACTGGGGGATGCCCGAGGAGGTGAACCGGGTGCTCACGGACCGGCTGAGCGACCTCCTGCTCACGCCCTCCGAGGACGTCGGGGATAACATCGCACGCGAAGGGCTCACGGACATCCGCGCCGACTTCGTCGGCAACGTGATGATCGACTCGCTCCTGGGTGTGCTTCCGCGGGCGCGGAGTCTCGACGTCCACGCGCGGCTCAGGGTGGCCAAGGGGAACTACGTGCTGGCGACGCTGCACCGTCCGTCGAATGTGGACGAGCCGGCGAGGCTCGAACTCCTGCTGACCGCCCTGGCCACGATCGCCGCGACCCATCCGGTCGTCTTCCCGATGCATCCCCGCACGCGCTCGCGGGCGGAGGGGGCGGGTCTGGAGGACTTGCTCGCGAAGCTGGTCGTGACCGAGCCGCTGGGCTACGCCGAGATGGTGGCGATGATGGACGGCGCGCTCGCGGCGGTGACCGACAGCGGGGGGCTGCAGGAGGAGACCACGGTCCTCGGCGTGCCCTGCGTGACCGTGCGCGCGCAGACGGAGCGTCCGATCACCGTGACGCAGGGGACCAACCGGATGGTCGCGTGGCCCCCGACGGTGGAAGGCATCGTTGCCGATCTTCGGGCCGCTCTCGCGGAGCCCCGTCAGGCGGTGGGCGCGAAGGCTCCCAACGGGTGGGACGGCCGCGCGGCGGAGCGGATCGTCAACGCGCTGCAGCGCGTTTGAGCGACTCCAGGTAGCGGCGCGCCAGCGCGCCGCGGTCGTACTCGGCCAGCGCGAACTCCCGCCCCGCGCGCCCCATCATCTCGCGTTCCGCGACCGGCATCGAGAGCACCCGCTCGACGCTGGCGGCGATCGACGCCGGGTCGCCGGGATTCGCGAGGATCCCGCCCCCCGACCGCTCGACGATCCGGGCCCCCTCGCCACGCAGTGCGGCGACGAGCGGTCGCGCGCAGGCCATCACCTCGAAGATCTTCGACGGCACGGTATCGCCGAGCACCGGCAGCGACGCGTGCGGGACGAGCACCACGTCGCAGCTGTTGTAGAGTGCGCGGGTGGCGTCGCGCGGGATGGGGGAGTGAAGCGTGACCCCCTCGACGGGGCGCGCCGCGAGGTCCGCCTCGAGCGTCGCGCGATCCGGCCCGTCCCCGACGAGCGCGAAATGCGCGCGCGCGCCCCGGGAACGCAGGACGCGCGCGGCCTCGAGGACCGCGAGCAGACCTTGGCCGGCGCCGAAGGTCCCGAGATAGCCGACCAGCGGCACCCCCGGCGCGAGCGTGAGTCCGTCGAGCGTCAGCCGCTCCTCGGATGGGTAGTAGCGCGAGGTGTCCACTCCGTTCGGCACCACGTCGATGATCTCCGGGGCGATGCCCTTCTGAACGAGGCGATGCTTGAACGACTCGGTCACCACCGTGACGGAGCGGGCGCGGTGGAGCAGCCAGCGCTCGGTGGCGAACATCGTGTCGAGAAGGAACTGCTGGCGGATGACACCCATCTCGGCGACGTAGTCCGGCCAGAGGTCGCGGATCTCCAGCACCAGCGGCACGTCCTTGACGAGCGCGAAGAGCGCGCCGGAGAACTGCGCGAAGTAGGGCGGACCGCTCGCGATCAGGACGTCGGGGCGGGGGAGCGACGCAAGCGAGTTCAGGAGTGAGGTGGCCGCGAAGGTGAGGTTATTCACCATCGTGCGCGCGAAGCCGCGCCGAGCGCTCGTGTACAGCCAGGAGCGATGGACCTTGATCCCGTTCCAGTCCTCGTGCATCACGAGTCGGCCGCGATAGGGCGCCGGCACGATGCCGTCGCGCTGTCCGGGGAGCCTGCGGTTGGGGAACGCCGTCACGACCGAGACCTCGTGTCCGGCCTTGATCCATTCCGCGGCGAGCTCGGTGATCCGGGCCGGTCCGGCGCCCGTCTCCGGAGCGAAGTCCTGCACCAGGATCGCGATGTGCATCGTCAGTCGGCCGGTGCGATCGTCACGCGCCAGGGACGCTCGACGTAGGACCGGTCGCGGAGGCGCAGCGTCCAGGAGGGCACCACGTCGTTGAATCCGCGTGCGCGCCAGCCGATGCGCGGGTCGTGCTCGCCGCGATGGAGCGAGCACTCCGCGGGCCCGTCCACGGTGATCCTGACGCGCGCGCCGGAGTGCCGGAGTACGAACGCGCGCTCGCCGGCTGGGACGGCCTCCCACGAAGGGTCGATGTGAAGGAAGCTCTCGACAAGGCGTCCTGCCGCGCCTTGCACGGTGTCCGTGATCGTGAGCGTGCGGCCGAGGCGGCGGAACTCGCGGTGGTGCGCGGCGCCACGCGTGTGGTACGGGTGGCACTCGGCCGAGACCGTGAGATCACCCGGCTTGCTCGTCCACGTGATGTCGCCGACCGCAGCCCGCGCCGCGACACGGAAGGTCGCCCAGAGCTCGCTCTGGTCCTTGCCGTCGATGGCGACCGTGTTGTGCGCGGCGGTCCCTCGCAGGTACGGGCGCCAGGGGTCCCCGTCGTAGCCGGAGCAGCCGCCGTCCACGATGCAGGGAATGCCGGCGACGTCCAGCTCGAAGCCCAGCGCTCCCGCGTGCGCGTGGCCCGGCTGGTGCGCAGGGGCCGGGGCGCCGAGGTCCACGCGAAGGCGGTCGCCGCCGGCGACCTCGACCAGCAGGCGCGCATCGGCGAAGTACCGGACGCCATGCGGCGGCCCGGCGCTCGCCGCGCGCGCGAGCAGCGGGGCGAGGTCCACGTCGTGGTCCTGCGCGGTGTCGTTCAGCATCCAGAGCGTACCGTCGGCACGCTGCAGCCAGGGGAGCGCCGCGGCCATCCGGTCGATCGTCGCCACGCTCGGTGCGCCGAGTTTCCGGCGGCGAGTCCTCAGGCAGGCCTCGACCTCGATGGCGTCGCGAAGTGCGCGCGCGTGGTACATCGGAGTGCGCTCGACGTGACAGCCGTCCTCGGGGACCTGCTCGGCGAGGATCCGCTCAAAGAGCGCGACCGCTTCCTCGTGCAGGGCTGCGGTCTCGGGGCCCTCGAGGACGGCGGAGCCCAGGACGAGTGCCCATGTGTTGCGGAGCAGGTGGTTGCCGTCGATGTGCCACTCGAGACGCCAATGGAGGCAGGCGACGTGGGTCGCGATCCCTCGCTCGAGGCGCTCACGATCCGAGGGTTCGAGCAGCGGGCCGGCCCACGCCAGGATCCTGAGCCAGTTGACGAGCCGGACGCTGATGGGATAGGCATCCCAGGCGGGGGTGCCTCCGCCCGCCCAGTCGTCGTTCCATCCCCGGAGATCGCGGGTCAAGCGAGTCAGCATCGCCGGGTCACCTGTGCGGGCCGCGAGCCACGCGAGGTCCGCCAGCTGGTCGTGATAGTGGAGATGATATCGCCAGAGCGGAGAGGGTCCGGCCATCCTCCAGTCGTCCGCCCAGTTGACGCTCAGGCCGAGGACCTCGATGCGGTCCTCCAGCCAGGCGCGCGCGGTCGCCTCGGCGTGAGTCGGGCCGGGGACCGGTGCGAGCGCAGCGAGCGCCGCCAGCTCGCGGGCCCCCTGCGCGGGGCTCCAGCGATCGGTGGTCTTCGCGATGGGAGAGCCGAGGTCGATCAGGCGGAGGATCTGATGGACGAGCTGGCGCGGCTTGAGATGCCGCGCCGTCCGAACGAGAAGCCCCGCCCGCGCGAGTGGGGAGGTCACGTCGGGGTGCGCGTGCGCGCGGCCTCGGCGAGCCGGATGGCCCAGCGCGAGACCTCGAAGAGCTCGTCGTACGGGATCGGCGGCGGGCCGCCGGTTCGTACCGCGGTGGCGAGGGCCTGCAACTCGTCGCGATGGCCCTTGTCCTGGCCGGCGAAGAGACCGCCGCCCTTGGCGGAGCCGCCCCAGGCATTCAGGCGGCGCCAGTTGTCGATCTGCCAGGTGCGGCCGTCGGCGAAGGCCTCGATGCGTTCCTTGGGGAAGGAGGAGTGGCCGTTGGCGAGGTAGTGCACGACGGCTGTGGAGCCGTCGGCGAAGGTCATGGTCAGATGCGCGATGTCGTCGATCGCTCGGCCCGAGCGGTCCGCAGCGGAGACGGCGCGCGCATCGACGATCGGCGCTCCGACCAGGAAGCGAGCGAGGTCGAGGAAGTGGCAGGCTTCGCCGACGATCCGGCCTCCTCCGACGGCGGGGTCCTGCACCCAGTGGTCGCGCGGGATCGCGCCGGCGTTCACGGTGAGCACCAGAGCTGCGGGGCCCGCCCGGTTCGCGAGCTCGGTGCGGAGGGCGCGAGCGAAGGGTGCGAAGCGTCGGTTGAATCCGGCGGTGACGATCATGCCTGACGCCTCAGCGGCAACGATGACGGCGTCGAGCTCTGACTCGGTGAGCGCGAGTGGCTTCTCGACAAAGACGTGCTTGCCGCTCTCGAGCGCGCGGATGGCGTATCGGGCGTGGGAGTCGTGGCGAGTCAGGACGACGACCGTGTCGACGGCCGGATCGGCGAAGATCGCGTCGGTGTCGGTCGCCGCCTGTTCGAAGCCCAGTCTCTTGGCGGCGATGGCGGCGCTGGTGCCCTTGCCGCTCGCGACGACGCGGAGGCGTCCCTTGGCCGCGGCGATCGCGGGGATGAGGATGCGGGTGCCGAAGTTCCCGGCGCCGATCACGCCAACGGAGAAGGGCGAAGCCGTGGCGGGTGACGGATTGACGGTGCGGACGCGGTCGGCGGGGGTGATGGCGGCGCCGCCGCGGTCGGCGTACTGGAGCAGCACCCCGAGGGAGGGTTCGGACGACGCGATTAGGTCGTATGCCTTCGGCGAGTCGTCGAAGGCGAATCGGTGCGAGACGAGGACGAGCGGATCGAGGCTTCCGTCGGCCATCAACTGAAGGACCGCCTCGAAGTTCCGCTGCTCGGTCCAGCGGACGTAGGCGACGGGGTAGTCGATCGCCTGGTCCTCGTAGCTCGGGTCGTAGCGCCCGGGCCCGTAGCTGCAGGAGACGGCGAAGGAGAGTTCCTTCTTGAAGAAGTCGTCGCGACGGAGGGCGAGACCGGTGACGCCGACCAGGACGATGCGGCCGCGCTTGCGGGACATCTCGGCGGCGTTGTGGACCGGGTCGTCGGAGGGTGAGGAGAGGGTGAGCAGGACGGCATCCGCGCCGATGCCGCCGGTAAGCGCGCGGACCTGGGCGGCGACGTCACCGCTCGCCCCGTTGAGCGCCACCGCGCCGAATCGCTCGGCGAGCGCGAGGCGGGTGGAGTTGGTGTCGATGCCGATGACGCGGCAGCCGTTGGCGCGGAGGAGCTGGACGGTGAGGAGGCCGATGAGCCCGAGTCCGTAGACGACGACGGTCTCGCCGAGGGTCGGCTCGGCGAGGCGGACACCCTGGAGGCCGATGGCGGCGAGGGGCGTGAACGCGGCGGCCTCGAACCCGACATTCTCGGGAATCTTGGCGGCGAGGGTGTACGGGACGGTGACGTACTCGGCGTGGTTGCCGTTGGTGACGACGCGGTCGCCGACGGAGAAGGGCGAGTTGGCACCGGTCTCGACGACGACGCCGGCGTGGCAGTAGCCGAGGGCAAGGGGGGCGCCGAGTTTGCTGCGGACAGCCTCGAGGGTGGGGCCGATGCCGTCGGTGCGGGCCTTGTCGATCACCTGCCGAACCTTGTCGGGCTGCTTGCGGACCTTGTCGAGCAGGGAGGCGCGCCCGAACTCGATCATCATGCGTTCGGTGCCGGCGGAGACGAGGGTGCTTCGCGTCTCGACCAGCACCGCCGGGCCACTGGCGCGAGGGACGGGCGCCTCTTGCAGAGACGCCTCTCCCGAATCGAGCTGTTGGAGTAGTACTTTCATGTGCTCGCGATGTGGTGATCTGGAAGCGACCGGCCTTCGACCGACGGCGTTTGAGACGAACGTAAAGTACTCTCGGGTACGCGCGTCACACCATCGGCCGGTTGAGCGGAGGCGGGACATCGCGGCCGCTGTATTCGGCACGTTTCGCTCGGTAGCCATCGCATCCACCAACGGCTCCTCACCAATGCCCCCTCGCTCTGAGATTGACCGGTCTGAGCTCTCGATCATTCCGCTGGTTACCACGCTGGTCCGCGAACGCCGGATGCTGTTGCGTTGGATTGTGGTCGGCGGCCTTCTGGCGGTTGCCTTCGTCTTCGCCCGCCCCAGGCAGTTCAGGACGACAGTCTCGTTCCATCCCCAAGGACAAGACGCCGGACAATCCGGCCTGGCGAGTCTGGCTGGCCAGTTCGGGGTGTCAATCCCGGGTTCCAATTCCGCGCCGTCCCCCGACTTCTACGCGTCCCTCACTCGCTCAAGAGTCATTCTTAGCGCCATCGCGCGGGATTCGGTTCGCAGTCCAGATGATCAAGGCCGAATGATCTCGATCCTGGACGTGCTGGAGATTCCCGAAAGCGCGCCCGGACGGCGCGTCGAGAAGGCCGTCAAGCGACTTCGGCGGATTACTGGTGTTTCGGTTCAGAAGGCCACGGGTCTGGTTGAAGTCAGCGTGCTGACGAGGTGGCCGACCGTATCCGCAGAGATCGCCACTCGACTTCTCGATGGCGTGAACGACTTCAACGTTCGAAGCGCGCAGCTGCAGGCATCAGCTGAGCGGAGCTTTATTGAGGAGCGCCTGTCAGTCGCCCAACGCGACCTGCGGGCTGCGGAAGACAGACTTGAGGCGTTCCTGCGAGCGAACCGGCAGTTTGAGGGTGCACCCGCGCTAGCGTTCCAGCGAGATCGGCTGCAGCGCTCCGTCGTCCTGCAGCAAGAGGTCTTCACGACGCTCACCAAGTCGCACGAAGAAGTGCGCATGCGCGAAGTACGCGCGACGCCGGTGATCACCGTGGTCGACGCTCCCGAAGTTCCAGTTCTGCCGGAGTCGAGGCAAGGCCTCGCGATGCTACTCATCGGATGCATGCTCTTCGGGGCCCTTGGATCACTGAAGATCCTTGAGGGGCAGCGACGCCGCCAGGGAGCCAATGATCCCTCTGACCATCTTGGTCAGCTTCTCACCGAAGTGCGATTGGCCATCACGGATGTCACTCCATTCTCTCGTCGCCGGCGTCAGGACCTCTCAGAATGATTCAATGTGGGAGCGGCCAAGCGGACGCGCCGGTCCGGACGTGGCTGTGAGCGCGGTGAGTCCGACGAAGCTCTGTGGGCCGTGCAGTTCGGTACAGTGCGCGTCGACCGTGCGCACCCACCGGCGGATCGCCGCGACTGGCAACCGCCAATGCCTCGATTGATGGATCGCGACCCGCGCGTGGTCGCGCCCAAGAACGTCGAGTCGACACCTCAATTGCTGCGCGGCGCGCTCGTATACGCCGCGGCGGCGGCAGCACAGAGCGGTGGCGTTCTCGTTGCGACCATGCTGTCCGCGTTCTATCTGGACGCCAGCTCGTACTCCGAGTTCTCGTTCGTGCTGTACTGGACTTCGCTTCTGGCACTGGTACTCGATGCCGGCATTGGCCAGTCCGTGCTGCGAGGTATGGCCGCGAGCGGCGATCTGAATTCGCTGGCTGCGGGTGTCCGTATGAAGTGGGCAATTGCCGCCGTGGCATCCGTGTCCGCCGTCGCTATCACACTTGCCGGCGCCAGCGTGGCGGTGGTCATCATCGTCATCGCTGCATCGACGACCAGTCTGAACGCAACGGTGCGTGTCTACGATACTCACAAGCGAGATCTATGGGCGCTCGGAGCGAGCGCGGTCGTGATGTTGAGCTGCGCCGGGGTCGCCGTCTTGCTCGTTCGCTGGCGACCCGATTGGAAGCTCGCGGCGGCCTCCGCCCTCGCGGTACCGCCGCTAGCGGCCTCGCTGATGCGTGTGCGCCGTCGCGAGCTGCCAACGCGCGCATCGTTGGCTTCCGATGTCAGGGGCATTCGGGAGTTCGCACCGTATCTGTTCGTGAGCGGTATTCTCTTCGCCGCGCTGGTGCCCCTCTCTCTGGTGCTTCTGAAGGCGCGGCTGGCCGCGGCCGAGTATGGTGCACTGGCGCTGGCCACCTCCGTTGTCGGAGCCTTGAGTCTGCTCGTCACCTCGTTCCGCGCAACGGGCTACGCCGCAATTGCGCGCGATCTCAACACGGTTGGTGATGCGCCGCGCGCACGCATCGCGCTGTTGCTCCGGCGGTCAGCACCGCTCGTCGCCGCCTACGCGCTCGGGGCGGCGGGCGTGTGCATCTTTGCTTTCGTTGCGTACGAGGCGAAGTTCCCGGGCGTTGCACTGTCCTGTGCAGTCTTGTCACTCGGCTTTGGAGCGACGGGTGTTCTTGGGCTGTATAACATTCGACATCAGGTGCGTGGGCTGAAGCGGCTTGAGGTCGTTGTGAATGTTGGTCGCGTATCGACGCTCCTCCTTTTCGTGATCTTCGTGGCCGATGATGCGATTGATGCAGCTGCCGCGATTGCAGCAGTGATCTCAGTCGGCGAGTTCACGTATGCCGTGCTTGGCGATGTGCTCGCTCCCTCGAACGGGGTGGGCGCTTGAGGATTGCGTTCGTCTCCCAGTACCCTGAGTCTGGTGCGGCGCCGCGAGGA
>JANNLH010000061.1:0-19405 GCA_031396725.1 Gemmatimonadaceae bacterium | reverse complement strand
GGCGGCCAGTCGGTCGCGAGTGCGCGCTTCCGCGTCCGGCAGCTGATCCCGGCGCTCAAGGAGCAGGGGATCGAGATGGAGGAGTTCATCGCACCGCTCGGTGCATATCCTCCGCGCTCCCGAGCGGTCCGTCCCCTCTGGGCGCTCGCTACGCTCGCGAGCCGGCTCCCGGCGATCGCGTCGTCGTATCGCGCCGACGTGACCTTCCTCCAACGCGAGATGCTCTCGACCTTCCGCACGCTCGAGACGTTGACGCACGCCCCGCGCGTGCTCGACCTCGACGACGCGGTCTGGCTCCATCGGGAATCGTCGATCCGGAAGCTGGTGGCCGGCGTCGAGGGCGTGGTCTGCGGCAACGCCTTCACAGATGCGTGGGTCGCGCAGTGGCAGCCGAACCGGATCGTGATCCCGACCGCGGTTGACACGGTGCGATGGCGGCCGCGGGCTCCGGCGGGCGCGCGCCGCATCATCGGCTGGACGGGGCAGTCGTCCGGCGGGCGCTACGTGGCGGAGATCGGCCGCGCGCTCGCTCGCGTGCTGGAACTGCATCCCGACGTGATCCTGCGGATCGTCTCCGACCGGCCGATCGCGGTCCCTCACGTGCGGCCCGACCGCCTCGAGTACATCCCGTGGTCCCCCGAGGTCGAAGTCACCACGGTGCAGGACCTGACGGTGGGCATCATGCCGCTCCAAGACACGGTCTGGGAACAGGGCAAGTGCAGCTACAAGATGCTGCTCTACATGGCCTGTGGCGTGCCGGTCGTGGTCTCCCCGGTGGGCATGAACCGGGAGGTCCTCGGGTACGGGGAGGTGGGGCTCGCGGCCCAGGATGAGGAAGGGTGGGTCGGCGCCCTGTCGGCGGTGCTTGGTGATCCCACGAGATCGCGACACATGGGTCTCGAAGGCCGACGGGTGGTCGAGGAGCGGTTCGCGCTCCCGACGCTCGCGGGACGGCTGGCGGGGTATCTCCGGACGTTCGCGGGCTGATCCCGCTGATCCCGCTGGTTCCGCGCGGCGGCGTGAACGGCAACCGCATTTCACCACAGAGGGCACAGAGGGCACAGAGGAGTACAACTGCCATCGGGGGGGCGCGTGGGGACGGATCCGTCTGGGAAACCCCTTCAAGAAGTGGTTCCGTCCCCCATTTCCTCCGCCGTTCTCTGTGTGCTCTGTGTCCTCTGTGGTGAATAGCCGTTCCGTTCCGGAGACCGATCTTTCCCTTTACACGATCCGCCGGGTCGGGAATCGCGTGTCCCCCGCGCTATATTCTGAGGCCCGTCCAACGCCGACGCCCACCTGAACGAAACCGCGAGACCCATGATGCAGAACGATCCCACGGCCGACCTGCTCGCGACCGTGGACCACCGCTGGCTCGTCACCGGGGCCGCCGGCTTCATCGGGTCGCACCTGGTCGAGGCGCTGCTGCGGAACGGCCAGCGCGTGGTCGGCCTCGACAACTTCGCGACGGGCCTGCGCAAGAACCTGCCCGCGATCGAGGCGGCCGTCGGACCGGACGCGTGGCAGCGCTTCACCTTCATCGAGGGCGACATCCGCGTGTCCGCGGACTGCGCGCGCGCCTGCGAGGGCGTGGACGTCGTGCTGCACCAGGCCGCGCTGGGGTCGGTGCCGCGGTCCCTGGCCGATCCGTTCACGACCAACGCCGTGAACATCGACGGCACGCTGAACATGCTGCTCGCGGCCCGCGACGCCGGCGTGCCGCGGTTCGTCTTCGCGGCCAGCAGCTCGACCTATGGCGACCATCCCGGCCTTCCGAAGAAGGAGGAGCTGATCGGGCGCCCGCTCTCCCCGTACGCGATCACCAAGTACGTGGGCGAGCTCTACGCCGACATCTTCCACCGTAACTTCGGCCTGGCGACGGTGGGACTGCGCTATTTCAACGTCTTCGGCCCGCGCCAGGACCCCGACGGCGCCTACGCGGCGGTGATCCCGCTCTGGGTGAGCCACATGATCCGCGGGCAGAGCTGCCTGATCCACGGCGACGGCGAGAACTCGCGCGACTTCACCTACATCGACAACGTCGTCCAGGCGAACGTGCGCGCCGCGCTGATCGCCGACCCCGCGGCGCTGGGACAGATCTACAACGTCTCGCTCGGCGAGCGGACGACCCTCAACGAGCTCTTCGCGTGGATCCGCGCGGGACTCACCGAGCTCCTGCCCGGGAACGCCGCGCTCGCGGCAACCAAGGTCGAGCACGGCGAGATGCGGCCGGGTGACGTGCGCCATTCGCAGGCCGACATCACCAAGGCCCGCACCCTGCTCGGCTACGCACCGACGCACGGGGTCCGTGAAGGGCTCGCCGCCTCGCTCGCGTGGTACGCGAGGCACGTGCGGTGAACACGAGCGCCGCCCTCGGCACGACGGAATCCGACACGCTGGCGGTCGGTCCCTTGCTGCCGGCGGTCCTGCTCGCGCTCGGCCTCCTTTTCCCGACCTCGACCGGCGGGAACATCAGCAACCTGCTCTACGCCGTCCACCAGCTGCTCTTCTGCGCCCTGGCGCTCTGGCTCGTGCTGCGGTACGGCGCCGTCGGCACCGCTCCGCAGGCCTGGCTCGCGGGACTGATCGTCGTCTGGTGCGCGGCGGCGACGGCGCTCTCCCCGTTCCACGACCTCGCGCTCGGCGCGCTCGGCGTCTACGTGACGATGGCCTTCCTGCTCCTGCTCGACCTGAGCCGGCTCGACGTCGCGTGGAGCACCGTGGTCCTCAGGGTCGCGAGCTTGCTGCTGATCCTGGTGGCCGTGGGGGTGCTGGTGGCCTCCGCGCCGGTCACCGACTGGATGACGGCAAACTACTCCGTGGCGTATGCGGAGCTGGTGCCGATGATGGTGCTCCTCCGGAAGCCGGTCTTCACCTTCGGCAGCCACTCGCTCGCCGGGTTCTTCTACTTCCTGGTGTTCTACCTCAACTTCGAGAGTTGGCGGGTGCAGCGCCGGCCGGCCGACCTCGCGCTCGCCCTCGCGTGCATCGCCGCGGGCATCTTCCTGACCTCGGTGACGGCCGCCGTGCTAATGAGCGTGGCGCTCGTGCTCGTGTTCTTCGGGACCGGGCGCGCGCGGTGGCCGCTCTTCGGGACGCTGCTGCTGGCCGGCGGCGTCGCGGGCTGGTACTACCGGCACGAGTTGGCCGACCTGGTCGCCGTCTCGAACATGCTGACGTCGTTCGAGTCGTCGGCGAGCGGCCTCAGCGGTAGATTCGGACGGGACGGCAACCTGCTCGGCAGCCTCGAGGCGATCAGGAGCCTGCCGCTGCGGCCGATCGGCGTGAGTGCGAGCAGCACGGTCTTCTTCGGGGATTCCGGTCCGGTCGAGTACTTGCTGCGCGGCTCCTGGCCGTTGCTGCTGGCGGTGTACGGAGGGCTGGCGCTCTTCCTCTGGCACAACCTGCGGTGGCGGCGCCACGCGCTCGTGCTCTTCGCAGTGACCGTCGCATTCGAGGTCGGAATGACCGTTCTGACCTATCACCGTTTCGTCTACTTCCTCCCCTTCGCCGTGATGCACCTCAACTACCTGGCGACGGACCCGAGGCGCACGACATGACCCCGCCCACAGGCTACCGACCCGCCTACCCGCTGTTGACCCCGCTCCTCGAGTCCTGGCGCCTCATCGTCCTCGTTGGCCTCGTGGCGGCGATCGGCACTTTCGCCCTCCGGATGGTCCTCGTGGACCGGCGGTACGAGGCGCGCGCGACGCTGATGACCGTAAGTTCAGCCCGCGCCGCCGGCGCGGCCGGCAATCTCGCCGCGCTCTCCATGCTCGCCGGACAGGGCGGCGCGAACACGCCGCCGGAACTGGTGGCTCGCGTGCTTGCCACGCGACACGTGCTCACGCAGGTCGGACTCTCGCCGGTGGACTCCAGCGCGCCGGAGCGTGTCATCGACCGACTGAGCGGCACGGATGGCGGGGAGGTGCCGGCCTCGGAGGTCGCGCGTGCGGTGGACCGCGTGCTGGACGTCACGATCGACCGGAAGACCGGCCTGCTCGACGTCGTGGCGCAGAGCCCTGACAGCGCGCTCGCGCGCCTGCTCGTGACGCGCGTGATCGCCACCGGAGGCCGGGAGTTCACGGCCGTGATGCAGGCGCAGGCGTCAGCGCAGCGCAGCGGACAGGAGGCGCGCGTCACGCTGCGCGCCGAGCAGCTCCGATCGGCCGAGACGCGGGGCCTCGAGTTCGCGCGCGCGAATCGCTCGGTGACGCCGTTGTCGGCGTCGGCGGTGCGGCAGCGCGAACTGGAGCGCGAGGTAGAACTTGCGCGACAGGCGTACTCGGAGGCGGTCGCGGCCCGCGAGTCCGCCTACGCGCGCGAGCTGGAGCAGACGCCGGCCGTGGTGGTCGTCGATCCGCTGCCGTCGAGCCTGCCCACGGCGCCGCGGTACATTCTCTTCTACGCGATGGCCTTCGGCATCCTCGCCGCGTTCGTCTACGTGACGCTGCTCCTGCTGCGCGACGGTCTGCATTCGATGCGGGACGATGGCGACCCCCGCGCCCGCCGATTCCTCGACGCGCTCGAGCGCACGCCGCTGATCGGCCGGCTGTCCGCGCGGCGCTGACGTGCGCGTCCTTCACGTGATCGCCGGGCTCGGCGTCGGCGGGGCCGAGCACATGCTCCGACGTCTGATCCTCTCCTCGCAGGGCGCGACCGACACCGAGCATCGCGTGGTGTCGCTGACCACCGTCGGCGAGGTCGGCGCGATGTTGCAGCGCGCCGGGATCGTGGTCGAGGCGCTCGGCATGCGCTCCGGCGCGGCCGCGCCTCTCGGCGTCGGTGGCGTGCGGCGGCGCATCCGCGAGTTCCGCCCCGATGTCGTCCAGGGCTGGATGTACCACGGCGACCTGATCGGTGGACTCGCCGCCCGCCTTGAAGGGCAGGGGCGCGTGCTCTGGGGGATCCGCGCGTCCGAGATGGTCCCCGGGACGCCGCTGACGACGCGCCTGACGCGTTGGCTCTGCGCGCGACTCTCGTCGCGCCTGCCCGACCTGATCGTCTGCGCCGCCGAGGCCGCGCGCCGCGTGCACGCGGCCGCGGGCTATGACGCGTCGAAGATGCTGGTGATCCCCAACGGCTTCGACGTCGCGGCCGCGGCGGTGGCTCCGGGCGATGCGCGCGAGCTCCGCGCGTCGCTCGGCTGGGCCGGCGACGAACTCGTGGTCGGGACGGTCGGGCGCTTCGACCCGTACAAGGACTACGAGACCTTCGTGCGCGCGGCGGCGCTCGTGGCGGCGCGGGAACCGCGGGCGCGATTCCTGATGGTAGGGCGCGGACTCGACGCCGAGAACGCGGAGCTCGCCGCGTGGATCTCGCGCGCCGGGATCGCCCCGCGCTTTGCGCTGCTCGGCGGCCGAACCGATGTCGCGCGCTGCCTCGCGGCGATGGACGCGTTTGTGCTCTCCTCGGCCTCGGAGGGATTTCCGAACGTGGTGGGCGAGGCGATGGCGGCGGCCGTTCCATGCGTGGTGACCGACGCCGGCGATGCAGCTTCACTCGTGGGCGACACCGGGACCGTGGTCGCGCCGCGGGATCCGGCGGCACTCGCGGGCGGCATCGCGCGGATGCTGGACCTCCCGTCGGCCGAACGCCGCGGGCTCGGTGCGCGGGCGCGGGCGCGCATCGTCGCCGAGTTCTCGCTCGAGCGGGCGCGTGACCGGTTCGAGGGTGTGTACCGTCGCGTCACCGGCCGGCCGGAGGCCGCGTGACCGCGGGGAATCTCCACGAGGCGACCGTACGCGGATTCGGCGACGAGTGGACGCGCTTCGACCAGCGTGGGCTCGGGCCGGCCGAGCGCCAGCGGATCTTCGACGACTACTTCGCGGTCTTCCCCTGGGAGCGGATCGGGTCCGATGCCGTCGGCGCGGACATCGGATGCGGCAGCGGGCGATGGGCGGCGGTCGCGGCGCCGCGCGTCGGGGTCCTGCATTGCGTGGACCCGAGCGACGCGATCGAGGTCGCGCGCCGCAATCTCGCGGGAGAGTCCAACGTGCGCTTCCACCGGGCCGCCGTCGATGCGCTCCCGTTCGCCGACGGGTCGCTCGACTTTGCGTACTCGCTCGGCGTGCTGCACCACGTGCCGGACACCGCCGCGGCGATCGCCAGCATCGCGCGCAAGCTCAAGCCCGGCGCGCCGCTGCTGCTGTATCTCTACTACGCCTTCGACAACCGGCCGGTCTGGTTCCGCGCACTCTGGCGGACGACCGACCTCGCGCGTCGCGGCATCGCCCGCCTCCCGATGGGACTCCGGTTCGGCGTCTCCCAGGTGATCGCGGCGACGGTTTACTGGCCGCTCGCGCGGACGGCGCGGCTGCTCGCTCGTGCGGGCGCGCTCCCGGCGAGCTTCCCGCTCGCCGCTTACCGCGACCTCTCGTTCTACACGATGCGCACCGATGCGCTCGATCGCTTCGGTACGCGTCTAGAACAGCGCTTCACCCGCCGCCAGATCACCGCCATGCTCGGCGCCGCGGGTTTCCGCGACGTCCGATTCTCCGAGCGCGTGCCGTTCTGGTGCTGCGTGGCGACGAGGGCCTGACGACCGATGTGCGGCATCGCCGGCGGCCTCACGGTTGGGCGCGACGGAGAGACCCTCCTCCGCGGGATGATCGCGTGCGTGAAGCACCGTGGCCCGGACGATGGCGGCGTCTGGCAGGACGCCGACACCGGCGTGGGTCTCGCACACGCGCGCCTCTCGATCGTGGACTTGACCGCCGCCGGTCACCAGCCGATGCACTCCGCACGCGGGCGCTTCGTGCTGGTGTTCAACGGCGAGATCTACAATCACGAGGCGCTGCGCGCCGAACTCGCGAAGGAGGGCGGGGCACCGGCCTGGCGCGGGCACGCCGACACCGAGTCGCTGCTCGCCGGATTCGAGGCGTGGGGCATCGAGGCCACGGTGCGCCGGGCGATCGGGATGTTCGCCTTCGCGGCGTGGGACCGCGAGACGCGCACACTGACGCTCGGCCGCGACCGGATCGGAGAGAAGCCGCTCTACTACGGCACCGTCGGCGGAGCGCTGCTCTTCGCGTCGGAGCTGTCGGCGTTGCGCGCGCATCCGGACTTCCGCGGCGAGGTCGACCGCGATGCGGTGGCCCTGCTGATGCGGCACAACTACATCCCGGCACCGCACTCGATCTACCGCGGCGTACAGAAGCTCACGCCGGGGACGCTGCTCACGTTGCGGCCGGGCGAGCGGATCGGCACGCCGGTGGCATACTGGGAGGCGCGCGCCGTGATCGAGGCAGGGCTCGCCGATCCCTTCCGCGGCTCTCCCGACGAAGCGGTCGGCGCGCTCGACACGCTGCTCTCCGACGCGGTGCATGGGCAACTGATGTCGGATGTGCCGCTCGGCGCATTCCTCTCCGGCGGTGTGGACTCGTCCACGGTGGTCGCGCTGATGCAGCGGCAATCCACCAAGCCGGTACGGACCTTCACGATCGGATTCCACGAGGCGTTGTACGACGAGGCGGTGCACGCGAAGGCCGTCGCGGCCCATCTCGGCACCGAGCACACGGAGCTCTACGTGACGCCCGCCGATGCGCTCGACGTGATCCCCAAGCTGCCGTCACTCTACAGCGAGCCCTTCGCGGACTCGTCGCAGGTGCCGACCTATCTCGTGAGCGCGCTCACGCGCCAGCACGTCACGGTCGCGCTCTCCGGGGACGGCGGGGATGAACTCTTCGCCGGCTACAACCGCTACGTGCTCGGCCAGCGGCTCTGGGGCAAGCTCTCGCTGCTGCCGCGACCGTTGCGCCGCGCGGCGGCCGCGGCGATCACCGCCCTACCGGCGGCGACCTGGAATCGCCTCGCCGGTCCGCTGCAGTCGCTGCTCCCGGCCTCGCTCGCGCAGGCGAACGTGGGCGACAAGCTCGTGAAGGGGGCCGGCGTGCTCGCTGCCGGGTCTTCCACCGAACTGTACCGGCTGCTGGTCAGTCACTGGGACGACCCGGCGTCACTGGTGCTCGGCGCCACCGAACCCGTGACGCTCCTCGGCGACGCGGCGCGGCATCCGCGCACCACGAGCTTCGTCGAGACGATGATGGCGCTCGACCTCCTCACCTACCTGCCCGACGACATCCTCGTGAAGGTGGACCGCGCGGCGATGGGCGTCAGCCTCGAAACGCGCGTGCCGATGCTCGACCACCGGGTGGTGGAGTTCGCGTGGAAGCTGCCGCTCTCGCTCAAGCTGCGCGGCGGGGTCGGGAAGTGGCCGCTGCGGCAGCTGCTGTACCGCTACGTGCCGCCGGCGTTGATCGAACGTCCGAAGATGGGGTTCGGCGTGCCGATCGGCGCCTGGCTCCGCGGGCCGCTCCGCGCGTGGGCCGAGGACCTGCTCAGCGAGTCGCGACTCCGCCAGGAGGGCTACTTCGATCCGGCGCCGGTGCGCCGCAAGTGGGCCGAGCATCTCGCCGGTACGCGCGACTGGCAGTACCACCTCTGGGACGTGCTCGCGTTCCAGGCCTGGCTGGCGGCGCAGCGATGACCGCGCAGGTGACGGGCCGCGCACGGCCGCGCCTGATGTACGTCGTGACCGAGGACTGGTACTTCGTCTCGCACCGGCTCACGCTGGCGATCGCCGCGCGCGACGCCGGCTACGACGTGAGTGTCGTGGCGCGCGTGCGCGACCAGGGTGCACGGATCGAGCAGGCGGGGCTGCGACTGATCTCCTGGGAGCAGGTGCGCGGCGGGCTGAACCCGCTGCGCGAGTCCGCGAGCCTCGCGCGACTCGTCGCGACGTACCGCCGCGAGCGACCGGATCTCGTGCACCACGTCGCGCTGAAGCCGGCCCTGATGGGGAGCGTCGCAGCGCGACTCGCCGGCGTACCGCACGTGATCAACGCCGTCGCCGGACTCGGATGGCTCTACTCCTCGGGGAGCGGGCTGGCCGGCGCGTTGCGCCCCGCGGTGCGCGTTGCCCTCGCCCGCCTCTTCCGCGGACGCGGCGTGTTCACGCTCGTACAGAATCCCGACGACCGCCGGATGTTCGAGGAGCTTGGCGTCGCGCCGTCGCGCATCAGGATGATCGCGGGATCGGGGATCGACCTCGCGCTCTTCCCGCCGCGCGAGGAGCCCGAGGGAGTGCCGACGGTCGTGCTCCCGGCGCGGATGCTCTACGACAAGGGCGTCGCCGAACTCGTCGAGGCGGCGCGGATCCTGCGCGAGCGCGGCGTCGCCCTGCGTGTGGTGCTGGCCGGCGCGCCCGATCCGCAGAACCGCGCGTCGATCCCCGAGGCGCGGCTCGCGGCGTGGGTGCGCGAGGGACTGGTCGAGCACCCGGGTCATGTGACCGACATCCCGGCGCTCCTCGCGGCGAGCCACATCGTCTGCCTCCCCTCGTACCGCGAGGGACTGCCGAAGGCGCTGCTCGAGGCCGCGGCGGCGGGCCGGCCGATCGTCACCACCGATGTGCCCGGCTGCCGCGAGGTCGTGCGCGACGGGGACAACGGGCTGCTCGTGCCGGCGCGCGACGCCACCGCGCTCGCCGACGCGCTCGGCCGCCTGGTCGGCGACAGGACGCTTCGACTCGCGATGGGGCGGCGCAGCCGCGCGCGCGCGGAGGCCGAGTGGGCCGCGCCGGCGGTGATCCGTCAGGTGCTCGCGCTCTACGAGGACGCGCTCCGATGACGGTGTTCGTCACCGGCGCGAGCGGATTCGTGGGGCGCGGTCTGGTGCCGCGGCTGCTGGCGGGCGGCGCGCGCGTGCGGATGGCGGTGCGTGAGCCCGACTTCCTGCGCCCGGTGGAGCCGCTGCCACCGGGGGCCGAGCGATTCGTTCTCGGCGATCTCGCCGCACTCCCCGACCTGCGGCTCGCGATGGCCGGCGTGAAGGCGGTCGTGCATCTCGCCGCGCGCGTTCACCTGATGCGCGACGCGGCGGCGGATCCGCTCGCGGCCTATCGCGCGATGAATGTCGAGGCCACACTCCATCTCGCGCGCGCGGCGGCGGATGCGGGAGTGCGCCGGTTCGTCTTCCTGAGTTCGGTGAAGGCGCTCGGGGAGTCGGGCACCTTCCGCGAGGATGATCTCCCGCAGTCGTCTTTGCGCGACCCGTACGGCATCTCCAAGCGCGAGGCGGAGGATGCGCTGCGAGCGCTGGGGCGCGAGCGCGGTCTGGAGGTCGCGATCGTGCGCTCGCCCCTCGTCTATGGCCCGGGCGTGGGCGCGAACTTCGCGGCGCTGCTGCGGGTCGTCGAACGCGGTGTGCCGCTGCCCTTCGCGCGCGTGCGCAACCGACGGAGTCTGGTCGCGCGCACGAATCTCGCCGACCTGCTCGCGGTCGCGACGGAGCACCCCGCCGCCGCGGGGGAGACCTTCGGCGTGAGCGACGGCGAGGATCTCTCGACGCCCGACCTGATCCGGCGCCTGGCGCGCGCGCTCGGGCGCCCCGCGCGCCTCCTGCCCGTGCCGGTGGTGTTGCTCAGGGCCTTGGCGACCGTCGTCGGGCGCCGCGATGCGGCCGACCGGCTGCTCGGATCGCTCACGCTCGACATCACGAAGGCGCGCACGCGGCTCGGCTGGCGGCCGCCGGTGAGCGTTGACGAGGCGCTGCGCGAGACCGCCCTGGCGTGGCGCGCGGAGCAGGGAGAGGCGCGACGATGATCCCGATGGTGGCGGTGCAGGTCGCCTTGGCGGCGGTGCTCTCGGCGTTCGCGGTGCGCGCGGTGCGCTGGTACGCGCTTCATCGCGACGTGGTCGATCACCCGACCGAGCGGAGCTCGCACGCCGCCCCGACGCCGCGCGGCGGCGGGCTCGGACTCCTGGTCGCGATGGTCGCGGCATTCGCGGTCGCGCGCTTGGCGTGGCCGCCGACGCATCGCGGTACGCCATCGACGGCGCTCCTACTCGCCCTGGGTGGAGTGCTCCTGACGGCGGTCGTCGGCTGGCTCGACGACCATGGCGGACTGTCGGTGCGCGAGCGGCTCCGGGCACACGTGGGCGCCGGCGCACTGGCGGTGCCGCTGGCGCTGGCGGTACACGTGGGCGAGGCGCCCTGGCTCCTCGTGCTGCTCGCGACGTGGTGGATCTTCTTCACGGTCTCGGCGATCAACGTCGTGAACTTCATCGATGGGATCGACGGGATGATCGGCGCGCAGGCCTTCGTGTTCGGCGCGCACCTGTTGCTGCTCGCCGAGCCCGGAGGCGTGCCGGCGGCCGGAAGCGCCGCGCTGATGGGCGCCTCGCTCGGCTTCCTGCTCTGGAACTGGTCACCGGCCCGCATCTTCCTCGGCGACGTCGGCTCGGGCGCGCTCGGCGCGTTCTTCATCATCAACGCGCTGGCCGTGGCGGCCGAGGGCGCGGTCTCGCCGGTGCAGGCGCTGCTGCCGCTCTATCCGATCTTCCTTGACGCGACCGTCACGCTCGTGCGGCGCGCGCGGCGCGGAGAGCGGGTCTCCGAGGCGCATCGGCAGCACCTCTATCAGCGACTGGCGAACGGAGGCTGGGGCCACGCGCGCGTGAGCGCACTCTTCGCGGTCGCGGCGGCGGTGGCGATCCCGGTCGTGCCGCTCGGGTGGGGCGCGATGCTCGCGTATGCCGCGCTGGTCGCCCTCACCTACTCCGTGCTCGACCGGCGTTCGTCCTTCCCGCTGGTCGCTATCGACTGATCGCGATGATCGCCGCGAGCGAGGCGAGCATCTGCGTGATGATCGAGAGCGTCGCGAGGTTGTTCGCGGGGACCCTCGCCTCGTCGCGCTCAGGCACCACGACTGCGGCGCCCGGGAGCGGCTTGGGATCGAGCCGGAAGATCCAGAAGAGGTGTCGGCGGCTCTCGATCCGGCCGTTGGGCTGGATGACGTAGGCGCGGCGCGCGCGCGCGCGCTCCGTGGGTCCGCCGGCCGCATTCAGGTAGTACGCCAGACGCCCGCCGGAGTGCGTCAGCGCGGTCGGCGCGTTCACCGCGCCGCGCACCGAGACCGTCTGGCGGAAGGGCGGCAGGTGGACCGAATCACCGTCCACGAGCACGAGGTCGTCCGAGCGGTCGCGTCCGCTGAGCGCCCGGCGCAGGTCGATGCCGACGCGGATGCGATCGCGCACCTGGTCGATCCGCGCGTTGGTGGTGCGCGCCGTGAGCGCCGAGTCGGTGAGTTCGCGGCGCTGGGGATCGGTCTCGCGCATCGCCGAGGCGAGGGCGAGTTCGCGTGCCGTCGCGCGATCGACCACGCGCGCGAAGTAGGCGCCGTCCGCATCGGCCTGCGGCGTGAGGCCTCCCGCGCGCTGGACGACGCTCGAGAGCCGCTCGTCGCGGCGGAGCAGGGTGTAGCGGCCCGGGAAGCGCACTTCGCCGAACAGCAGCACCGACTGCGGCTCGCGCCAATCGGGGTCGCGCAGGATCAGCACGTTGTCGAAGGGCTGCAGCGGGATCTCGGGCGCACTGGGCACGGTCGCCGGTCCGGCGAGGTCGAACCGGTACGAGCTGTCGAGCGCCACGCGCATCGTCGTCGCGGTGATCCGCGCGTCGGCCGTCGCGGGTATGCGCGCGATCTCCGCTTCGCGGAGGTGGGCGTGCGCACTGAGCCCGCCCGCCATCAGCACGAGGTCGCGCAGCGTCATGCCCTGCCGGTACGGGAAGCGGCCGCCCGCCGCGACCGCGCCGCCGACGGCGACGAACTGCGCCGGACGGAACGCGGTGCGGCTGTACGCCGTGACGACGTCGTCCTCGGCGAGGAGGAAGGGCTCGACGGTCGCTCCGGTCGTGTCGCGCAGCATCGCGCGCAGCTGTATGCGAGTGCTGTCAGACTGGAGACGAGAGACCAGCACGGTGCCGAGGTACGCGTCGGGCTTGAGTCCGCCGGCGCGCCGCAGGGCCTCGGCGAGGGTAAGACCGGGCGCGAAGCCCTGCGTGCCCTCCGACCAGACGTGGCCCTCGACAAGGACGCCGCTCCGCACGCGGTCCGAGACCCCCGGCACGCGCACGACGTCGCCGTCGGCCAGCTCGAGGGCGGGGGCCGAGCCGTCCGCGCCGAGCGGCACGTCGATGACGATGCGCTCGCGCCCCATCGTGCGGTCGGCCTGCGCCAGGACGCGCTGGACGAGAAGACGTCGCCCGCCTGCGGTCGCGCGCAGTCCGCCGGCAGCGGCGAGCAGGTCGCCGATCCGCTCGCCCTCCTTCACCTCGTAGGTGGCGGGGCGCATGACCTCGCCGTCGAGCCGCACACGGGGGCCGTGCACCGGCACGAAGACCACGTCGCCCTGCTGCAGGCGCACGTCGGCCTCGCTGCTCCCGCGCAGGAGATAGTCGTAGACATCGAGCGTCGAGACGACGCGGCCCGCGCGGCGCACCTCGACCCGGCGCAGCGATCCGCGGAGCGTCGGGCCACCGGCGGCGTAGAGCGCCGTGAAGGCCGTGCCGGCACTCGTGACGCGATATGAACCGGGCGTGATCACATCGCCGGTGACGAAGACCTGGTTCGACCGGAGCTGTGTGACGCTGGCGTTGAACGAGGTCGTGCCGCCGCCGTCGCGGCGGAGCCCGCCGTAGACGCGGACCAGCCGCGTGTAGAGCAGGTTCTGCAGGTCCGACATCGTGAGGTTCGCGACCGCGACGCGCCCGACCTCGGGGATCACGATGACCCCCTCGCGTGAGACGGTCAGCGTGTGCGCGAGTTCGACGTCGCCGGTGATGATCAGTGCGAGCTGGTCGCCGGGTCCGAGCCGATAGGCCGCGTCCACCGGGCCGTCGAGATTCGGCAGGAACTGCGAGGTCGAGCCCCGGAAGAGCGCGAGACCGAAGATCTCGGCGCTGGCGGGCGCGAGCGTCGAGTCGGCGAGGGCGACCGAGTCGGCGAGGGGCGCCCTGGACTCGCGGCGCTGCTCGCTGCGCGAGTCGCGCTCGCCGGTGTCGAGTCCGGCGAGGCGCATCAGCTCACGCACGTCGGTCGAGTCGGCGAGGCCGAGGTCGCGGACGGCGGCGAAGACGTCGATCGACGGCGCCGCCGTGACGGCCCCGGTGCGCGAGAGATAGGGATCGAGGAGATCCTCGGGATACCCTTCCGCCCGCAGCCGCGCGCGCACCTGGGCCGGGGTCAGTCCGCTGCCGATGATCCGCTCACGCAGCTGCGTGATGAGCTCGGGGCGGGTGCGGAGGAGATCCTGCGCCTGCGACGGCGTCGGGCGCTGCTGGGACTCCGCGAGGGCGGGGGCCAGCACCAGCAGGAGGATGGCGGCGAACCGCGAGACGATGGACATCACACTTGAGGCAGCGGTCACCGGATGGGCGCGGAGGGGCTCGAACCCCCGACCTCTGCTGTGTGAAAGCAGCGCTCTAACCAGCTGAGCTACGCGCCCGAATAGGGAAGCGTAAGATTAGTGGGCCGTCGGCCCAGTTGGAAGTAGGAAGTCGGAAGTAGAACGTCGGAGCGCGCGGCGGCCAGTCTGGCGCCCGGAAGCGCCTTCCTGCCTCCCACTTTCTACTTTCCACTTTCTACTTTCAGCTTTGATGGGCCCAGCAGGATTCGAACCTGCGCACTTCGGATTATGAGTCCGCCGCTCTAACCGCTGAGCTATGGGCCCCGACCGGCGAAGTCTCGCCCGGACGCCGGGCGGCGGCAAGCGGGCCGGGCAGAGACCTGTCGGGCGACCCTTGACATAAAACGGTGTGGCGCAGACCTTTGGGCGTTGTGGCACCGAAGCATCATTCGTATCGGCCTTTCCTCGCGCGTCAAATTCCACCGCACTCTGGAGCTTCCGAAATGCGTCTTCGTCCGTCAGCCGCTCTCGCCGCGGTCGTCCTGACCCTCGTGCTCCCCGGTGCCCTGCTCGCGCAGGATCGCACTCCGGAGTCCGTCGTCCGTTCGGCCGGCCGGGCCCTCCCCGGCAGCTACAACAGCTCGCCGACTGCCTACGGTACTGTCGGCGGCGACATCTTCTTCGGTGCCGAGTACGAGTCCGAGGCCCGCGGTCAGCGGCGGCCGGATGGCAACGCGACCTTCGGGTTCGGGCTCTTCAACGCGTCCGGCATCGCCGGGCTCGAGCTCTCGATCACCTCGCTCACGACCGTGAACGGCTTCGGCGACCAGCTCGTCGGCAACGTCAAGCTCCACAAGATGTTCGGTGGCGACCTCGGCATCGCGGTCGGCTTCGACGGTCAGAAGATCAGCGACAACGACGCGTCAGAGAACCTCCCGGACCTCTCCGCCTACGCGGTGCTCACCAAGGGGATCAAGTTCGCGGGTCGCACGATGTTCAACGAAGTCACCATCGGCGCCGGCGTCGGCAACGGCAAGTTCCAGCAGGCCGAGGACTTCGCCGCGCGTGAGGACGGCGTCGGGTTCTTCGTCAACTCCACGATCCGCGCCAACTCGTGGGCAAGCCTGATGCTCGACTACACCGGTCAGGACCTCAACCTCGGCATTCGTCTCCAGCCGTCGGGTGAGCTTCCGATCATCATCACGCCGGTGCTCTACGACGTCGCCGGCCAGGCCGGTGACAAGGTGCGCTTCGGCGTCGCCGCCGCGATCGTGCTCTGGTAGTACGGGGCTGGTGAAGGACGCGGGGCCGTCGACTTGTGGACGGCCCCGCGTAGTTTGTGGGCCAGTAGAAAGCAGGAAGTAGCAAGTCGAAAGGGTTGCTACTTTCTACTTCTTACTTTCTACTTTCTACTCTATTCTGCCCCATAGGCCTCGCGAATCTCATCAGGCCCCACCGTCGCCGCCCCGGCCTTCCCGACCTCGATCCCCGCCGCGTAGTTGGCGATCACCGCCGCCTCCAACGCCGTCCCCCCGGCCGCCAGCATCCCCGCCAAGTACGCCGTCACCGTGTCCCCCGCGCCCACCACGTCGTAGACCTCGCGCGCCGTCGTCGGGATCCGATGAATCGTCCCGTCCGACGCGATCAGCGCCATCCCGCGCTCGCTCAGCGTCAGCAGCAGGTTCTCGACCTCGAGCGCCGTGAGCACGCCCGGCAATGCCTCGGGATGTTCGAGATCGACCGCCGCGCCGAGTGCCGCCTCGAGCTCCCGCCGGTTCGGCTTGAAGATCGTCGCCCCGGCGTACGCGAAGAAGTTCCGATACTTGGGGTCCACCACCACCGGGATCCCGCGATCCCTGGCGCGCGCGATCGCCCGCACGATCACCGCCGGCACCAGCACGCCCTTGTTGTAGTCCTCGAGCACGAGCGCGTCCGCGTCCGCCACCGCGCGGTCCACCGCCGCGGTGAGTCGCGCGATGTCGTCCCCTGCCAGGTCGTCGTCCACCTCCTCGTCCACGCGCACGACCTGCTGCCCGCGCGCGACCACGCGCGACTTGGTGGTCGTGGGGCGCTCCGCGGTCACGAGGCCGCGCGGATCGGCGCCGAGCGCGTCGAGCATCGCGCGCAGCTGCGCGCCCGGCACGTCGTCGCCGACGACGGCCACGAGTTCCGGCGTGGCACCCAGCGCCGCCACGTTCTGCGCGACGTTCGCGGCCCCGCCCAGTGCGTAGCGCCGCTCGCGCACCCGCACCACCGGCACCGGCGCCTCGGGCGAGATGCGGTCCACGTCGCCGCGCAGATAGACGTCGAGCATCGCGTCCCCGATGATCGCGATCCGCATCGGCTTGGCCGCCGCGGCGCCGAGCAGGTGGTCGAGACGGTCGGCGGAGATGAGGGACTTTGGCATCGGCGAAAGATGCGCCCCCTCATCGTCGCCCACTACCCCGGCCCGGAGCGTAAGATTGGGCCCGATGACCGCCCAGCCGCACGAACGACACAAACAACTGCTGCCGTTGGTCCTCGTCGCCGCGGTCCTTGGCATCTCGGTCTCGGGACCGCTCGCGCGCCTCTCCACCGCGCACCCTCTGGCGATCGCCACCTGGCGCCTCACGATCGCCCTCGGACTCGTCGGCGCCTTCCTTGTAGCCACCGGAACCTGGCGCGAGTACGGGAAGCTCGCCCGCCGCGACCTCGCGATCGCACTCGGCGCCGGGTTCTTCCTCGCGCTCCATTTCTGGAGCTGGATCACCTCGCTCGGGATGACCACGGTCGCGGCGAGCGTGGTGCTCGTGAACCTGCATCCGGTGGTGATCGTCGCCGGCTCGGCCCTCTGGCTCGGCGAGCGCCCGACGCGCCGCCAGCTGATCGGTCTCTTGATCGCGCTCGCCGGCGCGGCGATCGTCGCACTCGGCGATGCGGGCGGCGCCGGAGGCGCGAGTGTCCCCGCCGGCGGGAGCGGCGCCACCGACACCCCGCGCGCGCTCCTCGGCGACCTGCTCGCCGTCGTCGGCGCGGTCACAGTCGGCCTCTACTACCTCGCGGGCCGCTCCCTGCGCCAGCGCCTCTCCCTCTGGCCCTACGTCGGACTCGTCTACGCCGCCTGCCTCGCCTCGCTGCTGGTCCTCGCCGCACTCACCGGCGCCCCGCTCTGGCCGCAGCCCCCGCGCGAGATGCTGCTCTTCCTCGGCATCGCGCTCGGCCCGATGATGCTCGGCCACACCGGCCTCAACTGGGCCCTGCGCTACGTCCCGGCGTACGTGGTGAGCCTCGCGATCCTCGCCGAGCCGGTCGGAGCGACGGTGCTGGCGATGGTGATCCCGGGCATCGCCGAGACGCCCTCCACCCTCACCCTCCTCGGCGGCGCGGTGATCCTGACCGGGCTCGTCCTTGGCGCCCTGTCGGAGCGATCCCGCTGAGGATTGCGCTGGTTCACCACGGAGACTCGGAGGGACGGAGGAAAGACGGAGGGTGCTATCTCAACTAGCACTGCCTGTTGAGAGGACTCTTCGTACGGAGTGCCGAGCGCGCACCCCTCCAGGGGCAGCGGCGGTCGAAGTTGTTTCCTCCGTTCGTGCTCCGTCCCTCCGCGTCTCCGCGGTGAACCCTTCGAAGTTCTTCGGCCCTTCGTGTCTTCGTGGTGAACACGCGTCATATTTGTCCTCGATGCAACGACTCTCACCGCCGGATTCGATCAAGGAGATCTGCCGCACGCTCGAGCGGGCCGGGCACGAGGCCTGGTGCGTCGGCGGGGCCGTGCGCGATGCGCTGCTCGGGATCCGCACGCTCGACTGGGACATCGCCACCTCGGCCCATCCCGACGCGGTGCAGAAGCTCTTCAAGCGGACCGTCCCCGTCGGCCTCGCCTTCGGCACCGTCGGCGTGCTCGACCGCGACGGTGTGCTCCACGAGGTCACGACCTTCCGCCACGACGTCGAGACCGATGGCCGTCACGCCGTCGTGCGGTTCGGCGCCTCCCTCGACGAGGACCTCGCGCGCCGCGACTTCACGATCAACGCGATCGCCGTGCACGCCGAGACGCTGGAGGTGCGCGACCCCTTCGGCGGGCGCGCCGACCTCGAGCGGCGCGTCGTGCGCTGCGTGGGTGACGCGAGCGAGCGGATGCGCGAGGACCGCCTGCGCGCGCTCCGCGCGTTGCGCTTCGCCGGGCGCTTCGACTTCACCCTGGACGCCGCCACCTGGGAGGCGATCCGCGAGAGCGCCCCGCACCTGGGCCGCCTCTCGATGGAACGCGTCAAGCAGGAACTCGAGAAGGTGATGGAGCAGGTGCGCGCACCGGCCGCCACGCTCGAGCGCTACCGCGATGCGGGCATCTTCGGGGCGCTCATCCCCGCGCTCGCCGACGCGCCGCGGGCCCGCTTCGCGGCGATCGACCATCTCGCGATGCCCGGCGCCCCGCGCCGCCCCGACCGGCGGTTGCACCGGCTCGCGGCCTTGTTCGTCGAACCCGGCGCGCTGGCGCGCAGGGCGCTTGAGCGCGAGCTCAAGGCGCTCAAGTTCTCGAATGTCGAGGCGCGCGCAGCTCTCGAACTCTCTGAGGGCGCGGCGTCGCTCCCGCTCAGCGCACTCGCCGCACCGATGGATGACGTCACGCTGCGCCGACACGTCGCGCGCATCGGCCGGTTGATGGTGCCCGGCCTCGCGCGCATCCTCTGGGCCCGCGCGCGCGCCGAGGGGGGGATCCCGGCAAGCCAGGGCATCGGTCTCTATCGTCGTGCGATGCGCTCTGCCTGGCGCGATCCGCTCACCCTCGGAGACCTGGTCGTTGATGGTGATGATCTCCGGCAGGCTGGAGTGGCCGAGGGGAGAGCGATGGGTGAGACGCTCAAGTGGTTGCTCGATCAGGTCCTTGATGATCCGGGGGTGAATTCCCGGGAGACGCTCTTGCGGATGGTGAGGGAGAGAGGGTGAGGAGGCTGCGTGGTGATGATGGCATCGGAACGGCTTTTCACCACAGAGGGCACAGAGGGCACAGAGGGCACAGAGAACGGCAACGGCCTTTGGAGGGGGCGCGTCGGAGGGATCCGTCCGCCGCGCCACACCCCAAAAGGCCGTTGCCGTTCTCTGTGCCCTCTGTGCCCTCTGTGGTGAAAAGCCGTTCCGATGCCATCATCACCACGCAGCCTCCTCACCCTCTCTCCCTCACCATCCGCAAGAGCGTCTCCCGGGAATTCACCCCCGGATCATCGAGGACCTGATCG
>JANNLH010000040.1:0-16776 GCA_031396725.1 Gemmatimonadaceae bacterium | reverse complement strand
TGCGCGATCTCATCCTCGTGATGCGGGAAAATCAGATCCACACCACCGGCGTGCAGATCGATCGTCTCTCCAAGAATGTCCATCGCCATCGCAGAACACTCGAGATGCCACCCGGGACGCCCACGCCCCCACGGTGACTCCCACGCCGCCTCGACACGCTCGTCTTCGTCCTTGGCCGCTTTCCACAACGCAAAATCCTGCGCGTTCTCCTTGGTGTACTCGTCCTGACTCACCCGCGCACCACTCTTGATCTCACGCGTATCCAGTCGCGACAAACGCCCATACCCAGGGAACTTGTCGATCGCGAAATACACCGACCCATCCTCAGCCTGATACGCCACACCCTTTGCAATCAGACGCTCCACCAGCGTGATCATCTGCGGGATGTAATCCGTCGCCCTCGGATAATGCTCAGCCGGCTGAATGCGCAGATACTCGCGATGCGCATGGAAGATCTCGACGACCGGATCCGTCACCTGTCGGATCGTGAGCCCGCGCTCGTTGGCGCGCTTGATGATCTTGTCATCCACATCGGTCAGGTTCATCACCTGCTCGACACTCCACCCCCGCAACGCCAGCGACCGCCGCAACAGATCCTCGAAGAGGAAGGTGCGGAAGTTGCCGAGGTGCGCCGGGTTGTAGACGGTCGGACCGCAGGTGTAGAGCTTGACCGTCTCGCCGTCGGCGGGGACGAACGGTTCGACCGCGCGCGTGAGCGTGTTGAAGAGGCGGAACTCGGGCATCCCCAAAGCTACGGGAGGCGCTCAGGCAGGGGCAACGGCTCCTCCGCGACGCGCGACGCGCGCACTGCGACACCCGCATCCCGACAGGTCGCGAGCACGGCCTCGGGCGTCGTCGCCGCGAGTGGGACCCGGATCCGCCGCCCTTGGCGCGTCAGGCTCGGCAGCCGGCTCGCGAGGCGCGCGAACGCGTCGTCCACCAGGGGCACGCTGAGCTCCAGTACGCTCCGCGTCGCGCCTGACGTCACCGTCGCCGACAACTGCGCCGCGCGCCCGCACTCGAGTCGCAACGAGCGGTCGGCGACCCCCAGCGCGGCAAGCGTGTGCTCCTCCCGTGTCGCGAGGAGCAGGGCGATCCCGCGCCCGGCCACATGGCGGAGCAGTCGCGCGGCCTCGATCCGTTCGTGCGGCCCGAGCAGTCCCATCGGCTCGTCGCAACAGACGAGTCCCGGCTCGGCGATCAGCGCCTGCGCCAGCACGACGCGCAGCTGGTCGAGCGCGCCGAGCTGACCGAGGCGCACGCGGGAGCGCCCGCGCAGCCCGACCTGCGCCATCAGCGGGAGGAACCGCGTCCTGCGCTCGAGCCCGGCGTCGCGCAGCGCGAGCTGGTCGGCGTGGAACGCGAGCGCCTGCCGCACCGTGAGGAAGGTGTACTCCCAGGGCCGCGCGCCGATCAGCTGCGGCCGAACCGTGGACGCGTCGTGAACGCCGCACCATCGGATGCTTCCCGTGGTCGGCGGCACCTGTGCGGCGGCGAGCATCAGCAGGGTCGACTTCCCGGACCCCGGGGCACCGGTGACCGCGACGACCTCCCCGCGCTCGACCGTGAAGCTGCTCGCCTCGAGCGCGGTGACCTCGCTGGCGCTGCCGAGGATGCCGGCGCGCCAGCGGCGGGTGACGTCTCGGAACTCGAGGAGGGGGGCGTCGGTGGACACGCGCCCACGATGCACCCGGGCGTCGCGAACGCGGCATCATCCGGTCCCCGCGCATCGCGTTTCCCGACGTTCTCCTCTGTTCCCCGCGTTCCCCGCACCTCCCTACTCGGCGCGCAGCGCCACGATCGGATCGACGAGCGCCGCCCGTTGCGCCGGCAGCCAGCAAGCCACGAGCGCGACACCCGCGAGCGCGGCCGCAACCCCGACGAAGGTCACGGGGTCGTACGTGCCAACGCCGTAGAGCAGCGACCGCATCACGCGCGTGAGCGCCAGCGCGCCCACGAGGCCGATCCCCACGCCCAACGCGGCGAGTCGTGCGCCCTCGGAGAGCACGAGCCGGCGCACACGCGCGAGATCAGCGCCGAGCGCGACCCGGATGCCGATCTCCCGCGTGCGCTGCGCCACGGCGTAGCTGAGCACGCCGTGCACGCCGATGACGGCCAGCGTGAGCGCCGCCAGCGCGAACGCGACCAGTACGAGCATCGTGAACCGCCGTTGCGAGAGCGTCCCCCGGATCGTGTCGACGAGCGGCTCGACCCCGAAGAGCGCCAGCTGCGGGTCGATCTCGCGCACCGCGGCGCGGACGAGCGGCGCGCCGAGCGCGGCATCGCCCGACATCCGCACCAGCACCGCGCTCGGGGTAGGGGCCTGCGTCATCGGCAGGTAGACCGCCGGCGGCGCAGCGGCGGCGAGACCCTTGAAGCGCTCGTTGCCGACGACGCCGATCACGGTGCGCTCCGCACCCCAGAGGGAGATCCGAGCGCCGAGCGGCTCATGCCCGTCGAAGTAGGCCCGACGCGCGCTCTCGTTGACGATCACAACGGACGCTGAGCCGGGCTGGTCCGTGGACTCGAACGTTCGTCCGGCGCGGAGCGGGACGCTCACCGTGCTGAAGTACCCTGCGCTCACCGACCGGATCGAGGGTTCCGGCCACCCCGCTGCCTCCGGCTCCCGGCCGACGACGCGGATCGAGCTCGTGAAGCCCGCGTCCATCGGATTCGCGGTGGCCAGCGCGACCGACTCGACGCCCGGCATCGCCTCGAGCCGCGTGGCAAGTTCACTCGCAAATCGCTGGCGCTCGGGCCAGTTGGGGAAGACCGAGAAGTCCTGCGGGTAGCGGCTCGCCGGCAGCTGGAACTCGGCCTTGAGCACGCGCGCCGCCTCGAAGCCCGGATCGACGTCCTGCAGCGTCCAGAGACTCCGGATCAGGAGTCCGGCGCCGACCATCAGCATCGTCGCCATCGCGAGTTCCCCCACGACGAGCGACGAGCGGAGCGTCCGCGCGCGGCGTCCGCCAGCCGAACCGCGAGCTCCGGCGTCCTGCATCGCCGACTGGAGGTTCTGCCGCCGCGCGTAGAGCGTCGGCAGGAGGCCGAGCACGAGCGCGACGACGGCCGCGATCACGCCGGTGGCCGCGAGCGCGCCGGCGTCGATCGCGATCTCGCCTGCGCGCGGGATGCTCGCCGGCGCGAGGGACCCGAGCACCTCGACCGCGGCAAAGGCCACCAGCGTGCCGAGCGCCGCGCCCGCGGCGACCAGCAGGATTCCTTCGGCGAAGTACTGGCGCGCCAGCCGCCCGAAGCTCGCGCCGAGCGCGGTCCGCACCGTGACCTCATGGGCGCGGTTCGACGCGCGCACGAGCAGGAGATTGGCGACGTTGGCGCAGGCCACGAGCAGCACCATCGCGACCGCGGCGACGAGCACGACCATCGCGAGGCGCACGTCGCCGAACACGACCTCCTTGAGCGGCTCGACGAAGGCGCCGCGCGCGTCATTGGCCTCCGGGAACTCGCGCTCGAGGTCGGCCATGATCGCCGTCATCTCGTCCTGCGCCGCGGCGGGGGTGATCGCGCCGGTGAGCCGTCCGACGACGAAGATCGGATGGTTGCCGCGCGAGGCCTCGGGATCGGCGCGCAGCGGCAACCAGAGGTCCACGCGCGGACGCCCGCCGCGGTCGGCGAATCCGCGCTGGTAGGCGGCGGCGCCGAGCACCTGCAGCACGCCGAAGTCCGAGCCGCGGCGCATCACGCCCACGATCTCCCACTCGACGTCATTGAGCCGGAGCGTGCGGCCCATCGCCGATGCCTCGCGCGCGAACTCACGCTCCCAGAGCTCCTCGCTGATGACGACGGCGCGGGGTCCGCCCGGCCGGTCCTCCTCAGCCGTGAAGCTGCGGCCGGCGAGCGGTGCGAGCCCCACCGTCGCGAAGTACCCCTCGCTGACGCCGAGTCCGGCGAGACGCGCCGGATCCGACGTGCCGGTGGTGAACTGCACGTTCATCTCGACCGGCGCGAACGCCGCCAACTGCTCGAAGTGCCGGCTTCGCGAGCGCAGGTCGTTGAAGTCGGGGATCGAGGCCGGCTCGCGCATGGTGCCGCTGTTGCGGTCGGTCTCCCAGATCATCGCGAGCCGATCAGGCTCGGCGAAGGGCGCGGGGCGGAGCAGGACCCCGCCCACGACGCTGAAGATCGCGGTGTTCGCGCCGATGCCGAGCGCGAGCGAGAGGATGACGGCGATCGTGAAGCCGGGGCTGCGGCCCAGCGACCGGGCGGCGTGGCGGAACTCCTGGAGCAGCGGGCTCACGATCGTCCTCCCGGGACGGGGTCTCCCCGTACGACAGCCCGATCGGGCGATCCGTTGCCTCAGTCCCGCTTGAGCGGATACTCTTTCGTCATCCCGGTACCCTCGTCCGCGTCCGGCGCGCCATCGGCCTGCGCCGCCAGCGCCGCCAGCTTCCGGCTCTGCCGCCGCGTGATCACCGGCTTCACCACCGCCGGTGCACCCTCCGCATCAGCGTAGATCCGCGCGATCAGTATCCGGCGCACGAGCACCATCACCACGGCGAGCATCGGCACCGCCACCAGCAGGCCGAATGGCCCCAGCAGCTTGCCGCAGACCAGCACGCTCATGATCGTGAGCACCGGAGGCAGGTCCACCTTCTTGTGCATCAACAGTGGCACGACGAGCTGGTTCTCGGCGATGTGGATCACCGCACCGAGCAGGATCACGAGGATCGCCTTCGTCCCGCCCCCCGGCTCGGCGAGCACGAAGAGCGCCGGGACCAGGGTCGAGATGAAGGTGCCGAAGAAGGGCACCAGCGCGACGAGGCCGGTGAAGATGCCGAACGCCAGCCAGTAGGGGACGTTCAGCAGCCAGAGACCGACGGCGGTCATCGCGGCGAGGGTGACCATCGCGAGCAGCTGCGCGATGGTCCAGGCGCGCAGCGTCTCGGAGAGCGCGACGATGACCTCCTGCGCGGCCTCCCGGTAGCGCGGCGGCGTCACGCTGATCGCGAGGTCGCGATACAGGTCGGGGCGGAGCGCGAAGTAGATGGCCATCACCAGCACCGCGATGAGATTGACCACGAGGTGCATGGTGTCGAGCACGCGTGGCACGAGGGCGCCGAGCATCTGCTGGGCCTCGGCGAGCGCGACCGCGAAGATGCGATGCTCTCCCGGGACGAGGACTCCGTCCATCCCCGGGATCACGATCAGGATCGCCTCGATCCGTCGCTCCCACTCGGCGACGAGCGTCGGCAGGACGGTGATCAGCTCACGTGTCTGCGCGACGACCGGCGGGATGAGCAGGAAGCCGATGCCGACGAGCGCGGCCAGGCTGCCGAGGATGGCCAACGCGAAGGCGGCGCCACGGGGCATCCCCGTGCGCGCCGCCAGGAGGTCAGTGACCGCGGAGAGATAGACCGCGAGCAGGAGACCGAGGAAGAGCAGGAGCAGGAGGTCGGCCACCGAGCCGGCCAGCCAGAGCAGCAGTACGGTGACGAGGATCGCGGTGAAGCCTGGGACGACCCAGACCCGCCGCACTGCCGTGTCGTTCACTTCTTCCCCTTCTCCTCGACTTCCGCGTTGACCGTCTCCTCACCGGCACCGATGCGCTTGGGCGCAGCGCCGCCGCCGGCACCGAGGAGCCCCATCTTCTGCTTCAGCTCCATCAGGCGCTGGTCGGCGCTGGCCGATCCGGCGACCTTCTCGAGCCGCTTGAAGTCGTGCGCGAGCCGGTCGCCCGTGAACTCCTCCTCGAGCTCGGTGCTGGCTTTGATCATCCGCTCGTTGGAGGTGATCTTCTCCTCCATCCGGGCGAAGGCCTCGAAGGCCGACTTCTCGGACATCGACGACATCGTCTCGCTGATCTTCTGCTGCGCCTGCGCGCGGCGCTGGCGGGCGAGCAGGAGGTTCTTCTTGCGCTTGGCCTCCTCGATCTTGTCGTTGAGGTCGCGCAGCGAGTTCTTGAGCTTCTCCGTCTCGGCCTGGTGGGACTGCCAGGTGGTCTCGAGCGCCGAGGCGTGCTCGAGGTGCTCCCCGTGGCGCACGAGCGCCTGCTTGGCGAGGTCGTCGCGGCCTTCCTTCACCGCCAGCATCGCCTTGGCCTCCCAGTCCTGGGCGGCCTTGTACTCGCCCTCGGCCTGGTCCTTGAGGCGCTTCTCGTCGGCGATCGCGGCCGCCACCTGCTGCTTGGCGCGCGCGAGCTGGTTCCGCATGTCGGCCACGATCTGGTCGAGCATCTTCTCCGGATTCTCGGCCTTCGAGATCAGGTCGTTGATGTTCGACTTGAGGAGCGTGGAGAGTCGGTCGAAGATGCCCATCGTCAGCGCGCCTCTTTGTAGGTCGCCAGCTCGCGCAGGTGCGCCGCGAGGGCCAGGGTGATGCTCTCGTAGCTCGCGAGGAACTCCTCGAAATCGAGGTGTGCCAGTTCGAGCGCTTCGGTCAGCACGACCTCGCCCTTCTGGATCCCGTAGGAGCCGTGCAGGAGGTCGGTCGCATTCAGTTCGAGCAGCCGGCGGTAGAGCTTGCCGGCGGAGGTGGACTCCGCCGGGAGCGTCATCACCTTGACCCGCAGCACGACCACCGGCGGCGAGTGATGAACGACGACCGTGATGTCGAATTCGCCACCGGGACGGAGCGCCCAGAGGCCCGGCTCGATCTCTTCGTAGGAGGCGCCTTCGGCGGCCATACGGCCGAGGAAGCCTTCGATCTGTTCCGGCGTGACCATGGCTTACCCGTGGTGAGGAGACACCCCCGCGTACGCGCGGGGTGTGTCGGAAAGTTTCACCCCCGGCGGGCGTAACGCCAGTCGGGGGTGGGGGATACGGCGCCGCTCAGCGCGTCCAGACGACCACCGCCCCGCACCCGTCGAAGTCGTTGTACTTGGCCGGGGCCATGTTGGCCGTGTAGACCTCGACCCGCTTGGCGCGGTTGAAGAGCCACCCCTGCTCCTCGGCCGAGAGGTCCGCGTTGTCGTACCCGTCCACGTAGAACCGCGGATTGCAGAACTCGGATCCGCGCCGGAGCATCAGCATCGGGCCGTTCCGCGTCTGCCGGATGGTCGTGCGGGGGATCAGGGCCGCGACCGCGGTCGCGGTGACGATCGGCATCTTCGCGATCGTGGCGTCGTCCACGAAGAATCCCATCCCGCGCGTCTTGCGCGTCTCGAACTCGAGCCGCCCCGCCGTCATCGACTCCCCGCGCACCATCACCGCCTCGAGCTCCTGCGGGATGCGCTGCAGGCCGATGGCGTCCACATCCACCTCGGCGTCCATCAACTCGACATTGGCCAGGAACGGGACATAGCCGAGCGCTCGAGCGATCAGCTGCGTCGATCGTCGCGGCACACTGTCGAGGACGAAGCTCCCGTCCTCGCCGGTGCGCGCGATGCGGGAGGTGTCGCCGGCGATCGCGACGGTCGCGGACGCGATCGGCCCGCCCCCGGGGCCGGTCACGCGCCCGACAACGCGCGCCCGGGCCGTGGGCGGCGCGATGCCCAGGTCGCGCCGCTGCACCGCGGCGGCGATGGACACGATGATCTCGCCACTGATCGTGCGCGCCGCGCCGATCGCGCGCAGCGCGACCTCGCTCCCGACCGGGAGACCGCAGAGCGAATACATGCCCGACGCATTCGAGGTGTCGGCTGACGCGACGACGCGGCGCTCAAGCTGGCCCTGGCCGATCAGTGTCTCGGTCCAGCGCGCGTTCACGCCGACGCCGGCCACCGGCATCCCGGAGGTGTCGCGGATCTCGCCGATCAGGATCCCCTGCCCGGGCTCGAGCAGAGTGCCGCAGGTGGCCCGCTGGTAGGTCGCGGCCGAAGGCGTGCCGAGCATTGCGATGACGGAGCCCGAGGCGCGGACCTCGATCTCGCGCTGGAGCGCCGGAAGGCCGAGCGAGTCGAGCCACGGTGCCCAGTACGCGACCGTGTACGTGCCGGCGGCGAGGCCTTCGAAGTCGAAGCGGCCGGCGGCGTCGGTGACCGTCTTCCCGCGACCGCCGAGCAGAACGATCTCCGCCCCGGAGACGGGGCGACCGGAGAGGAGGGAGTCGGTGAGGACGCCGCGGATGGTGCCTTGCGCGCCGAGTGCGGCGGGCGCTGACGGGGTGAGCGCCGCCAGTGCGGCCAGCAACAGTCGGGATCGGAGGCGACGCATCACGTTCCCTCAGTAGGTCCAGATGACGACGGCACCGCAGCCGGTGAAGTCGCTGTATTGCGGCGGGGTGAACGCGCCGCGATAGATCTCCATCCGCTTGGCGCGCTGGAAGAAATCGGCCTGCTGTCCGCCGGACACGCTCGGGTTGCGCCCCTCACGATGACCGTCGACGAAGAAGAGCGGGTCGCAAGGTAAGGAGTTGAACGAGAGCTGGAACGGCGGCGGTTCCCCGCCCAGCGAGTACTTGAGCGGCGGCTGCGACGCGCGTGGGACCTGCGCGACGATCGCGCCGATCGTCACCACCGGCAGCTTCGCGAGCTCCTCGTCGTCGAAGAAGCGGCCCCCGGGGTTCGCCAACCGGCGTTGTTCGAACTCGAGCCGACGCACGGTCATCGGCGCGCCGGTCACCGTGACGGTCGCGAGCTCCTTCGCCGCGCGTCTGAGCGCGACGTCTGGCAGTTCGAGCTGGTCATCGAGCGGATCGAAGGAGATCAGCTCGGGCTGATGCCCGATCGCCCGGAGCAGGATCTGCGTCGAGCGCCGCTGAGCGGTCATCACGAATCGCCCGCTGCTGTCCGTTGTCGCCCGATGCGTGGTATCGCCGATCAGGAGGATCGCGACATTCGGCAAGGGGCGGCCATCCGCCCCGAGGATCCGCCCGCGCATCCGCACGGTGGCGCCGGGCTCGCCCACGACGAGGTCGCGGCGACGGATGGTCGCGCCCTCCATCGCCACGAGCAGTTCGCCCGATCCCTCGGCGGAGTCGGCCGCGGCACCCGCGCGCAGCGAGGCCTCGCCGTCGGTCGGGACGCCGCAGAGGATGAACATCCCGCTCTCCGTGGTCGTGTCGACGGTGGCGATGAGCCGGTGGTCGATCTGGCCGGGTCCGATCACGACCTCTGTCCAACGCGCCGCGACGGGGAAACGCTCGCGCGGCAGGCCGTCGGAGCCCCAGACCTCCCCGAACAGGATGCCCTGCTTGGACGTGAGCTCCGTGCCGCACCGGGCGCGCTGATAGTCGGCCGGGCTCGGTGTCGAGAGGACGAGCTCGACCGGCGCGCCGCCGGCGCTCAGGGACACCGTACGCTCGAGCGCGGGAAGCCCGAGCGAGTCGAGCCAGGTGTCGTGGTAGGCGACGGTGTGGGAGCCGGCGGGGAGATCGTTGAAGACGAAGCGACCGGCGGCGTCGCTGGCGGTGCGGCGCCCGGTTTCCACGAGGATGATCTCGGCGCGCGGAACGGGCGCGGCGGTGCGGAGCGAGTCGAAGAGCACGCCGCGGATCGTGCCCTGGGCCTCGAGCTGGCGGGCCGAGCCGAGGATCAGGGCAACTGCGAGCGTGGCGTGCGCGAATCGGCGTGTCCGCATGCGTCCGATGGCTGTCGTGAAGGCCCACGATGCGACCGGGCGCAGGACTCCGCAACGGCGACCTAGTCCTACCCGCGCCGGATCTGCGTGAGCCGTTCCCTGGCCAGCCGGCGCCCGGTCGGGGTGGCCGCCAGCCCGCCTCCCGCCGTCTCGCGGTAGCGCACGTCCATCTCACGGCCGATCTCGCCCATCGTGTCGATCACCTCGTCGGCGGGGATCGCGAAGGTGATGCCCGCCATCGACATCTCGATGGCCGCCAAGGCGATGGCGGCGCCTGTCGCGTTCCTGAACACGCAGGGCAGCTCGACGAGACCACCCAGGGGGTCGCAGACGAGGCCGAGCGTGCCCTGCTGCGCGAGGGCGACCGCGTGTCCTACTTGGCTCGGGTTACCGCCGAGCATCTCGGTGCCGGCGCCTGCTGCCATTCCTGCCGCAGCACCGGTCTCGGCCTGGCAGCCGCCCTCGGCGCCGGAGAGCGATGCGCGCTGCGCGACCACCGCGCCGATCAATCCCGCCGTCGCGAGCGCATCGATCAACGACTCGTCGCTCGTGCCCTGCTGCTTTGCGAGTCCGAGCAGCACCGCCGGCAGGACGCCGGCGCCACCCGCGGTCGGTGCCGCGACGATCACGCCCATCGCGGCGTTCACCTCCTGCACCGCCAGCGCGCGCATCAGCACATCGCGGAAGAGCGTGCCGGCGAGCGGACCCGCCGGGCCGGTGCGCAACTTGGCGGCGTCGCCGCCGACCAGTCCCGACGCCGAGCGCAGGTCCCCCGTGAGCCCCTGCTCCACCGCGTGGCGCATCACGGCGAGCGCGCGGCCGAGCGCGGCGCGGATGTCCTCGATCGTGCGCCCCTGGTCGCGCGACTCGATCTCGAGCGCGACGGTCGCGAGCGTCGTCCGGCGCGCCTCGGCGTCGCGGATGGCCTCGTGCAGCGAGTGGTACATCAGCCGCCGACCTTGTCGATGCGATGCGTCCACTTCACCCAAGGGAGCGCGCGCAGCGTGTCGCGCACATTCTCACCCGGGGGCTCGTCGACCTCGATGACCATGAAGGCGTCTCCTCCGCGATGCTTCCGCGTGAGGCGCAGCGTCGCGATGTTCACGCCCGCGTCGCTCAGGACCCCCGCGATGCGGGCGACGGATCCCTTCACGTCCTCGGCGACCATCACGATGGTGTGATGCGCGGCATCGACCTCGACCGGATAGCCATCGATCCGGCTGACCTTGATCCGGCCCGCGCCGAGCGAGGCGCCGAGCATCACATGCTCGCGGTGCTGCCGCTTGACGGTGATGCGGACGGAGTTGGGGTGCACCTCGGGCTCGTCGCCGAGGGTGGTCTTCTCGAAGCGGTACGTGAGCCCTTCCTTGTCCATGATGTCGAGCGCGTCGCGGAGCCGTTCGTCGTCGGGGCGGAAGCCGAGCAGCCCGCCGACGATCGCTTTGTCGGTGCCGTGCCCTTCACCGGTGCGGGCGAAGGAGCCGTGGAGCTCGATCAGCGCCGACTCCGGCGTGCCGGCGACGAGGTCGCGGGCGATGAGCCCGAGCCGGCAGGCGCCGGCGGTGTGGCTCGAGGACGGGCCGACCATGACCGGGCCGATGATGTCGAGGATAGAAACCATGACATGAAGCTAAGGAGCGAGGAGCGAGGGGAAAGAGCGAGGGAGGAGGGGGGAGGGGAAAGACAGAAGGGGAAGGGGCGGAATGCTCTGGTACGGCCCACGCGGCCACGGCGGTGCAGAGTGGGGCGCCATGGAACCGCTTTCCGCGACGAAGCCGCAGTTGGCCGACCGTCTGGTCGAGTTCGGAGGGCGAGTGTGCGGGATCATCCGCAGGGCGCCGCGCGACTTTGCGCTCGAGAATGTGCTCCGGCAGCTGGCGCGTGCGGCCACGTCACCGGCGGCCAACTACGCCGAGGCACGGGAGGCCGTCTCGACGCGCGATTATGTGTTCAAGATGAAGATCTGCGTGAAGGAACTCCGCGAGACCCTCGCCTGGCTGCGCATGGCCGAGGGCGCGGGGTTCAAGCCGGCAGAACTAGCGCCCCTGACCCGCGAATGCCACGAGCTGATCGCCATATGCGTCACCTGCATCCGCCGCGCCTCCTCCCACTGACCCCTCCCCCTCCCTCCTTCCCCTCGCTCCTTCCCCTCGCTCCTCGCTCCTCGCGCTCAGCGGCGCAGCACCTTGCCGAGGTACTGCCCGGTGTACGATGCCTCGACCTTCGCGACCTCCTCCGGCGTCCCTTGCGCCACGATCCGTCCACCGCCGGAGCCGCCGGCCGGTCCGAGGTCCACGATCCAATCGGCCGTCTTGATCACGTCCAGGTTGTGCTCGATCACGAGCACCGTGTTGCCGCGCTCGACCAGTTTGTGCAGCACGTCGAGCAGCACGCGCACGTCCTCGAAGTGGAGCCCCGTCGTCGGTTCGTCGAGGATGTAGAGCGTCCGCCCCGTGTCGCGCTTGGAGAGCTCGGTCGCGAGCTTCACGCGCTGCGCCTCGCCGCCCGAGAGCGTCGTCGCGCTCTGGCCGAGATGGATGTAGCCGAGTCCCACATCGTTCAGCGTGACCAGCTTGTGGTGGATCCGCGGCTGGTTCTCGAACACCGCGATGGCGTCCTCGACCGTCAGGTCCAGCACCTCGGTGATGCTCATCCCGCGGAACTTCACGTCGAGCGTCTCGCGATTGTAGCGTTTGCCGCGGCACTGCTCGCACGTCACATAGACGTCGGGGAGGAAGTGCATCTCGATCTTCACCAGCCCGTCGCCCTGGCACGCCTCGCAGCGCCCGCCCTTCACGTTGAACGAGAAGCGTCCGGGCCCGTAGCCGCGCAGCTTGGCCTCCGGCATCTCGGCGAAGAGTTCGCGGATCGGCGTGAAGAGCCCCGTGTACGTCGCCGGGTTCGATCTCGGCGTGCGCCCGATCGGCGTCTGGTCGATGTCGATCACCTTGTCGAGGTGCTCGAGTCCGAGGATCCGGTCGTGCGCGCCCGGCACCACGCGCGCCCGGAAGAAATGCCGCGCCAGCGTGCGCTGCAGGATGTCCTCCACCAGCGTGGACTTCCCCGACCCTGAGACGCCCGTGACAGCGACGAAGAGCCCCAGCGGGAACTCGGCGTCGAGCTTCTGCAGGTTGTGCTCGCGCGCCCCCTCGATGCGCAGCACGCGCTTGGGATCGCGCGCACGGCGCGAGGCCGGCATCGGGATCGAGCGCGCGCCGGTCAGGTACTGGCCGGTCACGCTCGCCTTCACGCTCTTCACATGATCGACCGTGCCCTCCGCGATCACCTCGCCGCCGTGCTTGCCGGCGCCGGGGCCCAAGTCGATCAGGTGGTCGGCCTCGAGGATCGTCTCCTCGTCGTGCTCGACCACCAGCACCGTGTTGCCGAGGTCGCGCAGCCGCTTGAGCGTGTCGAGCAGCCGCGCATTGTCGCGCTGGTGCAGGCCGATGCTGGGCTCGTCGAGGATGTAGAGCACGCCAACCAGCCGCGAGCCGATCTGCGTCGCGAGCCGGATGCGCTGCGCCTCGCCGCCGGAGAGCGATTCGGCCGAGCGATCGAGCGTGAGATAGTCGAGGCCGACGTCCACCAGGAAGCGCAGGCGCTCGCGCACCTCCTTGAGGATCGGACCCGCGACTCCCGCGTCGAGCCCGGGCTTCCCGGCCTCGCGCACCGGCACGCTCTCGGCGAACGCGAGCGCCTCGGCGGCCGAGCCCTCGGTGAACTCGCCGATGTTGCGCCCGTGGAGCGTGACGGCGAGCGACTCCGGCTTGAGCCGCTTGCCGTTGCAGTCGGGGCACTCGGCCACGACCATGTACTCCTCGAGGTCCGAGCGCACGGCGTCGGAGGTCGTCTCGGTGTAGCGGCGCTGGACGTTCGAGAGGATCCCCTCCCAGCGCGACTCGTCGTCGGCGCCCTTCTTCTTGGAGGTGCCGAAGAGCAGCTCGAACTTCACGCGGTCGGGGAGTTTCCCCCAGGGCGCGTTGAGCTCGAACTTGAGCTGCTTGGCGAGCCCCGGCAGGATCACGCGCCGCAGGTAGCCGTCGGGCTCGCCCCAGGGGAGGATCACGCCCTCGAGGATCGAGATGCTCGGGTCGCCCAGGATCAGCTCGGGGCTCGCGGTGCGCTTGGTCCCGAGCCCGCTGCAGGTGGCGCAGGCGCCGAAGGGCGAGTTGAACGAGAAGTGCCGCGGCTCGAGCTCGGGCATCGAGATGCCGCAGTCGGGGCAGCCGTACTTCTCGGAGAAGAGATGCTTGGAGTCCTTGGCGCCGTCGTGCCGCACGACCTCGACGAGCCCCTCGGCGAGCCGCAGCGCCGTCTCGATCGAGTCGGTGAGGCGGCCTCGATCCTCGGCGCGCACGACGAGACGGTCCACGACGACCGAGACGTCGTGGTTCTGCCGACGGTTGAGCTTGGGCGGGTCCGCGAGCTCCACCAGCGCGCCGTCCACGATCGCGCGCACGAAGCCCTGCTTGCGCGCGTCCTCGAAGAGATCGCGGAACTCGCCCTTCCGGCCGCGGATGAGCGGCGAGAGGATCTCGATCTTGGTGCCGCCGGGCCAGCCGAGCACGACGTCGGCGATCTGCGCCGGGCTCTGGCGCTCGACCGGCCGGCCGCAGTTGGCGCAGTGCGGCGTGCCGGCGCGGGCGTAGAGCAGGCGCAGGTAGTCATAGATCTCGGTGACCGTGCCGACCGTGGAGCGCGGGTTGGCGCCGGCGGTCTTCTGCTCGATCGAGATCGCCGGCGAGAGGCCCTCGATGGCGTCCACGTCGGGTTTCTCCATCAGCCCGAGAAACTGCCGCGCGTAGGCGGAGAGCGACTCGACGTAGCGGCGCTGGCCTTCGGCGAAGATCGTGTCGAACGCGAGCGAGGACTTGCCCGACCCGGAGAGCCCGGTGATGACCGTCAGCTTATCCCGCGGGATCGTGACGTCGATGTTCTTGAGGTTGTGCTCGCGGGCACCGCGCACGATCAGGGAGTCGCCGGGCATAGTCTTCCAAGATCGGTTTGGGGCGGGATGAATGGAAGGGAGGCGGTGTAGTGGGAGGCGGGGGACGGTCGTCCTTCCACTAGATTCCAAGGCGTCCGTCCGTCTCCCTTTTCCGACCTCCGCCTGAAGTTCTCCGACCCCGCCTCCGCGCCCGATCCGGAGCAACTCCCCCTCGGCATGCACGAGGGCGTCCCGCTCGTCCCCGTCGAGTCCTACGGACCGGACGACGAGGTGGTGATCATCCCCGTCCGGGAGCCGCCGGTCTGCGGGGAGTGGACGTACGACGACGCCGAGCTCGAAGAGCCGCGTTTCGTGGCCCGTCGGATCGACGGGATCGCGACGCCGGAGTCCAAGGCGACGCCGATCCAGCCGATCCGCGTGGTCGCTGACCCCAAGGGAGCGACCAAGACCGCGCGCGCCGTGCCGACGGGGGCGGGCGCCCCGTCTGTGGGCGCCCCGGCTACCCCCGGCGGCACCGAGCCCGTCCGCCCGCGCACCGGCGAGCAGGCCGCGGTCAGCCGCGCCACCCGCCCCACGGTCGAGGCGCTCCGGCTGGCCTTCGAGCAGACCCCCGGCGACACCGTGCGGGCACTGGCCTATATCGGCCTGCTCGAGAAGAAGGGGGACGCCGAGACGGCGCTCAAGGTGATCGACGTGGCCGAGGCGGCCGGAGGCGACCTCTTCGCCCTCACCTGCGCGCGCGCGAGCGCCCTCGGGGCCAAGCTCCGGTACGACGACGCCGAGAAGATGATCCGCGCGGCAGCCAAGCTGCGCCCGGACGCGGCGGAAGTGCTCCTGCAGACGGGGATCCTCTCCTGCCGGCGCGCGCGCTGGCGCGACGCGGTCGAGCCGCTCACCCTGGCGGTCGCCCTCGAGCCGGACAATGCGACCGCGCACTACTACATCGGTGAGGTCCTGAACCACACCGACGACAAGAAAGGCGCGCTGGCGGCGTACGAACGGGCGGCGGAGCTGGAGCCCGACAACTGGCGTGCCCTGAAGGGCGTCGGGATCGTCCTCGACCGGCTGGGGCGTTCCACCGAGGCCGCGCCGTTCTACAAGCGTGCCCGCGAAGCGCAGCGCGCCTGAACGCCCTCCTCCCGACCGTGACGCCCGCATGACCAAGCCCGTCCACCCGGCCCCGAACCGCGCCCGCACCCGGACCCTCGTCGCGATCGCGATCCTCGCCGCCTGGTCCGTCGGCGTCGGGATGCTGCTGCGCCGCGAACTCTTCCGCGCGCCCGCGGCCGTGCTGGCCGAGGCGGCGATGCGCCTCGCCCCCGGCGTCTCGTTCTTCGTGGTCGAGCAGGACGGGCGCCAGATCGGTTTCGCCTCGACGACGATCGACACCTCGACCACGGCGTTCGAGGTCGTGGATTACTTCATCGCCGACCTTCCAGTGGCGGGACGCGAGTTCCGCGCGAGCGCGCGCTCCGTGATCACGCTCACCCGGTCGCTGGCGCTCCGCACCTTCGATGTACAGGTGGAGTCGGCCGAGGCGCCGATGAGCGTTTCCGGGCGTGCCGAGGGGGACACGGCGGTGGCATTCGTGATGAGCGCTCCGGGCCAGTCGGCCGACACGCAGCGGGTCGCGGTCGACGGGCCGATCCTGCTCCCGACGCTGATCCCCGCCGCCGCGATGCTCACGGCGGAACCCAAGGTCGGCCGCACCGTGACGATCCCGAGCTTCAACCCGACGACGATGTCGGCCGCGCCGCTGACGCTGCGATTCGCGGCCGAGTCGTTGTTCACGGTCGTGGACAGCGCGGCGTTCGACTCGGCGCAGATGATGTTCGTGCCCGCGCTGACGGACACGGTGCGGGCGTGGAAGCTCGAGCCGACCGAGGGCGCCGGCTTCTCCGGCTGGGTGGACGCGCAGGGCCGTGTGGTCGCGGCGACGCAGCCCGGTGGCATCACGATCCGGCGCGTCGCGTATGAGATCGCGTTCGAGAACTGGCGCCGCGCGCGCGCCGCGCCGGGGAACGGCACCTCCGGGAGCGCCACGGCGGCGGCTGGTCCCGCGGGCGGGATCCTCGAGGGCACGGCCATCTCCGCAGGCGCATTGCCGGGGCGCGACGGCCCGTCGGCGCTTCGCATCAGGCTCTCGGGCGTCGCACTCACCGGCTTCGACCTGCAGGGCGGGCGCCAGCGGCTGATGGGCGACACGCTGGCGGTGACGCGCGAACCGCGCGAGGCGCTCGTCGCCGACTGGTCGCTCGCCGACCGGACGCCCGGCTGGCGGCAGCGCTTCGCGGCCGAGCTGGCCGCCGAGCCGCTGCTCCAGGTGAACGACCGGGCCATCACCGACCTCGC
>JANNLH010000015.1:0-2312 GCA_031396725.1 Gemmatimonadaceae bacterium | reverse complement strand
GCGCCCCGCCACCGGGAGGTCCTCGAGCTCCTCGAGCGCGCCCGGCTGGTCGCGCAGCACCACCTCGCGCTTCGACGCGCCGAACCGCTCCGTGCCGAGCGCCTGCACCACACGGGCGTCGCGGACCGTCGCCATCAGCGTGGTTGGCGCGATCCCGAGCTGGCGCAGCAGTCGCGCATCGTACGAGACGGTCGCCCCGAACGTCGTGCCGCCGTTGACCAGCACGCCCGACACTCCCGAGACCGCGCTCACCCGAGGCGAGAGCTGGTCGTCGGAGATCCGCTGCAGCGCCCCCGGCGTGTACGGCCCCGAGAGCAGCACGCGCAGCAGCGGCGGCTCGGCCAGCTCGTCCGGTACGTAGTTCGAGACGGTGGGCGCCGAGGAGCCCGGCGGGAACTCGGGTCGCAGCAGCTCAAGCCGCTCGAGGATCGCGAGCCGCGTCAGCTGCACGTCGGCCTTCGGGTCGAGGTGCACCGTCAGTCGCGAGGTGCTCTCGCGCGATTCGCTCTCCGTGCGCCGCACGCCGCGCACCCCCTGCGCCGCCGCCTCGATCGGACTCGAGAGGTACATCTCCACCAGCTCCGCCGACGCGCCGTTCCATCCCGTGCTCACGGTGAGCCGCGGCAGTTCCACCGTCGTCTTGGTCGCCAGCGCCAGCCGCGTGAACGACACTGCGCCACCGAGACAGATGGCGACGGTGGTGGCCCACACCACGGCGGGACGCGTGACGGACCAGCGGATCACGCGGCGGCCCTCTCGGCCCGGCGTTCCTTCCGGCCCTCGAGCACCGAGTACGCGACCGGGAGCAGGAAGAACGTCACGATCTGCGCCGAGATCGCGCCACCGATCACCGCTGCCGCGAGCGGCTGGTAGAGCGCCCCGCCGCTCCCGATCCCGAACACGAGCGGCAGCACGCCGAAGATCGTCGTGAGGCTCGTCATCGTGATCGCGCGGAGGCGTTGGCGACCGCCGAGCAGCACGGCATCGTGGATGGAGTGCCCCATCTCGCGGAATCGCCGGATGGCGTCGAGTTTCACGACCGCCTCGTTGTCGGCCATGCCGATCATCACCACGATGCCGATCAGCGAGACGGCGTTGATGCTCTGCCCCGTGAGCCAGAGCATCACGAAGCCGCCGGCAGCGGCGAGCGGCACGGTGATCATCACCACGAGCGGGATCGTGAACGAGGCGAACTCGCCCGCGAGCACGAGGAAGACGAGCGCCGCCGAGAGGAATGCGACGAGGGTCAGTTGCTCGGTCGTGCGGCGCTGCTCGATGTCGGCGCCCGTGACCTCCCACGTGAGCCCGGCCGGCGGATCGAGCTCGCCCAGCTGTGCGTCCACGTCGTCGGTGGCGCGCGCGGTGCCGCCCCGCTCGATCAACCCCTCGACCACGCTCACCGGGCGCTGGTTCACGCGCACGACCTCGATCGGCGCGCGGACCTCCTTCCAGGTGACCAGTTGGCTGAGCGGCACGCCGCGCACCGGCGTCGCGAGCGCCACCATCAGGTCCTCGTTGGCATTCCCGGCGAAGCGCACGCGAATCGGGGTGCGCCGATCCGTCTCGCGAAGTTCGCTCGCGGAGACACCGCCGAGCCCTCCCTGCAGCGCGCTCAGGATGGTCTGCACCGGGATCCCGCGCTCGGCCAGCCGCGCGCGCTCGAGCTGCACCTCGATCTGCGGCTGTGTCGTGCTGTACGCATCGCGCACGTCGCTCAGCGTCGTGAGCCCGGCGAGTCGGCGGCGCACCGAATCGGCCCACTGCTGCGACTCGGCCAACGTCCGCGCACTCACCTCGACGCGCACGAGGCGGCCCTCGCGCCCGATCAGCGACCCGAACTCCGACTGCCCGGCGAGGTCGAGCGCCAGCATTCCGGCCGCGAGGTCCGGCACCGAGGCGCGGACCTCGTTCGCGAACGCGGCCGCGTCCTTCCCTGCGGGCACCGGGATCAGCAACTGCGCCGTGGCCGAGGTGCCGGGCTCCGCACCTGAGAGCACCTCCTCGTCCGTCGCGATCCCGACGCGCGAGTAGACGCCGAGCGACCCGAGCGCCTTCGCCGACGCCTCAACCCGCGACACCTGGCGCGTCGTCTCCTCGATCGACGTCCCCTCCGGCAGCTGCATCGCCGCGACCACGATCCCCTCATCGACCTGCGGCAGGATCTCCTTCGGCAGCACACGGAGCATCACGACCATCAGCGCGACGAGCCCGAGCCCGAGCCCCAGCATCGCCGGCGGATGGAGCAGCGACCACTCCATCCCCTTCTCATAGAAGTTGGCGCACTTGACGCCGAAACGGTCGAGACCGGCGAA
>JANNLH010000214.1:0-5026 GCA_031396725.1 Gemmatimonadaceae bacterium | reverse complement strand
GGTCAGATTCTCAAGCATGGGGGGTGGTTGAGGGTTTCAGCGAACGGACTTCTGCTTCAGCGATTGAATGTGTTCATCACGCGCTCGATCCCTTCGGCGGTCCAGAGCCGGAGGGCCTCCTCGAAGGTCGGCAGCAGGCCGCGCACCGTCTGGGCCTCCGCCTTCCCGAACCGGTCCAGCACGTAGTCGGCGAGGTCACCGACGCCGCGCTGGGTGTCGGCCGGACCGACGCCGACCCGCAGCCGCGGATACTCCTGGTCGCCGAGCGCCTGCTCGACGCTCTTCAGACCATTGTGCCCACCCGCCGAGCCGCGCGCCCGGAACCGGTAGGTGCCGGTCTCGAGCTGCACCTCGTCGGAGACGACGAGCAGATCCGACTTGGCGGACCAGAACGGACGGCGGAGCCAGGGCTTCAGCGCCGCGCCCGAGAGATTCATGAATGTCTGCGGCTTGACGAGCCGCACCTTCACGCTGCCGACGAGGCCCGAACTCGTCAGGGCCTCGCCGTCCTTCCGCCAGGGATCGAAGCGCCAGACGTCGGCGAGGTGGTCGATAACCCACCAGCCGGCGTTGTGCCGCGTCTCGGCGTATTCCTTCCCCGGATTGCCGAGGCCGAAGATGACCTTCATCGCCGGACTCGGCTACCCGGGGGACGCACGACGCGATGCGGGGCGCGGGACTACTTGGACTCGGCCTCTTCGTCGGCCTTCTTGCGGATGAGTTCCGGCTCCGCCGGCGTCGCCGCGGCCGCCTCGACCGCGACCGGCTCGGCCTCGACCTTCGGTGCGCCGCAGACGCAGACCGTCGCGTCGGGATCGGAGACGAGCGTGACGCCGGCCGGCAGCGGGATCTCGCCGGCGTGGATCGAGTGACCGATCGTCAGCGCGGTGACGTCAACGACGATGTGGGACGGGATGTCCGCCGGGTCCACCGAGATCTCGAGGTCATGCATGATCTGGTCGAGGATGCCGCCGCCGTTCTTCACGCCGTCGGCCGTGCCGGTGAACTGGATCGGCACGCTGACGTTGACCTTCTCGCCGGCGACGAGTTCCTGGAAGTCGACGTGGAGGATCTGCTTCTTGAACGGGTGGCGCTGGATCTCGCGGATCAGCGTCTTGACCGGCTTGGCGCCGAAGCCCAGCTCGATGACGGTGCTCTTGTACGAGTGCTTCTCGAGCAGGAGCTGGAGTTCGTGCGCATTGAGCACGAGCGCCTGCGGTTCACGGGCGTGCCCGTAGATGATCGCCGGGACCTGGCCGGCCGTGCGGAGCTTGCGGGCGACGCCCTTGCCGGTCGTCGCGCGGGTGGATGCATCGAGTGAAACGGAAGCCATGGTCGCTGTCAAACCTCTGGTATCGGCGCGCAACGTGGGTTCCCGGTATGTCCGGCCCGGCGGCGCGCTCGTGAGACTGCAGGTGGGTGGTGTGAGGCGTGAGGTGTGAGGGAACGACTCTCCCACCTTCCGCCCGGCGCCACCCACCGGTCCTGCACGTACTTCCTACTTTCCCCTTTCTACTTTCTCCTTTCTACTTCCTACTTCCTACTTCCTACTCGAACAACGAGCTCACACTCTGATCGCTGTGCGTGAACCGGATCGCCTTCGCCAGCAGTTCCCCCACGCTCAGGATCGTCAACGTCGGGAACCGACGCGACTCCGGAATCGCGATCGTGTCCGTCACCGCGACCTCGGTGATCGGCGCGTTGGAGAGCCGCTCGACCGCGGGTCCGCTCAGCAGCGCGTGCGTCGCGCACACGTAGATGTCACGGGCCCCGAGGTTCTTCAAGGCGCGCGCGGCCTCGCTCACCGTGCCCGCCGTATCGATCATGTCGTCGGCGAGGAGACAGTCCTTCCCCTCCACCTCACCGACCACGTTCACGACTTCCGAGACGTTCGCCGCCGGCCGCCGCTTGTCGATGATCGCGAGCGAGGCGTTGAGGCGCTTGGCGAAGCCGCGCGCCATCTTGGCGGAGCCCACATCCGGCGCGACCACCACGGGGTCGTGCAGCTTCTTCCTGCGGTAGTGCGCGGTGAAGACCGGCGCCGCGTAGAGGTGATCGACGGGGATGTCGAAGAACCCCTGCAGCTGATGCTGGTGGAAGTCCACGCCGAGCACCCGGTCCGCACCCGCGGTCATGATCAGGTTCGCCACCAGCTTCGCGCCGATCGCGACGCGGGGCTGGTCTTTGCGGTCCTGCCGCGCGTAGCCGTAGTACGGCAACACGCAGGTGATCCGCGCCGCCGAGGCCCGCCGCGCCGCGTCGATCAGGAGCAGCAGCTCCATCACGTTCTCGGCCGGGGGATTCGTCGGCTGGACGATGAACACGTCCGCCCCGCGCACGTTCTCGTCGAGGCGCACGAACACCTCGCCGTCGGCGAAGCGCGTGACCGTCGTCTTCGTCAAATCCGCCCCGAGCGACTTGGCGATCTCCTCGGCGAGCGCACGGTTGGCATTGCCCGTGAGCACCCGGAAACCGTGCAGGGGGACCGAAAGACCGTCCATGGGGCGAAGGCAGGTAAGGGTAACTCGATACAGCAGATAGCCCGCACCGGTCCCACCTGACGAGGGGGCCCGGACGTAGCCCCGAAAACTAGCAGACCCCCGTCCCGAAGGGCAGGGGTCACGATGCCAGTTGCCCCTGGTGGATTCGAACCACCATTCGCCGCTCCAAAGGCGGCTGTCCTGCCATTGGACGAAGGGGCAGCAGTCCTCCCCACAGGGACGACCAACCGAAGCTAGCGACTCAGTCCAGCGGACGCACCGCTGCCACGCTCGTGCTGCTCCGCGTGAGCGTCAGCCGGGTCCCGGCCGGGAGGCCCTTCAATTCGGCCGGGGGCCGACGGTCGAAGAGGCCGAAGACGGTCGATCCCGAGCCGCTCATCCGCGCGATCTTGGCACCGGCATTGGCGAGCGCCTCGAGGCAGGCGCCGATCTCCGGATGCCGCACGATCACGGGGAGTTCGAGGTCGTTGTCCGCCATCCGGGCGACGCCCTCCCATCGGTCCAGGCCGTCGAGCGTCATCGGCGCCGGAGCCCGCGGCGGCAGGTCGCGCCGTGCGTCGGCCATCCAGCCGAAGGCGGCCTTGGTCTCGACCCCGAATGGCGGGAGGCAGAGCAGGACCTCGCGCCCCGGCAGCGGCCGCAGCTCGAGCAGGCGCTCCCCGCGCCCCCAGCCGAGCGCGAGCGCCGACTCCGTGGTCAGGAACGGGATGTCGGCGCCGAGCCGGAAGGCGAGCGTGGCGAGCAGCGGCGCGGGAAGTGGCTTCGGGGCGATCGCATTCAACGCGCGCAGCACCGCCCCGGCGTCGGCGCTGCCGCCGCCGAGCCCGCCACCCACCGGGATCCGCTTCTCGATGTCGATATGGAATCCGCCCGGCCAACCGGTCTCCGCGGCGAAGGCGGCCGCGGCGCGGAAGGCCAGGTTCTGCTCGGGCGGCCCGACCTCCATCCCGCGGCAGACGATCTCGCGCGCCGTCGTGTCGGTCGAGACACGGACGGTGTCGGCGAGGTCGATGCGCGCGAAGAGCGTCTCCAACTGGTGGTGGCCGCTCTCCTCGCGCGCGATCACCCGCAGGAAGAGGTTGATCTTCCCCTGCGCCTCGACGCTTGCGGTGCTGCTCATCCGGCGCTCCGCTCGGCGGCGGCCGCGCTCGCGCCGCCCGAGAGGTCACTCACGTGCAGGTGCATCCGTGAGAAATACCACGCGCCGAGCACCGTGATCGGGATGAACGAGAGGATGTGGAAGCCGATCGCCCAGCTCACCGCCTCCGCCGAACTGACGCCATAGAGCCCGAGTCCGGCCTTGCCGGCGAGTTCGAAGGGGCCGAAGAACCCCGGCGCCGACGGCAGCGCCACGCCGATCGCGATGAGCCCCTGCACGAAGAGGGCGGCGCTCATCGGCGCGTCGATGTCGAGTGCGCGGAACGCGAGCCAGAAGGCGAACGCGTTCAACAGCCAGTGGAGCAGGGTCCACCAGAGGACCTCGAGCACGAGCCGCGGGGAGCGCAGCACCTGCAGGCCGCCGGCGAACGACTCGAGCATCGCCCCGACCTTCTCCCCGCCGCGGGCCCAGACGCTGCCGATCACGCGTTCGGCGAGTCGGCGCATCGGCTGCGGCCAGAGCACGAGCGCGACGACGACGACGAGCACGGCGCCAAGGAAGAGCGCTGCCGAGGCGACGATGTTCCCGATCGCGACGCCCTCGACCCTCGCGTCCGACGGGAATCGGGGGTCGAGCGTGGCGAGCAACAGCAGCGCGAGCACCATCGTGCCGTCGAAGAGCCGGTCCACGACCAGCGAGCCGAACGCGGTGGTGAACTTGATCTCGGGGCGCGCGCGCGAGAGCGCGAAGGCGCGGGCGAACTCCCCGGCACGCGCCGGGAAGACGTTGTTGACCATCATCCCGATCGCCGTGGCGTGCCAGAGCGGCGCCATCGGGATCCGCGGGCCGAGCGGCGCGAGCAGGGCCTGCCAGCGCCGCGCACGCAGGGGGAAGATCGCCGTGGCCGCCACCACGCAGGCGCCCCAGAGCAGGAGGTTCGACGACGCGAGGATGCCCCAGATCTCGCCGAGATCCTCCCCCCGCAGCGTGTACCAGAGCAGGAACGCGCTGAGCGCGATCCCGAGGGCGCCGCGCCATCCGAACCGCACGCGCTACTCCGCGGCTGCGAGTTGCAGCAGGTCGTAGAGCTCGTCAAGCATCTCGTGGTCGGGCACACCGCCCGACTCGCGCAGGCCGGCGCCGATCACGATCGCGCGCTGCAGCGCTTCGCGTCCGCGGAAGAGCAGTTCGTCGATCGGGATCACGTCGTCCTCGTCGCCGACGAGCGGCGTGGCGAAGCGATCGTCGCCGAGGGGGGCGAGGCCCTCGAGCCCGCTGGAGAGCAGGGCGTGCAGTGCGGCGCCCGAGGGGGCGGGTGCCGAGGGAGCGGCGGCCGGCGCGGCCGGCGCGGCCGCCTGTGCAGGCGCCGCAGGCGCGGCGGCCCTTGGCTCGGGAGGCGGCACCGTCGCGCCCGAGGGCCGTGGCG
>JANNLH010000052.1:0-2319 GCA_031396725.1 Gemmatimonadaceae bacterium | reverse complement strand
CCACGAGCGCTACGCTCGAACTCGGGCAGACCGTCAACACCGTCAGAGCGATCGTGACCAACGTCCTGGGTGAGGTGATGCCCAACGCAAGGGTCGTCTGGCACTCGAGCGCTCCCACGACCGCGTCGGTGACGCCGGCGGGAGATTCGACGAGCGCACCGGTCGTCGTCAGGGCGCTCACGCGCGGAACGGCCAACATCACAGCGTCTCGCGACGATAGGAGTGGGAGCGGCGTGTTCACCGTGAACGCCGTGCACTCGATCGTCCTGAGTGAGCGCGACGTCACGCTGAATCCCAGCGCGTCGATCCAGATCACGGCGATCGTCAGGAGCTCATCGGGCGCGACGCTCTCAAGCGATCTCTTGAACTGGGACTCGTCGAACGAAGCCGTGGCGACTGTCGATCGCCACGGCTTGATCACCGCGATGAACGGCGGCGACGCGCAGATCCGCGCGAGACTCGATGGCGTCGAAGCCGTCGTCAATGTCACGACGACGGGTACAGGGCCGGCACGCATTCGCATCGAGCCGGCGTGGATCACGGTGCGGCCGGGTGAGACGGTCGCGTTACGCGCTGTCGTCGAGGACGCTGATGGAGTCGAGTTGACGGGATACGCGGTGACCTGGCAATCCGGCAACCTTGATCGTGTCAGCGTGAGTTCCACTGGTCCATTGACAGCGACCGCTACTTCTGTTGGCCCGAGTGGGTGGGCCACCGCGATAGCGCATCTGCCGGCACTGAGCGGCGTGACCGCGATCGGCGTGCGCTATCCGACGCTAGCGGAGCGCCAGGGGCCTCGAGCTGGCCGCTACTCGTCGTCCGGAGCGACTTGGCAGACGTGTGTCGTACAGAACGGATCTACGATGAGCTTCTTCTCACCGTACGGAAGTCAGTTGGGCACCGCGTTCTCATCTTTCTACAACACTGTTGCCGCAGCGGACGGTGAGTTCGACAATGTGGTGACGGTAGCGGCCGATACGACTGGGACTGTGTTCCGTCGACAACAGGAGAGGTACGTCATTGCCGGCGATCGGATCAGCGTCACCGGCGTAGTGCAAACGGTTCACTTGGTGGACGGGAATGAAGTGGTCACGTTCTCGACGATTCTCCCCGCGACCACTTTGCATCGGCGGTCGGTCGGCGGCCCCGGCTGGCTCGGCAGTTTCGAGAGTACGGATTCTCGCGTCCCCGCGTCCGGGCGGTGGGATGTGCTACTCCGTGAGGACTGCGCGTCGAACTTCAACCAACTGCTGAATGTGAGCGGAGAGGTACTCGTCGGGTTCCAAACCGGTGGGGCTGCGGCCTATTTCCCGGTCAGCGGCTCGGTGTTCAAGTCGGCCGCCGTCAACTCAGGCGGCGAAACCATTCGGCTCATCGCACTATTCCCACCGAGGGGACCCCAGCAGCTCGGCTTCACCTTCGCGCCCGTGTCCTTCGCCGATCTCAACGGAGGCACGATGTCGTCCTTTGCTGTGCTCGACGCGGTTCCCAGTGGTAGCACGATTCCTCCCGGTCTTCAGTTCCGGTGGACTGCGATTCGATAGTTTCGGCGATGAGGGTGTCAGCTTCCCTGGGGCGGTGGCGGCGTGAGGCGGATCGGCTTCGGTGGCTCAGAGAACGTGTTGACTGACAAGCACTTAGGGATGAGCTGCGGATTCCCATGTGCCCGTATGTCAGGCGCGAAGTGTCAAAGCGCATACATTTCTAGTCATGCCTACACCGCTCCGATTCCCAGACGAAGTCGTCCATAGCGACCCGGATCGCTTGGGCGGCACGCCCGTTTTCGTTGGCACGCGAGTGCCGGCGCAGGCGCTGTTCGACTACCTCGAATCCGGCGACACCATCGAGGAGTTCCTGCATCAGTTCCCGTCAGTGCGCCGTGAACAGGCCGTGGCGGCATTGGAGTACGCGCGCGACCAGGTGATGGCCGGTGCGCGTACTTCTTGACGAGTCGATTCCGATCGACTTCGCCCGAGACCTCTCCGCGCTCGACGCGCAGACCGTGATCGGCCTCGGCTGGGCCGGCCTCAAGAATGGAGCCCTTCTCCGTCAGGCCGCCGGACCGTTCGACGTCTTGGTCACGATGGACCGGAACCTGCAGTTCCAGCAGAACCTCTCCGCGCACGCCATCGGCGTGGTACTGATACGTGCGCGCAGCAACCGCATCGACGACTTGCGGCCGCTGGTCTCGGAGATCCTCGCCGCGGTCGCGGCAAGTGAGCCGGGTGAGATTCGTATTGTTGGGGGTTGACCGGGCGAGCCGCTCCCTCGCGAGGGCACGGGAGGTCGTGCACCCGATGGACGAGCCTTACGGCGAGC
>JANNLH010000184.1:0-2123 GCA_031396725.1 Gemmatimonadaceae bacterium | reverse complement strand
CCCGAGACCGGATCGAGCGCCACCAGTTCGCCCGCCGCATAGAGCGGGATCCAGACCGTCCCGTCGCGCGCCACGTCGAGCCGCCGCGGGCCCGAGTGCTCCATCGGCATCGCGTAGGCCCGGCTCGTCCGCGTGCGCGGGTCGTACGCGAGCACCCGACCGCCGTGCAGCTCGCTCATCCAGATCCGGCCGTCGGGGCCGGTGCGTAGTTCATATGGGATCGGACTGACGCCGGCGGGCGTCGCGCTCGACACCGTGTCTGTCCTGACCGCCCCGGTGCGCGCGTCGACGTGCGCGAGTTGCGAGGGATGCCCGGTGAAGTGCCCGTTCACCCAGACGCCGTCGGCGTCGCGCGCCACGCTGTGCGCGTACATCCCGACCGAGTAGGTGGACCAGACGCCGATCGGCGAGCGCTTGGCCAGCATTCCCGGCCCGCCGAGCAGCACCCACCAGGTGCCATCCGGATCGATGTGGTGCGCTCTCGGGTTCGCCGCGGGCACGGGGATCGCCACGGTCATGAACGCGCCGCTCGTCGTGTCGAGCACGTACATCTGCGCGGTGAACATCCCGGTGATGACGACCTTGCCGTCAGGCGCGACGATGATGTCGTGCGGCAGGTCGCCCGGCGCGGGGATCGCGTACTCGGTCACCCGCGGACTCGGCGTCCGCGATGCCGCGGCCACGGGCGCCACCGCCAGGTTGCGATGCAGCCAGCCGGCGAGCGTGTCGTCGGGTGTCGGGTCGGCGATGATCGGGAACCCTGCCCCGCGCCCGAACCGCGCGTGCATCGAGCCGATCCGCTCCTTCCACGAATCGAGCGTGCGCCGCTGACCTCCGGGGAACGCCGTGCGCCCGTCGAAGGTGTGACAGCCGGTGCAGTCGATGATGAAGCGCCGCTTCTCCGGCCCGTCGGGCAGCAGCGAGAGATAGGCACTGCTCGGCGGCGCGGGGGCTTGCGACGTGCGCAATCCGGCACCCAGAACGGCCGTCAAGCCGCCCACCAGCACGATCGTCCGGATCACGTCAGGTCCCCCTGGGAAGAAAGGCGCTCCGGGTTTGACCACCGGTCAGGACGAAGGGTTTCCCGCGTCCGCGACCTCCTCGCCCGCGGCGCCCACGATCGTCACCGCCCCGAGCTGCCCGGTCACGTTCAGCAGCGTCTTGAAGACGTCGGGGATCAGGTCCAGCGCGATCAGCACGCCGATCGCCTCCGGCGGGATGCCCACGCTCGCGAAGAAGGGCGCGACCACGAAGAGACTCGCGCTCGGGATGCCCGGCACGCTGAAACTCATCAGCACCGAGGTGACCGCGAGCGTGATCACCGCCGTCGTGCCGAGGTCCACGCCGTAGAGCTTCGCCGCGAAGAGCGCCATCACCACCCAGCTCACGGCCTGGTTGAGCCTAAAGACCGACACCGAGAGCGGCAGCGCAAAGCCCGTGACCGTCCGCGGGAGGCGCAGCGTCCCTTCGGCGGCGGTGACCATCGCCGGCAGTGCGGCCATCGACGAGCGCGTGGTGACGGCGACGAGCTGTGCCGGGAGCGCGGCGCGGGCGAACCGTCCGAGCGGCACGCCGCCGAAGAGCGCCACCGCCGCGTAGACGATCCCGGTGGCCGCGAGCAGCATCGCCGAGTACGCCACTACATAGAAGCCGACGGCGCCGACCACCGCGGTGCCGAGCCGCGCCGCGACCGCGAAGGCGAGGGAGAAGACCCCGAGCGGCGCGAGGACGAGGATCCACCCCACCAGCGCCGCCATCGCGTCGGCGATCCCGCGGAAGAGGCCGACGACGGCCTCGCGCCGCGTCGCCTCGATGCGGCCGAGTGCCAGCGCGAAGGCCAGGGTCGCCACGACCAGCGGCAGCATCGCGCCGTCGACGGCGGCCCGGACGGGATTCGGCGGCACATTGCTCACGAGCCAGTCGCGGAAGGACGGCAACTTGGGCAACTCGGCGGCGGCGACGACGCTGCCGCGCACCGCCGCCGCGGCCCCTGCGTCGACCGTCAGCCGGTCGAAGATCAGCGGGCCGATGAGCGCGGTGAGCGCCGCGGTCACCGCGAGCAGCAGGACGAAGGCGACGAACGCCCTGGTGCCGAGCCGCCCCATCGCGCGCGCGCCGGTGTC
>JANNLH010000161.1:0-13290 GCA_031396725.1 Gemmatimonadaceae bacterium | reverse complement strand
GGGGGGAGGGCTGGGGGGTTGCTTCAAGGGCGACTGCGGTGGATGTGCTATTGATCTAATGGGGGGCCGGTCTTACCGATCTGTCCGCCGGGCCCCCTTTGCAGTTCCGTTCGCCGTTCGTCCTCCGCTCCTCCGCGTCTCCGCGGTGAACGCGGTGGCGGTCTTCGTCGTTCTTCGAAGCTTCGTGCCTTCATGGTGGAGCCGGAGATCCGGAAGCCGTCCCGGGCCTATCGGGGCAAGGCGCGCATGGTCGCGGCCGGATCCCAGTTGAGCAGCAGCCGCACTTGCGATCCGATCGGCGGGTCGCTCCGCACCAGGACCAGACTGCCGTCCCGCGCGACGTCCCAGTTGTTGGTCTGAGAGAAGTCGTAGTCGCCGTCCGCGACGGTCGTCGGCTCCCCGATGGCCGCGACCACGCCGTCCGCGATCCGCAGGCGCACCGAGAGGACGCGTGTCCCGTGCCGGTAGTAGACGCGGTCGCTCCCACTCGACCAGCGCGGGTCCGTCCCGCCGCCGGTCGAGATGAGTGCCGTCGCGCCGCCGCCAGCGAAGCGGCGCACGTACACTTCCGAGCGCCCGGAGATATCCGACGTGTAGGCGAGCCAGCGCTCGTCCGGCGAGAGCGCGGGCATGTCCTCGTGCGCCTCCTCCGCGGTGAGCACCGCGAGCGTCGTGTCACCGGGACTGAGGACGACGAGCTGCCGCGTGCCCTGCCAAGTCGCGTCGCGTCCCTCCACCCCGAGAATGCGGCCGTCGCGCAGCCAGGACGCCGCGCCGATCGCGCGCGTACCGCGTTCCCACCTGAGGAACGGCACCGCCGGACCTCCCGCCGCGGGCACCCAGTCGAGCCCGACGGCACTGAAGGCCACACGCGCGCCGTCGGGCGACCAGGTCGCGGTGATGCTGTGCCGGTCCTCCAGGGTCAGTCGCGACGCGCTTCCCCGGGCGGCGTCCACGAGCCAGATCGACGAAGGGCGCGGATCGACCGTGACGGCGATCGTGCGCCCGTCCGGTGAGAAACGGGGGAAGCGATACCCTCGCGGCTCCGCCGTCACCACCGTCTCGCGCCCGTCCGGCGCCACGCGCACGAGTCGCCGCCGGAAGCTCCCCGCCACCCAACCCACGACGCCGGCGTCGGAGACGGCGAACATCGACATGCCACCGCCCGCCGTGCGGAAGGCCTCGAGCAGCGGCCGTGACTCGCCACGGGAAGTGCCGCCTCTCGCGTCGAACGCCACGAGGCGGATCCGGCCCTCGCCATCGTCGTACGCGAGATGGCCGGGCGGCACGAACTGCGCGCTGCTCCCGCGCAGGATCACGCGCAGCGTCCCCCGGACGAGGTCCACGATCGCGACGCCGGAGTCGCTCGTTACCAGCGCCGCCCCGTCGCCCGGCAGCAGCTCGGGGCCGCGCACCCGCGGGACGGGGATCGCGGTGCCATCGAACATCCGCGCCTCGCGGATCACGATCTCCTCGGTGGCGCCGCGTTCGCCGCGGATACGGAACAGGCGCCCACCCGCGGCGAAGGCGATCGTCGCGTCGCCCCACGTGCCGCCGTTCGCCGCGCCTGAGAGCTCCGCGACGACGCTCGGCGCGCCGCCCGCGCTGGGGACTCGCATCAGCCGTTCGCCGGCGAAGTAGCCGAGCCACTCGCCGTCGCGGGAGAAGAATGGGTCTCGCGCGCCCTCGGTGCCCGGGAGCCGGCGGCCGCCGCTGTCGGCGAGCGCGCGTACCACGAGCACGGACTGCCCGTCCGTCTCCGCGACGTACGCGAGGTAGCGTCCGTCGCGCGAGAGGTCGAGCGGCGCAAATCCGAAGGCGAGCCGCTCGCCGCGGTCGAGCGTGACCGCCGCACGAACAAGGGGCGGCGCCGCGGAGCCCCGTCCCGCGAGCCCCCAGGTGAGGATCGACGCACCGACTGCGGTGAGCGCGACCGCCACCGCCGCGGCCCGGGAGCTCACGCGCGCGCGCCGCGCATCTGCCGACGCGGCCGTGCGCACCGCCGGTGACGCAGCGGGGTCCGCGGCGCGGCCGGCGAGCGCTGCGGCGAACGACTCCGCGTCCGCGAACCGGTCGCCCGGAAGTTTCGCCAGGGCCGTCGTGATGGCCGCCGCCACGTGCTCCGGAACGGTCTGGCGCAGTTCACGCACCGGCGTCGGTTCCTGCGAGATCGTGCGCGCGACCACCAGCTGCGCGGTCGGTCCCGTGAAGGGGGGCTCGCCGGCGAGCATCTCGTAGAGCACCACCCCGAGTGCGAAGATGTCCGCGCGTGGCGTGATGGTGCGCTCCCCCATCGCCTGCTCGGGGCTCATGTACTGGGGTGTACCCACGCTGAGTCCGCTCGCGGTGAGCCGCGCGTCGGCCGTGCGGCCGACGGCGAGCGCGACGCCGAAGTCGGCGACGAGGGCCCGGCCGTCCTGCAGCAGGATGTTCTCGGGCTTGATGTCCCGGTGCGCGATGCCGCGGCGGTGCGCGTGCGCGAGCGCCGACGCGACCTCGGTCGCGGTGCGCACGGCGTCCGCCACGGGGAGCGGGCCCTCGCGCGTGAGGCGGTCGCGGAGCGACTCCCCCTCGACGAACGGCATCACGTAGTAGACGGTGCCGAGCGCCTCGCCCGAATCGTGCAGCGGGACGATGTGGGGGTGCTGGAGCCCCGCCGTGGTGCGGATCTCCTCGAGAAAGCGCTCCGCGCCGACGGCGGTCGCGAGCTCGGGTCGCAGCACCTTGACCGCGACCAGGCGCGCATGGCGCACATCGTGCGCCAGATAGACGGTGGCCATCCCGCCTTCACCCAGCACGCGCTCGACCGCGTAGCGGCCGACGAGGGCGGCGTTGAGTTGCGCGATCGCGAGAGACATGCGCCTGCCGGCGAAGGGGCGACGGGAACATACGAACTCCGGCGCCCCGCCGCATCATCCCGGTCCGCCCTCGCCCCTCATCCCTCTCGGACAGACGTTGGAAGAACTGCGTGCCGCGCCGAGCTTCGGGCGCGGCGATCGCAGTACCCCCGAACCGCCTCCGCCGTTTCTCGGTGCCTCTGTGATGAATGCAGTGGCAGTCTTCGCCGTTCTTCAGCCCTTCGTGCCTTCGTGGTGAAGCCTGAGATCAGAACCCGTCCCGGGCCCTGAGCGCGGTGATGTGGGCGGTGTGGTGCCGCCCGTGCCAGTCGTAGTTGGCCAGCAGCGTGTCGAGCGTCTGGGGCCCGCTCTCGGGATGCCGGCAGGGCCGGGCGAAGTCGTCCGCCCGCAGCCCGTCGAGGATCACCCCCCAGCGCTCGTGGATCGACTCGAGCAGCCGCAGCGAGACCTCGACCGGGAGCGCCGAGTCCGGCAGTTCCGCCCACTTCCCTTCGTCGTACGGCTTGATCGTCGGGTCCTGCTCGGTCAGGGCGAGTTTCACGCGGCAGTACGCGTTCAGGTGCGAGTCGGCGACGTGATGCACCACTTGGCGCACCGTCCAGCCGCCCGGGCGGTAGGGCGTGTCGAGTTGATCGTCGGTCAGCCCGCGCACCGCGCCGCGGAGCAGCGCCGGGAGCGCCTTGATGTTGGCGATGCGCGCGTCGCGGTCGGTCGCGGTGCTGGTGCCCGGCCGCTCGTACGGGCCGATCGGGTATCGAAGGTCGGGTGTCGTCATGCCGTGGATTCTAGTGGTTCCGGCCGGACCGCGCCCTGCGCATACGCTCGGCCGGCCCCATCATCGACACGGTTCGTCACTGCGGGAGCGCGGTGGGCGCCGCGCGCTCGCAGTATCCGGCCATGATCACGCAACGACGGTCCTGGAACTTCCTCGCAGTGCTCGCACTCGCCGGTCTCGCGGCGAGCGGCGCCTGCGCCACCTCAGGGTCCGGCCCGTTCGGCCGCGACGGCGCTCCCCCGGATACCCGCTGGGTGCTCCTCATCGGCAACTCGCACACCTACGTGAACGACCTGCCGGTGATGCTGCACAAGATGGCGCGGATGACCGGGGACGAGACGCTGCTGTTCGAGGCGATCGCGACGGCCGACTATGCGCTCGAGGACCACTGGAACGCGGGTACGGCGCGCTACGCGCTCACGCAGTACGACTGGGACTTCGTCGTGCTGCAACAGGGGCCGTCGTCGCGGCCGGCGAACCAGCTGCACCTCCTGAGCTGGACCCAGCAGTTCGCGCCCCTGATCCAGGCCGCCGGAGCGGAGCCCGTGCTTTACCAGATCTGGCCCGACATCTACAATCGCGCCAACGACGCCGCCAACGCGCTCCTCTCCTACACGGCCGCTGCCGCCGCCGTGGACGGACTGCTCGCGCCGGCCGGCGACGCCTTCACCGCCGCGCTCGACGCCGACGGGACGATCGGCGTCTACAGCAACGACGGGCTGCACGCCTCCGTGCGCGGCACCTACCTCGCGGCGCTCACGATCCTCGCGCGGATCAACGCCCTCGATCCGCGAACGCTCGTCGACTCGATCCCGGACTCGCCGACACCGGCGGCGGTCGTCCAGCAGCTGCAGGGCGCCGCGTATACGGCGCTGCAGCGGAACCCGGCGCGCCCGTGATCGCCCGCCGCGCTCCCCGGGTCGGGCGATCCATCGCGGCGATGCGCTTCGCGGTCGCCATCAGCCTTGCGGCCGGAGGCGCGCGAACACTCGACGCGCAGGCGCCGGAGCCGTCGCCCGCGGAGCGAGCGACCGTCGCGCGCGCCGCGTGGGGCCGCGCGTCGGCGTCGCAGCGCGCCGGACTGCTCGACTCGGCCTGGGCGGACATCAGCCGTGCGTACGCCGCCTGGTCGGCACAGGTCGCGTACGCCGAGGCGTACGCGCGATTCGCGGCGCGTCGCGGGGACCTGTTCGCGCTCGAGCGAGCGCTGCGCCGGCTCGCGTCGCAGGAGATCGGCGGAGGACTCGCACGCGACACGGCGGTCACCCGCGTGGCGGCCGGGAGCGCGACGGCGTCGGCGGCGCTCGCTGCGCTGGGTCGACTGCGCGACGCGGACCACCGCAGCCGGCCGCGAGAGCTGCTCGGCGACACCGCCTTCTTCCCCGAGGGGATCGACGCCGACCCTGTCACCGGAACGCTCTATGTCACGAGCATCCGGCACCGGACCGTGACGGCGATCGCCCGCGACGGCGGCGTGCGCAGCGCGATCGCCGCGCCCCGCGCCGCGTCCGGTGCGGCACCCGGCGCTGCGCCCGGCGCCGCGCTCGGCGTCGCCTTCGACGGGGCGCGCGGTGCGCTCTGGGTCACGACGGCGAAGCTCCCCCACATGCGCAGCGACGGACCCGGCGATACCGTGCGCGCGGAACTGCTGCGTGTGCGTCTCGCGGACGGTGCGATCGTCGCGCGCTGGACCCTGGGCGACGGCACCGGCACGCCGGGTGAGATCGCGCTCTCACCGGGAGGCGACGTGCTCGTCAGCGACGGGGCGCGTGGCCGCTTGCACCGGCTGCGCGGCGGCGCCGGGACACTCGAGACGATCGCCTCGCCCCTGCTGCGGTCGCCGCAGGGGATCGCGCCGAACGGCGACGGTACCGTGGCGTGGGTGGCGGACTGGTCGCACGGGTTGCTGCGTTGGGATCTGCGCACGGATGCGGTGACGGCCGTCGCGACTCCCGACGACGCAGCGCTGCTCGGCATCGACGGACTGCGCCGCTGGGGCGACCGGTTGATCGGGGTGCAGAACGGGGTCTCTCCGGCACGGATCGTCGGCATCTCGCTGGATGAGGAGGGGCGCGTCGTGCGCCGCGTCCGCACGCTCGACCGGCCGACGATGGAAGGGGAGCCGACGGTCGGCGTGATCCTGGGCGAGCGCTACGTGTACGTCTCCTCGAGCGCCTGGCCCTTCTGGACCGATCAGGGCGAGCGACGGCCGGGGACCGCCCCGCTCCCGGGCGTCATCGTGCGCGAACTGCTCCTCGCGCGCTGAACTCAGCGCGCGAGGGCAGCCAGCGCGCCGAGCGCGCCGAGCGCGCCGAGCGGGATCCGGACGATCGCGTCGGTCCCTCCCTCGGCGCGCGGCAGGAGGGTGAGCGTCGCAGCGCTGCCGTAGAGCCGTTCGAGCCGGGAGCGCAGGTTGGCCAACGCGATCCCGGCGCCTCCACGAGCGGGCGTGTCCGACACGGGACCGGGACCGCCGTCGCGCACGACCAGCTCGAGCGTGCCGTCGACCGTGCGCGTGATGATCTCGACCGTGCCCACGCCGGCGCGGCGGCCGAGCCCGTGCTTGAGCGCGTTCTCGACCAGCGGCTGCAGCGCGAATGCCGGCACGCGCTGGTCGCCCAGTTCCTCCTGCAGCGTCCAGAGCACGGTCAGCCGGTCAGCGAATCGCACCTGCTCGATCTCGAGATAGCGCGCCGTGAGCGCGATCTCCTGCGCGAGTGTGGTCTCCTGGGCATCGCCCGCGGCGAGCGTGGCGCGGAGCAGCTCGGAGAGCCGCACCAGCGTGGCGCGCGCGGCGGCGGGGTCGCGGGCCGTGAGGGCGACGACCGCGTTGAGCGCATTGAACAGGAAATGGGGATTCAGCTGCGCGCGCAGGGCCTGGAGGTTGGCCTGCGCGAGGTCCTCGCGCAGCCGCGCGCCGCGCAGCGACTCCTCCTGCCAGCGCGCGTGCCAGCGCACGCCCGCGTGCGTGCCGACCACGGCCCAGTAGACGACCATCAGCAGGTCGCCGTACTGGCGGATGCCGATGAAGATCATGCTCTCGAGCCCGGCCGGCTGGTTCATCCCGAAGCCGACCGCGACGTTCCAGATGACGAGGATCTGCGCGCAGATGATCACGGCGCTGAGCGGAAGGTGCACCGCGATGGCCTTGCCCACCGCGCCCCGCTCGAATGGCACGCGCTCGCCGACCGCGACGATGACCGCGGACCAGAGGCTCCACGGGAGCCAGATCAGCAGCTGCGAGGCGAGGATCTCGTGGAGCGCCAGGTCGGGATTGAGCCGCGACGGCACGAGCCGCAGCCCGAGTGTCGCGACCGCCGCCGGCAGGAACCAGAAGCCGAAGAGCAGGAGCCGGAGGCGGCTCTCCTTCCCAGCGAGCGCCGTGCGCGCGGCGGGCAACGGCGTCCCGCTACCCGCGTCCGGCGACGCGTCCGGCGAGGCGCGCGGCGAGCGCCTCGCGACGCGTGCGCGTGACGCGGAGCTTCGTGCCGTCGCGCAGCACCAGCACCTGGTCCCCGGCGAACCAGGGCTGCATCTCCTTGATGAAGTCGATCGCGACGATCACGCGTCGGTGGATGCGGATGAACCGGGCGGGGTCGAGCCGCGACTCGACGCTCGCGAGCGTCTCGCGGATGGTGTGCGCGCCGGTCGCCGTGTGGAGGTCGACGTAGTTGCCGTCGGACTGCATCCAGCGGACGTCCGCCGCCGGGACGATGTAGGTGCGCTCGCCGATCCGGACGAGGAAGCGCTCGACGAATGCGGGCTCCCGGGCGGCGGGCTCGGGCGGAGCGATGCTCGAAACGCTGGAGAGGAGGTCCGCGAGCCGCCGCGCCTCGCCGGCCAACGACGCGGACGCGTGGGCCTTCGCCAGTCGGTGCCAGGTCTGCGCGAAGCGGTCGTCGTCGAACGGCTTCAGGAGATAGTCCACCGCCGCGACGTCGAAGGCGCGCATCGCGTGCTCATCGTACGCGGTGACGAAGGCCGTCGGCGGCATCCGGTCCGGTCCGACCGCCGCGACGACGCCGAACCCATCGAGTCCCGGCATCTGCACGTCCAGAAAGACCGCGGTCGGCGACCAGTCGCGGATCGACTCGACCGCGGCGTCCCCATTCCCCACCTCACGGCACTCGGCCGACGGGGCGAGGTGCCGGACGAGCTCCCGCACCCGTTCCCGGGCGAGGGGTTCGTCGTCGGCGATGAGGACGCGGCCGTTGTCTGGCACGGGGAGAATGTACCACGCACCAGGGCCGCCCCGGGGGCGCCAGCGGGGGCCTTGGGGCCGGTCGTTCCCGCGGCGGGATGGGCCGCGTCGCCCGGATCCGCTGGGAGAAACAGGCCTTCCGGGGTTGCTCGGGGGAGGCGGTGCCGATAAAATTCGGATTCCACCGTCCACGGTGGCCGAACTGCCCCTTGGTGTAACTGGCAACACGCCTGACTCTGGATCAGGAGAGTCCTGGTTCGATCCCAGGAGGGGCAACTGGACGAGCGTTCGATCGCAGCGACAGGGGCACCCGTCTCGGGTGCCCCTGTCGCGTTGCGGGGGACGCTCCCCGCGCGTCGAACGTCCGACGACCTAGGCAATTCCACCCCCCGCACGTGACCGCACAGCTGGCCGCCCCGACCACCCCTCCTCGTCGCCTTCGCGGCATCGACAGCGCACGCGGCGCCGCGATGGTGCTCGTCTGCCTCTCGCACTTCGGGTTCGAGTACTTCCGGCCCTTTGAGCAGATGCCTGAGAACCAGGTGATCCGGCTCCTGACGATGATCGCGAGCCCGACCTTCATGCTGATCAGCGGCATGATGCTCGGCCTCCTGCATCACACACGGCCCAGGCGGTTCACCGAGGTCGCCCGAACGCTCGCCGGTCGCGGGATCTTCCTGCTGACGGTCGGCCACGCCCTGATCGTCATCTCGTGCATCCCGCGCATGGGAGGTCTCCGCGAGGCGCTCACACGCGGATTCATCACCGACGCCATCGGCGTGGCGATCCTGCTCGGGCCGTCGATCATCACGCGGGTCGGTGTCTGGGGGCGGCTCGCCATGGCATTCGTCCTCTACGTCGCGGGCACGGCGCTGGTCCTGCTCTGGCAGCCCACGGGACCGGCCGGCGAGATGCTGCAGTACGTGCTCGGTGGACCCGTGACCGGCGACGAGCGATACAACTTCCCGCTCCTGGCCTGGCTAGCGGTCTACCTGGTCGGGACCGTGATCGGCGGGTGGATGGGCCGGCTCTATCTGGCGGGCGCGGCCGAGCAGGTGGAGCGGGGACTGATCCGGCTCGGGGCGGCGGGCATCGTCGCAGCCGTCGGCATCAAGACCGCGTACGTGCTCCTGCGCACGGCCGGCCTCGTGGAGTCCGGGGCGACCTCGCTCTACCTGCTGACCTCGCCGCTCTCCAAGCTGCCCCCATCGCCGGCGTACCTGCTCTTCTACGGGGCCTGCGGCATGGCGATGACCGGCATGCTGCTCTCGGCCCACCGCCGCGGGATGTTCAGGCCGGCGATCGCCTGGCTCAGCGACCTGGGCCGTGCGTCGCTCTTCGTCTTCCTGATCCAGTTCTACGTGTTCTACGTGGCCTACTTCTACCTCGGGCTCGGCTACACGCCGTTCTGGCCGCTCTACTTCGCGGTCTCGATGTGGCTGATCGCCCTGACGGCCCGGTGGTGGATGGCGCGCGGCTGGAACCGGGTGTTCGACGTCACGCGCTGGTTCACCCGGGCAGCGCCGGTGTGACGAGATGCACCCCTGACGGGGTGTAGTGGTTGGCACCTGGCGGGGCCTGCGTCGTACTATAAGAAGCCAGGCCCTCCCCGCGAGACCCCCGTGAACAGCTCGCACACTCCGGCACATCCGATCCAGCAGCTCCGGCATCTGTCGGCAGCGGCCCTGCTCCTGCTGCTGTTCCTGCTGCTCGGGGCGTCCGCGACGCAGGCCCAGTCGATCCGCGGCTCCGTCACGCGCTCGGCCGACCAGGCCCCGATCCGGGGCGCGGTGGTGCTGCTGCTCAACGAGCAGCTCGAGGTGCAGGCCCGCACGCTGACGACCGGCCAGGGGCAGTTCTTCCTGCGCGCGCCGAGCCCGGGCGTCTACCGGTTGCAGACCCTGCGGATCGGGTTCCGGCCATATACCAGCGATCTCTTCCAACTGCGAGCGGACACCGCGATCGCGCTGCCCCTCAACCAACTGCCCGTGAACCTGCCCAGCGTGACGGCGCAGGAGACGGCCAACTGCCGGGAGAATCCGGAGCGCAGCCTCGCCACGGCGATCCTCTGGGAGGAAGCCAAGACGGCGATCCTCGCCGCCGACATCACGATCCGCGAGCTCGACTACCGGTTCGACGTGATGCTGCACAGCCGCAAGTACGACACGCGCACACCGCCGGAGCTGATGGAGTCGCTCTTCCTGCGCGAGCAGCATCAGGGGACGCAACCCTGGTCGAGCTTCCCTGCGGACACGCTCGAGCTGCGCGGGTACGTCACGCCGACGGACTCCGGACTCCGCTACGTGGCGCCGGACCTGCATGTGCTCCTCTCGGCGTACTTCGTGCGCGTCCATTGCTTCCGGATGCGCCCGGCGGCGCAGACGCCGGCGGGACAGATCGCGCTCGAGTTCTGGCCGGTCGGCACCGTGCGGCGGCCCGAGATCCGCGGCGTGCTGCATTTCGACCGCGCGAGCCGCGCCCTGCGCTCGGTCTCGTTCTCCTATGTGAACCTGCCGGCGACGGTCCGCGACACGGTGGCCGGCGGCGAGATCGAGTTCGCACAGCTGCCGAATGGCGCGTGGATCCTCCCGCGCTGGCTGATCCGCGCGCCGATCCCGGCCAAGGGCCAACTCGCGGACACGGTCGTCCGCGCGGGCACGGCGGTGAACGTCTGGACCTACCTGCCGACCGACATCCCGCAGACGTCGCGGCTGCGCGTGACGGGCGGCGACCTGCTCAATGTCTTCGCCGGCGACGCGCCGCGCGGCAGCGCGCCGCTCTGGGCGCGGCCCGTCTCGGCGCTCGAGGTCACGCTCTTCACCCGTGACTCGGTGGGTGAGCAGACGGTGCCGGGCGCGACCGTCGCCTTCGCCGGCTCCGAGACGCAGGAGGTCAGCGACATGGACGGTCGCGCGCGCTTCCCGGGTCTCGTGGAGGGCGAATACGTGCTCGAGGCGAGCACGCCGCTCTATGCCGCGCTCCGCGTGCGGCCGGAGCGGCTCAAGGTGCGCTTCCCGGCGACGGTCACCACCGTCCGCCAGCGCGTCCGTCTCAAGACGTTGCCCGAGCTGGTGCAGCAGGCGTGCGGCCTCGACACCAAGCGTGCCGCGCTCCTCGGCTCGGTGATCAAGGATGGCGAGGCGGTGATGCGCTCCCCGGTGCTGATCGAGGCCGTGTCGGACACCACGTTGGGCACGGCGGAGACGGTCACCGGCGCCGACGGGCGCTACGCCGTCTGCAACATGCCGGTCGGCGTGGAGTTCGCGGTCACCGTGACGGCGGCGGACGGAATGAAGGTGCGCCGGACGGTGCGGATCGAGGAGGGGGAACCGGTGACCTTCCTCGACGTGATCTTCCCGGGGCGTGACGACGCCCGCCGCTGAACTGCTTCACCACGAAGGCGCGAAGGCTTTGAAGAACGGCGAAGACTGCATAAGGCTTTCACCGCGGAGACGCGGAGAGACGGAGCACTGCGGGGAGGTTGCAACTGCAACCGATCTGAAAGGGGGCGTGGCGGACAGAACTGTCCGCCACGCCCCCTTCAGATGCAGTCTCCGTCCTTCCTCCATCCCTCCGCGTCTCCGCGGTGAAAGCCTTTTCAGTGGCAGTTGCAGTCTTTGCTGTTCTTCAAGCCTTCGTGCCTTCGTGGTGAAGCCGTGCGGGTTGTGTTGCTGGTCGCGCTTGATGGTCTCGCCGCCATCGCGCTGGCACGCTAACGCCCTTATCGGCTGGCGCCGCCACCTTTGTCGCGCGACCCCAGGGCGTAGCAGAATTGGACGCTGGCGGGCGCGGCCGGAAGGTGCCAAGGTGTGGACGCTCCGACGCGAGTTGCCAGACCGGCGACGCGCAGAGCACCTCTGGCCCTTGCGCATGCCGCGCCTTGGCCACGGCCCCCACAGGTGGGCACGCATGCACAATCCGCTCAGGTTCACGCTCCCCGCTGTTCTCCTCCTCTCCGTCGCGGCATCGCGTGTCGAGGCGCAGGCCTCACCGCTGCCGACAACGCAGCCGCGCTTCATCACGATCTATCGCGAGACGATCAAGACCGGTCACGACGCCGCGCACGCGAAGACCGAGGCCGGGTGGCCGGCCGCGTACGAGAAGGCGAAGTCGCCCGCGTACTATCTCGCGATGGCCTCGATGACCGGTCCCAGCGAGGTCTGGTTCGTCGAGCCGTGGGAATCATTCGGCGCACGCGGCCGTTCGATGGAGGCAAACGAAGGGAACAAGATGTTGATGACCGAGCTCGAGCGCGTCGCGATGGCGGACGCCGAGCACACCACCGGCGTCAGCGTGATGGAGGCGATGGCGATGCCGGACCTGAGCCACGGGAAGTACCCCGACCTGTCGAAGGCGCGCTTCTTCGAGATCGCCGTCTGGCGCATCCGTCCCGGCTACGACCGTCAGTTCGCGGACGCCGCCAAGACCTACAAGGGTCTTGCGACGCGCGCAATGCCGAACGCGAGCTGGCGCGTGTACTCGGTGACGGCCGGAATGCCGGGCGGGACCTACCTGATCTTCTCGTCCGTCGAGTCCTTCGGTGCGTGGGACGCGATGATGGCCGAGGGCATGGCGGGCGAGTCGAAGATGACGCCCGCCGAGGGCGAGTCGCTGGAGAAGTTCATGCGCGACGGGGTGATCAGCGTCCAGATGCAACGCTACCGTCTCGACCCCGGGATGAGCTACGTCGCGGCCGAGACGCGTGCGACGGACCCGAAGTTCTGGATGAAGAAGTAGTGCGCGCTCTTCACCACGGAGACACGGAGGGACGGAGGAAGAACGGAGGCTGCCACTACAACTGATTTGGAAGGGGGTGTGGCGGACAGTTCTCTCCGCCACACCCCTTTTATAAGTCTGTTGCAGCCTCCGTCCTTCCTCCGTCTCTCCGTGTCTCCGTGGTGAACGCCGCGCCTTACCGGCGCGGACGCGACTCGCGGCGACGCTCGGCGCGGTTCTCGGCCCGGTCGCGGACATCCTCGCGCCGGTCGCGCACGTCCTCACGACGGTCGCGGCGATCCTCGATCCGGTCCCGGCGGCCGCCGTCGACGCGCGCGTCGCGCACATCTTCCTTCCGGTCGCGGACATCCTCGCGCCGGTCACGCACGTCCTCACGACGGTCGCGGCGATCCTCGACGCGGTCGCAGCGGGTGCCTTCGGCGCAGCGGCGGGCGGTGGACCGGCCCTGGGCCTGCGCCTCGACAGCGGTGAGCATCAGCGCGGCGGCGGCGGCGAGGGTCTTCAGCAGGTGCGAACGCATCTGGTTCCTCCTTCGAGTGTGGTGGCGAGGTGTCTCGCCTTCACTCGTCCGACGCGAGGGTACCGAGCGCGTTAAGTGACGTGGCTCTCATTGTGAGCCGGATCACGTACGAGAGGTGGGCGCCTCACGTCCCGCCGAACCACTCGTAGCCGGCGTCGCTCCAGTAGCCGCCGTTCCGCTCAGGCAGGAATTCGATCCG
>JANNLH010000120.1:0-8950 GCA_031396725.1 Gemmatimonadaceae bacterium | reverse complement strand
CAATCCCGATCGCTTCCGAGCATCCGATATGTTCTCCGCTCGAGGACTTCCAGCAGTTTGCGCTGGATCTTGCGGGAGGACTTGCCCAGCTCGTCGAGAAAGAGCGTGCCCTGATTCGCTGTCGCGAACGCTCCGTTGCGCAGATCGTGGGCCCCGGTGAACGCACCGCGCACGTGGCCGAAGAGCTCCGAGCCAGCGAATCCATTGTCGAGTCCGGCAAGGTTGATGCGGTGGAACGGCCCTTCCGACCGCCCGGAGTTCTGGTGCACCCACTCGGCGAGTTCGGTCTTCCCCGTGCCAGCTTCTCCCTGAATCAGGATCGACGCCTCGGTCGCCGCGAACCGACCCGCGCGATCAGTGGTACTCGGGCTGAGCCCGAGGTAGCCGCTGGCAGACGCATGCGTTCCCGGTACGCGCGCCACCGGGGGCGAACCAGAGGACCTCATTCTCGTTGCATCGACCACTGGCAGGCGGCCGATCCTCGGAATAGCGTTTGACGGGGCGCTCAGCGCGTGGGGGCGTATACTTTCGCAGCGCATCTCCAGCCGCAAGAGTCAACTTATGAGCCGCTGTCAACCTGATTCCGCCGAAAGCCGCCTTTCGTCAGAGGGCCGTATAGGTCGAATGCCCTACTCTCGTCCCCGCGCACTTTTCGCTCGCTCAGGAGGCCGGAGATCACGCGTTCGGGGGATCCCGGGCTTCACGCTGATCGAGATCCTGGTCGTCATCGTAGTGATCGCCATTCTCGCGACGTTGGTCGCGCCGAACGTGTTCCAGCACGTCGGCAGCGCGCGCGAGACGACGGCGCGATCGCAGATCGAAATGTTCGGCGCGGCCCTCGACGCGTATCGGCTGCACGTCGGGCGGTATCCATCAACCGAGGAGGGGCTCGCTTCGCTCTGGGAGCGACCGGCGTCAGCTCCCTCGACCTGGCGAGGGCCGTACCTTCGGAAGGCCGCCCCGCTGGACCCGTGGGGGAACGCTTACTCCTATCAGAGCCCCGGCGAGGTCAATCGTGCTTCGTATGACCTCGTTTCGCTGGGAGCGGACGGGAGGCGCGGCGGTGATGGCGAGGACGCGGATATCACGAGTTGGTGAGGGGCGGCGGTACCGAGCGACCGGGAGCACCGATGGGACGCGAACCACCCGACGATTGCAAGGCCGTTCAATCGTCGGTCTTTGCGACAGAGAAGAAGATTGCGTACCCAACACCGCCCACCACCCCTCCAATCACGGCAGCCACCGGATAGAACCATAGCGGTTCCCCCGGCGAGAGCACTATCGTCGCGAGGAACCACGCGGGTACCGATGAGACAATCCAAGATATTGTGTTCTCATCTGAGCCGCGCGCTGCGAAGTCGCGAAGAATATGGCGAGCCGACAGCAGCATCGCGCCGCCAACAGTGGTCGCTACGATCATTGGAACTCGCGGGAGCTGCACATCTGAACTGATGCTCCGGAACACACCTAGTACGGCGCCGAGGATCGCTCCAGCAATCAGCTTCGAGCGGAGTGTCGCAAGCGGCGCCGTCATGTGACTATCTCCCAAGATAGTGAATGGCTAGGATGCAGGCGTCGACAGCCCTGAACGCGTCCCGCACCAGTCCCCAAGGCGTGTAGAGTGCTAGTTGCTCTCTCATCCTCCACCACCCGTCGCCACCTCCAGTACGTGTCTTGGCGGCTTGAAGCAGCTGGTTCTCGCCGTGAGCAATTAGTCCTGGTCCCGCGCTCAAGGCCACTACGAGATTCAGCTGCTGCGTAAGGGGCCGTGCAAGTAGCTGGTCGTATGATTCTGTGAGAATCGCTCCTCGTGCAGTGAACCACTTGCCGACGTCAGCGTGCACATATCTCGTCGCCGCCCATTGTGTCGCCGATGCCGACATCCCGAGAGCCGCGCGACGACAACCCTGCGCGGCATCAACGGTGTTGGTGGTACTCGCAAGCGCCTCCCAGTGACCATATGAGAAGTCGCCGAGGTACGCAACCACACCGCGCGCATTGGGGTTGAGAAAGTTTGTACTCCAGCCAGCAGGTCCGCTGAATCGACCTCCGCGTCCTCCGTTGATGATGACCGGTTCCAGCATCGGAGCGCACCACCATTTCTCATCGTAGAAGATGGACATCCAGCCATCGCCCTCCACTTCCGGTCGGCACGGCGCGAGGCCACTTGGATCACGAAGGCTTACGGGGTTGCCGCCCACGAAAGTCATCGGGTTGATTCCTCCGACGAGCCCGATCGGGTCCTCCGCGATGAACCGCCCGAGATGCGGGTCGTAGTACCGCGCGCGCATGAAGTAGAGCCGCGCCTCCGCATCCCACTCGCGCCCCTTGTAGCGGTACGGATTCACGACGGAACCCGTCGTCGCGATCGACTCACCGTACGGCTTGTAGTCGTAGGTCGCCGACACCGTCCCCGTGGCGCTGATTAGGCCGATCACGTTCCCCTGGGCATCCTGCGCGTAGTAGTACATCACCCCGCCACGCTTCATCGCGTGCGGGCGGTCCGCACCGGGATAGTAGGAGTACTCGCCGACCGGCGTGCCCGCCGTGTCGGTCTCGATCAGCACGCGGTCACCGTCGAGAAGATACCACGTGCCGACGGAGTTCACCGTCTTCCGGACCCGCCGCCCGAGCCCGTCGTAGCCATAGGTCGTGACGCTCGCGGGCGATGACGCGCGCACCACCTTCAATTGGCCGAGCGCGTTCCACGAGTACACGAGCGTATCGAGGTACTTGAATTTCTTGGTCAGGAAGCCGGCGTCGTCATACTCCAGCGACCACCCGTCCACCGAGGTCACGCGGTTCCCCGTCGCGAGCACCGCGCTCCGGTCGCGTCGATTGGCCACCGAGTCGTAAACGAAGGTCTCGAATCGCAGCGTGTCGACTTCGTAGTGGACGATCGTGTCGAGCACGATGCAGTAGTAGCACTCAGGATCCGTGCCTTCCACGATCTCGAGCCAGCTCGTCGTCTCGATGTCCCGGAAGTTCTTGAGCCGCCCGAGCGCATCGAACTCGTGCGTCCGCTGCATCGAGGGCGTCGCCGGAAGCGTGCTGATGCTTCCCAGGCGCCCCATTTTGTCATACTGGCCGTAGTAGCGGCCGAACGCCGACGCGTTCCCGGAGTAGAGCTGGCTGTAGATCTGGCTCGCCGCGTTGTACGCACTGGTCCGTCGGACACGAGCGCTCAAGGTCGTGCTCGTCGGCAGGGTGTCGAGCACGCCGAGGCCCGCCTTGTCGTAGATCATCTGGGTGATCGCGCCCCCGAAGTCGATCAGACCGTTCGGACGACGGCTCGCGTCGTACGCCGTGTAGACCATCCGGTTCCAGAGTTCCGTCCCACCGCTGTTGATACTCCGGAGGGTGATCTGCTCGGGAAGGTTGCCGAGCGTGTAACTCTGGTTGAGAAGAAAACGCTTCCCGCCGCGACGGATCGTCGCCAGCGTCGGGCGGCCGGCCGCATCGACTTGCATCGTGTCGATGCTTTCCGCGTTCCGCGCGGCTGCCCAGCTCTTGTCCCCCGCGTACGCGAACATCGTCGTGTCGACGGAGTTGTCAGCCGCGAGCGTCCCGGTCCGCTGCGTCACGCGACCGAGTGAGTCGTAGCTCACGCGGATCACATCGCCGCGGCGGTTCCGGTGCTTGGTGAGCTGGCCGTGGCGGTCGTACCAGAGACTGTCGATCTTGCCGCGCGGGTCGATCTGCCGGACCGTCCAGCCCCGCTCGTTTACGTATTCCGCGTACTCCTGCGCCATCGGATCCACGACGGAGTAGACGCGCAGGGTGTCGTTATGGGTGTATCGCGTGCGGGCGCCGAGCGGTGCGATCTGCAGCGTGTCCCGATTGAGCGCGTCGCGGTAGGACGTGAGGACCCCGTTCAACGGATCGGTCACCGTCAACGGACGTCCGCTCCCATCATAGGTGAAGCTCGTGGTCGCCGTCGCGATCCCGGCCGCGGTGCGGACCGCGGAGCTCACCTGCCCGTGCGTCGTCTCGTAGGTGTTCGTCAGGGTCGCGCTGTACGCGTCGCGGATCGTGAGCACGCGGCCACGGGAGTCGTACGTGTAGCGCACGACGTTGGCGGTGTCGGTGCGAGTGCTGTCCGGTGCGAGGGCCCCAGCGGGGAAGAAGTTGCGCAGCTGGCGGACGCCTCCGACGCGCACTGAGTCGATCTGGTCGAAGGTCGTGTAGTGATACGTCGTCACGAGCCCGCTGACCACGTCCTCCGCGGCCGTGAGCAACGCTCCACTCCACGTGAGTCGCTGGCCGCCGCGGCCCGTGCCGGACGTAAAGGTGGGTCGATAATCCGAGTTGTAGGACCAGATCGTCGTGTCGGTCTGACCCGAACTGCTGCGAGTCCGCATCTTGGCAGGAGCGCCGGAGGCGTGCCCCCAGGCCGTGGAGGTGGTCCCGGTGGAACTCGAGTCGCGGCTGTACGCGCTGTCCGATCGCACGGCGGCTGGAGCGGTCGTGTCCACCTTGATCGCCTGGTCGAGCAGCAGCTTGCGTCGAAGCGAGGCGATGGTCGTCACCTCACTCACGGTGCCTTGGGTCTCGGTGACCACCGCGGGGCCGATGAGCTTCGCGAGCTGGCCGAAGGCATCATACTCCAGGGAGTCGGACGCCCGGTTCCGGCCCTGCACGCGGACGAGTCGCCCCGACGAATAGAGCGCGGACAGGGCGCCGATCCCGTCCGGATCGGTCGCTCCCGTCAGCTCGCCGGTCGACCCGCTCGTGACCGTGATGGCACTCTGCCGGCCGTCTGGCAGGGTGATGCTCGCGAGCTTGTTCGTCGTGCCCGAGTACGCGAAGGTGGTGTACTTCTGCACCGTCGAGCCGCCGACGGTGACGTCGAGACGGAGACGGTAGACTGCGGAGAGACCACCCGTCGTCAGGTGCTCTGCGACCATCGTGTTCCCGAAGCGGTCCGTGAGACTCGCGAGGAGACCGAAGTTGCTCCACTCGGTCACGGTTCCGGCGCGGTCGGTGCGCGTCCAGACCGTGTCAGTCCCGGACTTGACCTTCCGGACGAACGTCGCGAACTCGCCGATGGGGGAGGTGTAGTTGCAGGTCCAGGGCGAGCCGCCGCAGGTGCCGCTCCGCACGAAGTGCTGCATCCCGCCGGCCCCATCGGTGATCAGCACGCTGCTGTCCGCCTGCACGTGCACGCGCTCGATCCCCGCGACCGTCCATCCTCGTCCGTAAGGACTGCCGATCTCGTTCTGGATGAGCACCTTCACCGGCAGCGAGTCCGCCAGGTGCGTGTACGGCGCCGACGATCCATAGTAGGCGGTGACGATCGCCCGGTGAGCGTAGACGCCGGTCTGGTCGCCGCTGGCATCGTACTGGGCGGCAAGCCTGATCCGTCCGGTCGCACCCTGCACGAACGCTTCCTGCGCCCCATTCGAGAGCGTGACCAGCGAGCCGTCGCTCCTGCGGAGCCGGATCGACAGGCGATGTGGGGTGTTCAGGGAGATCACGTCGACGTCCAGCTCGACATATCCCGTGGGCTTCGCCAGCTCAGATGAGTACCGCAGCACCGCACCCTGGGCGGCGCCATTCGCGAAGAACGGCGGTGTCGTGTACGCCGCCGTCGCGGAGGCGCAGGTCGCGCAATCGTCGAGCAGCCGGGAGTCGTTCGGCTGGGCCAGCGTCAGGACGGGAGTCGCTTGCGTCGGCGGGGTCGGTGGAGGCGTGTAGGTGACAACGAGCGTGTCTGCTGAGCACTGGGAGGGACTCGACGCATCGCAGATCCGCGAGATCAGCGCGTGAGAGCCGCTGTCGAGCTGGAAGGTCCCGGTCGCCGAGACCGAGGTGTGCGCTTGGCCGGGATCCGTGATCGCTCCGGTGGTGCCGATCCACGACGAGACCTCGACGCCCTTGTACCAGAGCTGCCAGGTCGACATTGATAGCTGGTAGTCGTCGGACGCGAAGATCGTCAGCTGGACGTTCTGCTGAGCGAAAGTTCCCTGTTGCACGGAGAGCGCGATCTGCGGTGGGTCACAGGGGAACCCCTGCGTGCAGAACTGCGCGGCCGCCGACGTCGGAGCCAGTGCAAACAGCACGAGCGTCGAAAGCAACACTGCCAGGCGCGAACGCATCGGACCGCTCGCTGAGGGACGGAACTGCGACTTCCCGCGGAACGACATTGGACCCCCGTGGCACGTGTCGACGAGCGCGCGAACGATCGCGCTGGTCTTCGACGTGGCACGGTGGATGCCAGCCCGGTGAGATTCGTAACAGGTGGCCGTTCAACGCGTTGGCACGCGGGGTCCGCTCTGTACGCGGGCAATTGGCGCCCAGTGGGCGCCCAATTGGCGCCAACGCGTTTCCGTCTCCTTCACCGATGGGGGCCGGTGGCGCTCGTTCTGACGCGGCAGAAGCTCTCGCCGGTGGATCGTACGACGCACGGCGCGGCACTCGGATGATCACCTCAGGGTGTGGAGCCTCCGGCGATTCCGGGGCGATTCAATCCGTCTCGGCCCAGCACCTCCGCAACCGCCGCCCACTCCGCCGCGACACCCAGCTCCGCGACCCAGCGGGCCACATACGCGGTGTCGAGTTCGCCCCGCCGCACTCGAAGAAGCGTCGCGACATCCTCGAGTTGTCGTCGCGGCCCGCCGAGGTGGGCCCATTCGAGCTTGGACAGGATGACGTCCTCGAGCGTCGCCACCGCGAGCGGCACAGCATCCAACTCCACCGCTATCCGCCGCGCGAACTCCTCGTGGCTGAACGGCCGATCCTTGCGGTGGATCAGATCGACCTTCCAGCCCGAGGTCGCATCGATGACGTTGAACATGCCGCCGGAGCGGTGGGTCTCCAGCGCGGCCGCCTGAGAGGCGTACAGTCCCGCGTCGAGCAACTCGACCACCACGCGGCGGAGCTGCCCGGGCGATGCCGCGATCACGAGATCGATATCCACCGTGGCCCGCGGTGCGCCGTGGTACGCCGCCGCGATCGAGCCTGTCAGCATGAAGGGCACCTCGGCGGCCGCCAGCGAGGTGGCGACGGTGCGGAGCAGCGGGCCGCCCTGCATCAGACGCCGGCGTCGGGGACCGCACGCGACCGGACGGCCCCCGAACCGACCCCTGGGGTCGGTGGCGCTTGGGGCGCCGCTGGGCGCGCTCGCGCGACCAGCAGGAGCCACTCGCTGGCCTCGAACGCCATCGCAACGCGCTCCGCCGGACTCAGGCGGCGGAACGCAGCGATCTGGACCTCGGCGGCTTCGGAACTCGTGTCGCGCATACGAGGAAAGCTATGGGCACACGCCCGACTCGCAATCGGCCAACGAGGCGCGCGGCCGCGCGGCTGCGCCGCTGCTACGCCGCCACCGTGATCGCGCGCCACTTCCCGAGCTTGAAGCGCCACACGGAGAGTCCCGCACGCGTCATGTGGCCGACCAGGATCGCGAGCCAGATGTCGGCCGGCATCAGCGGGCGCCCGATCTGGATGAAGGTGCAGATCCCCAGCGGCACGACGATCTGCGACACCACCGAGATGTAGAGCGGCCCCTTCGTGTCACCGGTCCCCTGCAGTCCACCGGTGAAGGTCAGCGCGACCGTGATGAAGAAACCGCTCACGCTCAGCCAGCGCAGCAGTTCCGTGCCGAGCGAGAGCACCGTCGGATCCTCCATCCCGAAGAGCCCGAGCAGCACCCGCGGGATCGTGAGGAAGAGCGTCCCCACAAAGAGCGCGATGCCGAGCCCCAGCCGCGCGGTGAGCCAGACGGCGCGCTCGGTGCGCTCGGGCTTCCCCGCCCCGAGATTCTGCCCCGCGACTGCCGCCACCGCGCCCATCAACCCGACCGAGGTCCAGGTGATGAACGAGAAGAGCTCCGTGTAGCCGATCGCGTACGCCGCCTGCGCCGCCGCGCTCTCCTGCAGCGACCCGATGAAGCGCAGCAGCAGCACGCCGGCGACGTTCATCGCGATGCCCTGCAGTCCCGCCGGGAGCCCGAACGCGAAGAGCTGGCGGATGATCTTCCAGTCGGGGCGCCAGTCCATCCCGCGCGGCCAGTGGATCACGAGCTTGCCCGAGAGCAGCAGCCAGAAGCCGATCGCGCTCACGATCGTGGCCGCGATCACGGTGCCGAGCGCCGCGCCCATCGTCCCGAACGCGGGGATCGGCCCCATCCCGCGGATCAGGATCACGTTGAGCGTGATGTTGAGCGCGGTGAGCGCGATGCCGAGTTTCATCGTGGTGCGTGCATCACCGGCCGCGCGCAATGCACCACCGAGCATGAAGAAGAGCATCATGCCCACACCGCCCACGAACATCGTCCTCAAGAACGGCAGCGCCTCGGCTTGCACCTCCGGCGAGGCGTTCACGAGTGCCAGCAGGTAGGGCGAGATGAACCACCCGATCGGCGCCATGATCAGCACCGAGAGCATCACCGAGGCGAGGAAGCCCTGGTAGGTCGTGCGATTCACCTTGTCGGGATCGTTCGCGCCCGCGAAGCGCGCGACGAGCACCCCCATGCCGGTGTGGATCGACATGATGAAGACGATCACGACGATGAAGATCTGGTACGAGACGCCGACGGCCGCGTTGCCTGTGAAGCCGACGTAGTTCCCGACCATCGCGTGGTCGATGACCCCCTGCAGCCCGCCGATGAGGTTCTGCATCACCGAGGGCCAGGCGAGCTTCCACACGGCGCCGAGGATCGGGCCTTCGACGATCGACCGGTCGAAGGTCTTGCGGGGGGCGGTAGTGGCGCTCATGGGCGCTTGAGGATCGCCGCAGGCGGGCGGAACAGCAAGGGCTTCACCACGGAGACACGGAGGGACGGAGGATGAACGGAGGACTTCCTTTGGCGGGGGTGGGGGGGGGCGCGGGGACGCCCCCCCACCCCCCCCAAAAAACGGGGTTTGGGTGGGGTTGGGGGGGTACGAGCAGACAAGCGGAAAACAGCGCGCTGGGGGTGGTAGCCCCAGGGGGGCCGCCCGCCCCCCCG
>JANNLH010000088.1:0-9176 GCA_031396725.1 Gemmatimonadaceae bacterium | reverse complement strand
GGGGGGGTGGGGTGCCCCAGCCCCCCCCCACGCCCCTACTCATTTGCGGTCTCCGTTCTGCCTCCGTCCCTCCGCGCCTCCGTGGTGAATCCGGTCAGTAGCCGATCGCCAACCCGGAACTGCGCGGCTCCTTCACCCCGTGCCACCCGCCCCGCACGCGCATGATCGCGTTCACGTTCGCGATCCCCTGCTGCGACTGCAACGTGTGCCCCATCGCCCGGAGCGAGTCGAGCGCACCCGCGCTGAACCCGGCGGACTCGTGCCGGATCGCGTCCGGCAGTGCCTGGTGGTGGATCCGCGGCGCCCGCATCGCGTCGGCCAGCGACATCCCGTGCTCGATCACGTTCAGGATCACCTGCGACGTCGCCGTGATGATCGTCGGCCCGCCCGCCGCCCCGACCACCAGCAGCACCTGGCCCTCACGGTCGAGCACGATCGTCGGCGACATCGCGGAGAGCATCCGCTTGCCCGGCTGCACCGCGTTGGCCTCGCCCTGCACCAGCCCGAACATGTTCGGCGAGCCCGGCTGCGCGGCGAAGTCGTCCATCTCGTTGTTCATGAAGAACCCGCCGCCGGGGATCCAGACGGCGGAACCATATCCACCATTGATCGTGGTCGTCGTCGCGACCGCGTTGCCCCGCGCGTCGACCACCGAGTAGTGCGTCGTGTGTTCGGGCTCGCGCCGCGGGTCGAACGCCGGCGTCTTCGACGCACGCCGCAGGTCGATCTGCTGCGCCAGCGTGCGCGCGTAGGTCTTCGACGTCAGTTGCGCGAGCGGCACCGGCACGAAGTCCGCGTCCGCCAGCTTGGAGTTGCGGTCCTGGAAGGTGCGCCGGAAGGTCTCCGCCAGCAGGTGCACGTAGGCCGCGCTCCCGAACGGCGGCAGCGGCGCGAAGGTCTCGAGGATGTTGAACGACTCGGTCATCGTGATGCCGCCGGACGATGCCGGCGGCATCGTGATCAGCGTGTAGCCGCGATAGGTCGAGACCACCGGCTCACGCCATTTCGGTTCGTAGCGCGCGAGGTCGGCGTGCGTGATGATCCCGCCGCCGCGCTGCATCTCCGCCACCAGCGCGTCGGCGATCGGACCCTCGTAGAACGCGTCGGGGCCCCGCTCGGCGATCAGCTGCAGCGACCGCGCGAGGTCGGGCTGCCGGAGCGTCGCGCCCGGACGCACGGTCTCGCCGTTCGGGTAGAACGTCGCGCAGCCCGCGAAACGGCAGAGTCGCGTCCGGGCCCCGTCGAGCGAACGGTAGAGCGCGCTGTCCACCGCAAAGCCGTCGCGCGCCAGCCGGACCGCCGGTGCCATCACCTGCGCGAGCGACATCGTCCCGAAGCGCTGCAGCGCCGCGTGCATCCCGGCGACCGCGCCCGGCACGCCCGAGGCGAGGTGTCCGACGATGCTCCGGTCGGTCAGCTTGCCGGTGGAGTCCACGAACATGTCGCGCGTCGCCGCGAGCGGGGCGATCTCGCGGTAGTCGATCGCCGCGTTGCGGCCGTCGGCCATGCGGATGGTCATGAACCCGCCGCCGCCGATGTTCCCCGCGAACGGATAGGTCACCGCCAGCGCGAAGCCGACCGCGACCGCGGCGTCCATCGCGTTCCCGCCCGCCCGCAGGATCTCGAGGCCGGACTGGCTCGCGAGATCCGAGTTGCTCGAGACCATCGCCGAGGCGCCGAATGCGGCCTCGCGCGCCTCGGGGAAGCGCCAGCCGCCGGCGAAGGTGCCGGAGTAGCGCGCGTCGGTGGTCGTGGACGGTGTTGCCGGCGCCGGTACAACGGGCGTCTGCGAGGCCGCGGGCCGGCACGACGAGAGCCCGACGGCGACGGCGACCAGCAGGGTGAGCGGGCGGTGCAGGGGACGGGCGAACGACATCAACGGGTCACTCCGATGGGGATGTTGATCTGGATGCTCACGAGCGACTCACGAACGCCGGCCGGCGAGCCGCCAGCGCAGCCCGAGTCGCGTCGTGTACTGGCGCACCACGCGCGTGGTGCCGGCCGGCACGTCCTGCTTCGATCCCACGATCGTGCCGAGGTCCTGCACGATGCTCACGGTCGCACGGCTGCCGAGCGGGATGCCGATCCCGTATCCGACCAGGAGCGCGAATGCGCTGCGCGTCTCCGCGTCGGTGGGCAACGCCACGTCGGTGTCGAGGCCGGACCACTGGGCCATGCCGAGACTCACCTCGATCACCTGGTGCAGCCGTGGCGCATCGGGCGAGCGGAAGGTCGCGAGCAGCATCCGCTGATCCACGTCGCCACGCGCCGTGCCGAGTCCCGTGGACGCGGCGACCGGCAGCGAGGCCGTGCTACCGCTCACGCCGAACGCGCCCAGCCGCGTGCCGAAGGAGAGCGACGCCCGGTACTGGATGCCTTGGCCGAGATTCCAATACGTCTGCGACGGCCCGTCGAACCGGCCCTGCGAGTCCAGGAATCCGACCTCGGCCGACACGTGGACCGGGGGTCCGTTGGACTGCGCGCCGGGCACGCGCAGGATCTGCGCACCGGCCTCCGGGGCGAGGGCCAGCACGAGGACCGCGAGCGCGAACGGACGGACGGTCGGAACCTGCGGTAGGCGTGGGCTCATGAGTGAGGATAACTTAGGGGTGACCGGCGGCAGGCGACACCGCGGGTTTCCCGCATCAGACCCCACTCCCAAGGAATCGTGCTCGATCCCCGGGTCACCGAGCGCCGCAATCCGCGCAGCGCGGACATCGACCTCGCCTCGCCGCTCGAGATCGCGGACCTCATGAACGCCGAGGACCGCGGCGTTGCCGACGCCGTGGCCACCCAGCGGCTGGCGATCGCGCGGGCGATCGAACTCACCGAGGCGGCCTTCCGGAGCGGCGGCCGCCTCTTCTACGTCGGCGCAGGCACCTCCGGCCGGCTCGGCGTGCTCGACGCCTCGGAGTGCCCGCCGACCTTCGGGAGCGATCCGGAGATGGTGCAGGGCATCATCGCCGGCGGACCCGCGGCCCTGGTGCGCTCGCAGGAGGGGGCCGAGGACCGCCCCGACGGCGCGCGGGCCGATCTCAGCGCCGCCGGCGTCCGCGCGGGGGACTTCGTCCTCGGCATCGCGGCCAGCGGGACCACGCCCTACGTGCGCGCCGCACTCGATCACGCGCGTACGCTCGGGGCGCGCACGGGGATCCTCGCCTGCTCGCCCCCGGCCCCCGAGGTCGTGGCGTCGGTGGACGTCGCGATCCTGCCGATCACCGGCCCCGAGGTCGTCACCGGCTCGACCCGACTCAAGGCGGGGACCGCGACCAAGATGGTGCTGAACACGATCACCACCGGCGCGATGGTGCGGCTGGGCAAGGCGTACGGCAACCTGATGGTCGACCTGCAGGCGACCAACGACAAGCTGCGCGACCGCGCCGAGCGCCTCGTCATCACCATCGGCGGCGTGACGCGCGACGAGGCGCGTCGGCTGCTCGCCGCGGCCGACGGGCGCGTGAAGGTCGCGATCGTGATGCACAAGCTCGGGATGGATCGCCCGGCGGCGGAGGCGCGCTTGGCGGCGGCCGGCGGCGTGATCCGGCGCGTGATCCCCGACGCACCGCCGCCGGTCGCGGCGGAGCCCGCGTGAGCTCCGCTTGAGGTCCGCATGAGCGCGCGCGTCCTCGTCGGCCTGATGTCGGGCACCTCGCTCGACGGCATCACCGCCGTCGTCGCGCGGTTCCGCGAGGAGGAGTCGGGACGGATCACGCCGGAGCTGCTCGCGCACGTCGCGCGGCCCTATGCGCCGGAGCAGCGCGCGCGCCTCGCCGCGGCGTTGCAGGGCGCGAGCCCCGCCGAGTACGCGCGGCTCGACTTCGATCTCGGGCACTGGCTCGCCGACGCGGCCGTCGCCGCGCTCGCCGAGTGCGGCGTCTCGCGCGAGGAGGTGAGCGCCGTCTGCTCGCACGGACACACCGTCTGGCACGAGCCGCCGTACGCCACCTGGCAGTTCGGCCAGCCGGCGGTGATCGCCGAGCGCACCGGCATCGCGGTCATCGCCGACTTCCGCACCCGCGACGTGGCCGCCGGCGGGCATGGCGCGCCGCTGGTGCCGATCGCCGATGCGCTCCTCTTCGCGTCGGACGACCAGTGGCGCGTGCTGCAGAATCTCGGCGGCATCGGCAATCTCACCGTGCTCGCGCCGGGCGGCGCCCTCGAGGCGGTCCGCGCCTTCGACACCGGTCCGGGGGTCTGCATCATCGACGGCGTCACGCGGCTCCTGCGTCCGGAGCTGCCCTACGACATCGGGGGCAAGCTCGCCGAGCGCGGGACCGCCATCGAGGCCGTGCTCGAGGAGCTGCTGGCGGACCCGTGGTACGCGACCGAGCCGCCGCGCAGCACCGGACGCGAACGCTACACGTCGGCCTTCATCGCCCGGGTGGTCGAGCGGTGCCGCATCGCGCGCCCGGCGTGCACCGACGAGGACATCGTCGCCACGGCGACCTGGTTCACCGCGCGCAGCATCGGGCTCGCCTTCGAGCGCTTCGTGCCGCAGCCGGTGGAAGAGGTGCTCCTCTCGGGGGGCGGCGCGCGGAACCCGGTGCTCCGCGAGGCGATCGCGATGACGCTCGCGCCGCGGCAGGTGATGGACTTCGATCGCCTCTACTTCGACGGCGAGGCCAAGGAGGCGGTCGCCTTCGCGTTCCTCGGGTGGCTGCACCTGCAGGGCCGCGCGGGGAACGTGCCCGGCGCGACCGGCGCCCGGGGGCCGCGCATCCTCGGCGCGCGCTGGCCGGCGTGACCGACTTCGCCGCGCTGCTCGTGCCCGAGCTGCGCTGGGACCCCGGGCACCGCTTCGCGCACCTCGAGGCCGCAATCGACGACGCGATCGGGATCGGCGTCGGCGGCTTCCTGATCACTGGCGGAGTGCGCGAGGAGGTCGCGGCGCTCACACGCGAGCTGCATCGTCGCTCGCGGCATCCGTTGCTGGTGGCCGCCGACGCGGAGCGCGGGGCCGGCGAGCAGTTCGTCGGCGCGACCGGCCTCCCGCCCGCCGGTGCCCTCGGCATCCTGCGCGACGCCGATGCCGTGCGCCGCGCCGCGCGGCTCACGGCGCGCGAGCTCCGGGCGCTCGGCGTCAACTGGGCGCTCGCGCCGGTCCTCGATCTCGACGTGCATCCGGCGAACCCCTTCCTCGGCGCGCGGTCGTTCGGCGCCGATGCGCAGCGCGTGGCCGAGTGGGTCGTGGAGTGGATCGACGCCTGCCAGGCCGAGGGCGTGCTCGCCTGCGCCAAGCACTTCCCTGGCATCGGACGCGCCGAGGGCGATCCCCACACCGGCGTCTCGCACGTGGACGCGCCCCCTGCGCTGCTCTGGAGCGACGACCTGCTGCCCTTCCGCGGCGCGATCGATGCCGGCGTTGCGAGCGTGATGGCGTCCCACGTCGTCTTCCCGACGCTCGACGACGCCGGCGATCCCGCGTCCCGCTCACGTCCGCTGCTGGGCGAGCTCCTGCGCGGCGAACTCCGCTATGACGGCCTCGTCGTGACCGACGCGATGTCGACCGCCGGCGCCCGCTTCGGCACCGACGAGCTGAGCGCGGCGCTCGCCTCGTTCACCGCCGGGTGCGACCTGCTGCTCGCTCCGTCCGATCCGGTCGGACTCGCGGAGGCACTCGCCGATGGTCTCGCCGAGGGACGGCTCGACGACGACGCGCTCCGGCGCGCGCTGGCGCGTCGCGCCTTCTGGGCCCACTGGGCGCGGTCCGACGACGGACGCGAGCCGACGCTCGACGACGTCCTCTGGGCGCGCCAGGTGGCCGACACGGTCGTGCACGCCGTGCGCGGGGTGATCCCGAACGTCGGGCCGGTCGCGGACGTCATACAGGTGGAGGACGGACCCGGCGCCGCCGGCGGCTGGCGGGTGCCGACGCAGTCGCGGGCGCCCTTCCTCGGCGCACTCGGCGCGCTCGGGCTGACGCCGCGACTGGGCGAGGGACCGACGGACGAGGGTCGTGGCGCGGTGATCGTCGCGGTGTACGGCGAGGCATCGGCCGGGCGGGGGCGCGCGGGCTACACCGAGGCGACCCGCCGGCGGGTCGCCCAAGCGGTGGCCGACGCGCGTCAGGCGCATCGGTCGTCGGTGGTGCTGGTCTTCGGGCATCCGCGGCTGGCGGACCTGCTCCCCGAGGCGCCGAACGTGGTCTGCTGCTGGTCGGGGGACCGGGCGATGCAGGAGGCCGCGGCGCGGCGGCTGGCGTGATCGGTTGAAGCTCGCCGCGTGTCGAAGCCGTAGGTAGGATTAGGACAGCAGAAAGTAGAAAGTAGAAAGTAGAAAGTAGAAAGTTGAAAGTTGAACGTTGAAAGGCGCCGTGCCGAACCCACGTCATCACCGCCCCTCACGAACCTTCGTGTCCGAGCTCAGCGATTCACTCCAGCAGGCGCTCTCTCCCGGGTACACGCTCGAGCGTGAACTGACCGGGGGCGGGATGAGTCGCGTCTTCGTCGCGACCGATGTCACGCTCGGACGGAAGGTCGTGGTGAAGGTGCTGCCGCCGGAACTGGCGGCGGGCGTCAACCACGAACGTTTCCGGCGCGAGATCCAGGTCGCGGCGCAGCTGCAGCATCCGCACATCGTGCCCCTCCTCTCGGCGGGCGAGCAGGGCGCGCTCATCTGGTACACGATGCCGTTCATCAACGGCTCGTCGCTGCGCGAGGCGCTGGTGCGCGGCGAGAAGTTCGCGGTGAAGGACGTCGTCCGGATCATGCGTGACGTGGCCGAGGCGCTCGACTATGCGCATGGACTCGGCGTGATCCACCGCGACATCAAGCCCGGCAACGTGCTGCTGATGGGAACGCACGCACTCGTCACCGACTTCGGCGTGAGCAAGGCCATCTCGGCCTCGATGCCGGCCAGCGGCTACACGAGCGCGGGGATGGCGATCGGCACGCCGGCCTACATGGCGCCGGAGCAGCTGGCCGCGGACCCGGCGGCCGACCACCGGATGGACCTCTATGCCCTCGGCCTGCTCGGCTACGAGCTCCTGACCGGCACCGCGCCGTTCAAGGAGGACTCGCCGCAGAAGACGATGGCGGCACAGCTGACACGCGATCCGCGTCCGCTCGAGGAGTCGCGCGCCGATGTGCCCGCGGCGCTCTCGGCGCTCGTGCGGCGGCTGCTCTCCAAGCTCCCCGACGACCGCCCGGCGCGCGCCGCCGATGTCGTCACGACGCTCGATGACATCGCACTCTCCTCGGGCGGGCAGTTGGCACCGCTCTCGGCGATGAAGAAGCCGAGCGCGGTGCGCACGACGCTCGTCGCCGGCGTGGCGCTCGCGATCGTGGCTGCGGCCTGGGCGATGGGGCAGCGCACGGGCGAGGTGACCGTTGGCGCGTTCGTCCGCGACTCGATCCTCGCCGCCGAGTCGTCGCAGGTCGTCGCCCCGGCGGCGGCGATGCTCACGCGCGAGGACTCGATGGCGATCGCGAAGGCGGTCTCGAGCCGGCTCGCCGAGCGCCCCGCGCCGGCGCGTCAGGCGTCGGGCCGGCCCTCCGACTCGGTCTCGATCGTCGCTTTCGCGGACTCGATCCGCGCGCAGATCCAGCGCGTGGTCCTCGACTCGCTCGTGCAGCTGGAGGCGCGCCGGATGCGCGTCGTGCGCGATGGGGCCGTCGGCTCGGCGATGGGGATGTCGGCCGAGGCGCTGACCGCCGTGGCGTCGGCGACCGAGGCCGAGGCGCGGATGGGCGTCAGCCCGGCGCCCACGGTGCGCACCAGCGAGCCCCGGCGCGTCGTCGTCGCGATGCCACGTCCTTCGCGCAACCGGCCGGACCTCGACGCGATCGCGGCCTCACTGGCCGACTCGCTGCGCGTCCACCTCGACCGCCACCCGCGCTTCGTGGTCATCGCCGCCGACTCCGTGAGCGCGGTCCTGCGCGAATCGCGCACGATCAACACGGTGCAGGAGAAGCTCAAGGCCGACCTGTTCGTCTCGATCTCGCTCATCCCCACCAAGGACAGTGTGGTCCGGATGGTGCAGCTGCGCGACCTCTCGGCGGCGCAGGGCTTCAACTACCGCGCCTTCACCAGCACCGGCTCGGCGAGCGAGCCCACGGCCGGGATCAGCACGATGATGCCCACTGTCGTTCGGTCGCTGGTGGAGATGGAACGCGGGTTCCGCGGCCGCCCGCCATCGGCCCCGCGGCCCGCTCCGACTACCGAAGGGCCGCCGCGGCGTCCGTAGGGAGCTGCCGCGCGAGTCGCGCCGAGGGGACGGCGTAGACGATGCGGCCGTTGCTCTCCGGCGCGCCGCCGTACACCACGCCGATCACGAGGCCGCGCGCGTCGAACACCGGCGACCCGCTCGAGCCCTGCGCAGCGAAGGCGTCGAGCTGCAGCGTCTCGTCGAGCACCTTGCTGACCGTGCCGAAGCCGAGCGTGGCGACGGGCCGCAGCCGGTTGATGTCGCCGCCCATCCCGACCAGTGAGGTGCCGAGCGGATAGCCGAGCACGGCGACCGGCTCGCCCAGCGCGCCGGCGCCCGCGTCGCGCGCGATCCCGCTCACGACGGGATGCACGCCGCGCCGCACGAGCCGCAGGAAGGCGAGCTCGTCGGTCGTGCTCACGCTCTCGACGACCGCCTCCAGCCACTCGCCCCGCGTCCCGTCGAACGCCACGGCGATGCGCTGCGGGCGCACCCCGCCCGGCGTCTGCACGACGTGTCGGTTGGTGACGATGAGGCCGCTCGGGTGGATGTTGAATCCCGTCCCGCTCGACCGGCTGCTGTCGGGCATCTCCACCACGAGGAAGACGATCGCCGCCCGGTTCGCCGCGGTGACCGCGGCGTAGTCCATCCGCGCCAGGGTCGCGGTCCGCGCCTGCGCCGCGCGCATCTCGGCCGAGAGTTCGGCGATGTCCCCGCCGCTCGCCTGGCGCGCGCGCAGCGCCGCCTCCAGCCGCTCGCTCTCGGCGCGGGCCGCGCTGAGCGCGGAATCGGCGAGTCCCGTCTGCGCGAGCCGTTGCTCGAGCGAACGCGCGAGCGAGTCGTTGGCGGAGAGGAGTGCAGCCAGCTGCGCACGGGTCTCGGCCGCGCTCCGCTGCGTGTACCAGATCCCGGCCGCGCCCGCGACGAGGATGAGCGCGCCGAGCGCGAGGACCATCTGCTTGAGCCGGCCCGTCTGCTGCTGCACCGCCTCGGCGATGCGGACCTCGGTGGGCCGCCGCGCGGGTGCGGC